>NZ_JACVZC010000084.1 GCF_016658545.1 Pseudomonas sp. S37 | reverse complement strand
ACGACCTTGCCAAGGTCGGGGTCGCGAGTTCGAGTCTCGTTTCCCGCTCCATTCTAGAAAACCACTCTTAGGAGTGGTTTTTTTTTGCGTTTTTTTTCTGTCCTGCCAGCAATTCGCCAATATCATTGACGCCTGCCAAACAGCGTAGCACGGCCGCGGCTCCATTCCGCCATCAGTGCCCAAAAGCAGGGTACCTGATATTTCTGCCAGTAGCGGCCCACGGTCCACAGCTCCAAAATGAGGCTAGCAGGGTTCCTTCGCACTTTTGACGGAGGGGCGGATTGCTTACCTGATTCGGGAGTGTGAAGATGTCAACTGATAACGATACTACAAATAACGATACTACAAATAACGATACTACAAATAACGATATTACAAATAACGATATTACAAATATCGATATGCTGGGTTGGGGAATGATTGCAGCATTCGATGATGCAAAACTTAATCAGTTTTTATTGCAGGTCTATATTCAGCGTTATAAAACTTCCGATGCCCTTCCCCCCGTATCCGGTGAACTTTCTGTTTCGGGTGGAGAGTGGCGTTACAAAATTGAAAGTTTCCTGATGGATCGACCCAGGATGGCTTTCGAGAATACCGACCAGAATGACTCCAGGGCAAATATGCAGATGCGCGTATTGGGCGGTAATCAGTTGCACCAGAGATACACCAATCAGCAGTGGTATACCCAAGCCATTTCTTACTTTGCTCCTTTCGCAGGGTCGGTACTGCGATTTGATCTAAAGCTCCCGGATACACCCATCGTTGTTGAATCGGACGGCACGATGTTCATTGATCTACAGAACAGTGACGAGTTTAGGCTCGAGGTTTCAGAGGAAGATCAGGATAATAAAATCGGTGGCGATTTTTTTAGTGCTCTTTTCAAAAAGCTCGAGAGTGCCCAGCGACGATACACATTTGGCGAGTTGGCTGTAGGCGCAGATGAATGGGCGCGGACGCGCCGTGCTTATATGCGTACGCAAAGAAATGGCAGGAACGGTGCAGTGGTGCTTTTCATTCAGGTAGGTAATGAGCCGGCAGGTGTACTTCCTGATGCTCATTCATCGTTCGGGTGGTTGCTGCCCGTCGGGAGGAGTGCTAGAGTTCTATTCAATCGGTATACCTTTGCATTACGTTTATACGCTGAGGGGTTTGGCGAGGCGTACAGTGCCAAGGCGGGATCGTTGAAATTCGGCTACGATAAGGAGGGGAGGGCTACCAAGCTCACATTAAAAAGGGGGGATTACAACCAGATTCAACCGACGCTAGATAAATTGTTTTACTTTCTTGTGAACGGTAAAGAAGATAACGTGATGGCAATATGGCAAAGCACGGTCTTTGTTGTGAAGGGGGGTGAAGAAATAACCTTTGAGATGAGAGATGATGGTGTTCATGTTGAAGATTTTTATGCGACGGGTGCAGTTCAAAGTTCTTTCCCTATAATGATGGGTGACGGCTATATTGAGTGGGTCGGGAGTCGGCGCGACGAACTTAAGAAAAAACTTGAGGCAGGGTGTAAGGAGATCGTGTTTGATCATAAGGTGGATATTCATTACACTTCGATTACTCGGGCGCCCAATGCTAAGTGGCATAAAAGAAATGATGGGAAGGGGCAGGCCTTGGAGAACCCGCGAGAGGAAAGCGAAACCCTTGTTATGGATGACACCCCGGACGCATTAATTGACAGTGTCATAGCATACCATAATAAGGATGCCACGGTGGGTGGTTTGGCAGCTCGGATCGCTAAGAAATATCAAGACGTTTTTACAAATAATAAAAGAATTCAATCGGAAACGCTAGCGTTGATCGCTTTGATGAAGATGAACTTTGGTGAAGGAATTACTGTCTATGATCACAATTTTGAAATGGATGGTGATTTGGCTGGAAATATCTCTCCAAAACTTACATCATTCCGGATAGACCCGTTGGAGCTGATGTTGCCAGCATCAGCTGAGCATAGGTTTGTGTGTAACCCTGCTAAGCCGAACGTCAAATTCAAGCTGGAAGATGCTAGCCGTAACGGGGACTTAGGCCGTATTACCAACGACGGTTTATATACCGCGCCCGCCGCAGGTTTAATTGAAGGCCTGTTCAAGCACGTGCGCATAGTGGCCACTGATACCGATACGGGGTACCAATCAATGGCATTGGTTACCGTGGTCCGCGACACGATTATCGCGAACCCGTTGATTGATTCCACCTCAGGTTTTACGCGCACACTGAAGGCCGGCTCAGGGCTGTTCTATCTTCTCGCCGTGGCTGTAGTCGAACTCGGCGTGCATCTGCCACTGCTCGGCCCAGGCCACGGATACACCGGTACCGAACTCGGCGCGCGAGCCGGACAGGTCGTTGTGGAAGGTGTTGCCGTTGACCTTGACGTCGTTGTTCTGGGCAAACTCGTGGGCCACTGCCGCCTTCAGGTACGGTTGCACGCTGCGGCCCTGGCCCAGGTCGAAGTTGCGGCCTGCCACCGAACCCAGCTTGGCCTGCAGTGAGCGGGCACTGTCGCCATGGCCGCGCATGCCGTTGTCCAGGGTTACGCTCTGGCCTTGCACGGCCATGGCCGAAAGCTGCGCGTAGGGTTCGATGAAGTAGTCATTGGCCAGGCGCAAGTGGCGGCCGAACTCCACGGAAGCGCCCAGCCCGTTGCTGTCGTAGTCGCCTTTGGCTTGCTTGCCATCGCTCAGGCGCACATCGGCCTGGTTCTGGTAGCGGTTGAACTTGGCTACCGCATCCAGGTAGTAACCGCTTTGCGGTTGCAGCCAGGTCGCATAGGCCCCGACGTGGTAGCTGTCGACCTTGCCCGAGGCGCCGCGGGGCAGGTTCAGGTCCGAGTTGCTATAACCCGCGGTTACCCCGGCCAGCCAGTTGCCATCGCCCAGCGGCAGGGGTGTGTCGGCACCGAACGACAGGCCCTGCTGGGTTTGTTGGTAGCCCGTACCAGCGCTGGATGACACATTGAACTTGTTGCCATAGCTGCGCATCCACGCGCCGGTCTTGCCGGTATCGCGGCGGATTTCACCCATGCGGCTGCGCAGTGTGGTGAGTTCGCCATACCACACGGTGGGTGCGCTGTTGAACAACCCCAGCAGGGTTTGCGTGCCGGGGCTGACGGTACGGGTGGTGGTGTCGAGGTACCAGTCGTTGCCGTCTTCGTTCTGCTTCAGGTCATAAGAGTAGGCGCCCAGGTCCACGGGCCCACCTTCGAGGGTAAAACGGGCGTCGCCGCTGGCAGTATGCACCAGGTGCAGGCTGCTCTCGGACTGCGGGTCGCTGCCGCTGCTGCTCACCCGCAGTTGATGGTCGCCAGTGGCATGCCCGGTGACTTCCAGGTGGTCGGCTTCACCCGTGCCGAAATCGACATCCATGATGAACGTGCCGTTGCCTTCCAGGTTGGCCACCGACAGGGTATGGAAGTCGCCTGCTGCTGCGCCGAAGCGGATGGCCCCGCCGTTCATGGCCAGGTCGTTGAGCTGGGCATCGCGGGTCATTGTCCATTCGGCCTGGCTGTTGATGGCCAGTTTTTCGATGTTTTCCAGGTGGCCTTTCAGGGTGCTGGCGTTTTCCAGCGTGAGGTCGGCGCGCCCACCCTGCTCGGCAACAATGTCACCCACCAGATGGCTGGCGTTGACCCGCAGCGTGGCGTTGCCGTCAGCGGCAATCGACACCAAGGGGCCGCTGCCGGCACTCAAGGTGGAGCCATTGAGGATATCGATGCTGGCATTGACCGGGTTACTCGATTTACAAAGCCTCCCCAGCTATGCGGTTTCGGATTAGGGACTGGAGGTTGAGTGTGTGGTGAAGAAAAAGGTCCCTCCGGTTGCCAGTGCGGAGCTTGCGATGTGAAGTTTGAACTAAACAACTCTGGTGAGGTATTGTTTACCCCGCTGTCGAAATTGCTACTTGTCATACTCCCCCTAGGCGAAACCGGCGGTTTCGCCCCCTTGAGCCACCTGGCAATCCCACGCACCGCCTGGTACCCCTGAATGAGCGCGGCCGGCGCGCCCAGCGCAATACCGGCATACGTTGCAATCTGCCCCGCGTTCATCAACCCTGCATCTTCAGTGGCATAGCCAATTGTGCTCAGAATCAGGCCTGTGGCCTCCGCTACCACTGCCGCACCGAGCGAGACGGCGGTTACGGTGGCGGTGGTAACAGCTAGCCCAGCGGTAATGGCTGCAGGCAAGGCCGCCCCGAAGCTGATCACACCAAGCACCAGGAATGCTGCGGCCAGCCCAATGCTCAGCCAGGCATCACTCGAACTGCCACTGGCGCTGTTACCGCCGGCGAACGCGTGTGGGTTGTCTTCGTCGGGGCGCCGCAGGCGGCCGCCGCTCCAGCCTTCGGCGGCATGCCCGGTGGGGTCGCGGAAGGTAACCGGGTTGCCGTTGCAATAGGCATACGGGTTGAGCCCGCCACCGTCGAACGGGCTCAGTGAATCGGGGCTGTGGAAGCGCATCAGTACCGGGTTGAAGGCGCGATAGCCTCGCCCCAGCAGGTACCAGCCTGTGCCTGCTTCCCGGAGCTCGCCGTTGTAACCGAGCACACCCTGCCCGGATGGCGTGGAGTCGCCATAGGCTGCGTAACTGAACGTGGTCATCTTGCCATTGTGCAATTCGCACAGCACACCACACCCGCAGGCGACAAGATCACGTTCGAGTACGACCTGGCCTTGACCCTGGCGCCGAACAAGAGCCTGATCGCCGGTGACGATTTCGAGTTCAACTACCACCCGGTCACAGGCAACCTGTTGGCCGCAAGCAATACCAAGAAGGACGAAAACGGCAAGCGGACCTATGGTTATGACGCAATCGGGCAACTGACGTCTGAAACATGGACAGGCCCAGACGGCAAGGAATGGAAAACTTCGCAGGACATTTCGTCGACAGGCCTGCCCCATTCCCGAACCCAGGCAAACGATCTCGAAACCACTTACGTGTATGACACGCACCTGCGCCTGGAGTCTTCGACCCAAGGCCTGGTAACGGTGGGCTACAAGTACGATACGCTGGGCCGGCCCTGGAGGATCACCACCGAGAATACCGCCAGTGGCGGCGCGACTCAGGTCACCGAAATCGAGTACGACGACAATGGCCGCGAAAACAAGCGGACCGAGACCATCGACGGCCAGCCGACCCGCATCGTCACGCAGGTGTGGGGCAAGGATGACCTGCTGGATGAGCGTACCGCCACACAAGGTGGCAAGGTTTTACTGCACGAGACCTTTACCTACGACAGCCGCCAGCGCCTGACGGGCCACCAATGCAACGGCAGCCAACTGCCCAAAGACCCGTTTGGTCAACCCTATATGGATTTGACCATGACCCTGGATGGCTACGACAACGTCAAGACCACCACCTACAAGCTTGAGGGCGACACGCAACTGCAAAGGGCTGTCTACGGCTACCGCAAGGCCGACCCATGCCAGCTGGAAAGCATCACCTACGTACCCGCGAAGCCGAAACTCACCTTCAGTTACGACAAGAATGGCCATCTGGAGCGTGACGAGCGGGGGTTGGCCCCGGAACACGACAGCCGTGGACGGATGACGGCAGTCAAGGATGACAAAGGCGCCGCAATCGCAACCTTCCGTTACGACGCCCACAACGAACTGTATGCCAGCCAGGCCGGCAGCGAGCCGCAACAGTTGCTGTTCTTCGAGGAAAACCGCCTGTCGGTTGCCATAAAAGGCAACCGGACCACACATGTGCTGTACGCCGCCGAACATGCCGTGGCGCAACAGACAGCCGGTTCCGCCAACGACACGCTGCTGCTACAGACCAGTGCCAGTGGCAGCGTGGCTGTCGGGCTGGCTGCGGCCACCTGTAAAGGTGTATGTCTCGGTACGTTCGCCCACTGTGCGCGAGACCAGCCGTTGCAGGCTGTCGAACTGCTGGCTGGCAATCTGCTTGCGATCTGCGGTTTTGCCTTCTGGTGTGACCGTTAGCGCAACGGGCAGTGCTTCGGCACTGTGGCTGGCGTAGGCCCGTTCAACCAGAGTGGCATCCGGTAGCCGGGTACGGGTCATGCGGTCACGGGCATCGTAGGTGTAATGAGTGCTGTGCCCGCGTTCATTGGTAGCCGTGGTGCAACGCCCCAGGCCGTCATAAACCTGCAGCAGCTCTTGCCCAGGCAAGAGCTTCCATTGGCTATCCATGCGCCGGGTGCGAACCGGTTTCTCGAACAGGTTCATCCACGTCTCCACCCTGGACGCAACCTTGCCGTCGCTGCCGGTGGTCCACCGCCGGATCACTGGCCCGGTGGTGTGCTCAACGGTGCCAATCAGGTTGGTTTCCTGATGGTAAGTGATGCCTTCGGGGGTGATGGTTCGTGCGAGCTGGTTCCAGTCATCATACTCGTAGCGGGTACGCCGCGATTTTTGCACGCCAAGGTACCAGTCATGGGTGGTATCGCTGGCTTTGTTGCCTCGTTCGTCGTAGCTCAGGGCATGGGTGTCGTGCAGGCGTGTCGGCACTTCGCTGTCGACCTTATCGCGTGCAACACGCACTGGGCGGCCCAGGCCATCCACGTAGGTTCGCGTGCTGGTTCCAAGCGCGTCTGTCAACTTTTGCCCGGGCAACTCCACATTCGTCCCATCTGTAGTGCCACGCAGATAGTAGGCATAGCTGCGCTCGGCCGGGAACTCGCCGTCAGCCGAGGTGATGGATTCAAGCGTTACCCGGCCCAGCTTGTCGTAGTCGTAACGTGTGACGACGCCATCCTGGTCGCGCTCTTCGTAGAGCAGGCCGGTACGCGCCGACTCCCGGCGTATCTGGGTAGCCATTTGACCATCCCAGACGCCCATGGTTTTTTCGGTGGTTTGCACCTGCGCAAGCGTGTCGAGTTTGTCGTACTCGAATGTGCTCATGGTCAAGTGGGTACCGAGCAGCGCAGTGCGCATGTTGACCCGGCCGTGCCGGAACGGATCAGTCAGTTCATCCGTGTACCCGTACTGGACCTTCTCCAGCTCCGTTTCCTTGCCCTTGGGGTCTACAGCTACCAGTGTTTCGCTGTCGACCAGATGGCAAGGTTGCAGGTCGGGGGAACCGACGGTTGCCAGCGCAGCGCGGGTGACGTAGGCATAGCGTTGTACCAGCGTATCGGCATCGTTGCTGGCCGGTACAATCGTGCGATCGCGCAGATGACGCACGAAGCCTTCAAGGTCCAGCGGGTGGCCTTCGCTGGCCGCTGCCGGGTACCACGTGTTGATTTCCTTGACACCATTGGCCTTGGTGATTTCCAGCACATTACCTTGGCCATCGTAGGATGTGCGCTCGACTTCAGGCGGCCTTAGCGGGCTGTTGTCCTTGCGCCACGAGAGGCGGCTGGTTTTGGTGGCGAGTTGGAATGTCCGCGGCTGGTTGTCGAATGCCACATTATCGTGCATCGACTCATAAGCGGTGACCGTTTGCGCAATGTTGCTGCCTTGGGTGGTTTTTTCCAAGGTTTGCAAATGAAACTGGTTGAAGCGCCGCTCGATGGTGCGCAGCGGTTTGTCATCCTTGTACAGCGTTTCTACCGAACCGTAACTGTACTCGCCGACATACTGATACATCGCGTCCAGGCCCGTTTCATTTCTACGTGCCCAGTCAATGTCCAGGCCGTAACCCAGAAAGTTGTGCCTGACCGGTTTGTCGGGGTCGTTTGGGTAGGTATATCGGTTGTCGACTTTCGGCTGCCCAAGGCCAGGACTAATCACATGGTCGGTCACTCGGGGAATAGTGCCGGTGACCATGGCCCCGTTCTGGTCCTTGTAGTTAAACCGGTGCCCTTCGTCGCGATACAGTATCAACTCCTCGCCGCCATTTGGCGTGGTGACACCCTCCATGCACCACAGGCCGTGCACCTCGCGGTAGCGGAAGTCCCATGCACCCTTGTCATGGGAGGGTAACTCGATTCGCGAGACCGAGTTGTTGGGCCCGGTCACGTGCATTTTATAGGACGCACCCGGGCCTCCGGCGGCGTCAGGGAAATAGTTCAGCGACAAGATGCCATCACTGAAGTGAGTGCCGAACACCGGTTCGCCATCGGCCTGGAATATGGTTTTCAAGCGCACGAAACCGCCACCGACAGGCTCATAGTTCAGCCGCAAGGCATGCCCAAGAGGCGATGCTACACGCACCGGGACAGCGGCGAGGTTACTGCCGCTACCTTGCAACTCAAGTACCTCGACCAGCCCCGACCGATGCACGATGCGATAACCGTCGCCGTGGCGGTAGAAATGAAAATTGTCCAGTTTCTTTTCACGCATCAGCAACTGGCCGGTTTTCGGGTCTTCACCGGTGACCTTGAATGTTTCACCGCTGGCCAGTGTCAGCATGTTGTCACCGGGCGTATAGCGTGTGAGCTGCAATTGCCAGTTGGTGCCGAAGCCGGTGTTCTGATTGCCCATGCTATTGAATAAAAATACCAAGGGAAAGTCGATCTCCCTCAGGTCATTGGCGCGCAGCCCTCCAAAGTTCCGAGGGGCTCGAATTCGACCTTGGCGAATAACAGTGCGAAACGCTCTGGTGCATAGACGTCGGGCGCATACACGCCAGTCTGCTCGTCAAGGGAGCCCGGGCTGCCGATGTACTTCGACCACGTCACACCTGAGATTGGCTGCCCGTTTAACCGAGCCTGCAATTGCACGCCGAATTCCGGTTGCAGTTCTGGGTCGATCAGTACCTGAAGGAGCGGCGACTTGTGCTCGACCAGCAGCACGCTACTGGTACTCTCGCCGCTCTTACCGGCAACCCTGACTTCATCAACGGTGAAGGTAATGTCAGGCAAAGGTTTGGCAGGCGGCGTGTAGAGGTTGGTCGGGCCTATCGCGCCGCGATCAATGCCCCCTCCACCCTGCTCATCGGCAACCAGTTGCCACTTGAACTCATCGCCATCCAGCGCACCGGCGGTGAGCGCGACCTGGAAATCTTCGTGAGCATTGGCGTGGGTAACATGAATCAGGGGGTTAAGCGTTACACCCTTGGTCAACACGGTGACTTTGGAAACACTCTCGGCACTCGTTGCCGGGTCAGTGGCGACCACCAGCACCCGGGTTTCCAGTGCCCCCATCCTGTTCGCAGTCGGTGCGGTGTACACCCCCGTGGCGGCATCGATGGTGCCCCACTCTCCGGAACTGCCAGGCAATGGCACCACCGTCCATACGACATTGGGGATTACGGTATCCAGGGTGAACTGCAATTCCTGACGAGGCTTGAGCAGCACATTCTGCTGAATGATCGAGAACTCCACGGGCTGGCTGCTTACCGGAGCGAACACAGCCAGATTGTTGGGTGCCTCGAGCTGCCGCCTGTGACGGCAAGGACTATCGCTTGACACCTACCGAGCAGGCCAGCCTGATGCTGGTCGAGCTAAAGTCCAACGACGACGTGCCCGCACTGCCCGAGGCCAGCCAGGGGATTGAAGACGATCAGGTCTATGCAACCCGTACCCTGCCGAATGCCTTCAAACAATATGGCCAGCTGGCCTTCAAGGACGACCCGCACGACCGGCGTCTGAAATCGCCGGGGTCGACGATATATGCAACACGCTATCTGCATGTGAACGATCCGAGCGCGGTGGCCGCCAGCTTCTATGCCAGGTTTACCAAGGACGGAGGCGGGGAGTTCACTTCCCTGGACCAGGACCCAACAAGCGGAACCGTGCAGGTGAATGTAGCGCGGCTGCCGACTTACCAGCGTGAGCAGTACTCGATGGAGCGCAAGCGAGTGAAGGGTATAGAGCCTGGGCCTGAAGGGCGACCGGGAGATGAATACTATCTTGAATACAATTCAAGAGATTACTGGCGATTCAGGTTTTTGAGTGCTGACTTCTTGACGGCTCAGATCACTGATATGAATTCTGATGGAAGCATCAAGACGAAGGCGAATGAGTCGATGATTCGTTGGGAGAATGAGCACCCCAATGAAATCATGGCCAGCTACACCGGTTTCATCTTTGACGACCGGCTGGAAAAGCAAGAGGCCAATACGCAACCCGAGCGGGTCATTGAGTTTGACGAAGACCTCAATGAGGTATTTTCAGATTCCACTGAAGTGTGGGAGGCGGAAGTTGAACCCTCCGCGTTCAGCAGTGGCATGGCGGTGATATGCAACGATCGCAAGGATGATGTTGCTTATAAACCTTTGGGTGAACAGGCGCACCTGGCGCAGCCGCTGGTTATCAAGTTAGTCGATGAGCAGGGTAATGTGCACCATGTTGAGTTTTCCTATGGTGCCAAAGGTCAGTCGGGTAATCGCAACGTAGTGGCCTGGGAACTGGTGCGGCCTAAGGCTTGAATTGCACTGGCTGGCTGAAAGTTTAATTTATCGCGTATGGAGAACACAGTGATGAAGCAGAAAATGTTCCTGCTGGTGGCTGCCTTAATGAGTGGGGTGGCTTTTAGCAATATGGTAGCAGCGGAAGAAGTGCCTACGGGGGGGACTATCATGTTTGCCCAGAAGTTGGAGAATGGCGAGCCGGGTGGGCAGCAATGTACGCTACCTATCAAAAGTGACAATGCCGAGCATATCTATAACTTCCGTACTAATGATGCGAGTTGTAACAATGATGTGCACAGTTGGTTTCGAGTGGAGAATGCACCTTCTGCGGTAATTTTTGAATTGAGGTCAGATGCGGCGCAGCTTAAGCCCGGTGAGTGCAGACCGGACTCTCAAACGCGCTGGATCTTCAAGCTGCGCACTACAAGGCAGCCGACGACGACCGGCTGGATATCAATCCCAGGGCTCAGAGGCCGCCCGGACAAGACTATTATTGATGCCGGTGGTGTAAGGCTGGAAAGTACCCGAGATGAAGGTGGCAACATCGAAGGCAAGCTTTCTTGCGTAAAAATCAACTATTGAATTTGGAGGTTATATGTCAAGTTCAACTGCTGTTTCATCCAACGCCTTCAATTTCATGAGTTACCTGCGCAACGGTGTCGATCCTCGTACCGGGCAGTACACCATGGCGATTGAACTGCCTGACATCAAATGCAACAACCTGCAAGGTCCTGCATTCCCGTTGCATCTTTTCTTCAGCCCGCTCAATCGCCGTGATTCCGGCTATGGAACGGGCTGGAACTTGCAACTTACCCAGTTTTCTCCGAGCAGTAACGTGATCACCTTGAGCACTGGCGAGGCATTCGAGGTCGATGGTGAGGACACTGTCACCAAGCGCCTGACCATGACCGAGCAGAAGTTGCAGAGCTTTCACCTGTATCGCCATGGCAGCAATGCCTGGCGTGTGGTTCACCGCTCTGGCCTGGTCGAGATTCTCGAGGTGCGCGGTTCTGCTGATCAGGCGCTTGCCGTACCGGTACACATCTATTCCCCGGAAGGGCATGGCGCACACCTGGATTACACCACCTTCAACGGCAGCCCGCTGCTGCAATACGTTCGCCAGGACGATAATGAACCGCTGCTGCAGATCATCCGTGACGGCTCATCGGTCAGGGTGCTGGGTTACCCGGATGGTGTGGGTGGGGGGCTGGCCGAATACCAGTTCGCCTTGGGGGCCGATGCGCTGGTTGAGCGAATTGTCCTGCCGTCCGACCCAGACCCCAAGAAGCGTGGCAGTTGGCGGATGAAGTACGAGAAGAAAAACGACTTCTACTGCATCAACCGCGTAGAGACACCGACCAACGCTGTGGAAACGGTGCTTTACCAGGACGAAGGCCACCTGTTCCCAACGAAAAGCACGCTCAAGGCACTACCGCGCGTCACAGGCCATAAAAAAGACCCTGGGCATGGTCAGCCAGTTGAAGATGTGCGCTACACCTACCCGAACGACCCTGACAACCCGGTAAAACACAACTTCCTCGGTTACGGCCTGGACATCGACTGGACCAAGGGCAACGCTCAGGATGCGCTCTACCAATACGTGGGCAATTACAGCTACGGGTCAGTGGAGTCGCTCTACGAGAACGAGAAACTGGTACGCAGCATCGAGCGTCGCTTCAACCAGTTCCACTTGTCGACGCTGGAAAAGACCACGCGGGGTAAGTCTGTAAGCCAGACCGTGCTGAAGTACAACCTGCCGGAAACACCCACCGCGTTCAAGGATTTGCCGCGTAATTTCCAGTTGCCAACCGAGACCAGTCGCCTCTCGTGGCTGAGCGGTACAACGCCCAATCGCCCGGCGGATGTTGAGACTAGCGCTTATGACAGCCAGGGTAACTTGCTGTCTCTTGTGCAAGCCAATGGCGTTGAGGAGAAGTACGTCTGGTATGCCACTGACGAGCAGGCCGAGGGTCACCCCAAAGACCCAGAAGGCTTCATTCGGCACCTGAAGGAAAAGCATGTCATCCCGGCCGCGTCGGCGGCTGGCAAGGCTGTCACCGTTATCAACCGTTATTTCTATGAGACGTTGCCAGCCTTGGCCGGCGGTGATCGCCCAAGCCTCGACCCCTGGTATGTCGTGGGCTACGAAACACTCTTTGAAAAAGGCAGTTCGGAAACCGAACGGCAACGCACGGTTTATGATTATGAGCGATCAACAGACAAACTCTGGAAGTTTGGCCGGGTTGTCAGCAAAGTCATGACCATGGGCGGTAAAGCCACAACCTCGACCTACGCGTACGACTTGCTGCCGTATGTAGCCAAGGGGCGGTCGAACCGCAATGCTGCTCATGTCGCCAGCCCCCGTGCAGGCGAGATGGTGCTTCAGACCAAAGAGAAGTTGACCGGCTTTGACGGGCATTACAAGGACATCACAACCGAGCACTCGGTGTTGCACGACTTGCCACTGTTAAACAGCGATGACCAGGGCGTCGAAATTCGTTACGAGTACAACACCTTGCGGCAAACCGTGCGCGAGATCGTGGCGCCCGAAAAAGCCTATGAGGCCGAACGTCGCTATGCGTACGAGCTGTGTGCAGAGCTGGGCCAGCAGGCCAGCCAGGAGGCTTGGGACGTCAAGGACGTGCGAACCCGCACGCTGCTCGACGGCCTGCAGCGGCCCATCGAGGAATATCGTCAGGACAAGGATAACCTGATGGCGCTGGGCACAGACAAACTCTACCTGCGCTATGAGGCCAGCCACTCGGTATTTGGCGATCTCGCCAGTGAAGCCGAAATCGACTGGCTGGACAAAAAGCTGCTCAAGCTGAAAAGCACATTCGCCTACGACGACTGGGGACAACTGCTGAGTGTCACCTCACCGGACGGCGTCAAGACCGTTGAGCAGACAGACCCCTTCGGCAATGCGCGCTACAAGGGAGGGCCGGTGCAGTATGCCTGGCGCGAGGACGCCAAAGGCAACAAGACTGGCGTTACCGAAACCTGGTTTAACTTGTTCGAAAAACCGGTACGTGTGGAGCGCTTTGATCGCGAGAACAAGCCGAACAGCCTGACCGTGAACGAGTACGATGGCTTGGGTCGGTCGGCCAAGGAGACGGTCGGGTTGAGCAAGCTTCGTGTCAACGAATACCGCTATGACATTTTCGATCGCCTGGTTACCCATCAGCTGCCGAGCAAGGATATGGTCACGCGCGAGTATGCCAGCCACAGTGCTGATGACCTGCCTACGAAAATCTCGGTTGCAGGCAAGGTGCTTGGCCTGCAGACCTTCGATGGCCTTGGCCGACGGGACAGTGAGACGACCGGTGGGCGCAAGCAGACGTTCGCATACCGGCAGGGTGAGCGCCAGCCGTGGAAGGCGACCAAGTACAAGCGCGACCCTGCCCAGTTCGACGTCATTGAATATGACTATGTGCCAGCCCTGGGCGAAGAGCCTGTTAAGCGTGTGATCAACGGCATCGAGATGGACACCGCGAAATATATTTTTGACTCGCACAATGCCCGCTTGACCGATTTCGAGGTGCCGGGGCATGTGGTGCATCGCACTTACTTCAGTACAGGAGAAGTCGACACTGAAACCCGGACCATCGACGGCGAACTGTTTGAAATGAACTACCGCTACAGCTTGCTCGGCCGGCTGGAAAGTTATACCGATGTTCTCAAGCAGAAACAGCTTTACCGATATGACCAGTATGGCAGGCTGGAGTACACGAGCCTGGCCGGCGTCACGGCCACCTTCACGTACGATGACTTTGGCCGTACCGAATCCTATACCACCGAGGGGGGAGGGGAAAAACTGGTCACAACACTCAAGTATGACGATTTCGAGCGGGAGAGCCGCCGTACCTTCGACTTTGGCGATGTGATTCAGACCTTGCGCCAGTGGTACAACGACGTGGACGGCATGAGCCAGCGTACCTTGACCGAAGGACCGGAGGATAATGAAAAGGTACTGCGCGACGAACGCTATGACTACGATACCAGCGATCGCCTGACGGTTTATACGTGCAAGGGCAAGGATGACAACAGCATGCCGGAGCAACCGCCAGAAGACTCGTGGCGCAACAAGATTTACAGCCAGGTATTCACTTTCGATGCGTTCAACAACATCAAAACCCTGACCACGACGGACACCGACAAGAAACTGCACAGGACCCAATTTCAATTCACGAATGCTGCCGATCCGGCGCAGCTCACTGGCTATGCACATGTTCCTGCAGGCGGCTCACCGCAAGTGTTCGAACTCAAATACGACGACTACGGCAACATGACCGATGATGACCAGGGCCTGACGATGACCTATAACGCGTTGAACCAGCTGATGACGGCCACGCGTGACGGTGAAACTCAGCACTATAACTACGATGCCAAGGACATCTTGAGTGGCACCCTCAGCGGGTAATGCCTGATGTTCGCTCCCGGCCCCTGCAACAGGGGCCGGGGGCATTTCAGCGGTAACGTAGCGTGAAGTTCACCGCGCCTTTGGCTTCACCAGCCCTGACCTTTGCCGCGGTCTGTATGAAATGGGCGCCAAACTTCAAAGCCATGCTGCCAGGGCTGATCGGCAGCAAGGTTACCTCACGGTTCAGGGGCAGCGGGCTGCCACCCTCCATGACGACCTGAATGGCGATGCCGGCGTCGTCGGTATCATCATTGCTCAGGCTCATTATTCCGTTATCCGGGTCGAGCGGGCGTGAACCATTGGTCGGGTCCAGTTCGATCGATACCTGGGTGAGGCCTGCAGGGTCGGTCTGGCAACTGGTCAGGGCGATTTCGAAGCCTGCGGTGCGGGTGGTGAACGGCGGGCCGGTGAAGTCGCTGCGTTCCCACGACCCCAGGTCTACCGGGTTGGGCTTTACCGGGTCGCCGATGATTTGGCATTGCGCCTGGACGACGTTGGCGGTTACCCGGTATTCGAGCACTTCACCAATGCCTTCGAAGTCCTGGATGCCGCGGAACAGCGGGGCATTGACGGTGTACAGGCCTGGCGCAATGTCGCCAGTCTTTATCAAGGTTATGTCGTTGAAGAGCAGCCTGCCGACATCGACATCGAAGCCGATCGGCTTGGTCAGGCTGGTGCTGAAGGGCACCAGCGTATGTCCCAGGTCCGGGACGAAGTAGTTGCCAGCTGTGCCGTCAAACGGAGCTGAGAGCTTCACGCGAGCGCCGATGCCTTCGATGTTTGTCTTGAGTACGTGGCCGTCTTCGAAGGGTGGCAAAGGGTCTGGGAAGATCGGTGCCTGGGCCACGAACCTGAAGCGCATGGGCGTTGAAGGGTTACCGTCCGTATTGCAGCTCAGCTTCAGGTTACCGCCACCATCGGCAAGCGTGAAACCGCCTGTTACTTCACCGATCACCCAGCCTAACGGTGCATCCTTGGCGATGTGAAGCGTATTGAGATTGCGCGTGAACACCATGGGTGTGGGGCCTGTGCCGCTCCATTTGCAGTAATTGTTCGGGTCTGCGAGGGCTAGCTCGGGGGCTGCGAGCAGGCCAAGGCACAGGGTATGACGAAGAAGTTTCATGGGCGCGGTCCTGGCGCTACGTGGCGAACGGGTTCACCACGTAGCGTGTTGCGAGATGGGGGTCAAAGGCACGTCAGTGTCTGCAGGCGGTAGCCTTGGGCTTCAGGCATGGCCGAAGGGGCCAGGTGCACGCTGCATTGGGCGGCAACGTCGTCGCCCCAGTGTGCGGTGAGCTGTTGTGCCTCCAGGCTGGTCGTCAGGATGACTTGGCCGGCCTGGCCAACCATGCCCAGCACTTCGCCCGAGGCGTCTGCCAGCTGGGCACCGAATGGCAGGGGCTGGCCATTGGGCAGCAAGGTCGTGAGCACCAGGCGGTTTACCCGCCGGGCCTGGAATGTGGCTTTTACCACTGCACCACGGCGGGGTACGACCTGGGCGGTGCCGTTGTCTATTTCCACGTCTGGCCCGAGGCGGTCGGTGTTCAGCACCAGCGAATTGCTCTTGTAGGGGCGCAGGTAGGGGAGCAACGCATAACCTTTGGCGTTGGTGCGCACGGCTGTCGTGTTCTGCAAGCCCACGTCGGCGATGCCAGGCACCTCCACCAGGGCTATGGTTTCACCCAGGTAAGGGCCGGCCTCGATGCCGTCCGCATGCACCAGCAAGGCGCCGTTGGCGTGCAGTGACAGGCTGTGGTAGCCCTCGCCTTTGCTCAGCCCGGCACCCAGGGTGGCATGTGCCGCCTGGTAGCCGGTGCCGACCGTGAAGTCGTGCTGCTGGCGTTCGTTGCGGCTGGCGCTGAGGTTATAGCTCAATTGCTCGTCGTAACTGCCGGTCAGGCTGGCTTGCTGTCGGGAGCCGTTGCGCGTGTGCTGGGTGTTCATGCTCATGTTGCTGCTGCGGCCGAATGCCAGCGGCAATGACAGGCTCAGGCCGACCTGGCGGTCCTTGCCGTAGCCGTTGTCCTGCAGTGACTGTGAGGCATACAGGTGGTAGCTGACACCGCGGTGCGAGGTGCTGAGGTTGACCTGGAACTGGCGCTCCACATCCTGACGCTGCCAGTAGTCCTGCTGCGTCAGGTTCAGGCTCACCGAGCTGCGCTCGCCAAACGTCTGATACAGCGAAGCTTCGAGACGCCGGCGTTGGCCGCCGCGAAACTGCTGGTCGTGGCTGCGTTGGCGTACCCACTGCTCGAAGTCGCGGTAACCTTCGGTGGAATAACGGTAGCCGGCGAAGCGCAGGTTGGTGCCCATGCCGAAGGTTTTGCTGTACTTGAACGAGTAGCTCATGCCGTCGAGGTCGCGGGCCTGTGGGCTGGCAAACGCACTGTTCGAGTGGGTCACGTCGAATGACACTGCCCCCAGTCTGCCCAGGTCGCGTGCAATACCCAACGCTTCGGCACGGTAGCCTTGGCTGGCCATCAGGCCGCCATACAGGGTGGTGTTCCAGGCGGTGCCCAGCGCCAGGGTGCCTTGCCACAACTGCGGCGTCTGCAGGTCGCCTGTGGGGTTGTAGCGCCCTGCAGTGGTGCTGTAGCGGGCCACGCCCGGGCGCAGCAGGTTGCCGATGTTGGCATACGGCTGAATGAAGCGGCGGACCTGGCCATCGGCTTCGGTCAGCACCACTTCCAGTTCGCCGGTGCCGCCGACGGCCAGGTCATCGATGGCATAGGGGCCTGGGCTGACATAGGTGGAATAGAGCGGGTAGCCGTTCTGCCAGATTTCCAGCTTGGCCCGTGTCTGGGCCACGCCGCGGATGGTCGGCGCATAGCTGCGATGGGTGTCGGGCAGCATGTCGAAGTCCGAAGCCAGGCGTACCCCGATTACCGGTATGCCGCGAAATACATCGCTGTCGGTGAATGTTTCGCCGATCGTCAGGTTGCCCCAAGTGCCGGGCAGGTCGGTTTGCGCATAGGTGTAGGCACGGGTCCATTCGCGGTGGCCCTGGCTGTCCTGGCGCCACGTCTGGTTGCTGCGCAGGCGCCAATCGGCCAGGTTCACGCCACTGTTCAGGTACAGGTCATGGCTGTCGAAGTGCCCCTGCCCGCGGTTCTGGCCCTGCAGGGTCGAGGCCTGGTAGTTGACGAATGCGGCGGTGATGCCACTGTCCCACAGCGCTGGGTCCACTTGCCCGCGGATGTCACGGCGCAGGGCAATCTGTGGGATCGATACCGCCAGCCGCAGCCGGCTACTGTCAAAGTCCACGCGGGCGCCAGGGACCACGGCAGGCAGGTCCAGGCAAGGCTGTTCGAGCAGGGCAGGGTCTGGCAAGCCATCAAGGCGCAGGCCGAGTTCACCGAGCAATGTCGGCGACAGACAAGGCTGCAATTGCTTGCCGTTGCTGTCGAGCTCGAAGGCGATCTCGCGCTGGCCCACGTACTCGAGATTGACCGACAGCTCGACCCGGTAAGTGCCAGGTGCAAGGTCAACCGTGCTCGCCAGTTGGCTCAGGGCCAGTTGTGCGCTGTTTGCCGGTTGGCCCGGGTGCTGGAACATGAAGCCGGCCTGGAATTCGATTTCACCAGGTGCTTCCGGCTCGGCGTAGGCCGCTGCCGCCGGCAGGGTGGCCAGCAGCAGGCAAGCGCGGCGCAAGCGATGGCGGCCACGGCAAAGGGGGAAATTGGGCATACGGGTGCTCCTGGAGCGTGCCGGTCGGTGTCAGGGCGCGTCGAGTACAGGCAGGGTCAAGGGCTCGCTGGTGCCGCCGTAGTCATTGATGACGCTGACGAGCACCTGCTTGGCCGTGACCGGCAGGGCGAACAGCTGTTCGCTCAGTGGGGCAAGCATGTCGGCGTTGGCCAGCGGGTGGTTTTGTTTGCCGTTCACCGCCTCCAGGCGATTGAAGGTGTAGTGGTAGGGCGTGGGGTTGTGGATGCGCAGATGGGGTACACCAGCAACCTGGACCCTGTGGGCTTGCAGTTCTTTCAGTTGCCGCACAGGGTCGCCACTGACCTGGCTGGGTCGGTAGAACAGCTTGATGCGCGTGCGCAGGGCAATGTTGAGGGCGTTGCGCTGCTCACCGACCGCCTGGGGGATTTCCTGCAGGTTGAAGAAGAACAGGGATTCGCGGTCTTGTGGCAGGTCGTTGGGCAAGCCACTGATCTGCACTGATTGCTCTCTGCCAGCGGTCAGCTTGAACAAGCCCGGGGCGGTCATGAACGGCACTGCCGTGGTGCTGTCATCGGCTGCGGTGTTGACCCAGACCTGTGCGGCATAGGGGCGTTTGCCAGGGTTGGCGATGACCACCGACGTACTGCGCTGGGGGCCCTCGTAGACAATGCGGGTAGTGCTGATGGTAAGGGCGGCGTGGGCACTGTCGAGCATGCAGGCCAGAAGCAGCAGGCAACCGCCCAGCAACGTGGAAGTGCGGGTGACGGGAAACATGGGAGTGACCTAGAGAATAAGCTGGGGAGTCCAGGTGCACGAAGGCACCTGGAGGAACATCAAGGCAACGTGACCATGAAGTTCACGTCGGCATTGGCAATACCCTCGGTCACCGTACCGGTCTTCACGTAGGAGGCGAAGAACTTCAAGTCCGTTACGCCGGTGGATGCCACGTCGTACTCCTTGGATTCGGTGCGCGGAGGAATCGAGTCGTAGATATCATCCTTGATCTCCAGGGCGAGGCCACCCGCACCACCCGTGCGAATGGCATAGAACTCGCCAGACCCGCCTGCGTCGCCGTGGTGCGAGTCAAAGGTCACCTTGGATTTGTAACCCGTAGGAATCGTGCAGCCGGAAACGTCGGCATCCACGCGCAGGGCGAATGCGATGTCTGGTGTAGAAGTGTTCTTGTCGAAATACTTGACTGGCCAGTTTTCCAGCTCAACCGCGCCAATTGGGCCAGCGCCCGGTACGACGATTTCAATTGGGCAGGTACCGCCGCCGTTGATATTGCCCTTGAAGAGAATTTGACCGCGTTCATCGGCAAAGGCGGTGCTGCTTGCCAAGCCCAGGGCAAGCACCATCAGAGTTTTTTTCATTGTTCAATCCGTACGTTGAAAGGTTGGCTGGTTGCGTGCAGGGCACGCAGCATTTCAGGTTGCCGAGGCATCCTTGAAACGAGCACAGCGTACGGATAGGGGGGCGCAGCGGATGTAGGCCACAGTGGTAAAAGCATGTTGAAAATTCGGCAGGTGCCTGGCCAGCGGATGGCCAGGTGCCAGGCAGATCAATGGCGGGACGTTGGGCCTGCCGGGTTCAGCAACTGCTTTTCAGCGTGCCAGTCGAATGGTTCACCGTTCTGCTCGGCCTCGTAGCGGCGCTCTTCCAGTTGCTGGTACACCTCCAGCTCCTCGTCAGGCATGTAGTGCAGGCAGTCGCCCGCGAAGAACCACAGCAGGTCGCGCGGTACCAGGTGGGCGATTTGCGGGTAGCGCTGGATCACCTGGCAAATCAGGTCCTGGCCCAGGTACTGGCTTGCCAGCGGGTCTTGCGGCAGCAGGGTCAGCAGCTCGTCGAAGCGTTCGAGGAACAGGGCGTGGCTTTCCTCCGGTACCTGCTCGGCTTCACCCAGGGCCACCAGGATGGTGCGCAGGTGGTTCAGCAGGTGCAGGTGGTATTCCAGGTGGGGGGTGGCCATGGGGCGGTCCTCGGGGTGGTTGAAACGGGGCGCGGAGTATACGTCCGTTGGTGAAGAGGCCGCAAAGCGGCCTCTTGGTTCAGCGCACCTTACCTGGCTCCGGCAGCAACTGCGCCTTGTCGAAGGCATCCACATCGATCACTGCCCGACGAGCCTGTTCCGCCCCATGCAACCGTTGCCCTTCGCCAGGCTGCAATACACCGGCCTCAACGGCTGCGTCGATCAACGACTGCCCAGCTGCCGGGCGTACCTTGCCTTCCTTGATTGCCTGATGCAGCGCCTTGTGCAGTGGCGCCGCTTCATTCAGCAAGTCGCAGGCCCGTTGCAGCGCTGCTACCGGGTCGCCTTCGGCCTGTGGCCTGTAGCAGCCTGCGAGCAGCTCTTCCAGTGCCGGATCGCCCTTGCTGCGGCCGATCAATGCCGCCACTTCCGCGTCCAGTTCATCACTCGGCCCGGTATGAAGGCGGCCGAAGGGGAATACCAGCACCCGCAGCGCACAGCCGACAAAACGGTTGGGGAAGTTGTCGAGCAGTTGGTCCAGGGCCTTTTCCGCCTGGCCCAGGCTTTCTTCCATGGCCCAGCGCAGCAATGGCTGCATGTACTCCGGTGAACCGAGATCGTGGTAGCGCTTGAGCGCAGCGCTGGACAGGTACAGGTAGCTGAGCACATCACCCAGCCGGGCACTCAGGCGCTCGCGGCGCTTGAGGGCACCGCCCAGCAGCATCATCGACAGGTCAGCCAAAAGGGCGAAGGCTGACGTCTGGCGGTTGAGCGCACGGAAGTAGCCTTGGCTTAACGCGTCACCCGGCACGCTTTCCAGGCGGCCCAACCCCAGGTTGAACACTAGCGTGCTGGCCGCGTTGCCAGCGGCGAACATGATGTGCTTCATCAACAGATCGTCGAATTCGCGCAGCGCCTGGTCGCGGTCCTCGCGGCCTGCCAGGGCCATCTCCTTGAGCACGAACGGATGGCAGCGGATGGCGCCCTGGCCGAAGATCATCAGGTTGCGCGAGAGGATGTTCGCGCCCTCGACGGTGATGAAGATCGGCGCCCCTTGCCAGTTGCGGCCCAGGTAGTTGTTCGGGCCCATGATGATGCCCTTGCCGCCATGCACGTCCATGGCGTGCTGGATGCATTCGCGGCCGCGTTCGGTGAGGTGATACTTGAGGATCGCCGACAGCACCGAGGGTTTTTCGCCCAGGTCCACGGCCTTGGCCGTTAGCAGGCGGGCGCTGTCCATCAGCCAGGCGTTGCCGCCGATGCGTGCCAGCGATTCCTGAATGCCTTCGAAGGCCGCCAGCGGCACATTGAACTGCTCGCGGATGTTGGCGTATTGGCCGGTGACCAGGCTGGTGTACTTGGCGGCGCCGGTGCCTACGGCGGGCAGTGAGATGGAGCGGCCCACCGACAGGCAGTTCATCAGCATCATCCAGCCCTTGCCGAGCATGGCCTGGCCGCCGATGAGGAAGTCCAGCGGCACGAACACGTCCTTGCCGCTGTTTGGCCCGTTCATGAAGGCGGCGCCCAGCGGCAGGTGGCGTTTGCCGATGTCCACGCCGGGGGTGTCGGTGGGTATCAATGCAAGGCTGATACCCAGTTCTTCCTGCTCGCCTAGCAGGTGGTCCGGGTCGTAGGCCTTGAACGCCAGCCCCAGCAGCGTGGCGATGGGGCCCAGGGTGATGTAGCGTTTTTCCCAGTTCAGGCGCAGGCCGATGACTTCCTCGCCTTGCCATTGGCCCTTGCAGATGACCCCAGTGTCAGGCATGGCCCCTGCATCGGAGCCGGCCAATGGGCCGGTTAGCGCGAAACACGGGATTTCATCGCCGCGAGCCAGGCGCGGCAGGTAATGGTTGCGTTGTTCGTCGGTGCCATAGTGCAGCAGCAGTTCAGCCGGGCCGAGCGAGTTGGGCACCATCACCGTAGAGGCAAGATCGCCGCTACGGGTGGCCAGCTTCATCGCAACCTGGGAGTGTGCATAGGCCGAAAAGCCCTTGCCGCCGTATTCCTTGGGAATGATCAGCGCGAAGAAGCCATTGTCCTTGATATGCGCCCAGGCTTGCGGCGGCAGGTCCATGTCCTGGCCGATCTGCCAGTCGCTGACCATGGTGCACAGCGCTTCTGTCGGGCCATCGATGAAGGCTTGTTCTTCTTCGGTCAGCTTCGGCGCCGGGTAGTCAAGCAGGATGCGCCAGTCGGGGCGGCCACTGAACAGTTCGCCATCCCACCACACGGTGCCGGCGTCGATCGCTTCGCGCTCGGTTTGTGACATCGGCGGCAGGGTACGCTGGAACCACTGGAACACCGGGCCTGTAAATACCTTGCGGCGCCACTCCGGCAGCGCCACCAGGGCGGTTTTCAGCGCAAGTACCAGCCAGATCAGGGCCAGCAACCAGCCAGGGGCGCTGCTGAAAATGCCCATCAGCAGCACATAGGCCGCCATGATGCCGAGAATCTGCAAGGGCGCCAGACGCCGGTGCGTGAGGTACGCAGCGCCGATCACCAACACTACCAACCACAACAGCAACATAATCGGTCCTCCTTGGAACCAGGGGGGCTTGAGCCGTCCCGGATAGCTTAGACGCAACGCCGGGAACGGCAGGGTCAGAACAGTGACAGGGTGTGGCGGTGGGAGTTTCAGTGCGGTGTTCGCCTGTGCTGGCCTCTTCGCGGGTGAACCCGCTCCTACAAGGGATATCACCGCCCTCAGGTATGGCGCGATCCTTGTAGGCGCGGGTTTACCCGCGAAGAGGCCCGTACAGGCGACAAAACTCTGGAGTAGACTGTGCCACCTCCGCATTCATAAGGACGTTGCCATGCTGAAGATCTGGGGCCGCAAGAATTCAAGCAATGTGCGCAAGGCGCTGTGGATCGCCCACGAACTGGGCCTGGATTTCGAATCCATCGACGCCGGCGGCGCCTTTGGCGTGGTCAACGAGCCGCACTACCGCGCCCGCAACCCCAACGGCCTGGTGCCGATGCTGGAGGACGGCGACCTGACCTTGTGGGAGTCCAACACCATCGTCCGCTACCTGTGCGCCGAATACGGCGCAGAACAGGGCTGGTACCCGGAAGACCCGCGCCAGCGTGCCCTGGCCGACAAGTGGATGGACTGGACCACCTCATCCTTCGCCACGCCGTTCCGCCCGCTGTTCTGGGGCTTGCTGCGCACCCCGGAAGACCAGCGCGACTGGGTGGCGATCAACGCCGCGCACAAGCAGTGCGCCCAGCTGCTGGCCATTGCCGATGAAACCCTGGCCAAACAGCCGTATCTTTCCGGTGACCAGATCGGCATGGGCGACATCCCACTGGGTAGCTTCGTCTATGCCTGGTTCGAAATGCCCATCGAACGCCCGGCCATGCACCACCTGGAGGCCTGGTACGAACGCCTGAAGGCGCGCCCGGCCTACCAGGCTGCGGTGATGACTGCGCTGACCTGATCGAACACCACGGCTGTTTCGATAGTCACTATCAATACACATGACTGTACTTGTGCGGCCAGGCCAAGCACCATTGGCCGCACTCACTGCGCCAGTGATTTTGCCTGGCGTGTCCTGCACCTTTTTCTTCGGTAAGTGACCCGCTATGAGTTCCGCCCTGTCCATCCGACAGCTGACCAAGACCTACGGCAACGGCTTCCAGGCCCTCAAGGGCATCGACCTCGATGTCGCCGAAGGCGACTTCTTCGCCTTGCTCGGCCCCAATGGCGCCGGCAAATCCACCACCATCGGCATCCTTTCCACCCTGGTGAACAAGACCAGCGGCACGGTCAACGTGTTCGGCCACGACCTGGACCGCGAGCCCTCGGCGCTCAAGCGCTGCCTGGGCGTGGTGCCGCAGGAATTCAACTTCAACCAGTTCGAGAAGTGCTTCGACATCGTCGTGACCCAGGCCGGCTACTACGGTATCCCGCCGAAAATCGCCAAGGCACGCGCCGAGCAGTACCTGACCCAGCTGGGCCTGTGGGACAAGCGTGACGTGCCATCGCGTTCGCTGTCCGGCGGCATGAAGCGCCGGCTGATGATTGCCCGCGCGCTGATCCACGAGCCGCGCCTGCTGATTCTTGACGAGCCCACCGCCGGCGTGGACATCGAGTTGCGCCGTTCGATGTGGAGCTTCCTCACCGAGCTGAACCAGAAAGGCATCACCATCATCCTCACCACCCACTACCTGGAAGAGGCTGAGCAGCTGTGCCGTAACATCGGCATCATCGACCACGGCACCATCGTCGAGAACACCAGCATGCGCCAGTTGCTGGGCAAGCTGCATGTCGAAACCTTTGTCCTCGACATCAAGCAGGATCTGGCTACTGCACCCGTGTTGCAGGGGTACCCGTGCCGGCTGCTGACCCCGCACACCCTGGAAGTGCAGGTGGACAAGGACATCGGCATTACCGCGTTGTTCGGCCAGCTGGCGCTGCAGAATATCGAAGTGCAAAGCCTGCGTAACAAAACCAACCGACTCGAGGAGCTGTTCGTGTCCCTGGTGGAAAAAAACCTGTCGAAGGTGGCTGTATGAGTGTGGAGCTGCGCACCAACTGGGTGGCCCTGAACACCATCGTCTACCGTGAAGTGCGGCGCTTCTTGCGCATCTGGCCGCAGACCTTGCTGCCGCCGGCCATCACCATGGTCCTGTACTTCGTCATCTTCGGTAACCTGATCGGCCGGCAGATCGGCGACATGGGCGGCTTCACCTACATGCAGTACATCGTGCCGGGGCTGATCATGATGTCGGTGATCACCAACTCGTACGGCAACGTGGTATCGAGCTTCTTCGGCAGCAAGTTCCAGCGCTCGATCGAAGAGCTGATGGTGTCGCCGGTATCCCCTCACACCATCCTCGTCGGCTATGTGCTGGGTGGCGTGCTGCGCGGCCTGGCGGTGGGGGTGATCGTGACCATCCTGTCGATGTTCTTCACCGACCTGCAAGTGCACCACCTGGGCGTGACCGTGATCGTGGTGCTGCTGACCGCCACCATCTTCTCGTTGCTGGGCTTCGTCAACGCGGTGTTCGCGCGCAACTTCGACGATATTTCGATCATTCCGACCTTCGTACTGACGCCGCTGACCTACCTGGGCGGGGTGTTCTACTCGATCAACCTGCTGCCGCCGTTCTGGCAGACCGTGTCGCTGGCCAACCCGGTGCTGCACATGGTCAACTCGTTCCGATACGGCATTCTAGGGGTGTCGGATATCAGTATTGGTACGGCGATCACCTTCATGCTGGTGGCCACTGCCGTGCTCTACACCCTGTGTGTGCGCCTGCTGGTCAGCGGCCGCGGCATGCGCGCCTGAGGCCTTGCACCGGCATTGGCGGCGACGCCATTGCCGGCCCACCCACCAGCGCCAGTACAGCATGGTGGCGAAGTAGCCCACGATGCCCAGCACCACGCCACACACCACCGAGCCGAGCAGGAAGGGTTGCCACAGCGTCGCCAGCTGGTCGGTGATCCATTCGAAGGTCAGCTCGTCGGGCAGGGTGCGCGGCGGTACCCCCATCAGCCAGGCGCCGGTCATGTAAGTGACGAAGAACACTGGCGGCATGGTCAGCGGGTTGGTCAGCCACACCAGGCTGACCGCAATCGGCAGGTTGCCGCGCACCGGAATGGCCAGCGCGGCGGCCAGCAGCATTTGCGCCGGCATCGGGATCAGCGCCGCGAACAGGCCCACGCCCATGGCCCGCGCCACCGAATGGCGGTTCAGGTGCCACAGGTTGGGGTCGTGCAGCAACTTGCCGAAAAAGCGTAAGGACTTGTGTTCCCGAATGCTGGTCGGGTCCGGCATGTAGCGTTTGAACAGGCGGCGCGGCATGTGGGCTCCCGGGGCGTTGATCCGGGCAGTATGCCCGTATTCCCGTTCAGCCTCGTTTAGAGTTTGTGACAATTGTTGAGCAAGCATTGCCCGCAATTGGGCTATGCCTCAGAAGGTGATTTTGCTTCTGGAGCTCTACCTCATGCGCACAGGGATGTTGGCGCTCGCACTCGGGCTGCTGTGCCTGGGCTTTCTCCCCGTATTGCCATCGGTCGGATGGCTGTTACTGCTGGCGGTGCTGGCTGTCGGTTGCCTGTTTACTCGCGTATGGCCGTTGGGCTGTTTTGTGCTGGGCTTGTGTTGGGCCTGTTGGTCGGCGCAGCAAGCGCTGGATGATCGCCTGGCGCCTGTGCTTGATGGCCGTACGTTGTGGCTGGAGGGCAGGGTGGTTGGTTTACCGGCGCGCACGGCGCAAGGTGTGCGCTTTGAACTGGAGGCCGCCCACTCGCGGCGTGCTGAGCTGCCGCAACGCCTGCAGTTGAGCTGGTTCAACGGGCCAGCCGTGCTTGCCGGCGAGCAGTGGCGGCTGGCAGTGACCTTGCAGCGCCCGGCCGGGTTGCTCAACCCGCATGGGCCGGACCGTGAGGCGCAGCTGCTGGCGCGACGGATCGGTGCCACCGGCACGGTCAAGGCCGGGCAGCTACTGGCGCCTGCCACCGTGGGTTGGCGCGATGCACTGCGTCAGCGCCTGCTGGCGGTCGAGGCCAATGGTCGGGAGGCGGCGCTGGTGGCACTGGTGCTTGGCGACGGGGCGGGCCTGGCGCGGGAAGACTGGCAGGCATTGCAGGCCACCGGCACGGTGCACCTGCTGGTGATCTCGGGCCAGCACATCGGCCTGCTGGCCGGTTTGCTGTATGGCTTGGTCGCCGGGTTGGCGCGCTGGGGGCTGTGGCCAGCGCGGTTGCCGTGGTTGCCTTGGGCCTGCGCGCTGGCCATGAGTGCTGCGCTGGCCTACGGCTGGCTGGCCGGTGCCGGCGTGCCGGTACAGCGCGCCTGCCTGATGCTGGCCGTGGTGCTGCTCTGGCGCCTGCGCTTTCGTCACCTTGGGGCTTTTGTGCCATTGCTGCTGGCGCTGGTTGCCGTCTTGTTGGTCGAGCCGCTGGCGGTCTTGCTGCCCGGCTTCTGGCTGTCGTTTGGTGCTGTTGCCACGCTTATCTATTGCTTCAGCGCCCGCCTGGGTGGCTGGCGGCCCTGGCAGGCCTGGACGCGGGCGCAGTGGGTAATCGCCATCGGCTTGCTGCCGGTGCTGCTGGCCGTAGGGTTGCCGGTGAGCCTGAGTGCGCCGCTGGCCAACCTGGTGGCGGTACCGTGGATCAGCCTGGCGGTTTTGCCGTTGGCATTGCTGGGTACCTTGCTGCTGCCGCTTGCCGGGGTAGGGGAAGCGCTTTTGTGGCTGGCGGGTGGCTTGCTGGATGTGCTGTTCCGCGGGTTGGCGCTGGTGGCGCAGCAACGGCCGGCGTGGGTGCCGCCAGCTTTGCCACTGTGGGCCTGGATGCTGGTCTGCCTGGGTGCCTTGCTGGTATTGCTGCCTCGTGGCGTGCCGCTGCGCGGCTTGGGTGGGGTGATGTTGCTGGCGTTGTGGGTGCCGCGGGAGCCGGTACCTTTCGGGCAGGTCGAGGTCTTGCAACTGGACGTCGGCCAGGGCTTGGCGGTGCTGTTGCGTACCCGTCATCACAACCTGCTTTACGACGCTGGGCCGGCCAAGGGCGAAAGTGACCTGGGGGAACGGGTGGTGCTGCCGACCTTGCGCAAGCTGGGGGTGGCTAGCCTGGACCTGATGCTGGTCAGCCATGCCCATGCTGATCATGCCGGGGGGGCTGCGGCGATCCTGCGTGGCCTGCCGGTCAGGCGGGTAATTGGGGGGGAAGAACTGGATGAGGTAGAGCTGCAGCCCTGCGTCAGTGGCGAGCAGTGGGGCTGGGACGGTGTGCGCTTTTCGCTGTGGCGCTGGGCTGATGGGCGCAGCAGCAATGACCGATCCTGCGTGTTGCTGGTCGAGGCGCAGGGCGAACGGCTGCTGCTGGCGGGTGATATGGAGGCGGGGGCCGAGCGTGCCTGGCTGGCGGCTACCGACTCGCCCGGCATAGACTGGCTGCAGTCACCCCATCATGGCAGCCGCAGTTCCTCCAGTGAGGCATTCGTTCGTGCCACGGCACCGCGTGGGGTGCTGATTTCGCGGGGGCGCAACAACAGCTTTGGGCACCCGCACCCGCAGGTGGTCGAGCGATATCGGCGGCATGGGGTGGTGATGCATGACACGGCGGTGGAGGGGGCGTTGCGGTTGGTGCTAGGGG
>NZ_JACVZC010000083.1 GCF_016658545.1 Pseudomonas sp. S37 | reverse complement strand
CTTCCCGCCCCGCCCCCCGCCCCCGCCCGGCCCCCCCCCCCCCCCCCCCCCGCGGCAGGTCAGGCGCTTTCGAACAGACGGGTCAGCACGAACTCGCGGTGCCCCAACGCTTCGGCAGCAGTGTAGCGGCCGTTGGCGGTGCGCAGCAGCATGTCGAGCAAGCGGTCGCCGGCATCGTCCATGTTGATTTCGCGCCGCAGCAGGCCGGACACATCCACGTCGATGTGTTCACCCATGGTGCGGAAGGTGCGCGGGTTGGCGCAGATCTTGATCACCGGCAATATCGGGTTGCCGATGACGTTGCCTTGGCCAGTGGGGAAAAAGTGCGCCACATACCCGGATGCTGCACACAGGGTGACCATTTCTGCGGCTGCGGATGACGAGTCCATGAACCACAAGCCCGGCCCGGTGGGCGCCTCGGCCTTGTCCAGCACCCCATCCACCCGGCATTTGCGGCCGATCTTCTGGATGTTGCCCAGGGCCTTTTCCTCGATGGTGGTCAGCCCGCCTTCGATGTTGCCCTTGGTTGGCTGCGACTCGGACAGGTCACTGGTTTTCCAGCGGTCGATCATGGCGCTGTAGCGGTCAAACATGAACTGGAACCGCTCGCGCACTGCCGGGGTGCTGCAGCGTTCGGCCACCAGGTGTTCGCCGCCGGTCAGCTCCGAGGTTTCACCGAACACCAGGGTGCAGCCTTGCGCATACAGCTTGTCGAAGGCGTTGCCCACGGTCGGGTTGGCGCCGCAGCCGGACGTGGTGTCGGACTCGCCGCACTTGGTCGACACCCACAGCTCGCTGATGTCGCATTCTTCGCGGCGCAGTTCGGTGGCGTACTGCACGAATTCGCGTGCCTTGCGCGAGGCGGCGCAGATGGTGTTGTGGTCGCCGTTCTGTTCGATCCAGAAGCCTTCGGCCGGTTTGCCGCTGGCACGGATGCCTTCTACCACGCGGCGGGTCCAGCCCGGTTCGATGCCAATGACCACCACCGCGGCCACGTTGGGGTTGCAGCCAGTGCCGATCAGGGTGCGGAAGTGCAGTTCAAGGTCCTCGCCAAACTGCAGCCGGCCATACGGGTGCGGCAGCCCGAGGGTGCCTTTGATGTTGTTGGCCACCGCTTCGGCGGCCGCATTGGAGATGTCGTCCACCGGCAGGATGATCACGTGGTTGCGAATGCCCACACGGCCATTGTCGCGGCGGTAGCCCAGGAAAGTGCGCCCATTGAGTTGCATGCTTACCACCTCTTGGTTTTGACGTTGTGGACGTGCAGGTGCTCGCCTTCACGGATGGGTTTGATCACCCGGCCGATGTCGACGCCGTACTTGATCACCGTGTCGCCTTCCTGCAGGTCACGGATGGCCAGCTTGTGGCCGATCGGGATGGCGTCACGCACCACGAATTCCAGGGTCTGGTCCTGGTCCATGACCCAGCCTGTCAACTTCTGGCCCGCCTGCACGCCTTCGACTACTACGACGCCGACGGCGTCGTCGGCATCGTGGACGACAAAATCAATGCTCATTGTTGTTCTCCTGTGACGGTCATTCATATGCCGTAAGTCATGTATAGGACATGAGTTATAGGATAGTCAAGGTGCGATGTTTTTTTTCGCGTCCGGGTTATACTTGGGCAACACGCATACGCGGTGACCGACAACCATGAACGAAGCCCTGCAAAACCCGCAGAAGGCCCCGACCTTCCAGCCGCTGTACATGCAGATCAAAGACTTGCTGATGGAGCGCATCAACACCGGGGAGTGGTCGCCTGGCACCTTCATTCCCAGCGAGGCGGCACTGGCGAGCACGTACCAGGTCAGCGTCGGCACCCTGCGCAAGGCGCTCAACGAGCTGGTGGCCGAAAACGTGGTGGTGCGCCAGCAGGGCAAGGGCACTTCGGTCGCCACCCATGACGGCGACCATGCCTTGTTCCGCTTCTTCAACATCTGCCGCCCGGACGGCGAGCGCTGCCTGCCGGTGTCGATCGTGCTGGGGCGCAAGGTGCGCAAGGCCACGGCGCAGGAAGTGCAGGAGCTGGGCTTGGCACCAGGCGGCAAGGTGATCCACATTTCGCGCACCCGCGAGCTGGACGGCAAGCCGGTCATCTACGAGGACATCATCCTCTGTGCCGACCGCTTCATAGGGCTGGAGCGCCAGCCCGAGGTGCTGCCCAACACCTTGTACAGGCTGTATCAGCAGCGCTTTGGTGCCACGGTGGCGCACGCCGATGAGCGTATTTTTGCCATCAGCGCCGATGCCAGCCAGGCCCAGGCGCTGGGTATCGCAACCGGTGCGCCGCTGCTGCAGATCGTGCGCACCGCCCTGGATTACCAGGGGCGGGCGATTGAAAAACGCCTGTCGGTGGTCAGTACCCAAGGGCACTGCTACATCAACAGGATCTGATGCGCTGTCGCCATTGGCGATTTGAATTCTTTTTTTGCGTTGAACCGTGCCCTTGCACGGTGGCGTTACCCCCGGTCGGGCTCGTGAGGTCGCGGCCGGGTTTCAGGAAGCTTTGAATGTACCCACTCACTTTTCGCCTGCCTGCCCAGCGCGGCCTACTCCTGCTTCTGGCGGGCAGCCTCAGCACCTGCGGCCTTGCCGCCACGGGTGCACCTGCAACAGTGCTCATCGAGCCGTTGGTGGTCACCGGCGCCTATGCGCCGACCAGCACGTTCGACCTGCCGTTTTCGGTCGATACCATCGACCTGTCCCATGGCACCGATGGCCAGCTTGGCGTCAACCTCTCGGAGGTACTGACCAAGGTGCCCGGGCTGGTGGTGCAGAACCGCCAGAACTATGCCCAGGACCTGCAGATTTCCTCGCGGGGTTATGGCGCACGCTCGGCCTTCGGCGTGCGTGGCATCAAGCTGCTGAGCGATGGTATTCCCGCCAGCACCCCCGATGGCCAAGGGCAGGCGGCCACGCTGAACCTGGACGTGGCCGAGCGCATCGAAGTGCTGCGCGGCCCGGCCGCGACGCTGTATGGCAGCAACGCGGGCGGGGTGATCCAGATGTTCAGTCGCGACGGCCAGGGCCCGGCCCGTGTGGGTGCCGAAACCACCTTCGGCAGTGACGGTTTCAACAAGAACCACCTGTCCGCCGAGGGCGGTAACGACACCGCCGGTTTCGTGCTGGATGCCTCGCGGATGGACACCGATGGCTACCGCGACCACAGTGCCGCACGCCGCGACCAGACCTTCGCCAAGGTCAACTTCAAGCCCGACGACGATTCGCGCATGGCGCTGATCTACAGCAGCCTGGAGCAGAACAACACGCAAGACCCGCTGGGGCAGACCTGGGACGCCTACAAGCACGACCCGCGCTCCACTGCCGCAGTGGCGCAGACCTACAACACGCGCAAGAGCATCGACCACCAGCAACTGGGCATGAACTACGAGCGCTACTTTGGCGACGCCACCTTGCAGTTCAACTTGTACGCGGGGCAACGCAGCGTCGTGCAGTACCTGTCCATCCCCCGAACGGTGGTCTCCAACAGCCAGCGTGGCGGTGGCGTGGTCGACTTCGACCGCGAATTCCATGGCGGCACCTTGCGCTGGATCCAGCCGGTTGCCGACGTGCCCGGCAACCTCACCTTCACCGTCGGTGCCGATTACGACCAGAGCAAGGATGACCGCCGCGGCTACCAGAACTTCAGTGGCGACCAGTTGGGTGTGAAAGGCGAGCTGCGCCGTGACGAGCAGGACACCGCCACCAGCCTGGACCCGTACCTGCAGGCGCATTGGGAAATCGGCAACTGGACCAGCGAATTGGGGCTGCGTTACAGCACCATGAAAATGCGCGTCGACGACCACTACCTGGCCAACGGTGATTCCAGCGGTTCGAAGAAGTACCAGCAGGCTACGCCGTCGCTGTCGGTGATGTACGCCTTTACACCGGACCTGCGCGGTTACGTGAGCGTTGGCAAAGGTTTCGAAACCCCCACCCAGGCCGAGATGGCCTACGCACCGGGCGAAGTCGAAAGCTTCAACTTCGGGCTCAAGCCTGCTACCAGCATGCAGTATGAAATGGGCGTGAAGTACCGGCTGAACGAGCGCACGCGGCTGAATGCGGCGGTGTACGAAATTCAGACCGATGACGAGATTGTCGTTGACCGTTCAACGGACGGGCGCACCAGTTATCGCAATGCCGGTCGCACCCTGCGCAGGGGCTTCGAGGCGAGCCTGCAGAGTGACTTGAGCGAGCAGTGGCAGGCTACCGTGGTGTATACCCGCACCGATGCGCGCTACGCCGAGGATGTCAGCCAGGCCATCGAACGTGGTAACCGCCTGCCGGGCGTGCCGCTGGACAACCTGTATGGCGAGCTGGTGTGGAAGCCTGTTGCGTCGGTCAGCATGGGGGTTGAAGGGCAGTACCGCAGCAAGGTGTATGTAGACGACAGCAACGACGCCAAGGCGGCACCGGCGTATGCCGTGTTCAACTGGCGTACACGCTTTGAACAGCATGTCGGGGCGTGGACGTTCCACCAACTGGTGCGCCTGGACAACCTGTTTGACCGGCAGTATGTGGGGTCGGTGATTGTCGGGGATAGCAACGGGCGGTACTACGAGGCGGCGCCCGGGCGTTCGTGGTATGCGGGGGCGGGGTTGGAGTATCAGTTCCGTTAGTTTGACTATCTGAGACCGCACGCAACCCCTTGTAGGAGCGGGTTCACCCGCGAAGCAGGCACCGCGGTAGAAGGCACCGGCTTTGCCGGTGTTCGCGGGTGAACCCGCTCCTACAGGGTGCTGCGCTCGCATTCGGATTCTGTGCAAGAGTGTTGCTCAGGCCACCGCCTGCGCCCCGGTAATCTCCACCAGCGACCCACACATGAACGCCGCCTCATCAGAAGCCAGGAACGCCACCAGCGCCGCCACTTCTTCCGGCTTGCCAATACGCCCGAACGGCACCATGCGGTCCAGGTCGGCAATGGTGCGGCCAGAACGCAACACGCCCGCCTCGAGCATCGGCGTGTGGATCTCGCCCGGGCACACCGCATTCACGCGGATCTTCTGCGGCGCGTAATCCCGCGCCAGGTTCTGCGTGAACGAGGCCACTGCTGCCTTGGTCACGTTATAGGCAATGTGCCCCGGCGCGGGGTACAGGCCCCACTGCGAAGCGGTATTGACGATAGCGCCGCCACCGGCTGCGATCATGCCTGGCAGCACGGCGCGGCACAGGTGGAACATGGCGTCGAGGTTGACCGCAAAGCTGCTGTGCCAGTCGTCTTCAGTCAGTGCCAGCAGGTTGCCACGGCGGTTGATGCCGGCATTGTTGACCAGCACGTCGATGCGCCCGAACTCGCTGGCAACCGCCTGCACCAGGCCATGGCAGGCCTCACCCGCAGCAATGTCGGCAGCCATGGCCAATGCCTGGCCTCCGGCGTCGGCAATGGCCTGCGCAACGGCCTGCGCCGCGTCCAGGTTGACGTCACTTACCACCACCGTTGCACCTTCGCCGGCCAGCCGGCTGGCAATGGCCGCGCCAATGCCTCCTGCACCACCGGTCACGATTGCCACTTTGTTCTCGAACCTGTTCATCGGCGACTCCTGTTTTATTGTGTGCAGGGTTGCATGCAAAATAGTGAGTGGGCGTGCGAGTGTCAACAGGACTGAGTGATCAGTCCCGGTAACAGGGTTTCAGCGGGTTTTGCCGGTCAGGCGATGGACATGCGCGCGGTAAGGTTCTGCTGCATGTAATCGAGGAAACGGCGTTGGAACAGCATGGTGTGTTCGTGCGCAGCGGCTTCGGCGGCATCGGCGTCGCGGGCGGCGATGGCCTCGATGATTTCATCGTGGTCGCGGCCCAGGCGGTGGGCACTGGCCGAGCTGACCACGTGGTCGAAGTGCAGGTGCAGCAAGCGCTGGCCTTCGCCCAGCAGGCGTTCGTAGTAGTTGATGAAGTAGGGGTTGCGCCCGGCCTGGGCAATGGCCATGTGGAAGGCCTTGTTCCGCTCGGACATGGCCTGGAAATCGCCACTGGTCACGGCCTTGAGGTAGGCGGCGTCGGCCTTGCGAATGGCCGCCAGGTCCTCGTCGCGGTGCTGGGTGGCGGCCAGGCGGGTGACGGCGCGCTGGATCAGGTCGAGTGCGGAGATGTAGTTGGGGAACTCCTCGATCTCGAACGGCGTCACCAGCGTGGTGCGGTTCGGCAGGATCACTACCAGGCCTTCGGTAATCAGGCGAGCCAGGGCATCGCGCACCGGCGAGCGCGACAAGCCAAACTGCGCGGCCAGTGACACTTCGTCCAGTTGCACGCCGGGTTTGAGCTTGAGGGTGAGGATCTGTTTGCGCAGCTCTTCGTATATGTAGCGGCCGCCATGGCGTCGTGGTGCGCCTTCGGTATCGGTATCTTTGGCCATCATCAGGTCTCGGTTGGGCTCGCCCGTATCATACAGGCGGGCCCTTGTAATTATCATCCCGGGTTGACCGGGCACCCTGTAGGAGCGGCCTTGTGTCGCGATGGGCCGCGCAGCGGCCCCAGTTTTCGATGTCACCGCGAAGATTGCCGGGGCCGCAGCGCGGCCCATCGCGACACAAGGCCGCTCCTACAGAGGGGGTGTGCATAGTTCAGGAAATGCCGGCCCCCCAGGTGTCGCTCAGCATGAACCCGGCCGCCAGCGGGTCGTCCGGGTCTACCCCTAGCTGTTGCAGGCCATACAACCAGGCCCGCCCGGTCACCCGTGGCAGCACCGCCGGCCGCCCGCCAACTTGCCCATGGCCCAGCAACTCGACCTGGAACTGCCCGCCAATGGTCGAGCGCGACACCAGTTGGTCACCGGCCTGCACCAGCCCGCGTGCCGCCAGTGTGGCCAGGTTGGCCGAACTGCCGGTGCCACAGGGCGAACGGTCGACCCGCCCCGGTGGCAGGGTGGTACAGGTCTGGTAGGTGCGCGCGTCCAGGCGGTTGCGGAACATCACGTAGGCCACCTGGTTCACCGAGGGTAGCAACGGGTGCTGGATATCCAGTTGGCGGTTGATCACTGCCTTCAACGCCACACCGGCATCAGCCAGCGCGCGGGCATTTTCCGGGGCAATCGACAGGCCGGTCTGCGCCACGTCGATCAGCGCGTAATACACGCCGCCGAATGCCACGTCGATGTTGATCCTGCCGAACTGCTCGGTGTCGATGGCCAGGTCCAGGTGTTCGACAAAGGCCGGCACCATGTCCAGCGACACACTCAGGCAGCGCCCGTCCGCGCACTGGGCACGGGCGGTGACCAGGCCGGCCGGGGTATCCAGCACCACGGTGGTTTCCGGTTCCTGCATGGGCACCATACCGAGCTCCAGCAAGGCGGTGACCACGCAAATGCAGTTGCTGCCAGACATCGGGTGGGCCTTGTCGGCCTGCAGCACGATAAAGCCCGCCTGCGCCTCCGGCCGGGTGGGCGGTAGCAGCAGGTTGACCGACATTTGCAGGCAGCCGCGCGGTTCCAGCGTTACCAGGCGACGCAGGCTGTCATCGACCTCGTTGATGTAGTTCATCTTGTCCAGCATGCTGGCGCCGGGGATACCCAGCACGCCGCCGGTGATGACCTTGCCGATTTCGCCTTCGCAGTGCACTTCGGCCAGCTGCAAGGTCTGTTTCCAACGCATGGGTGTTACCTCACTTGATGTACCAGCCCCAAGGCTGCTCGCTGTCGTAGCGGGTGATCTGCTTGGTTTCCAGGTAGTTGTTCAGGCCCCATTCACCCAGCTCGCGGCCAATGCCGCTTTGCTTGTAGCCGCCCCACGGTGCTTCGGTGAAGGTCGGCTGCGAGCAGTTGATCCAGACGATGCCCGCCCGGAACTTGCGCGCCACACGCTCGCAACGCTGCAGGTCCCTGGACATGACCGCGGCGCCCAGGCCGAAGCGCGAGTTGTTGGCCGATCTTACCGCTTCTTCCTCGCTGTCGAACGGGCGGATGCACACCACCGGGCCGAAGATTTCCTCGTTCCACACCCAGCTGTCTTCCGGCACATCGGCAAAGACCGTGGGTTGCAGGTAGAAGCCTTTGTCCAGGTGCGCCGGGCGTTCGCCACCGCATACCAGCCGCGCGCCTTCCTCCAGGCCGCGGGCGATGGCTTGCAGGGTGCCTTCGTACTGGCTGCGGTTGACCAGCGGGCCGAGCAGCACGCCTTCTTGCATGCCGTTGCCGATCTTGATCTTGCGCGTCTCTTGCGCCAGGCGTGCCAACAGCGGTTCGTAGGCGGCGCGTTCGACCAGCACGCGGGAGGTGGCAGAGCAGACCTCGCCCTTGTTCCAGAAAATGCCGAACATGATCCACTCCACGGCCTGTTCGATATCGCTGTCGGCAAAGATCACGAACGGCGATTTGCCGCCCAGCTCCAGGGTGACGTTCTTGATGTCCTGGGCGGCCGCTTGCATGATGCGGCTGCCCACCGGCACGCTGCCGGTAAAGGCCAGTTTGTCCACGCCGGGGTGCGCGGTCAGTGCGGCGCCCACTTTGGAACCTGGGCCGGTAACAATGTTCAGCACACCGGCTGGCAGGCCCGCCTCATCAGCGATACGGGCCAGTTCCAGTGCGGTGAGGGACGTCTGCTCGGCGGGCTTGAGGATGATGCAGCAACCGGCCGCCAGGGCCGGGGCGATCTTCCACGCGGCCATCAGCATCGGGAAGTTCCACGGCACGATGGCACCGGCCACGCCGATTGGCTCTTTACGGGCTACCGAGCTGAAGCGGTCGTCGGCCAGCGTAATCGGCTTTTCGCGTGCGGCATCCAGCTGTTCGGCCAGGTTCGCGTAGAAGTCGAAGCAGCCTGCGGTGTCGCCGATGTCCCACATGGCTTCGGGGAACGGTTTGCCGTTGTCGCGTACTTCCAGTTCAGCCAGTGCTTCCTGGCGGGCACGGATGCCATCGGCGATCTTGCGCAGGTAGGCACCGCGCTGCCTACCGCTCAGGCGAGGCCAAGGGCCCTCGTCAAACGCGGCGCGGGCGGCTTTGACGGCGACGTCGATGTCGGCGGCGCTGCCCGAGGCGACGGTGGTGATCAGGCTTTCGTTGCTTGGGTCGAAGGACGCGAAGCTGCCGCCTTCGATCGGGCTGACCCATTTGCCGTTGATGTAGAACTGGTCGTAGCGGTTCATGCGTTTCCTCCAAGGACAGCAAAGCGCCGGGCGCTGAATGCCGAGAGATTCTGGGTGGGTGTGCGTTGGGCGGCGAGGTCACTGACCAGGCGGCCGGTGGTGGCGCCCAGGGTGAGGCCGAGCTGGCCGTGGCCGAAGGCCAGGATGGCGTTCTTCAGCCGTGGCGAACGGTCGATCACCGGTTTGGTGTCGGGCAGGAACGGCCGGTAGCCGACGCCGAATTCCATGCCTTGGGTGTTCAGTTGCGGCAGTACGCGGCGGGCCTTGTCCATGATGATTTCGGCGCGCTTGAAATTGGGTTCGGCATTGGCGCCGGCGAACTCGATGGTGCCGCCAATTTGCAGGCCGCGGGTCATCGGGGCGAAGCAGAAACCACCGTCGGCATAGATGACCGAGTGACGAATCTCCACACCCGGTTGTGGCAACACCGCCTGGTAACCGGCGATGCCCGCCAGCGGAATGTTCACACCGAGCGAGTCGAAGAAGGTGCGGGCCCCGGTGCCAGCGGCGACCACCAGCAGGTCAGCCGGAACGCGTGCGCCATCTTCCAGGGTCACGCCGGTCGCCTTGTCATGCTGCTCGTCGATTTTCGCCACACGCTGGCGAATGCGCACGCCGCCTTGGGCAATGAAGCTTTCGGTCAGGGCGGCAATGAACCCTTCGGTGTCATTCACCGCGCGCCAGTCCGGGAACATCAGGCCATGCTGGAACTTACCGGCCAGGGCCGGCTCCAGGTCGCTGATGGCTGCACCGTCCAGTTCTTCGGAACGGAAGCCCAGTTGCTTGCGCAGTTCCAGGTGCGGGCGCTCGTGCGCCAGGCCTGCGGGGGAGTCGAACACTTCGAGGATGGGCCGGTCGCCAAGCAGGGTCTTGTCGGAGCAGGCGTCCAGCAGCGGTGCGTAGTCGGCGTACACATGCTGGGTCAGGCGTGCCATGTCCTGGGCGATTTCGTTGATTTTTGCTGGCCGGGCGCAGGCCAGAAAGCGCATGAACCACGGCAGTATGCCGGGCAGGGCGCTGGGGCGCAGGGCCAGCGGGCCTTTCTGGTCGAGCAGCCAGCCGGGGATTTTCATCAGGATGCCGGGCTTGGACAGCGGGATGACTTCGCTGACCGCCATCTGCCCGCAGCTCCATTTGGCGGTGCTGTCGCCGGGGGCGGCAGGGTCGATCAGGGTGACCCGGTGGCCGTCGCGCTGCAAGTACAGCGCGCAGCACACGCCGACAATGCCGCCGCCGATGACGACAGCCTGTTGCGGTGAGGGGTGCGGGTTGTTCATGGGTCACAGGCTCTAGAGGGTATGTGAGGCCCCTGTGGGAGCGGGTTTACCCGCGAACACCGGCAAAGCCGGTGCCAGGCACCGCAGTGCCTGCTTCGCGGATAAACCCGCTCCCACAAGGTTCAGTTCAGGTCATTGCCTTTGCATCAGGCCTGGGAAGCCTCGAACACTTTGCGGAACCCGGCCTTCTCGTCATCGGTCAGCGGCAGCAGCGGCGCGCGTGCCGGGCCAACCTTGAAGCCGGCCAGTTCGGCGCCGTACTTGACCTTCTGCACGAACTTGCCGCTTTCCAGGTTGGCCATGGCCGGGAACAGGCTGCGCATGATCTGCTGCGCGCCGCGGATATCGCCGCCGGTGAAGGCGTTGTGGAAGGCCACGACCTTCTCCGGGAAGATGTTGGCCGGGCCACAGATCCAGCTGTCGGCGCCCCACAGGTAGAAGTCCAGGGCCTGGTCGTCCGAGCCGCACGACAGCTGGATGCCCTTGTATTTCTCACCGATCTCGATGGCGCGCAACAGGTTGCCGCTGCTTTCCTTGATACCGATCACACGTGGGTGCTGGTGCAGCGCGGCGATCACGTCCAGGCCCACCTCGACGTTGGTGCGGATCGGGTAGTTGTAGAGCACCACGTTGATCTCGGGGAAGGTCTCGAGAATGGTGTTGTAGTGCGCCAGTAGCTCTTCCTGGGACGGCAGCGCGTAGTAGGGCGGGGCGATCAGCAGGTTGTTGTAGCCGGCATCGACGGTCTGTTTGACCTGCTCCAGTACTTCGCGGGTGCAGGAGCCATTGGCGCCGGCGATCAGCGTGCCACGGTCACCGACCACTTCCTTTACAGTGGCCAGGATCTGCCGGCGTTCGTCGTTGGCCAGGGCGTAGTACTCACCGGTCGAGCCCAGCGGAACGAAGCCTTTGACGCCCGCGGCCAGTTGGTGCTCGAGGATGGCGGCGAGGGTGTCGTGGTCGACTTTGCCAGCCGCGTCGAACGGGGTGACCAGGGCGGGCAGGATGCCATTGAGTTTCATCAGGTAAGTCTCCTTGGGAACGTATCAGTAGGCGTAGCGACGAAGCAGGCGCCCCTCGACCACACCGACCAGGCGGGTGAGCGGGAAGGCCACCAGGAAATAGATGACGGCCACTGCCGAGAGAAACTCGACCGGGCGCGCGGTGCTGTTGGAAATGTTCTGGCCGACGAACATCAGGTCGGCGACCCCCACCGAGGAAATCAGCGCGCTCTCCTTGAACAGGCTGACCACGTTCGACAGCAGTGGCGGTACCGAGCGCAGCAGGGCTTGGGGGAACACCACGTACAGCACCTTCACCCGTGCGGTCAGGCCCAGGGCGATACAGGCGTCGTGCTGTTCGCCGGCGATCGACTTGAGCGCGCCGCGGAAGGTCTCGCTGGTGATCGCGCCCATGTACAGGGTCAGGGCAATCAGCACCGACACGTACGGCGGGATGTCCAGGCCGAACACCACCGGGAAGCAGAAAAACACCCAGAACAGCTGGATCAGCAGCGGCGTGCCGCGGAAAAACTCCACGTACAGGGCCAGCGGCAGGCGCACCAGCTTCAGTTTCACCTGGCGCAACAGGCTGACGGCGAAGCCCAGCAGGCTGCCGAGCAGCGCGCAGGCGGCGGTGAACGCCAGGGTCAGGGCCAGGCCCTTGAGCAGCACCGGCCAGTAGTGCAGGACAACCGAAAAATCGAGTGGCATGACGTTCTCCTCAGCGCTGCGCGGCCAGTTCCTGGCGCCGTTCGAACCACTGCACCAGTTGCGCGATCGGCAACGACAGGGCGAAGTAGATCAGCGCGATCAGGGTGTAGGTTTCCAGCGGGCGGTAGGCCTCGGTGGCCAGGCTCTTGCCCACGTACATCAGGTCGGCGACGGCGACGATGGCCACCAGCGCGCTTTGCTGCAGGGTGCCGATGCCGTTGGTGATCAGCACCGGCAGGGCGCTGCGCAGCGCCTGCGGCAGCACCACGTACAGGGTGCGTTGCCAGCCTTTCAGGCCCAGCGCGATCGAGGCATCCAGGTGCTCGCGCGGCACGGCCTGCACCCCGCCACGGTAGGCCTCGGCGTTGAACGCGGTCAGGTTCAGGCCCAGCGCCAGGAAGCCCATGGCGATCGGGTCGATGAACACGTCGAACAGCATCGGCACGCAGTAGAAGAACCAGACGATCTGCAGCAGCGCCGGGGTGCAGCGGAAGAACTCGATGAACAGTTGCGCCGGCCAGCGCACGAAGAACCAGCGGCTCAGGGTCATCAGGCACAGCACGAAGCCGCAAACCAGCCCGATCAGGTTCGAGACCAGGGCCAGCTCCAGCGTCACCTTGAGCCCGTCGAGCAGGGCCGGCAGGCTGCCGTTGAGAAAATGGAAATCGAATTGGTAGTTCATCGCCGCACCCTCAGTCGAACTGCACAACCTTCTCGAGAAACTCGCGCGTACGCGTTTCCCGAGGCTGGGTGAAGATCTGGTCCGGGTGGCCTTGCTCGACCACCTTGCCGTTGGCGCAAAACACCACGCGGGTAGCGATGTGCCGGGCGAAGTGCATGTCGTGGGTGACGATGATCATCGCCATCTTCTGCTCGGCCAGCTGCATCATCACGTTCTGCACTTCGATGACCATTTCCGGGTCGAGCGCCGAGGTGACTTCGTCGAACAGCATCAGGCGTGGCTCCAGCATCAGCGCCCGGGCAATTGCCACGCGCTGCTTCTGGCCACCGGAAAGCTGGCTGGGGTAGGCGTGCAGCTTGCTTTCCAGGCCTAGCCGGGCGAGGTACGCGCGGGCCTTTTCGGTGGCTTCGGCCTTGCCCATGCCGTGCACCTTGACCGGCGCCAGGATCAGGTTGCCGAGCACCGACAGGTGCGGGAACAGGGTGTAGTGCTGGAACACCATGCCAATCTGCTTGTGCAGGGCTTCGTCCAGCGGTTTGCCCTGCTTGCGGCTGCCGTCGATGTAGGGTTTGCCCTGGAACTGGATGCTGCCGCCCTGAATGCCTTCCAGGCCCATCAGCACCCGCAGCAGCGAGCTCTTGCCGCTGCCGGACGGGCCGATGATCACCAGGCGATCGTCGGCACGCATGCCCAGGTTCATCTGGTCCATCACCACCAACTGTTCGCTGTAGGCCTTGCGTACGCCGCGCAGCTGGATGAAATCGCCGCCCAGGGCGGAATTCGGGGTGAGCGCAGCCGGTGGCTGGGTAGCCAGCCGTTGGGGAGTGGTCATTTTTCAATCTCTCCGGTGATTTGTTCTTGTAGGCAGAAGAGCTAGCAAAAAATGGAACGCAGTATGTCTTGTTGAATCCTTCGATGTATGCAGCGATGTATTCAGGCTATTTCGCTGCAGCGCCCCCTGTCAACAGGCCCGACAGAAAATTTTTTGCGCACGCAAACCTGCCATTCGAGGGCTGTTGACAGGCTCAAGAAGACTTCCTATTTTGTATGCAGCCTTGCATGCATTGAGCTTTTCGATGCTTGGCTGTGCCGTACCTTCCTGCCAAAAACAAACCAAAATCAGTGAGGTTCACCATGCAGCTTCCCCTTCCGTCCTCCCTAAAAACGCTGATTGTCGGCGCCAGCCTGTGCGGTGCCCTGTTGGCGCAGGGCGCCGCCCAGGCGGCAGAAACCTCGATCTGGCAGGACGTGCAGAAAGCCGGCGTATTGCGCTGCGGCGCTGCAGTGGCCGCGCCCTATGTGATGCGCGACGCCGGCAGCGGTGATTACAGTGGCTATTTCGTCGACCTGTGCCGTGACTTCGGCGAGAAGGTGCTGAAGGTCAAGGTGGCCTTCGTCGACACCAGCTGGGACAACCTGGTGGCCGGCTTGCAAAGCAACAAGTGGGACCTGGCAATGGCCCTGAACCAGACCCCGGAGCGCGCCCTGGCGGTGGGTTTCACCGTGCCGGCGACCGACTACCAGATATCGCTGCTGGTGAACAAGAACAACCCCAAGCTGGCCGAGGTGAAGGACGATATCAACGCGCTCGACAAGCCGGAGGTGACCTTCGCGGTGATGTCCGGTACCGCGCAGGACAAGGCCATTACCTCGGTGATTCGCAACGGCAAGATCATGCGTCTGCCAGGCATGGATGAAGCACGCCTGGCGGTGATGTCCAAGCGCGCCGATGTGCTGGTAGACGCCAGTGACACCAATCACCTGTTCGCCCTGGCCAACCCCGCCTGGGCCCGCGAGATCCTGCCCAAGCCGGCGCTGGCCAAGCAGGGGGTGTCGTTTGGCGTGCGCCGTGACATTTCTACGGCAGACCTGCAGGTACTGAACATCTACCTGTCGCAGCGCCGCGAGACCGGTGACATCCAGCGGCTGGTGGACAAGGCCTCGCTCGCCGCCAACGCCGAGGTGAACAAGCATGAGTGATCTGGCACGCCCGCTGGCCGGGCAGGCGGTACTGGTGACCGGTGGCTCTGGCGGCATCGGTGCAGCGATCGTCGAGCGGCTGGTGGGCGAAGGCGCCAAAGTGTTGATCCATTACGGCCGCGATGTGCAGGGCGCCGAGCTATTACTGGCGCGCGTGGGTGGTAATGGTTGGCTCGTACAGGGCGACCTGAGCCAAGACGACGGCCCGGACACACTTTGGCAAACCGCGCTGGAACTGGCAGGCGGGCGCATTCACGGGCTGGTCAACAATGCCGGTATCCGCAACGAAATACCGCTGGATGCACCTGCGGCGCAGTGGCGTGCCGCCTGGCGCAAGGAGTTCCAGGTCAACTTCTTTGCCGCGGCAGACCTGTGCCGCCTGGCGGTGGCGCATTTTTGCATGCACGGTGGCGGGCGCATCATCAACATGGCCAGCCGCGCTGCCCAGCGCGGTTATGCGGCCGATGCCCTGCCATACGGCTGCAGCAAGGCGGCACTGGTCAACCTGACCAAGTCACTGGCGCGCAGCGTGGCCGGGCAGGGCGTGGTGGCGCTGGCGATTGCCCCGGGCTGGGTGCGTACCGACATGGCCGAGCAGTTCATTGCCCAGCATGGCGAGGCGGCGGCGGTGGCGGATATCCCGGTGGGGCGCATGGCCAGCCCGGGCGAGATTGCCGAACTGGTGGCGTTTGCCTTGCGGCCTTCGCAGGTGTCGCTCAACGGGGCGACGCTGGATGTGAATGGTGGCAGTTATATCCGCTGAGGCCCTTTGGGGGCGCTTTGCGCCCCTTTCGCGACACAAGGCCGCTCCTACAAGAGATCGCGTTCCCTTGTAGGAGCGGCCTTGCGTCGCGATGGGCTGCAAAGCAGCCCCAAAATCTACGATCCACTCATACATTTGTACAATTCACAGCTCCCTGCCTTGGAAACCACCGCTACCGCCCCCCGCCAACCCCGCATAACCTCAGGCCAACACGCACTGGTCACAACAGACAAAAGCCCTCTACACCAGTCGCAAACGCCAACGGGAAGCCACCAGCATGTCAGCGAAATCCGATTTGTCTCTGATACCCAACAAACCGCTTTGGTTTGCGCAAGGTGAGCCACGCGCCCGGCTCGAAGGTGCAACCGACGCCGATGTGGTGATTGTCGGTGCCGGGTACACGGGGCTGTGGACCGCCTACTACCTGCTCAAGAGCGACCCGTCGTTGCGCGTGGTACTGCTGGAAAAGAACGCCGTCGGCTTTGGCGCCTCAGGCCGTAACGGTGGCTGGGCTTCGGCGATCTTCCCCATTTCGCTGCAGCGGGTGCAGCAACTCTATTCGCACCACGCCGCCTTGCAACTGCAAGCGGCGATGAACGACACCGTCGACGAAATCGGCCGAGTGCTGGCGCTGGAAGGGGTTGACGCCGACTATGCCAGGCAAGGCTTCCTGTCGCTGGCCCGCAGCGCGCCGCAGTTGGCCCGGGCACGCGCTGCGGTGGCGTCGTCGGCGCGCTTCGGCCTGCCCGACCAGTGGCAGTTGCTGGATGCGGCCCAGGCCCATGCCAAAACGGGCGCTGAAGGCACCTTGGGTGGCTTGTACACCGAGCACTGTGCGCTCATTCACCCCGGCAAGCTGGTACGCGGCCTGGCCAGGTTGGTAGAAAGCCTGGGCGCGAAAATCTACGAGCAATCGGCGGTTAACCAGATGGCCCCAGGCGTGGTGCACACCGAACGCGGCTCGGTACGTGCCGGCATGACCGTGCGTGCCACCGAAGCCTTCACCTCGCAGCAGCCGGGCAAGTCGCGCTTTGTCATTCCGCTGTATTCACTGGTGTTGGCGACTGAGCCACTGCCGCGCGAACTGCTGGCCAGCCTCAACCTCGACCACCGCCTGGCGTTCAACGACATGCGCCACCTGCGCGTGTACGGCCAGGTCACTGCCGAAGGCCGGCTGGTGTTTGGCGGCCGTGGCGCGCCCTATAAATGGGGCTCGGTGATGCCCGAGCAGGCCGACCTGGTCGACAGCATCCACGGCAAGATCTACGACACCCTGCTCGAGTTTTTCCCGGCCCTGCGCGACGCCCGTGTCACTCACCGCTGGGGCGGCGCCCTGGGTGTTTCGCGCGACTGGTGCCCGACCGTGAGCATCGACCGCAACAACCGCATGGCCTGGGCTGGCAACTACGTCGGCGACGGTGTGGCCACCAGCAACCTGGCCGGGCGCATTTTGCGCAACCTGATTCTGGGGCGTGATGAAGCCATCAACACGCTGCCGTTGGTCAACCACCGCTCACCGTCCTGGGAGCCCGAGCCGCTGCGTTGGTTCGGCATCAACAGCGGCCTTGCTGCCGCCTCGCTCAGCGACATGGAAGAGCGCTTCACCCACAAACCTTCACGTACCGCGATGCTGCTGGAAAAGCTAACCGGCGCCCATTGATAAGGAGAAACCCGCATGCCTTCGTTCACCATCATCAAGCACGCCGACATCAAGGCCCTGCCACTGACCGCCGCCGGCCAGCGCGCCGGCGCCGACCAGGGCGACCCACAGATCGCCATCAGCAAGCAGGCGCCAGAGGCGGTCGGCAACCTCGGTGTGTGGGAGTGCCAGCCAGGCGGCTGGCCGGTGGTCGACCGCCCTGACACCGAGTTCACCTACATCATCTCGGGCAAGGCGCTGCTTACCGACGACAGCACCCAGGCGGTGGTGGAAGTGACCGGCGGCGACTTGGTGATCCTGCCGCCGGGCTGGACCGGCCGTTGGGATGTGCTGGAAACCGTGCGCAAGGTGTACGCCATTTACTGATGCAACACCCTGGCCTCTGTGCCTTGCCCAACATTTGAAACCTGTCGCGATTCCTCCCTGTGGGAGCGGGTTCACCCGCGAAGAAGGCGACGCGGTGCCTGGCACCGGCTTCGCCGGTGTTCGCGGGTAAACCCGCTCCCACAGAAGAACGGCGCTCTAACAATGAATCACGGGAAAACTACAATGACCCAAACCATCATGAACTGGATCTCCGGCGCTCACGCCGAGGCCACCAGCGGCCAGCAACTGCCGGTCTACAACCCGGCCACTGGCGTGGTCACCGGCCAGGTGCAGCTCTCTGCCCAGAGAGACGTGGACGCTGCCGTCGCCTCGGCCAAGGCGGCCTTCCCGGCCTGGAGCAACCTGTCGCCGCTGCGCCGTTCGCGGGTGCTGAACAAATTCCTGGCGCTGCTCAACGAACACCGCGATGACTTGGCGCGCATGATCACTGCCGAGCACGGCAAGGTGTTCACCGACGCCCAGGGCGAGGTGATGCGTGGTATCGAGATCGTCGAGTTCGCCTGCGGCGCGCCGCAGCTGCTGAAAACCGATTTCACCGACCAGGTCAGCACCAACATCGACAACTGGACCCTGCGCCAGCCATTGGGTGTGGTCACCGGCATCACCCCGTTCAACTTCCCGGTGATGGTGCCGATGTGGATGTTCCCGGTCGCGCTCGCCACCGGCAACACCTTCGTGCTCAAGCCCAGCCCGCTGGACCCGAGCCCAAGCCTGTTCATCGCCGAACTGCTGAAGCAGGCCGGCCTGCCGGACGGCGTGTTCAATGTGGTGCAGGGCGACAAGGACGCGGTCAACGCGCTGATCGAACACCCGGATGTACAGGCCGTGTCGTTCGTTGGTTCCACCCCGATCGCCAACCACATCTATGAAACCGGTGCCCGTCACGGCAAGCGCGTGCAGGCCCTGGGCGGTGCGAAAAACCACCTGGTGGTGATGCCCGATGCCGACATTGATCAGGTGGTCGATGCGCTGATCGGTGCCGCCTACGGTTCGGCTGGCGAGCGTTGCATGGCCATCAGCGTGGCTGTATTTGTTGGCGATGAAACGGCTGAAAAAGTCATGCCCAAGCTGATCGAACGCACCCGCGAGCTGAAAGTGCTGAACGGCACCAACCTGCAGGCCGAGATGGGCCCGATCGTGACCCGTGCGGCGCTGGAGCGCATCAGCGGCTACATCGAGCAAGGCGTGAAAGAGGGCGCAACCCTGCTGGTCGATGGCCGTGGCTTCAATGGCCAGACTGCCGGCGAAGGTTGTGGCGATGGCTTCTGGCTGGGCGGCACGCTGTTCGACAACGTTACCCCGGACATGCGCATCTACAAGGAAGAGATCTTCGGCCCGGTGCTGGCCTGCCTGCGTGTGAAAGACTTTGCCGAAGCGGTCGACCTGATCAACGCCCACGAATTCGGCAACGGCGTCAGCCTGTATACCCGCGACGGCCACATCGCCCGCGAGTTCGGCCGCCGTATCCAGGTGGGCATGGTCGGCATCAACGTGCCGATTCCGGTGCCGATGGCCTGGCACGGTTTTGGTGGTTGGAAGAAGAGCCTGTTCGGCGACATGCATGCCTATGGCGAGGAAGGGGTGCGCTTCTACACCAAGCAGAAGAGCATCATGCAGCGCTGGCCGCAGGCGATTGCCAAAGGCGCAGAGTTTGCGATGCCGACCAGCCACTAAGATATTCGGCTAGCTGACCACAAACAGCCCCGCCCACGCAGCGGGGCTGTTTGCGTCTTAGCAGGCGAGCGCGGCCCCTGTAGGAGCGGCTTTAGCCGCGAACACCGGCGCAGCCGGTGCCATACACCGCGCCGCCTGCTTCGCGGGCACGCCCGCTCCCACAGTCAAGGTGTTTACTGTACCGGTGGCAACTGCGCGAGCAATGCGCGGGCCGGCGCATAGTTGCGGTGTTTTTCCAGCAGCTCCCGTGCCCCTGCCTGGTCTTTGCGCTCCAACATGGCCACCGCCAGCGCATAGGCATACCCCGCATCCTGTGGCGCCAGCCGCACGGCTTCGCCCAAGGCCACAAACGCCTCCTGCGGCGCGCCTTGGCGCACGCACAATAGCCCCAGCGCATACTGCAACTGTGCGGCCTCAGGATGGGCAGCAATCGCGGCATCCAGTACCCGCCGGGCATCTGCCGGGTGACCGTGCACTTGCAGCCAGTCGGCCAGCATCATCGGTGCCGGCAGGAAGTGCCGGTCGCGTTTCAGGGCCAGGCGCAATTGTGGCTCCACCTCTGCCTCTCGCCCCAGCGCCCGGTACAGGCGGGCCAGGTTGACGTGGGCTTCGGCCCGTTCGGCCAGTGAAAGCTGGGTCTTTTCATATTCGTCACTGGCTTTCAGCCAGGCTGCCTGCCACGCCGGGTCACGCGGTGCATCGAGCAGTTGGCCGACGGCGGCCAGCCGCACGGCCTTGATCGGGTCACCCAGGCGCGGCCCCAGCAGCGCCCATTGCCCTGGCACGAGGCTGTCTACCGCCTGCACTGCCGCCACCCGCACCAGCGGGTCCGGGTCGGTCAAAGCCTGCCGGGCACGCTCGAAGCCAGCCCTGCTCGGGTAAGCCGGCAGTTCACCCAGCAATGTGGCAACGCGAATGGCCGGTTGTGCGGGATTGCTCAATTGCCGTAGCAGCGCTTCGTTGGCACCCGGCTGGCCCAGGCGGATGCCAGGCATGTCGTCTGCGTAGCTGCCAGGGCGGGCAGCCTGCCACAGGTCGAACAGCTCAGTAACCTTCTGGCCAGGGCCGGGCAGGGTGAAGCCGTGGTCGTGGCGCAGGTCGTTGACCATGTACAGGCGCCCCGGCATGTGGCAATTGATGCAGCTGGAGCCTGGCGTCTTGTGGTGCGCCGGGCTGTCGTAGTCCTTGGCCAGCAGGCCGCTGCCATCGACCGCCGGGGCGTTACTGCGCCCGGCCGGGTTGTGGCATTGCAGGCATACGCCGTCGCCGGGGGCCTTGAGCCTGGCACTGTGCGGGTCGTGGCAGTTGGAGCAGCGTACGCCCTTGGCATACATGCGGCTTTGCAGAAAGGCGCCGTACTCGAACACTTCATCCTTGATCTTGCCGTCGTGTTCGTACAGGTCGGCGCTGAGTGCTGTCGGCAAGTAGCTGTCCAGCAGTGGTGCCCTTGGGCTGTCGCCGTCGCCCAGCGGCACCCGGCGTGAATGGCAGCGGGCGCAGGTTTCGACCTGGTTACGTGCGTTACCGGCGGCCAGCACGCTGGCAAAGCCGACGTGAGCAGTGGCCGGGCGTTCGGCCAGCCATTGCAGGTGCCCGCCGGCCGGGCCATGGCAGGCCTGGCAAGTCACGCCCAGCGCCTGCCAGTGCCCGTCGAAGCGGTCCTGTTGTGGCTGGTAATTGCGCTTGTAGCCGGTGCTGTGGCACTCGATGCACATGAAATTGGCATTCTGCCCCGGTTGGCTCCAGTGCAACGGGTCGTTGAAATCCACACCCTGGCCGGGGTACAGCTCGAACCAGCGATGCTTTTCGCTATCCCAGGCTACGCCCAAGGCCTGCAAGCGCCCACCTGGCATTTCCAGCAAGTACTGCTGCAGTGGTGCGACGCCGAAGGTGTAGGCCACCCGCCAATCACCCGCGCGGCCATCGGCGCCGATGGCGTTGACCCACCAGCCACCGGCCCGGCGGAAGAAGCGGTAGCGTTCGCGCTCACCGGTAAAGCCCACGTTGGCGAAGTCGCCCAGCACGCTGGCTTCGCTGGGCGCTTGCATCGCCAGTTGATGGTGGGAACCCTGCCAGGCTTGCACCTGGCCAGCGTGGCAAGCGCCGCAGGTGGCTTCGTCTGCCCAGTCGGCAGCGGTGGCCAGGCCGCAGGCCAGGGCCAAGAGCAAAAATATCCAGGGCATTGTCAGAAGTTGTAGTAAAGCGTCAGTTGAGTGAACAGGGACAGGTCGTTATCGCCCAATTGCAGGCCGCCCTCGGCTGCCGAGTGCTCGGGCTTGTAGGCGCTGAGCATGGGGAACAGCATCAGGTTGCGGTTGACGTTCCAGTTCAGGTACAGGTCCAGCTCTTGGCCGCTGAGGTTGCCCAGGGCTTTGTCCAGGGTACGAAAGCGGAAGTACTGTACCCCAAGCTTGAGGGTGGGTTGTGGGGTCAGGGTCAGGTTGAGCATGTCGATGGCAGCATTGCGTTTGAACGGGCCGGCGAAGTTGGTGGCGGTGGAGCCCTGTTGCCAGGTACCCGGGCCACGGTTCCAGCCGGAGAACAACGAGTCGTAGTTGGCTGAATAGCGCGTGTGGCGCGCGGACAGGTAAGGTCGCCAGGGCGCCTGGTAGAAGGTCCAGCCGGCTTCGCCGTACCAGGCGCTTTCATTGCCGCTGCGTTTGTCCTGCCAGGCATATTCGCCCGACAGGAACAACGAGGTGATGCCGGCATCGGTCTTGCCACGCAGGCTCCAGGTACGCAGGTCGTCACGGTCGCGCTGGGCGGCGTTGACCGCAAAGCGGTCCTCGATGTCCAGTACCTTCACGGCGGTGATGCCGACCGTGGTGCCGGCAGCGACATGTTCGAGGGTGGCCGCGCCCAGTTCCATCTTGCTGCGGAACGGGTTGTCCGACTTCAGCCACAGCAGGTCGCTGCGCCAGCCCTGGTTGCCGCCGATATGCGCCACCAGGGTGCGGTGGAAGGCGTTGCGCGCTGACAGGTAGTAGGTGCCGCCACGGTCGTACAGGCCGCCGGCGAAACTGTTGCCCATCATGGTGCCGTCACCGTTGATGATGAAACCGTCGCCCAGCGGCACCTTCTGGCTGCCGAAGGACAGGTCAAGGCCGTTCTGGCCAAGGGCCGGGAACAGGCTGCCAGAGCGCCAGCCTAGGTAGGCCTTGTCCAGCGCGGTCTCGCGTTCGCTGCCATCGCTGTACAGCGCTGCATCACCGTCGCCGAAGGTGCCGTAGCTGGCCAGGTTGAACGCGCCGTAAACGGTGCTGTCACTGTGGGCCATGCGGTGCTCGCCGCTCAGGCCATAGCGAATGTAGCCTTCTTGCCAATACGAATGGCCAGCCTTTTGCGGGCCTGCCACGTAGTTGTGATCGCTGTACAACCACGATGCCGCCAGTTGTACGTCGAGGTTGAGCGTGTTGCGGTCATCGGCGATCAGTTGCAGGGCGTGGGCATTCTGGGCGCAATAGCCCAGCAGCGCGCCTGCCAGTAGCCGGCACGAAGGTGTCAGTGGCATAGCGGTGCATCCTCGGCATGGGAGGGCCCGCCCGGGCGGACGGGCCAGGCAGGGTCACTTCACGCAGCGTTCGTACAGGCAGTTTTCGTAGGTGTACTTGTAGCGCACGGGGGCGTCTACCACGCCGTTGTGCTGGGCGTAGCGGCCCCAGTCGGCGGCCAGTTCCGCGGTTTTTTCCGGGTAGCGTGCCGACAGGTCGTGCTGGGTGCTGGGGTCGTTGGCCAGGTCGTACAGTTCCCAGTGGCCGCTGCCGTAGGGCGGTGCCTGCATTTGCACGCTCCAGTCACCTTTGCGCAGCGAGCGCCGGCCATACAGCTCCCAGCCCAGTTCGCGCTGCGGCTGCGCGCCGGCGTTGGCCAGCCCAGCCAGCATCGAGCGGCCCTGCAGGGGCAGCAGCGCCCGGTTGGCGAAGCGCTCGGGGTAGTGAACGCCGGCCAGTTCCAGCACCGAGGGCATCAGGTCCATGGCATGGAACAGCTGGCTGTTGACCTGCCCGGCCTTGACCATTTTCGGGTAGCGGACGATGGCCGGCACGTTGATGCCGCCTCGGCTGGTAAAGCCCTTGAAGTACGGGAACGGCGTGGCGCTGACCTGGCCCCATTGCGGGCCCAGGGTCAGGTAGGAGCCCTTGCGGCCCATGTTGGCCGGGCCGTTGTCGAAGGTGGCGCGCACCCAGTCGGCAATCTCCAGCCCGGCAGCGGTGGTGCCCTCGGCGCCGTTGTCGGACATGAACAGGATAAAGGTGTTGTCCAGCTCGCCGGTCTGCTTCAGGTAGTCCAGTACCCGGCCGATGTTGTGGTCGAGGTTGTCGATCATCGCCGCGTAGATTTCCATGGTGCGCGCCTGCTCCTGGCGCTGCGCTGGCGTCAGCTCGTCCCAGCTGGGCAGGGCACTGCGCATCGGCACGTTGGCGCTGGTACCGGCTGGCAGCAACCCTTGGGCCTGCATGCGCGCCAGGCGGGCCTGGCGAATGGCTTCATAGCCTTTGTCGTACTGGCCGCGGTACTTGTCGATGTACTGCTCGGGTGCCTGCAGCGGCCAGTGTGGTGCGGTGTACGCCAGGTAGGCGAAGAACGGCTTGCCATCACGCTGGCCGCGCTTGAGGTAGTCGAGCATCTGCTCGGTATACAGGTCCGAGGAGTAGAACTGCGCGGGCAACTGCGCCGGCTTGTCGTTGTCCAGGTAGCGTGCGGCATAACCGGGGAACATCTCGGACAGGTCGACATGGCTGGCACCGCCCTGGACCAGGATGTACGACTGCTGGAAGCCGCGTGCCGCCGGGGTTTGCCCCGGGGCGCCGCCAAGGTGCCATTTGCCGGTCATGTAGGTGTCGTAGCCAGCGGCGCCGAGCAGCTCGGCGATTGTGGCGACGCTGAAGTTCAGGTAGCCCTCATAGCCGGGCTTGCCTTTCTGTTCGGGCTGCATGCCTTCAGCCATGGTGCCCAGGCCGGCCTGGTGGCTGTCGACGCCGGACAGCAGCATCGAGCGGGTAACCGAGCAGGTAGGGCCGGCATAGAAGTTGGTCAGGCGCGCGCCCTGGTTGGCCAGGTCTTGCAGGGATGGCGTGTGTACCTCACCGCCAAACGGCTGGATATCTGAATAGCCAAGGTCGTCGGCGACGATCAGCAGGATGTTTGGTTGTTTTTCAGCGGCCTGGGCCTGCCAGCTGAGCAGGGCACCGACGGCCAGGGTCAGGAGCATTCGCATGCGGGGTTCCTTGCAAGGCAATTGTTGTTATTGGGCTTGAGGCGCTGGTAGCGTTCTGGCTTCAACTGTCTGGCGCGTGCAGCAGGCGTGCGACACGGACCTTGTCGTTGACGCCGAGCTTGGCGTAGATGGTGCGGATGTGGTGGCGCACGGTGTTGGGCGCCAGGCCCAGCTCGCGGGCAATTTCCTTGTAGGTCTGGCCGCGCCCCACGCTGCGGGCCACGTCGTACTCACGTGGGCTCAGGCGTTGCAACGCGCTGCGTGCGCGGCCGACCAGCACGAACGCGCCGTCCACCTCACTCATCTCGATGCGCAGTTGCTCGACGTTCAGCACGCCGGGGCGCACCGTCATCGGCAGGGCCGGGCCACTCCAGTGCGGCCAATGGCCCTGGAGCATTTCGATAAAGCCGCTTTCGGCATGCTGGAGGATGCCGTGGCGGTCGCACACGGCCAGGCCCAGGGTTTCCCGGTCGGCCAGCGACTCACGCATCGCCAGCATGGCGCGGATCTGGTTGTTCGACATGGCGGCCACCAGGTGTGGCATCAGGCACGTCAGCAGTTCGCAGTCGAATTGCGAAAAGCGCGGCAGGGCGGCGCTGCGGTACAAGGTAAGGTGCTCGGACAGCTGGGTCACCGGGTCGACCACGATGATGCACAGCAGCTCGCGGATGTCATGGCGCATGCCCAGCCAGCGCAGGCCGGGGGTGCTGTTCAGGTCGACGATCACCGCTTGGCCAGGGGCGGCATGGACCTTGCCCACGGTGACGTCGTCGGCGCTGATCGATTGCCAGTCGGCGACATAGCTGGCGGGCAGGTTGAACACGGCGCAGCTGTGCTCATGCAGTTCACCGTCCACCGTTGCCGAGCGGCCCCACCAGGCCTTGTCGAAAGCCAGCAAGCCTTGCAGGCGCTCGAACATCTGCCCGTGGAACTGCTCGATCGAGCGGGCCTGGGCCAGTTGCTGAATACCCAGTACGGTCTGGCTGAACTGCTGCAGCAGGGCGGTGCACTGGGCTTGATGCGCGTAGTTGTCGCGGCTCATGGGGTAAGACCTCGGTGTGCTTTATTGTTGTTCTTCAAGTCACGCAGGGATGGGCGGTCGCGCGCTGAGGCGTGGGCAGTGACCGTCTTTACTGAGTCTGGGTAACGTCCGTGGGGGCGGCCATCCTGCAAATGCAGGATGGCGCCCGCCGCGGTCAAGCATCATGCCGTGCTGGCAGGCTGGGTCAAGGCCGTGGCAGGCATGGGCATGGCTGATGAGTGCCGATTACGCCAGGCGCTGGCGCTGGGCGTCCAGCAACTGGCGCTGGAAGGCCTGGAACTCGGCGCTGGGCTGTTGCAGCTCGATGAAATCGCGCATCGGGTCGCGCACTTCGGTATGCAGGCCGCTGAGCGCCTCCAGGGTGGCCAGGCCGCAGAACGGCACGTAGGCTTCGGCATAACCGCCCTCGTGCACCAGCACCAGGCGCCCGCCGCACAAGCGCTGGGCAGTGTCGCGCAGCAGCTGGGTCATCTGACGGAAGCTGTCGCTGTGCAACTGCATGCGGGCCAGCGGGTCGACGGCATTGGCGTCATAGCCGCAGGCGACAATGATCAGCTCCGGCTCAAAGCGCTCCAGGGCCGGCAGCACCAGCTGTTGCATGGCATACAGGTAGGCATCGTGCCCGCTGCCCGGCAGCAACGGGATGTTCAGGTTGCAGCCTGCGCCAGCACCCGTGCCCCGGTCCTCGGCACCGCTGTAGCCCGGCGGGAAGCAGCCTTCCTGGTGCAGGGAGATGGTCAGCACATCGTTGCGCCCGTAGTAGATCGACTGGGTGCCGTTGCCATGGTGCACGTCCCAGTCCAGTACAGCGACGCGGCCCAGCCCGTGACGAGCCTTGGCCGCTTCGATAGCCACGGCGATGTTGTTGAGGAAGCAGAAGCCCATGGCCTGGTCGGCCAGGCAATGGTGCCCTGGCGGGCGCGACAGCGAGTAGGCGTTGTTGGCCTCACCCAATAGCACGGCCTCGACAGCGGCCGTGGCCAGGCCCGCGGACAGCGCGGCAATCTCGTAGCTGCCCGGGCCGATCGGCGCGTCCTGGCCTAGCGAGCCGCCGCCAGCATCGCTCAGTGCCTTGAAGCGCGCCAGGTAGGCGGCGTCATGCACCCGCAGCAGGTCTTCGTGGCTGGCCGGCGCGGCGCTGCTTACCTGCAACTGGCGGGTAAGGCCGCTGACGTCCATCAGGCTCTTCAGGCGGCGCTTGCTCTCTGGGGATTCGGCATGGCCAGCGCTGGCAGGCGGCTGAACCCAGCCCCCTACGGGCAGGGTCAGGGCGTGAGGGGCTGCGCTGTGCCACAGGCTTAGCTCATCGAAGTAGAACGCGGTTCTTGTTGTCATGGCGAATGCTCGCAGGTCAGTGGAGGGTTCTGCCGCTGGCGCGGCAGCAAAGAATCAGCAACAGGGCCAGCAGGCTCATGGCGGCACCGGCCAGCAGGCTGGAGCCGGCACTGCCGGTGGCTTGCAGCATGTGCCCGGCGATGGCCGGGCCGGCAGCGAGGCCAGCGCCGATCATCAGGTTGATGGCGTTCATCAGCCGGCCGCTGCGGTCGAGGTCGGCCAAGGTGGCCAGTACCAGCGGCAGGACGAAGGTCCACATCAGCTTGAAGGCCATGGCCGCGAGGGCGAAACGGGCCAGCGGCAGCTGGCCGCGCAGGGCCAATATCGACCCGCCCATCACGGCAAAGCCCAGCACCAGCAGGGTATTTCTGGGTAAGCGAGCGCCAAGGCCGGTAGCCAGCGCCGCACCGAGGATGCCCATCAGCGTTGCCAGGGCCAGCACCCGTCCGCTGGCGTTGCTGTCGATACCCGAGGCCTGGGCGATGGCACCAATGAAGGTCCACACGCCACTCAGGCTGAGGTAGAAGCACAGCACCGCGGCCAGCCCCAGCAGGGCCTTGCCCTTGTGCAGCGGCGCATCAGCCGCCTGCTGCTGTGTAAGCAGCGAGGCCGGGAAGGCGCGGGTCAGTGGCAAGGCGAGCAGCGCCAGCGCTGCCAGGCTGAGGTAGCAGGCCGACAGGCCGTGGCGCGCGAACAAGCCGGGCAGTAGCGCCAGGCCCAGTGCGCCGAGCACCAGTTGCCCGAGCAGCCACAGCCCGTAGACGCGGCTGGGGTTGGGCAGGTTGGCGGCGCTGGCCATGCACAGGATCATCAGCGAGCCGCCGCCCAGGGCGGTCAGAAAGCGCAACACCAGCAGCGGCGGGTAACTGGCAACGGTGGCCGAAGCGATGTTGCCGGCAATGAACAGCAGCGCTGCCAGCAGGGCGGCCCGGCGTGGGGCGACGCGCCTGAGCCAGAACCAGGCGGGCACAGTCGCCAGGCTCATGGCGCCGAGTTCGGCACTGAACAGCTGGCCGATCTGCGCGGGGCTGAGCGCGAGCTGGCTGGCCAGTTGTGCGGCCACCACAGGTGCAGTCATCAGTAGCGAAGGGGTGAGGGCGGCGAATACGACGATGGCGGCCAAGCCAAGGCGGTTGGCGGTTAGCGCGGTAGTGGCATCGAGGGTGGTAGGCATGGGCCCGGGCTCCACGGTGGACAGGGCGCCAGTTTCGGCAAGTCAGCTGGAGGGCGGTATCCCGCAGATGAACCAGTGAGGCGGGTGTTGCGCGGTCTGTGTGGGGCGACTGGAATGCGCTACCTGAGAAAAGGTAAGGTGTTCTTCATGCCTTGAGCAGCGCTTACTCGATCGAGCGCCGCGCGGGCGGCGCTTCGCGGCACAAGGCCCCACCTCACCTGCATGACCTTCAAGGCAGGCACAGAACCTGTAGGAGCGGCCTTGCGTCGCGATGGGCTGCGAAGCAGCCCCGGCTTGCATATCTCTCCTGACCCGCACTGGCTCCTGTAGGACATCGCCCAGCCCTTTGGGCTGCGCTGTCGCGCAGAGAGCTGAGTTCTCAAGCGGTCTGCATACCCTGTGGGAGCAACTGTCTTGCATGATTCCTCTGGCCAGCACTGGCCCTTGTAGGAGCGGCCTTGTGTCGCGATGGGCTGCG
>NZ_JACVZC010000082.1 GCF_016658545.1 Pseudomonas sp. S37 | reverse complement strand
CGCAGGCATCGAAACCTTCCTCGAAGCCGGCAACCCCACCCTGGACCTGCTCCGCGTCCAACCCGGCGTCCCCGTCGACGACGCCTACGAACACGTCTCCGTCCTGCTGGGCTACTGCAAGCACCTCGTGCGCGAAGGCGACATGGAAGACGACCACAAAATGCTGGGCGCAGCCGATTACCTGCTGGCCATGGCCAAAGCCCTGATGAACGACATCGAGATTGCGAAGAACAAGCGCCACTAAACCGCGCGACCCAAACCCAGGCGGGGCCATGCCTCGCCTGCCGAGCTTTTTTGATTCCGCGACCAATGTCGCAGGGCACGCAAAGCAATCGTGCTTGCCAAATAACAGCCAGCAAAGCACGGTGGTGCTATTGCTGGCTAGTCTCGGCTAACGGCTTACAAAACAACGCGGCGCGGCAGAACAAGCAGTTTCACTTGTATGCTTTAGTGAGGTTCCCCTTCTTGGAAAGTATCGGTTTGGCGTAAAACGTCAAAACTCTCATCAAATCGGCCTCCAACGAAAGCGCGAATGACGCACCTGTCGTCTGCTGCGTGGCAGCCACACTTAGTGCCGATACTGCTTTGTCCACCTCTGCCAAATGCCCCTCAACGCACCGAATTATCTTGTTGACCTTCTGCCGAGCCTTGTCGTAATCGTGCACCGTCTTTAGGTCAATGGCGAAGCCAGCTTTGACTACCGAAGCGGCAGGCTCCTCAGCCTTTACCGGCATCATCAGCGATATCGCCCGGACGGCTTTAGGCGCCTGCCGCCTGGAAGCAACCTGCGGCACTACCACCACGCTTTCGGAAGCTTCAGCCAGCTCAACCCCGACCCGCTCTAGCGTCGAAGCGGCGCCCGTCAGGTGCTCAAGGTGAACTGTCTCGTGCATGATGGCCGCCCGGTTATGCTCGATTTGTTGGTTCACACCCTCAATAGCCTTGATCACACCCGAAGCCCCGGAAATTCCTCTCCGTAGGGTTTCAACAGACTCCATTTTCTTATTAAGTTTGTTGATCGCTTTGGTTAGCCGCCCCTTTGCGTTGGGTAACGTACGGTCAACGTCTTCATCATCAAGTTCGGCGTCATCATCGGAAAATGCCTTAGAAACCAGCCACCCTCCAAGTCCGACTAACGCAATCACTAACGGCGCGGCCAAATTCATCATCCTCTGAAATTTGAAGTGATATCGCGTTGCAAGGCAGCACGGGCCTTACTCAGCCCACCACAGACAGTGCAGCGGTAAGTGACTTGGACGCGGCTTCTAGATCAGCCGTGTCGTGCTGAACGCGCGCCTGCTCAATTTGCTGGAGATAGTATTCATCAGTACTGCTCTCCAGCGCAGCTACGCCAACCTTAAAGGCCTTGGCGGTATCAGACCAGTAGTCCGAAACACTATCCAGAAGCTGGTCTAGCACGCCTTCTTTTTCCATCTCTTCACTGATGCCTTTGGCTAAGGAACGCTGCCAGCGATCACCAAACAACTTGTAAATCGCACCAGCAACGATCAAAGCTAGGCCCAGGATGATGGTCACTGGACCGCCGACTGCTGCAATTACAGTGGAAACAGCCGTCACGTTAGTAATCAACCCTGCCGACACCAGGAGCCCTGCCAGCTTGGCACCTATGATGTAGCCCCCCAAATTACCCAGGGTAGCGACATAAGCGGCCATCGCGCCGTAGCTTCCCAAACCGACGATCCCGGCCAGCATGGACGCACGCGCATCAAAGCTGCCAGTCACAGCATCAATGCCTTGGTGCTGCAATTGCCAACCTTGGGTGTTGACCTTGACCTGCCATTGCTTCAGTAGCTCGTCCAGCTCACGGGAATACTGAGTGGCGTCACGCTTCATGCGCTTGGTGACACACTGGTCAACAAGGCTCATGACCATGGCTGGCGCGTCAGTTTGGGCCTGTTTTTTATCCCCGAACGAGTCATCAATGTAGCTTTCCAAGGCCTCGACACTCATGTTGGACTGGTACCAGGTACGCAGGTCGCTAAGCGCGTCGCTTTTGATCTCGTCAATATGTTTGAGTAGCGCACGCGTGCTCTCTTTCAGAGGCTTGAGATCATCGCTGCGAAATCGCGCATAATTACTTTCAGCCTCCTCTATCCGCTCTTCGCATGAACGTTTATCTGATTCGATCATTGCCCGCATCGACTTCAGTTGAGCCACACCCTTGCTACGCAGGTCGGCAAGCTTCTGCACCACACGCTCTTCCCGTACCTTTTGGCAGTAGTCGCTTAGCGCGAGGATCGTTTGAACGGTGCCGGCATAGCGGGTCGCGTCCTCGCGGTAGAAAGGCTGCACGCAATCGAGAAATTCTTGCGCGGTGGCCTTCGGCACACCCGACACCTCCTCCCAATAGCTGAAGATGCCCCCAGCATGGCGATCGAAGTTGTTGCCGATTTTTTGCTTGAGCTCAAAAATCTCACGCTCAGTAACCCCTGTATGGGCATGAGACATGATGATTCGAACATGATCTAGCGCCTTGCCGCCCGCCCGGTTCAATGGCGGAATAGTTTTCAGTACCGAGTTGAAATAGGCCAAGGCCGGGCCGGAAAGAAAACCCGTCATCGGGCTCAGAAATACAATGCCATCGCACAAATGAAGGCTGCTTTCGGCCCTGCGACGGTCCGAGCCTTCATCGTCCATACCATTCAAGTCACCCGGCGTGTCCATAAACCAGACACCTTCAAGTGCATCCGACGCAACGAACACCATGGAAATAGCGGCTTCTTTATGGTCAGCCGAACCTTCCAGGTACTGGTGGCGGCCAAGCCGCTGGAGGATGTCCTTGCCACCCTGCTCGATCAACAGGCTCTGCGCATGCTGTTGGTCCTTCAGCATGTTGGGGTTGAAGCCCTCTTTGAACACCGCCACATCGCCCACAATCCACTCCGGCTTGTCGTCGGTGTGCGCGATGATGTTCACAATGCTGGTCTCGGGCTGGTAGCCCTCTGGCATCCAGCGCTCACCCAGCAGGCAGTTGATGACCGTGCTTTTGGCTGAGTCGAACAGCCCGTAGAAGCCAATGACGGGCTTGGTGCCAATCGCTTTGACCATTGCCAGCGATTCATCGATGCAAGAAAAAGCCCCCCGCGCCTTCAGAATCTCCCGCCCCCGCTCCTGGGCACCCAGTGCCTGCAGCGCCTGTTCAAGCGTTCGAACATTCGCGGCAATGGCCTTTTCGATCACTTTGGATGTACGAGTATGCAGCCCTTCCATGCTTTTAACCTCAGTGGCTTGAATAAACAGATCCATCTCGGAAATGCTCGTGCCGATGATCTGCAGGTACAACGATAACTTGTCTACGGACGCCGCAAAGGGCTCGGCCTCCAGGCGCGAAATGGTTCGCTGGGGCAGTTGGCCGTTCGACCTACGGGCGATTTCGGACTGGCTCAGGCCAGCCTTGGCTTTCATGGCCTGGATGAAGTCGACAGCAGCGGATGACTTTAGAGTGGGGCTCATGGCTAGTCCTCGAAGCGAATGCTGGCACAATAGCACCGCCTCACAGAAAAAGGCTATACCATCCTAGCCAAATATGGCTAAAAAAGATCGGACACTGGAAAATGCAACGCGATCGACTGAAACCTAAAGGCGTTATCGGCTACGACCTGTGCACCAGCCTCCCCCCTGCCCACTTAACGGCGGCGCCTTGCAAACGGGAAGCAAGCCTTCTTATAACCCGCACGGCCCGTTGGGCTACGCTGTCGCGCAGAGCCCATAATGGCTAAGCGTGGCGCCCTGCGAAGGGCTGCATAGCAGCCCCAATCGGCTTAACTGACCGGCATCAAAGCACGCTCGCAAAGAATTCAGCCCGCTGACTGCCACGGGCCTTGCCGGTTTCCACAAAGCAAGCCCGCAAAATACGCCATACACAGAGCAACCCCTTCCGCCCCACAGCACACCCACCCCGTCAGACTTTCCTGAAACCTAGCCCCACCTCTTTAGTTCGGATAACCAGGCGAACTATCCTACACACCAGTCAGAAGCAGCTGAATTGTCGGGGAAATGCCCCAGGGATAACGTCACCGGGTCGCCATGTTGGTGACCGGGTGTGAGAACCTGATGCGAGTTACCTGGCTTGCCTGTCATGGCGGTCGTACGCGGGCAGACCTCGGTCTGGCCGGGCTTTGTAGCTCCCTCGGTTTCTCACCCCGCGTACGACTGCCGCCCTGATCCGTGAGAAAGATTCGCGTGGCAGTTCCAATTACCAGGAGCTACTACCATGAAAAACATCGACCAATCCCCCATCCTTACCGCAGGCATCGAAACCTTCCTCGAAGCCGGCAACCCCACCCTGGACCTGCTGCGCGTGCAACCCGGCGTCCCCGTCGACGACGCCTACGAACACGTCTCCGTCCTGCTGGGCTACTGCAAGCACCTGGTGCGCGAAGGCGACATGGAAGACGACCACAAAATGCTGGGCGCAGCCGATTACCTTCTGGCCATGGCCAAAGCCCTGATGAACGACATCGAGATTGCGAAGAACAAGCGCCACTAAACCGCGCTACCCCAAGCCAGGCGAGGCACTGCCTCGCCTCCCGAGCTTTTTTGTAGGAGCGGGTTCACCCGCGAATGCGCCCGCACCGACACCACCAAATGCCCGGTAAAACTGGACAGTAGCCCCCTTTCGCGGGTAACCACCCCTAAACCGGAATGGCCATCTGTGGGAGCGGGCTTGCCCCGCGAACACCGGCAAAGCCGGTGCCATCCCCCTCCAAAGCCCCTATCAGCCCCCTCAAATCACCGTTCGAGGATAAACACTGATAAACGCCGAAATCGCAATCGCATCCCCATCATCAACCTTCACCCGCGGGCTCTGCCCCGAGCGTTTGATATCAGACGCGAAATCCGCCGCTTTGAACGCCTGCTCAAGCTCATCACCCCCCACCCCGGCATACACAACCACCTGGGTACCGGTATTGTGCTTCTGCAGAGGCAGTTGCTTGATCTGCACCTGCACACCCGACTTGGTCAGTGCCACGGCGATTTCCTTGGCAAAGCGAACCGCCTCTTTATCCTCCTTGTGGATATTCAGCAGTACCACCGGTGCCAGCGTTTTAGCCTTAAGATCAGCCGCCAACGCCTTGAATGCGTCCTGCGCCTGCGGCGTCAGCGTTCGGGGTTTGAGGCTGGCTTCCAGTTTCAGCCGCTCGGCCCTCTCCTGCTCCAGCTCAGCCCTCTCACGTTCGAGTTCGGCCTTGAGCGTCTCGTTTTGCTCCAGGAGCTGCTGAATTTCCAACTGCGCCTGCACATCCGATTCATTGACGACGGTAACCTCCTGCGAGGCCCTCGAAAGGGTCAATTCGGAATGCTGGTTTTTCACGTCCGAGGTCATGTGGGCGAGGATCATTGCACAGGCCGCGATCAAAGCTGCGATCACCGCTGTGGCAGAGGCTATGGCATGGATAAGGCTGGCTGTGTCTGCTGAAATATCAGGCATAAACAACTTCTTGATGTTAGGGATGTTCATCGGTTCACGGTCAGGCAGGCGTGCCGGGGAGGTAGCCCGGTACGGTACGAGTCGAGCCAAAAGGCTAGCGAGGACTGGCAGGGTGCCATAATTTTGTGGATTTTGCTGAAAAGCACGTGGATTCCGCGACTGATGTTGCACCTCTCCCCCCTAGGCGCCTCACCATTTGAAGCTGACAACCTCGCCGCTGCTGACAGGCATTCGCGTACAGAACAAAGGAAGTGCGGGAATGAGGTCGACGCTCCAGCCCCAATACCGTCGCGTAGCCCGTAAAGCTTAAGCATGATTATAAAACAGCTGCTCGAATCACCTTTTGGGGGCAAAAGCTTGTCAGCTGCTACCACCGAAATGTAGCGAAGTACGCATCGCAATGTGAGCCAGTTCACCGCCAAAACGTGCTTTGGGCGTAAACATGAAGGACGTACGGAAAAACTGGCGGTACACACCTTCTCAAGATGAAGTCAATATGCCATCACAGTCTGCACTGCCATTCGTCTCGAACCCGTCCTCGAGACTCGATCTTTCCACCGCATTTGTGGCGCCTCGCTTGACGCTTATGCCCTCTGACGCTTACCCTTTCGCCCCTTAGAACAGGGAAGTGTCCGGAAGATCCGTCTGAAATCACCTCACGGTGAGCCTTTCCTGAAGATGAATTCCGGCGTGCCTAGGCGCGCTGCATTGCTTTGCGGTCGCCATCTTGAAACCTCGTTCATCTTTACAAATCCAGAAATCGGTCATTTTTGCCTTAGTACTGCGAGAGGCTCGCGCTCGATTCGGCACTCGTCGAATGGGAGCAGTCTGGACGTTGCTAGAGCCGATTGGCCACCTCTTAGTATTCACCCTCCTCTACACCCAGCTTCGTGGTCGTACCGTAGCAGACGTAGAGTATCCTGTCTTCGTACTTATAGGGATGGCACCATTTCTACTGTATCGAAACACAGCACTTAAGCTGATGGATAGCCTACGCGAAAACCGCTCGCTGTTCGGCTACAAACAAATCAAGCCTCTCGACACCTACTTAGCCAGAGTAATAGTCGAAACCTGTATAAGCGTAACCGTCTACGCAATATTAGTCTTTCTTTTTGCTTGGTTTGGCTTCGACATGTCAGTCACAAATCCATTACAGTGGGTTGCCGTACTGGCTCTTGGCTTGCTTTTCGCGTTTGGCTTAGGCATGTCTCTGGCACTTATTACGCATGCACTCCCAGGTATTAAAACCGTTATACGTCTCGCCTTCTTTCCGCTCTATTTTATTTCAGGTGTATTAATACCTGCGGCTTATCTTCCTCAAGCAATGATGCCTATCCTGCTTTACAACCCATTCTTGCACATCACTGAATTAATTCGCGCAGAAGTTTTACCTTACTACATTCCTGTCGATGGCATCTCGGCCACCTATGTAATTAGCTGGACTGTAGTTCTCTTGTTCGCTTCTCTGGGCGGGTATCGCGCACGTCGCCTACACCTCATTTCCACTAAGAACGGATGAAAAGGTCTCGTGTTCGAGCTTAGAAACGTCACCAAATCATATTTGACACCCAAAGGGCGTCGCTATGTCTTCCGCGATCTATCTCTGGCAATTCCGCCAGGTAAAAACATAGGTCTGATCGGTCGAAACGGCGCAGGCAAATCAACGCTGATGCGCCTTTTAGGTGGCGCCGACATCCCTGACTCAGGATCCATTATCACAGACCGAAGTATTTCTTGGCCCGTTGGCTTGACTGGGGGGTTCCAGGGAAGCATGACAGGGCGGGAAAACATAAAATTCGTCTGTCGTATTTATGGCTCCACCGGTGATGCAATGCGCGAAAAAGTTAGATTTGTCGAGGAATTTGCCGATATCGGCGACTGGATCGACGAACCAATCAAAACTTATTCATCAGGAATGCGATCCCGTGTCGCCTTCGGTCTTAGCATGGCTTTCGACTTCGACTATTACTTGATTGACGAAGTGATGGCCGTAGGGGACGCGCAATTTAAGCGCAGGTGCGCAGAAGTCTTCGAAGAAAAACTGAAAGCCTCAAATATTGTTTTAGTCACCCACTCGATGTCAGAGATTAAAAAACTCTGCGATATCGTACTACACGTCAACAACGGCAAAATCGACGTTTACGAAGATGTAGCTGAAGGTGTAAAGGCTTACAAACAATGATCTCGACTAACGCACAGCAGCATAGCGACACTCCAAGGACCTACTACACATGAGCACGATGGGAAAAATCAAAGGCTGGCGACTAGCGATTGCCATGATTGCCCTGCCAATGATACTAGCGGCAGTATACTATTTCGTTTTCGCCGTAGACCGCTACGTAAGTTTTGCTCAGGTGGTAGTACGTCAGGACGGCAACAACTCTGCAGCACAAGTTCCAGGCATTGCCACACTGTTATCTGGAACAAATCCAGTTTCTCGCGAAGAAACACTCTACTTGAGAGAGTATATAGCCTCTACTGAAATGATGATGCTGCTGGAAGAGCGCACTCATTGGATTGAGGAATATGCCAAACAGCGCAGCGATGTCTTTTTCTGGCTTGACAACAAAGCCGACAGAGAAGACTTGCTAAAATACTACCAACGAATGGTCATCGCACACTTTGATGAGACCACTGGATTGCTACGCGTAGAGGTGCAAGCATTTACCCCGGAACTTTCCGAGCAAATACTCCGCACAATACTTCAAGCCAGCGAGCATTTTGTCAACGAAGTTAGCCATCGAATCGCTCGAGAGCAGATGAAGTTCGCCCAAATCGAGCTTGAGAATGCACGCAACACATACGCACAACGCAAAACAGAGCTTCTAGACTTCCAAAACGTGAACAAAGTTTTGGACGGCGGTAACTCCGCACAAAACCGAGCCACGATCATTGCAGAACTCGAAAGTCAGTACACAAAAGAGCAAGCCACTCTTACAGAGATGTCTTTCAAGCTTCGCGCCGACTCACCTCAAGTTCGCCAACAGAAACAAAAAGTCGACGCAATCACGCAACAGCTAACCAAGGAAAAACACACTTTAGTATCGTCCCCAAAAGGATCTCAACTGAACGTTGTAGCCTCTCGCTATCAACAGTTGATGCTTGATGCGGGGATTGCCGAAGCCAGCTATAAAACTGCTGTAGCGGCCCTAGATAACGCGCGAATTGAAACCAGCAAAAAAATTCGCACCCTTGTTACTGTTGTAAGCCCAAACACTCCACAACTGGCAGTTTACCCCGAGCGTTGGTACAACCTCGCTACTATTCTGCTTGGCCTACTAATGCTTTACGGCATTACCCGATTCATTCTAGCTTCGATCGAGGATCATCGTGATTAATTCCCTAGCCGTATGCAAGAAGCTTAACTTGAAGCTTGCCGCCGTGGCTTTTATTACGTTTGGCCTAACCGGTTGCGGCGGCACACTTTCAGGGGCAGGCCCATATAAGGGCACCATTGAGACTAAAAACGACACGTACAACCTCGTAGATATTAACGCAAACACAATCGCCCCATACATGCAAGGAGCATCCAAAGCCCCTACTGCGAATGTTATTAAGCCAGTATCGCCAGAAGTACGCTTAATGTCTGGCGACACACTCAATGTGCTTATTGCAGACACCGCGCCTGAAGGTGCAGCTTTGTTTGCGCCATTGGCAACAGGCGGAACTCAGCTTACAACCCGCATTGACACTCAGGGCATGCTTTCGCTTCCCTATGTGGGTCGTCAATTTGTGGCAGGCATGACACTCAATCAAGTTGAAAACTTGATCCGCCGCCAACTCAAGGGAATTACAACCGATGTGCAAACTCACGTCGAGCTTGTCGGTGACCTTTCAGGATCAGTACTGGTTGCTGGCGCAGTCAAAACACCAGGTCGATTCAGTACACTCCAGGGCCCCCTTACGCTGCTCGATGCAATCAACCAAGCAGGCGGCCCAGTTATGGAGCCTCATTTAGTTAATGTAACTGTACGTAATGGAAGTGATGTTCAGCAATTTAACTACGAAGAAATTCTAGCTGGCAACAATATGCAGCTCAAACCCAACTCTGAAGTAGTGCTTGATCGTGCTCGCCAACGATTTGTCGCTATGGGTGCGGTCGGGGAGCCAGGCTTGAAAGATCTCCCTAGTCAGAATACCAACCTACTCGACGCACTGGGTAGCGTCGGTGGACTTCGCGAGGCCAACGCCAATCCTGAAGGTGTATTCATATTCCGAATGGGCGATGGGGCAAAAGCTAAGCCCACCGTTCTACGTCTGAACATGCGCGACCCGGCTGCTATTTTCTACGCGCGCCAAATTGCCATCAAACCAGACGATACTATCTTTGTCACAAACGCGGCGGTATATGAGTGGCAAAAAATTATATCGCCGATCGTTCAAACACTGATTTTGGGTAGAACTGCCAATACCTTCTGACCCAAGGACAGGGAAAATTAATACGTTATTGCGGGCAAAGCATACATCTTTGCCCGCATTCAAAATCAGACAGGGCATTATTGACAATGGGCTCACTCAACAATCTCTTGACCTCCCCTGGCGCCTTTCTTAAAGGCCTGACAGGCAAAGGTAGCGCCAACACCCCAACGTTCGTGATTGGCTTCAGCACGTGGAAGCAATATCTACGCAAGTATTTTCCTGATCGCAATCTTTACTTCATAGATAAAAACATTTCAAAGCATGAGTTCGATTCACAGTGGAAGAAAAAGATAACTTCTCAATCTACTGCGGAAATTTTTGTCTGGGGTTTCAAAGCCCCCGACTTCATCTTTGATTTTGCACGGAAGAATGGAAAGAAGATTTTCCATGTAGAAGACGGCTTCATTCGTTCTGTCGGCTTGGGCGCCCAAAAGTCCCCGCCTATGTCCCTTACAATGGACAGCCGCACCCCTTACTTCGATGCGAGCAAGCCTTCCGACCTGGAGGTCCTGCTCAGCAGCTACAACTTCGATGCAGATACTGCTCTTATGACACGCGCACGGACCGCGCTGATCCTCATGCTCAAGCATGACGTGAGCAAGTACAATAATTCTCCACGACACGACATCGAAGCGCTCTACGGAGAAAAAGTAAAAAAAAGAATTCTCGTAATCGGTCAAGTTGAAGACGATGCCAGCATTTTGCTTGGCTGCGACTCCAAGATGACGAACAATGATCTTGTACGCTTAGCTTACAAAGAGAACCCGGGCGCACAAATTTTCTACAAACCGCACCCTGACGTTATGTCAGGTAATCGCCCTCAGCACTCAGACCCCCAGCAAGTAGAATCGCTCTGCCGCATCATCAAAGAGAATATATCGTTACCCCAGTCGTTCCACGGGGTAGATCATGTCTACACGCTTACCTCGCTTGCTGGCTTTGAAGCTATTTTACGCGGAATAAAGGTCACCACAATTGGATGTCCTTTCTATTCGGGCTGGGGTTTGACAGATGATCGTCAAGCGAACCCTCGTAGAACTCGACAGCTGAATGCAACGGAACTCTTCGCTGCCGCCTACATTCTTTACCCTAAATACTTCAACCCAGAGGAAGGGACAGTTTCAGATATTGAAACCGTTATATCGACAATGTCCGAAGCAATGCGTTTGATTCCAGGTGTGCCAGCCCTCGCTCCGTCCGTAGAGGTAATGCCAGCTAAAAGCGTACCCGCTAAGCCTGCTGCTAAAGCACCAGCAAAGCCGAAACCTGCGGCAAAGACTGAAGCGAAGCCAGTAGCAAAGGCTGTGGCGAAGCCCGCAGTTAAGGTCGATGCAAAACCAGTTGCGAAAGCTGTGGCAAAGCCCGTAGCAAAAATTGCACTCGACGACAACGGCATGCCAGAGTGGTTCAATCCTCGACCTGGCGACGAATTGAAAGCAGCCCTCTCATCATCCAAGCCATTATTCCTGTACATTCCTTGGATCGCTGGTCATGGGGATGCTTTGATTGAGAAAATCAATTGCAGTGAAAGGTACAACTTCGCACCTTTGGATTTTGTGAAAAATATTGACGGAAGTGGTGTTCGTCAATCTGTCTTGAGATACACCCGCACAGACCCCGCACTCTACCGCAGAATGTTAATAAATCGCCTTGTCCCTCTTCGCGGAAGAATTAAAGCGGTTGTATTCACATTCGACTGGTCCGCAACAATGCGCCTCATTGCCAGCGTTTGCGAAGAATTAAATATTCCGCGAATCCTTATCCCGCACGAATCTGTTTTCGTTGATCGTGAAAAATATTATTGGGATATTACCTCCAAGGCCTCAGTACCGTCTGCAGATCTCACTCTAGGCTGGGGCGGACTACAGAAAGAAATCTTCACCGAGCGCGGCTACCCTACAGAACTGTTCCGCAGTGTAGGAGCGCCAAAGTTTGACACCCATATTAACTATACACCTTCACTGACACGTCAACAGTTCTGCAAACTTTACGGACTAGACCACACTAAGCCGACCATACTTTTTGCATCCCAGCCACTCGATTCTCAGCTGGATAAAAAAACTGCTCAGCTGTCGCAGCAGAGGGCAATCCAAGATCTGGCAATAGTTGCCAAGGCTAAAGACCTGCAACTTCTGGTACGCCTACCGCCAAACAAAGAAGATATTCTCGGCTCAGCCACCCGCAAACTACTTGCCGAGTCCGATCATGTGGCACTGGACGAAGGGTATTGCTACCTGGTATCACCGGAAGAAGCTCTGTATCATTCCGACGTGGTAACATCCATAAACAGCACAATGCTGTTTGAAGGCTTGCTGATGGGAAGATACGCCCTTTCCATTAAGTACGTAGAATTCGATCAAATATGGGAAAAAGCTGGAATACCTGCAGCCAAAAACATTATTGAAATCGAAGAATACCTTGCTCAGTTTATCGACAAAACCTTCAAGTTGTCGGCAGAGGGAATGACTTGGGCCGCCGACATGTTCGGCATTGGTGAATTTGATGGCAATGCTGCTTCCCGGATTACGGCGGAATTGGAAGTAATCGCTGACGGTGGCGAAATTCCGAAAAAAGCCTGTGCAATAGAGAGGCTGCTAAACAAGCGGAGCTTGGATGTTATTGCTATTCCATCCTCACCCGCAACGCTGAGCACTACACAGCTTTATCTTCAACGCATGTTAAATGCTCGTACGCTTGTGAGCACTAGCGTCAAGGAAACAACAATCCAAAACCTAGCATCGGTTGAGGTTTTCTTCCAGTGGGGCATCACTGAATCGAACACCAAGAAGAACCAAAAAGAAATTGCCACCAAACTATCCAGACCTGTCGTATATGTAGAGGATGGTTTCATACGCTCACTCGACATTGGGCTGGCCAAAGAGCCTGGGCTTTCTATCATTCTTGACGACACAACCGCCTACTACGATGCGACTAAAATCTCGAGACTCAGCCGCCTCCTAGAAAGCGGTCCGGAACTAACGCAGGCTCAACTTGAGCGCAGCCGGTCAGCGATCGACCTGATAGTTAAAGAACGGATTTCTAAGTATAATCATGCACCCGATGTGCCTCTTACTATCGGCACTCCTGGCAGAAAGAAGGTTTTGCTCGTTGATCAGCGCTTTGGCGACCAGTCCGTTGCTTCAGGCCTCGGCTCTGAAGCAGCATTCAACAAAATGATTCAAGATGTATGCAGAGAAAGATCAGACTGTGACATTTTGATCAAACAGCATCCGGATGCAATTAAAGGCGGAAAGTCGAGCTACTTCAGCAATGAGAAGCTTGCATTCACGCAATATATGAACAACGTTTTCCCGATTCTCTTTGACATTAGTCCGTTTGCTCTATTTGACATTGTCGACGAAGTCTATGTGATGACTTCGGGAATGGGCTTTGAAGCCCTGATGGCCGGTAAAACGGTTCACTGCTATGGCATGCCATTCTACGCTGGCTGGGGGGCAACTGTTGACGAGCAATCACTGCCGTCGCGCACAAGAAGCCGCACAGTGGAAGAACTCTTCCATTTCGCCTATATTGAGAGCAGCCGCTACTTTAGCCCTGACCTGAATGGCCCTGCTGAAGTAGAGGATGTAGTCAAATATATAGCCGCTCTTAAGAAAAAATAAAATGTCGTATAGGGCGCCTTCATCGGCGCCCTTTGCATGAGGCACTGGAGACAACATGAAAATAGTAAATCTAGAGACTAATGAAGTAATTGGGACTCCCGTAGCCAACGACAAATGCAGCCTTCTTTTCAAGGGCCAAAATGCCAAGGTGGTATTTGGCACCAATGTAAAGCTGACCAATGTAAAAATTATATTTTCTGGTTCAAATGGAACTTTGATAATCGAAGATGGCTGCCAATTAATAGGCGACCTGCGCATCGTAGGCACAGGAACCTTAATTATTGGCAAAAGAACAAAATTCAATAAACCGTGCTGGATTCAGGCCTCAAACGGAACCTCACTGAAAATTGGTCAGAAATGTCTTTTTGCCAATGTGAGAATTCGCACTTCCGACATGCATTCGATCATTGACCTCACCACCAATAGCCGCATAAATCCTGATGCGGACGTTGTTATTGGCGATAGGGTATGGCTTGCTGAGAACACTAATATTTACAAAGGCGTTTCCATTGGCAATGGGTCGATCGTAGGCGCAGGGTCAATTGTTACTCGTAGCATCCCAGAGAACTCATTGGCGGCTGGTGTCCCTGCCAAAGTATTAAAATCAAACGTATCATGGGACGAAAAGCGCCTGTAAGCACCTTACTCAGCAAGCAAACTGTATACGCCACGCGACCCGAGGAGCAAATCAATGGCGATTGAAGTAATTTCCGGCAAGGAAGCGATGAAGTTTCTTAAGGAAAACAAGAACTCACGCTACCCTACACCTCAAATTAATAAAGAGCGCCTCTTTCCTTTCCCCAAGCCTGAGGCCGCACCGAGCTTCTCGATAAACAAAAGCTCTAACGTATTTACAATGGGCTCATGCTTTGCACGAGAAGTTGATAAAGCACTAGTATCCAGCGGATTTAATGTAATCTCTCGCAGCACAAACCTCTCAAAAGCAGTAGAACGCTCAGGCGCCGACGAGAGCTTATATAACAAATATACAATCCACTCCATCGTCAATGAACTGCGATGGGCCTTGGATCCTGAACATCCTTATGACCCCAGTCTTGCGCTAGTTCAAATCTCCGAGGACAACTGGACCGATCCACAGCTTGGTGGCAGCGCCTTCGCATCTAGCTATGAGAGCATGTGCGAATTTAGGGCATCATATTGCGACTCGATTGCAAGAGCAAAAGATGCCGACGTTATCATTATCACTCTCGGACTAGTTGAGGCCTGGTACGATAAAAAATCAAAGCTTTATCTTAATCTGGCCCCACATCCTCGCGCACTAAAGAACTCTCCAGAACGATTTGAGATGCGCGTGCTCGATTACAACGAAATCGTTTCTGAACTTCAAGAATTCTATGCTATTACGCAGCGCTTTTGCAAACCTGACGTAAAAATACTTATTACTGTTTCACCTGTACCGCTTCTGGCAACTTTCCGAGACCAGGACGTACTAGTAGCGAACACATACTCAAAGGCTGTACAACGCGCTGCTGTGGAGTACTTTATCCGCCAGCATGACAACATAGACTACTTCCCGAGCTTTGAATTTGTTACGCTTGGAGACCCGAATCACAACTGGTCTGGTGATTACCGCCATGTAAGCCCGCATGTAGTACAGCGAATTATGGGCAGTGTCATGAGCAAATACACTCAGGGCATAGACTTCCAGAAGAACATATTATCCTCTGAAATCAACTATCTCTACCAAAAAGAACAGTACTCTGAGATAATTAGCCGATTTGAACAGAACCCTTCCGTTAACCTCACCCTTACAGCCACCTATCGTATTGGGCTTTCCTACAAACACTCGGGCAAGACACCCAACGCCTTTGTAATGTTCGAGCGCTGCCTGCAACTTGATGAAAGCTACAAACCTGCACTTCAGAATGCCCTGAGCGCCGCAGCACAGCTTGGACTTTCTGAAAAATTCAACAAGTTACTAGCTGATCACGAGAAGTACCATCCTGACGAGTCCGAGTTCAGAAGGGCAAAGCTCGCCCAAATGCTAAATTCTTGAGCCTTCGGGCGGGGGGCTCTTAGCATGAGCCCCGCCGCTGAATCACCTACAAAGTATCTCATCCGCACTATTGAGACCTGCATCACCTTCAACTCTATTTCCTACTGTTCTCTTGCCATCAGGTTTAGCCATCGCCACAAATGGCATAACGACAGCAGCACCACTCGATACATCAAACCGATTACCAGATATCAAGTTATTGTCACCCTCGACCCTAACCGCCTCACCAATCCGACAAAAAATATTTTTTTCAATCCTATTATTATCTGCATAATCTCTATAGTACCTACCATCTGCAGTCACGGGGTTATCCCCACATTTCCACTTACTCAGATCACGACTCTGACGTGACGCAACCCACACCCCCACCTTTTCGTCCTTAAATACATTATTTTCAATCAAATTATCATTACTCGACTGCCATCTTAGCACTGCTCCTGGTCGATCAAAATTTTCACCGCAATTCTTATAGAGGAATATTCCGCCCGCTGCATTTTTCGAAAAAACGTTGCCCTTCACTATATTCTTTGCTGATGAATCGATTGCCAACGCCTCACGATGCCCCTTGGGCTTATCGACACCACCATTCTCAAGAAACTTATTATCAAGTATTGATATAGCTTGGGAACTCTGACCTAAATAAACCCCAACCCCTCGAGACTTTGTAATAGTCGAACGCTTCAGAATAGAATTATTCACATATGCATTAAAATGCACACCATTACCTCTTGACTCGGAAACATCCAACCGATCTAAAAGGATATTGCTGGGAGCCAGCGAAAAGCTTTTATTGCGGTCTCGATTTAGCTCCGGACCTGAAAGCCCACTAGTCACCATAACAGCAGCTTTATCGTACCCGCGAATCTTACAATTTGAGACCTCAACATTCTTTAATCCAGCTCCGCTTATAAATATTCCGTACCTATCGCCTTTCTCCCCGTACAAAGTAGCACCATTACACTCCAACCTAGTATTGCTTTGACGAATTTTGATTGTACCCTTGTAGGTGCAAGTCCCATCAAGCTTTATAATCCCTCCCTGCCCAGCAGATTCGGGAAGGTTACAATCCATTGCAGCCGCCCCTGCACTTGATGCTGCTAGACAAGCCACTACCACCGATAGAAACACGGAACTTCTTATATAAACCATAGTCATACATCTTTCCTCATTATGCAGAATCCACTTCACGCTTCGACGCAGGCCACGCGCACTACCCCTCACCTACCAACCCTAAACGCTGTAGCCCTATCTTAAATTGATAACTCTCGTCCTGAGTGCTATTATTCACCGTCATTTTTTTTGACAGAGCAACAACGATGTCTCACAGGGAACTCAGTGAGTGACCGTGACTCCTTTTAGCTCCTTTTTATGCAAATATGAAGTGAACCTATGATCAAGATCACCCCGTCAATCGAATGCTCCAACTCCGCCCCTTTCGTCCTGTTCGGCGGCATTAACGTACTGGAGTCCGCAGACCTGGCACTCACCGCCTGCGCAGAGTACGTTCGTGTCACCGAAAAGCTGGGTATCCCTTACGTTTTCAAAGCCAGCTTCGACAAAGCCAACCGTTCGTCCATCCACTCCTATCGTGGCCCAGGTATGGAAGAGGGCCTACGCATTTTCGAGAAGGTAAAGGCTGAGTTCGGCGTACCGGTGATCACCGACGTTCACGAAATTTACCAGTGCGCCCCGGTTGCCGAAGTAGCTGACGTACTGCAGCTGCCAGCGTTCCTGGCACGCCAAACCGACCTGGTAGCGGCACTGGCCAAGACTGGTAAGCCAGTAAACATCAAGAAGCCTCAGTTCCTGAGCCCTTCTCAGATGCAAAACATTGTGCACAAGTTCAAGGAAGCAGGTAACGACCAACTGATCCTGTGCGATCGCGGCAGCTGCATGGGTTACGACAACCTGGTTGTAGATATGCTGGGCTTCGGCGTCATGAAGCGCACTTGTGACGACCTGCCAATCATCTTCGACGTAACCCACGCCCTGCAGAACCGTGACCCTTCCGGTGCCGCTTCCGGTGGCCGTCGCGAGCAGGTTGTAGACTTGGCACGTGCAGGCATGGCTGTAGGCCTGGCCGGCCTGTTCCTCGAAGCACACCCAAACCCAGACCAAGCCAAATGCGATGGCCCAAGCGCCTTGCCGCTGGACAAACTGGAACCGTTCCTGGCGCAAATCAAAGCCCTGGACGATTTGGTCAAGTCCTTCGCGCCACTGACCATCTCGTAATTAGGTCTTGAGTAAACAAGGACTGTGACCATGGCAAGTTCTGATCAACGGGTCGCGATCGTCATTCCAGCGCGCTACGGCTCTACTCGCCTCCCAGGCAAGCCGCTGGCCGATATCGCTGGCAAACCGATGGTGCAGCACGTTTACGAACGGGCGCAGCAGGTTGCCAACGCTCAGGTAGTGGTTGTTGCTACCGACGACGAGCGCGTCGCACAAGCCGTGCGGGCTTTTGGCGGGGAATGCGTGATGACGTCGCCTGACCACCCGTCTGGCACCGATCGCCTCGCCGAGGTGATGAGCCAGGTTGATGCCGATATCTACATCAACCTGCAAGGTGACGAACCGTTGGTTCGCCCTGCGGATATCGAAGCACTAGCGGCGGGCATGCTTGCAGATGCCAGCGTTAACGTGGGTACTTTGTGCCACTCGATCGACGCTCACGAAGCCAGCAACCCAAATACCGTTAAAGTGGTACTTGCGGCCAATGGTAACGCGCTGTACTTCAGCCGTTCACCAATCCCCTACCCGCGTGACGCGGAGGTAGCTACTTACCTGAAGCATGTTGGTGTGTATGCGTACCGTCGGGGTGTATTGGCGGAGTATGCGGGCTTGCCCCAGCCGATGATGGAGCATGCCGAAAAGCTTGAGCAACTTCGCTTGATGGCTGCCGGTTACACCATACGTGCTTATGTGGTTGAACCCACGGGCCCAGGCGTAGATACACCCGAGTGCCTTGAGCAGGTACGCGCAATCATGAGCGGCCAGCCACAAGTATTGAAGCCGGCATTGGCGGATATCCGCTTGGTTATCACTGATGTCGACGGCGTACTGACCGACGGCGGTATCTACTACGACGCCACTGGTGAATGCCTAAAGCGCTTCCATGTACGTGATGGCATGGGGATGCGCCTGCTGGAAGAAAACGGCGTACGCGTTGCTGTGTTGTCCGGGCGCGATTCGGCCACTTTGCGCAAGCGGGTTGCTGACCTGGGCATCACCCTGTGTCAGTTCGGGGTCAAGGATAAGCTTGCAGCCTGCAATCAGCTAATGGCTGACGCTGGTGTGACGCCGGCACAGACCGTTTGCATCGGCGATGACTGCATCGACCTACCTGCCTTCGCTGCATGCGGTATGTCTTATGCCGTTGCAGACGCACCGGTATATGTCAAGGCAGCGGCAACGCACACCTTGAACGCTGCTGGCGGCACGGGTGCATTCCGCGAACTGGCGGATGCCATTTTGCATGCCCAGGGCAACGCTGCAGTACTAGGTACTGCGGCGGGCTACGCTCAAGTCATGGCCAAAATGGCGCAGTAAGCCTTACCGGCAACAAGGCTTTATTTAGCTTGTTGCCCAAAAAAGGGCAGTCCCAGATAATCTAGGAACTGCCCTTTTTCACATCTGCTATCAGTCGAAGATTTCGACTACACCAACGACATTTTTGTCGGAATCAGCCACCGCCAGTGCGCGAATCTTGTTGTCGCGCATATAGGCCTCCGCTTCAGACAGCTGGGCATCTTCCTGAATAGTGTGCGGATCAACTGTCATGAACTGAACCACTGGAGCGTGCACGATGCTTTCATCGTCCAGCAGTGCACGGCGCAAGTCACCATCAGTAACAATACCAACCAGCTTGTCATCATCCATAACCACTGCCAGACCTAATCGGCTACGAGTCATGACCAAGAGGCAATCGTGGAAGCTAGTAGCCGGAGTCACAACTGGAGCTGGGGAATGCATGACGTCGCGAACGCGGGTCAGCAGCTTGCGACCCAGGCTACCGCCGGGGTGGTAACGTGCGAAGTCCATCGGTTTAAACTGGATCGCTTCGATCAATGCCACTGCAAGAGCATCGCCCATAGCCATGGTCGCCAGGGTCGAAGTTGTTGGCGCCAGGTTGTTCGGGCAAACCTCGCGCTCTACCGAAATATCCAGCCAGATATCGGCATGCTTCGCCAGGGTGGACTGACCATTGCCGGTCATCGCAATGATTTTATTACCGAAGGACTTGAGGCTTGGGATCAGCTTGATTAGCTCATCGGTTTCGCCGCTGTAGCTGATCAGAATCAGCACATCTATCGGCTTGAGCATGCCCAGATCGCCGTGGAACGCCTCGGCTGGGTGCAGGAAGAAGCTCGGGGTACCCGTGGACGCGAAAGTCGCGACCATTTTCTGGCCAATCAGGCCCGACTTACCCATACCACAAACTACGGTACGACCCTTGCAACCAAGGATCAGCTCAACTGCATTTTGAAACTCGCCATCCAGGCGATCAGCCAGCTGAGTAACAGCTTGAGCTTGGGCGATTAAGGCTTCTTTGGCGATAGTGAGATGGTTCATGTTCGTCCCTGACGACTGTCTAGTTTAACCGAAGGCGCGAATGTTAAGGTTTTTGCAACAGTAAGCAAAGTCAAAGTAGCGAAATCTGACTGGCGGGTCGCCGTCAGTTCGCCTCACAAGCCACGTAATAGCTGCATTTTCGACTGCAAGTGAGTTTTCTGGAGTCCACGAGCAATGATGGCATTTAGCCGCCATCATGAAATAATCGCTTCCCCCCCTGCCAGCACGCAAACCACCTCAGAAACACTGTGCATATCTACTTGTCGTTAAGCCCTAGCCAGGCGGACTATCGTGCCTGTTCTGGGGCTTCAATCCACCGATCAACTTCTATCGGCTGTTGCCCACGCCACCTCCTTCGGCCAGAATGCGCGCCTTTTTCCACCCTCCCCCTCTCAGTCAGGAGACTAACGATGCCTAGTCGTCGTGAGCGTGCCAACGCCATTCGCGCCCTCAGCATGGATGCCGTGCAAAAGGCTAATAGCGGCCACCCAGGTGCCCCCATGGGCATGGCGGATATCGCCGAAGTACTGTGGCGTGACTACCTGAAGCACAACCCGAGCAATCCGGATTTCGCCGACCGTGACCGCTTCGTGCTGTCCAACGGCCACGGTTCGATGCTGATCTACTCGCTGCTGCACCTGACCGGCTACGACCTGTCGATCGACGACCTCAAGGCCTTCCGCCAGCTGCACAGCCGCACCCCGGGTCACCCGGAATACGGCTACACCCCAGGTGTCGAGACCACCACTGGCCCGCTCGGCCAGGGCCTGGCCAACGCCGTGGGCTTCGCCCTGGCAGAAAAAGTCCTGGGCGCCCAGTTCAACCGTGACGGCCACAACATCGTCGACCACAACACCTACGTGTTCCTGGGCGACGGCTGCATGATGGAAGGCATCTCCCACGAAGTCGCTTCGCTGGCCGGCACCCTGGGCCTGAACAAGCTGATCGCCTTCTATGACGACAACGGCATCTCCATCGACGGCGAAGTGCACGGCTGGTTCACCGACAACACCCCGGCGCGCTTCGAAGCCTACAACTGGCAGGTGATCCGCAACGTCGACGGCCACGATGCCGAAGAAATCAAGATGGCCATCGAGACGGCTCGCAAGAGCGACCGCCCGACCCTGATCTGCTGCAAGACCACCATCGGTTTCGGTTCGCCGAACAAGCAGGGCAAGGAAGACTGCCACGGCGCACCGCTGGGCAACGACGAAATCGCCCTGACCCGCCAGGCCCTGAACTGGAACCACGGCCCGTTCGAAATCCCGGCCGACATCTACGCCGAATGGGATGCCAAGGCTGCCGGTGCCAAGGCCGAAGCCGACTGGAACCAGCGCTTCGACGCCTACGCCAAGGCCTTCCCGGAGCTGGCTGCCGAGTTCAAGCGCCGTGACAGCGGCGAGCTGCCGGCTGACTTCAGCGCCAAGGCCCAGGCCTACATCGAAGAAGTGGCTGCCAAGGGCGAAACCATCGCCAGCCGCAAGGCCAGCCAGAACGCACTGAACGCCTTCGGCCCTCTGCTGCCCGAGTTCCTCGGCGGCTCGGCTGACCTGGCCGGCTCCAACCTGACCCTGTGGAAGGGTTGCAAGGGCGTAGAAGCCAATGACGCCAGCGGCAACTACGTGTTCTACGGCGTGCGCGAGTTCGGCATGACCGCCATCATGAACGGCGTTGCCCTGCACGGCGGCCTGGTGCCTTACGGCGCGACCTTCCTGATGTTCATGGAATACGCCCGCAACGCCGTGCGCATGTCGGCACTGATGAAGCAGCGCGTGATCCACGTGTACACCCACGACTCCATCGGCCTGGGCGAAGACGGCCCGACTCACCAGCCGATCGAGCAGCTGACCAGCCTGCGCAGCACGCCGAACCTGGACACCTGGCGCCCGGCCGACGCGGTGGAATCTGCCGTGTCCTGGAAAAACGCCCTGGAGCGCAAGGACGGCCCTTCGGCGCTGATCTTCTCGCGCCAGAACCTGCAGCACCAGGACCGCAACGCCCAGCAGATCGCCGACATCAGCCGCGGTGGCTACGTGCTCAAGGACTGCGCAGGCGAGCCTGAGCTGATCCTGATCGCTACCGGTTCCGAAGTGGGCCTGGCCGTTCAGGCCTTCGACAAGCTGACCGAACAAGGCCGCAAGGTGCGTGTGGTTTCCATGCCATGTACCAGCGTGTTCGATGCCCAGGACGCTACCTACAAGCAGTCCGTGCTGCCGCTGGAAGTGGGCGCGCGCATCGCCATCGAAGCTGCCCACGCCGACTTCTGGTACAAGTACGTCGGCCTGGAAGGTCGTATCATCGGCATGACCACCTACGGTGAGTCGGCGCCGGCTTCGGCACTGTTCGAAGAGTTCGGTTTCACCCTGGAAAACATCCTCGGTACTGCCGAAGAGCTGCTGGAAAACTGATACAGGCGTAAGGCGAGGGCTTTGCCCTCGTTTCACGACACAAGGCCGCTCCTACAGGGTACTGCGCACGCCGTTCCATGTGGGAGCGGCCTTTTGCCGAGCTGGGGCCGCATGGGCTCGGCAAAAATATTCATTACCGTGCGTTGCTACTCCACCGTTTGGGGCAACAATCCGAAGAAATCGGAGCCCTTGAAATCAGCCAGCCCAGAGGCGCAACGCCTTGGGTTCAATAGCCTCAGCCCCATACTGCCTGGCCCTCTTGTCCTTCTAAATCAATGTCTTGATGTAACTTTTCATTGTGCCCAACACTCTCATACAGCAGCATACCCTTCCTTCATAGCTTTAAGCCGGACGCATGGCATTGCCAACATGGATGTAACTACCCCCCCTACACCCCCGCATTTGAGCAGCAAAACGCTCTATCGCTGGCACCGGGCCTCACTCGAAGAGCACCTGCGTGCGTTAAAGCCCGAATGGGCCGACAAGCCGCTGAATATCACCAGCGAAGTCTTAGGCGGCAACGCCTCCTTTGTAAATTATGTTCGGCATCATCACCTGCTTGATCCAAGCACCGGCCAGCCAGTCGAGGTTGTAGAAAAGTCGATTCGCAAGCTGGCACTTATCGGAAGCCAGGAGGCCCGATTCCATCGCACAGAGGGGATGCTGGCCGGAAGCAAGCACTTCCATTACCCCTCCTGCCTAGGCGTCATCGAGACGCCATGCGAGAGCCTGATATTTACTGAGTTCGTTCGCGGTAAACCGCCACGGATGCACAAAATTGGCAAGCAGCTAGCGCTAGGTGTCGCCGAGCTGGAGGTGCTCAGCCACAATTACTTGCAAGCCCAGCCGCTTGGCAAAGCACCCTTGCTGTGGAGCATGGATTTCTTCAGGCCTTGGTTTCTCTTGCGCCCACGCTTCAACTTTGCCCGTTGTCTACCAGAGCTTGTAAAGCTTGGGCTTGAGGATCAACGGTTTGCCGATCTGGCAGAGCGATTCAAAGCGTTTATACCGCTGACACAGAAAATGGCTGCTGAGGCCCGTCGAAGCCCCCACTGCATCAGCCACATGGACTACCTGCAAAAGAACCTGTTCGTCGACAAAGGCCAATTGCACCTTATCGACTGGAGCGAGGTGAAGGTCGGCCGGATTGGCTTTGACGGCGGCGCCTACCTGGGCAGCCTGTTCCGGCGCAAGGACATGAAGGTGTTCCTGACAGCACAGACCGACTTCATTGAGTCGTACCGTGCCGCCCTGTCAGAGCGCTTTGATGTGGAGCAGGCGCTCAGGAACTTACGCTACGTATTCCTACTCACAGCCCTGTTCCACTGCCTGCGCCCGGAGACGGTTGCCGAGTACAAGGAACGCGACCGAATGGCGTTGCTGCTGGAAAAATACAACTATTTGCTGGGGTTGCTTGATCAGGGATAGAGCGGCGTTTTTGCTGGGTGGCAAAAAGCTTCGCGGGCAAGCCCCCGCCTACACCGAGCGGCGTATCAACCCCGGTTTATGGGAGTTTGCGGGGATTAGATAGCACTTTGATGCCATAGGTCATCATTTGCACGGATCGTCTAATTTCTTTTCGCGTTTTTTGCCCAACGGCGCGCCTACAAATGTGAATTTGTATTAAGATTCGCCACCCTTTGATTTCAACGGACCCGCAGGGCTACAAGCCCCTGCCGCCCCTTTGCTGAATGGATGCCGCTCCACGTTTATGGACGACGCTTCGCCCCGCCCTCGCCTGCTGGTCCTGTCAAAAGGCGCCCAGCGCATCAGTACGTTGCCTGCATTGCTGCCCGAATTCGCGCTGCAAAACGGGGCTGTGCGCGATGTCGAGCTTGCTGACTGGGTAATGGCTTGGGGCCGCAAGCCAAGCGCCATCAAGGCCATGGCCGAGGCGCGCAAGGCCGGCAAGCCCGTCCTCACACTGGAAGACGGCTTCATCCGCTCCGTAGGCCTGGGCGCCGATGAGCCGCCCCTGTCGCTGATCGTCGATGACGTAGGTGTGTATTACGACGCCACTCAGCCATCGCGCCTCGAACAGCTGATCGCCACTCCCCTCAACGCCGAACAAACCGAACGTGCCCTGGCGCTGCGTAGCTTGTGGCAGCAACAGCGCGTGTCCAAGTACAACGACGCACGTATCGAGCTGCCAGCGCTGCCGGCGGACTGCGTGCTGGTGGCTGACCAGACCTGTGGCGATGCCTCGCTGCAAGGCGCAGGCGCCGATGAGTTCCGGGCCATGCTGGATGCGGCGTTGGCGCGCTACCCGCACAGCACTGTCGTGCTCAAGGTGCACCCTGACGTGGTGGCCGGGCGCAAGGCCGGGCACTTCGACCTGGCGGCGCTGGCCAGCAACCCGCGTGTGCAGGTGCTGGCACGCAATGTCCACCCGGCCGACTTGTTGCCACGCATGCGTGCGGTGTTTGTCATGACGTCGCAACTGGGCTTCGATGCCCTGTTGTGGAACGTGCCGGTGCACACCTGGGGCATGCCGTTCTATGCCGGCTGGGGGCTGACCGATGACCGCCTGCCAGCGCCTTCGCGGCGCAAGCCGGTGCCGTTGGCGCAGCTGGTTCATGCCAGCCTGGTGGCTTACCCGCGCTATGTATGCCCGGAACGTGGCCAAGCGTGCACGCCAGAGGTGCTGATCAACTGGCTGGGCCTGCAACGGCGGCACCGCAGCGTGTTGCCGAGCGCGGTGCAGATGCTGGGTTTCAGCCGCTGGAAAGAGCCGCTGGCCAACCTGTTTTTCAACGGCGCAGCCATTCGTTTCGTCAAGCCTGAGCAGCCGCTGGCGCAAGATGTGCCGGTGGTGTCCTGGGGCTGCAAGCACGACACCGACCTTAGTGCCCACCCACTGCCGGTCAACCGGGTAGAAGACGGTTTTCTGCGCTCGGTCGGCCTGGGTGCCGGCAAGGCGCGGCCGTTGTCGTGGGTGGTGGATGACCTGGGCATCTACTACGACGCCACCCGGCCTTCGCGCCTGGAACGCATCCTCGCCGACGAGTCATTCGACCCGCAGCTGCTGGACCGCGCCCAAGCGTTGCGCCTGGCCATCTGCGCGGCGGGGCTTACCAAGTACAACTTGCCTGGCGCCAGCTGGCAGCGCCCGGCACATGCGCAGCGGGTGATTCTGGTGCCTGGCCAGGTGGAGGGCGATGCGTCCATCCGCTTTGGCGGCAACCGTATCCGCAGCAACCTGCAACTGCTGCGCGCCGTGCGTGAGCAAAACCCGGGTGCGTGGGTGCTGTACAAACCCCACCCAGAGGTACTGGCCGGCACCCGCGCGCGGGGTGACGACGAAGCGCAAACCGTGCACTGGTGCGATGAAGTGATCGGCGACACGCCACTGCAGCAGTTGCTGGAGGTGGTCGACGAATTGCATGTGCTGACCTCGCAATCGGGCTTCGAGGCCCTGTTGCGCGGTATACCGGTAACCACTTATGGCCAGCCGTTTTATGCCGGCTGGGGGCTGACGCGCGACATGGACCTGCAAGCGGCGGTGCAGGCGCGGCGCAGCCGGGCGCTGACGCTGGACCAGTTGGTGGCGGGCACGCTGTTGCTCTACCCCACTTACGTAAGCCTGGTCACCAACCGCTTTACCACCGCCGAACAAACCTTATACGAACTACAAAACTGGCACGCCTTACCGCAGCCTGGAGCTCCCTCCCGATGGCAGGACTTGAAACGACGCTTGAGCAGTTTGTTGGGCAGGAAGCGCCCGACCAACTGAATGCAAGGGCGACGCGTGGTCCGCTGCTGCGTATCCCGTCCCACAATTTTCTGTTTCTACAGGGTGTCAGTTCGCCCTTCTTCAGCCGCTTGGCCAAGGGGCTGCGTGATATCGGCCAGCAAGTGCACAGCGTGCGCTTCAATGTCGGTGACGCCCTGTATGGCCCCGGTGGCGCACGGCTTACCTGCCCACACCGCCCGGAAGACATGGAGGCCTGGTATGCACAGGTGTTCCGCCAACTGGACATCACCGACCTGGTGCTGTTTGGCGACTGCCGCCCGGTGCACCGCCCGGCCGTGACCCTGGCGCGACTGTCGGGTGTTCGCGTGCATGTGTTCGAGGAAGGCTACTTCCGGCCCTACTGGGTGACACTGGAGCGTGACGGGGTGAACTACAACTCGCGCCTGCCACGTGACCCGCAGTGGTACCGCGACGTGGGCAAGCACATTCCGCGCTACCAGAATGGCAACCCGTTCAAGCTGTCGTTCGCCGCGCGTGCCACGCACGATGTGCTGTACCACGCTGGCGGTGCGCTTAACCGGCTGTGCTTTCCGCGCTACCGCACCCATGCGCCGTTCAATGCGGCCATGGAGTACGCCGGCTTCATCCGCCAGGGCATGCGCCTGCTGCGGGCGCGGGTGCATGACGATGCCCTGGTGGCAGAAGCGGCACGCGAGCGGCACCCTACGTTCCTGCTACCTTTGCAGCTGGACAGCGATGCGCAAATCCGCGACCACTCGCCGTTCCAGAACATGACCCAGGTGATCGAGCACGTGATCGACTCGTTCTCGCTCAACGCGCCTTTCGATGCGCGCCTGCTGGTAAAAAACCACCCGCTGACGCCGGGGCTGGTCAACTACCGCAAGGTCACTGAGCAATTGGCGCGCAAGTATGACGTGGCCGACCGTGTCGATTTCATGGAAAGCGGGCACATGCCCACGCTGCTTTCGCACATCGCCGGCATGGTCACCGTCAACAGCACCGCTGGGGCGTCAGCTATCCTGCACCATCGCCCGACTTGCACATTGGCCGAGCCGATCTATGCCATGCCGGGGCTTACCCACCAAGGCGGGCTGGACGACTTCTGGCAGCACCCCGAAGCACCCGACAAAATTCTGTTCCAGCGCTTCCGCAACACCGTCATCCACACCACCCAGGTCAACGGCGGCTTCTACACCGCCTGCGGCATGGACATGGCCGTGGCCAACTGCCTGGAAGTGCTGATGGCAAAAACTTCAAGAATCGAAAAATACCTATGAGTTCGCACGCCTCTCCCCGCTGCATCCTCATCACCGGCGCCACGGGCGGTATCGGCGGCGCGCTGGCGCCGGCCTATGCGGCCCCGGGCGTTACGCTGATCCTGCAAGGCCGGCGCCACGAGCGCCTGGCGGAAATGGCTGAGCAATGCCGCGCCCTGGGCGCCCAGGTGCTGCTCGAAGCCCTCGACGTGCGCGACCTGGACGCGCTGCGGGCGATGGTGCGGCGGGTGAGCGAGCAGCATCAGCCCGACCTGGTGCTGGTCGGCGCCGGGCTTAACACCGCCGTGGGCGCCAATGGCGAACCGGAAGCTTGGGACGACAGCCGCGCACTGATGGAAGTGAACGTGATGGCCGCGCTGGCCACCGTCGAGGCGGCCTTGCCGGCCATGCGCAGCCGTGGCAACGGGCAAATCGCCCTGTTCAGCTCGTTGGCGGGCTGGCGTGGGTTGCCGGTTACCCCTACCTACAGCGCCAGCAAGGCGGCCATCCGCGTGTATGGCGAGGCCATACGCGACTGGCTGGCGCCGGAAGGGGTGAAGGTGAATGTGATTGTGCCGGGGTATGTGGAGTCGAAGATGTGCTTCGAAATGCCTGGGCCAAAACCGTTTTTGTGGACCGCCGAAAAAGCGGCCAGGCGTATCAAGCGCGGGCTGGCGGCGAACCAGGCGCGTATCAGTTTTCCGTTCCCGCTCAACCTGGGCACCTGGCTGCTGGGGCTTATCCCGCAGTGGCTTTCTTCGATGATCCTGCGTGGGCTGAAGTACAGTGATTGAAATTTCCTTGTTGCCGGTTGCTGTGATCGGCCTTGGCTTGACTGTGGCGGTCGAGCGCCTGCTGCACCCCCGCCCTGCCCTGCGCCGCCCGGCCGATTGCTGGATGCTGCATGCCGGGCTGTGGTGCGTGGGTTTTGGGCTGCTGTATGCGCTGACGGCGCGGCCGTTGTTCAGTGGGGTCAACCTGCTTTTGCTGTGGCTGCTGATCGTGCTGGTGAGCAATTCGAAGTATCACTCGCTGCGCGAGCCGTTTGTGTGTGCAGACTTTGAATATTTCAGCGATGCAGTGAAGTTTCCGCGCTTGTACCTGCCGTTTTTCGGTTTCGGCAAGGCGGCGTTGCTGGCGGTGGGCTTTCTGGTTTACCTGTGGGCGGGGCTTAGCTTCGAGGTGCCGGGTGCGCGGCTAGAAGCGCTGCTGCCGCTGGTGGTGGGGCTGGGGTTGTTGCGTTTGGGGCATCGACCGGTGCAGCCGAGCTTTGATGCCGAGAGGGATGTGCGGGGCTGGGGGTTGGCGGCCAGTTTGTGGCGGTACTTCTGGGCGGCGCGGGCGCCGGTGGATCGGGCGGGGTTGGGGT
>NZ_JACVZC010000081.1 GCF_016658545.1 Pseudomonas sp. S37 | reverse complement strand
CCTGTAGGCGCGGCCTTGCGGCGCGATGGGCCGCAAAGCGGCCCCGACAGTCTTGCATGATGCACAAATCCTGGGGCCGCTGTGCGGCCCATCGCGACACAAGGCCGCTCCTACAGGGGCCTCGACAAGCCTGCAAATCAGGCCGTTTCGGGATAGCTGTACTCGAACACCCGCACCACCTCGGAGGCATGCCACGACGCCGCCTCCATGCCATCCACCGGCCCGGTGAAGCGACCCAGGCGCTCCACGCATTCGAAAAAGCCGGTACGCGGCAAACGGCTGGCGCCCTGGCTGATCACCAACGAGCTGCGCAAGGGCTGCTCGGCACGGGCATCCAGCACCGCCAGGTATTCCAGCGCGGCGGTCAGGGTCTGCATGGCCGGGCTGGGCAGTTGCAAGCGCTCGATCAGCGCGCGATAAGTCAGCAAGTGACGTTGACGACGGGCCAGGTCAAGCTCGCCCAGCAGGTTATCCCAATGCTGACGGCTGATCCTGACCTGGCTCATGATGGCTCGCTCCAGCCTGCCACCCCCAAATGCCAGGCCAGGGCACGGCGAATGGCCGCATCCGGCTGGCGCTCGCCCGACTCGATCATGGCCAGGTACGCCGGGCTTACCCCGACATTGCGCGCCAGCTGCTCAGGGGCGATACCCTTGGCCTGGCGGATCTGTGCCACTTCGCTGAACGCCGGCAACGGCGCAGCGGCAGCAACTGCGGCCTGTTCGCTGACAGCAGCCTCGGCCGGTGCCTGCCCTGCGGCCTTGAGCAGCGCCTGGTACTGTTCCCAGGGAACGACGGCGTACTCGGGCTGACCGTCCCGGCTGATAACCTGAATACCCATTACAAACCCCTTTAAAAAGGATTACAGCATGTAATCCGTAGGCATAACCCTTATGCCAATTATATTACCAACTCCGGGGTCTGTGCAGTTACGGTGCGGTGCTGGCCGGTTTCACGGCGTGTTGCGTTCCAGGCGTAGCGCTTCCGGGGTGGCCGGCAGGCGCTCGACCACGCGCAGCCGCTCGGGGGCCTGGCTGTCGCGCCAGGCCTTGAAGCGCGCCAGTTCGTCGGCCACGGTCTTCAGTACCCACCCCAGTACCGCGATGTCATCCAGAAAACCCACGCCCAGCAGCCAGTCGGGGATGGCATCGATGGGGCTGACGAAATACAGCAGGCCAGCCACGATGGTGACCAGCGCCTTGGGGCTGATGGCGCGGTATTCGCCACGCCACCAGGCCAGGCACAACGACTGCAATAGCTTTACATCTTCACGCAGTTGGCCGATGCGCGGGCCTTTGCGCGCCACGGCAAACAGCAAGGCCGGCAACCGGCCGCGGCTGAGCAGGCGCTCGGCCAAGGGCAGGAAACGGGCGAAATTCCAGGGTGCGCTCATGGAGCCTCCGAGAGGGAAAAGGTTATCCACATTTATTGTGGATAACCTTGTGAACAGGGCGAAGTTTCTGACCCCGGGTGCCTGCCAGGCAAGGGCCCCGGTCAGATCGGGCGTTTTTTACACAGTCGTTTCACACGGTGGCTACCTGCACCGCAAACGATTTGCGTCAGAAGCTTCCTACTTCTTCACACTGCATTTCCTCGGACAGTATCAGCAGTTGCAGGTTCGTCCAATCGCCACAAACGAAAACGCCCCGTAAGGACGGGGCGTTTTCAACAACCAGCCAGATTACTTGGCAGGTGCTTCGGCAGGGGCTTCAGCCTCAGGCTCGGCGCCTTGCAGCTGGGCCGGGTCCTTGATGGCGATCAGTTCCAGGTCGAACACCAGTACCGAGTTGGCCGGGATCAGCGGGCTTGGGCTTTGCGCGCCGTAGGCCAGTTCAGCCGGGATGAACAGCTTGTACTTCTCGCCAACGTGCATCAGTTGCAGGCCTTCGACCCAGCCCGGGATGACACCACTGACCGGCAGGTCGATCGGGCTGCCGCGCTCGACGGAGCTGTCGAACACCTTGCCATCGATCAGCTTGCCTTCGTAGTGGACAGTGACCACGTCGGTCGGCTTGGGCTGCGGGCCGTCGGCCTTCTTGACCACTTCGTACTGCAGGCCCGATGCGGTGGTGACCACACCTGGCTTCTTGGCGTTTTCTTCAAGGAACTTCTTGCCGGCAGAAGCCGCTTCTTCGCTGGCCTTGGCCAGGCGTTCTTCAGCGCGTTTCTGCAAGGCGGTGAAGGCCTCTACCAGCTCTTCGTCCTTGATGCGCTGTTCTTTCTTGCCAACGGCGTCTTCGATGCCGAGGGCGACTGCTTTCGAATCAAGGTCTTCCATGCCTTCCTGAGCCAGGCTCTTGCCCATGTTCAGGCCGATTCCGTAGGAGGCTTTCTGCGCCGGAGTCTTCAGCTCGGGGCTGCTGGCCTGTTGATCACAGCCAGCCAGTACCAGGCCAACCAGGGCAACCGCAGCCGCCAAACGATGCTGTTTCATGTGATTTCCTTGTTCATGCGCCATAAGGGCAATCAGGGTAGAAGCCGCGAGCTTATCAGGCGTCCCCAACCCATGGCTACCGGCATAAGAGCCAGCAAACAGGGAATAGTTCCACAGCCTTGCGCGCGGCAGAAAAGCCTTAATTAGTGCAAAAGATCATTCGTTACGCTTTGTATCGACCAAGATATACCATAACGCTATCATCTGCCGCTTTCAGGATACTGGCGCGGTAGCGGCCAGGCTATCTAGAACAGGCTTTCGGGATGCACAATGAGATGGGATGGAGCAGTCACCTTCGGTGATTACTGGCTGGGCTACACCGGCAATACCGACCAGACTGCTGCCCATGCCCACGTCGCCATCCAGCTGTGCATCGGCCTGCGCTATGACATCACGGTGGAGTTCGGCAAACAGGTCCTCACCGCGCCCGGGGTACTCATAGGCCCTTCCGTCGACCACCGTTCACGGCCCAACCCGGACCGCGTCGCCTTTCTCTACTTCTACCCGGATGCTCCCCTTGGCCGCGCACTGAAAGCCTTGCTCGACGACAGTGGCAAAGCCGCCGTCAGCCAGGACATCGTCGACTGCGTGCGCCACGCCGCCAACTTCCACGAGGTGGTGGCGGCGCTGGAACTCAAGCTGGTTCCCCCCGAAAGCTTCGACCCCCGACTGTCCAATGCCCTGCACCTGCTGCGCCAGGATTGGGCCGGTATCGGCGCAGTATCGCGTGCCGCCAGCGCGGTGGGCCTGTCCAGCCCGCGCCTGCGTTTTTTTGCCACGCGGCAGATGGGCGTGCCGCTGTCGCAATGGATCATCTGGCGCAAACTCGAACGCGCCTGCCACGCCCTCGCCCACGATGCCAGCCTCAGCGATGCCGCCATGGCCGGCGGTTTCGCTGACCAGGCCCACCTCACCCGCATGATGCGCCGCATGGTCGGCATGTCGCCCAGCCGCGTCGCCATGGTGCTGCGCAATACAAGCGATTCGTTCAAGAATCCGCAGTTCTAAATCGCCATCATCCCCTCCAGCCCGCGCCAAACGGGGTCTCCACCACCCGGCGCAGGGCCGCTTGCCGGCCGCCTTTTACCCAGGGCACACAGGTCGGCTTTTTTAATCGTTCCGGTCCTTGGCCCCCTTGCGGCTGCCAGGCAGACGAGCGCCATGGCACATGCCACTTCATCAACCTAGCGAGCAAGGAGTGCTAGCCCATGTCAGGACCCTCACGGCTGACCGTTTTCCTTACCGGCGGTGCCGGCGTACTGGGCGATACCCTGATCGACCAACTGGCCGACCGCTACCACCTGGTCTGCCTGACCCGTCGCAGCAGCATCCGCCACCCTGGGGTCGAAACCCTGCGCGGTGACATCTGCCAACCGAACCTGGGCCTGTCCAGCGCCGACTACCTGGCGCTGACCAAGCGGGTCGACTGGGTCATCCATTGCGCGGCCATCACCCGCCTGGACGGCCACGCCGAAGCGGTGTTCTCGGTCAACTACCAAGGCACCGAGCAGGTGCTGGCATTTGTCCGCGACGCCGACGTGCCGCTGTACCACATCAGCACCGCCTTCACCCACCCGTGCGACTACCACCCCGGGGTAATGCCTTCGACCCCGTACGAAGTGGTCAAGCGCCAGGCCGAAAGCCTGGTGCGCGATGCCGGCGTACCGGTGTCGATCTTCCGCCCGTCGATCATCATCGGCGACAGCCACAGCGGCCACATGCCCATGCTGCAGGGTTTTCACCTGACCATGGGGCTGATGATGTCGGGTTACCTGCCGATCATCCCGTGCCCGGAGGACGGGCGGGTCGATGTGATCGCCCGCGACGTGGCGGCGGCCGGCATTGCCAGCGCCCTGGACCAGCGCCTGATCGGCGACGACTACTTCCTCAGCAACGGCCCGCAGGCGCTGGACATTCGCACCCTGCTCGACCTGATGTGCGCGGAAATGCACGACCAGGGCAAGCCCTTCCAGCGCCCGCGCTGCATGAACCCGGACATCTACGAACGCCTGGTGCGCCCGGTGTTCCTGCCGGCCCTGGAAGAGAACATCCGCGCCGCCCTCGGCCGCGCCACCCAACTGTGCCGCTACGCCAGCCTGTTGCAGCCGCTGCCCAGTTCGCTGGAGCAACTGCTGCCGGCCCAGCACCTGGCCATGCGTTCGCCACGCCAGGAACTGGCCCTGACCCTGGCGCGGCTGTCGCCCAAGCTTTCGGCCATGCAACGCATGCTGAAAATTCCGGCAGCGGGTGAAAGCCGTGGCGAACTGGCCATGGAGGCATAAGACGATGAACAGCTTCACTCCCCTGCCCGAAGGGCTCGACGCCGAGCGCGTGCGCGCGCAGTACCGTGACCACGTCAATGCCGGCTACGCCCGCCTGGCATCGATGATGAACCTGCCGATCGAGGTGGCTGGCGAAGGCGTGTACTTGTTCGACATGGACGGCAACCGCTACCTCGACGCCGGTGGCTATGGCGTGTTCCTGCTTGGCCATGCGCACCCGCAGGTGGTCGAACAGGTCAGCCGCCAGCTGCACAGCCACCCGATGGCCAGCAAGCTGATGCTCAACCCGTTCCAGGCCCAGGCCGCCGCCGCACTGGCTGCGCTGTGCCCTGCCCCGCTGCAGTACGTGTATTTCTGCAACTCCGGCACCGAAGCCACCGAGGCTGCCCTGAAGCTGGCCTGGCTGAACGGCTGCCAGCAAGTGATCTCGACCCTGGGCGGCTACCACGGCAAGACCCTGGGCGCGCTGGCGGTGACCGGGCGCGACCTGTATCGCTCACCGTTCGACGACCGCCTGGGCCACAGCCACTTTGTGCCATTTGGTGATATCGAAGCGCTGCGCCAGCAGCTGCAGGCGCAGCCCGAACGCGCCTGTGTGATCCTTGAACCGGTGCAGGCCGAAGCCGGGGTGATCGTGCCTGCGCCCGGCTACCTGCAGCAGGTGCGGGCGCTGTGCGACCAGTACGGCGCAGTGCTGATTGCCGATGAAATCCAGTCAGGCATGGGCCGCACCGGGCGCTGGTGGGCCTGCGACCACGAGGGCGTGGTGCCGGACATTCTGCTGGTCGGCAAGAGTCTGTCCGGTGGCTGCGTACCGGTCAGCGCCATGGTCTGCACGCCCGACATGCAGGCACCGCTCAACCGCAACCCGCTGATGCACACCACCACCTTTGGCGCCAACCCGCTGGCCATGGCGGCGGTGATGGCGACCCTGCAGGTGATGCAGCGCGAACAGCTGGTGCCACGCGCCGCTGCCTTGGGGCAACGCCTGCAACTGGGCCTGCAAAACGTGCTCGGGCAACACCCGCGCGGCGCCGAAGTCCAGCTGCGCAGCGCCGGCCTGTTGCTGGGCCTGGAGTTCGCCGATGCCGGCTTGGCGGCAAACATGGTCATGCACCTGATCGACCAACGCATCGTGGTCAACCATTCGCTCAACGATCACCGGGTTATCCGCCTTACACCGCCGGCCCTGTACAGCGACAGCGACGTTGAATGGCTGCTCGGCGGTTTCGCCCGCGCCCTTGCCCGTACCTTTGAATAGGACACCGAAATGAAAGAAGTCAGCCTGGATGCCCATGTTCCCAGCCAGAGCGCCGAACAGGTCTACGCCGCCATCAGCAACTTCAGCGTCTACCCGCAGTTGTGCGAGTCGGTGCGCAACATCGAGATCGAAGCGATCCATGAGCACGAGGTGCTGAGCAACTGGGAGGTGAACTTCCACAGCGGCATTCTCAAGTGGCAGGAACGTGACGTGTTCGACCCGGCCAACCTGCATATCCACTTCCGCCAGACCGCGGGCGACATCGACCACTTTTCCGGCTCGTGGCAAGTCAGCGAAACCGCCGAAGGCGCCAGCATCGCCTTCCGCTCCTGTTTCGACCTGGGCCTGCCGATGCTGGCCGACATGCTCGACCCGGTCGCCCGCCAGGCAATCCGCGACAACATCAGCGCCATCATCCATGGCCTGTTCCCGAACAGCCAGATCAAGGATTGATGCCATGCCCCTGTCACTCCTGCACAACGCCCGGCAAACCCTGCAACGCTTTGCCCCCGACTTTGCCAAGCTGCTGACCGAGCTGCCGTTCGAACAGCGCGAAGCCGCCGGCAGCCCGGTGGTGGACTGGTTCAAGCATACCGGCCCGGTGGCCTTGCTGGTGCCCAAGGCTGGCGGCGGCCTGGGTGCCAACGCCCGCGAAGCGCTGCACGTGCAACTCGCCCTCGGTGCCTTGTCGCCGTCGCTGGCGGTGGCCAGCACCATGCACCAGTTTTCCGTGGCCAGCCTGGTGGCGGTGGCCGGCAACGGCGCAGGCGCCGAAGGCTTGCTGTTGTCGGCCATCGCCCAGCAACGCCTGCTGCTGGCCTCGGGCTTCGCCGAGGGCGTGCCCGGTGGCGGCATCCTCGATGCCGGCATGGAAGCGGTACAGCTGGCCGACGGCGTACGCCTGAGCGGCAGCAAGCAACCGTGCAGCCTGAGCAGTTCGATGGACCTGCTGACGGCCAGCTACAGCCGCGCCACCGAGCACGGCGAAGAACTGATGATTGCGCTGATCCCCGCGACCGCACCCGGCATCAGCCACCACCCGTTCTGGGGCAACAGTGCCCTGGCCGCGGCACAGAGCCTGGAGCTGCGCCTGGAGGACGTGTACGTCAGCGACAAGATGATTTTCTCCGCCGGGCTGAAATCGCAGCTGGGCGACGTGCAGACCATCGGTTTCATCTGGTTCGAGCTGCTGATCAGCGCCAGCTACCTGGGGGCCTGCATGGGCCTGGTGGAATGGGCCATCGAAGAGCGCCGCTGGAGCGACCAGCAACGGGTGCAACTGGCCTGCCAGCTGCAACTGTGCCTGAGCGCGCTGGAGGGCCTGGCCCACGAAGTCGATCAGTTGCAAGGCAACGCCGACGACTTGCTGGCACGCCTGCTGCTGACCCGCTACGGCATCGAACAGCAACTGGCCAGCGCCTCCGACCTGGCCCACCAGATGCTCGGCGGCCTGGCGTTCATCCGCTCGAACCTGGGCTGCGACTGGCTGGCCAGTACACGTGGCCTGCAATTCCACCCGCCCGGCCGTTTCAGCATGACGGCCAACCTCGACCGCTACCTGCAAGGCGCCACTTTCAGCATTGCCAATGGAGTCACCCTGTGAAACTGCTCAACAAGATTGTCGTCATTACCGGCGCGGCACGCGGCCTGGGCCTGGAAACTGCGCGCAAGCTCAAGCGCCAAGGGGCAACCGTGATCGGCATTGACCGGCTCGAACCGCACACGGCCCTGAACTTCGATGCCTACTACCTGCTCGACCTGTGCGACCGCGAGCGCCTGGATGAAGCCGCCGCCTCGATCCTCGAACGTTTCGGCGACATCGACATCCTGGTCAACAACGCCGGGGTGCTGACCCTGGAGCGGGGCGAAACCGGGGTGAGCGATGACGTGCGCCGCGCCCTGGAAGTCAACCTGCTGGCACCCTGGCAGCTGACCTCGCGGTTGCTGCCGGCACTGCTGCGCAAGCGCGGCAAGGTGGTCAACGTGTCTTCGCTGTTTGCTTTGGTGAACGCGCCTTACGTCGCCGCCTACGCCACCAGCAAGCGGGCCATGAGCGCCTATTCGGATGTGCTGCGCATGCAGTACCCCGGCCAGCTGGACGTGGTCACGGTGTTCCCCGGTTTCATCGACACCGCCATTCACGACCCGGCCGAGCGGGTCGGGCTGTCGGTCAAGCGCCTAGTGAGCTTCAAGCGCGGCGAGCGTGTGCTGCTGTCGCTGGAAGAAAAACTCGACGACGCCAGCAATGGCCTGGTGCGCGCCTGCACCCAGCATGGCCTGCGCAACCGCGGCCTGACCTTCCTCGGCAGCGTGGCCATGTACACCGCGCGCTGGCTGCCGAGCCTGGTCGATGCCTTCATCAGCCTGCGCCTGCGCAGCCTGAGCAAGGCCGGGCAACTGGCGCTCAAGCCCGAACTGATCGACTGAGGCCGGGCCGATGACGCAACTGGCACTGGACAAGCCCACGCTACGCCCGGCACGCAGCCTGCTGAAACCGTCGGCGCTGGAAACCACCCTGGTGGTCGGCTATGCGTTGCTGCTGTTCGCAGCACCGCTGGCGCTGCTGGTGGTCACGCTCGAACAGGCACCGCAGGCATGGCCGCTGGTGTTGCCGCTGCTGCTGCTGGCCGGCTACGGCCTGTTCCTGCAGGGCATCCTCGGCCACGAGGGCTTCCACTTCAACCTCAGCGACAACCGCCTGTACAGCTGCCTGCTGGCGGTGCTGCTGAGCTCGATGCTGACGGGCTTCTGTGTCACCGGCTACTTCGTCGACCACTGGCAGCACCACCGCTACAACGGCGGCCCCAAGGACCCGGACTGGCGCCTGCTGCGGCGCTACCGCCTGGCGCTGACCCGGCTGCTGCTGTCGCGCCTGCATGCCACCGCCTGGTACCTGCTGCAAACCGTGCGCCTGGCATTGCCCGGCGCCAAGGTAAACGGCGCGCTGCCGCTGCCGGATGGGCAGATCCGCTTGCTGGCCAGGGCCAACCTGGCCTGCCAGCTGCTGTGGCCGGCCCTGTGGCTGCTGCTGGCGGCGAAGTGGCCGCTGCTGCTGCCGGCGGTGGCCGGGTGCCTGCTGCTGGCGCTGCTGGTTTCGGCGCTCAACGCCTATCAGGAGCATGCCTTTGACGCCAGCGTTGCGCTGCCGGTGGCGCGCTCGCGCACCGCCCGCCTGAGCACCCTGTTGCACCTGGGCTCCAACTACCACCTGGAGCACCACCTGTACCCGCGGGTGCCGTGCTGGCGCCTGCCGCGCCTGCACCGGCAACTGCTCGCCAGCGGTTGGTACGAAGGCCGCCAGGCGCTGCTGGAACCGCGTTTCTTCGGCGCCTTGCGCTACTGCAAGGCACGTTTCCCCTATGCCGGCGCCTGGCAAGCGATGCCACCGCCAGGCAGCCCCGGGCAGTGATTAACGCCCGGTGAGCAACCCCCACACTCAAGGAACCGAGTATGTCTTTTGACGTAGATGAACTGATTGAAAACGAACGCCGCACCCTGCTGGCACACCCGCTGTTCGCCCGGATCAGCACCCTGGATGATGTGCGCCTGCTGATGGAGAACCACGTCTTTGCCGTGTGGGACTTCATGACCCTGCTCAAGCGCATCCAGCGCGACCTGACCTGTGTCAGCCTGCCCTGGCTGCCGCCGCGGCACATCATTGCCGCGCGGCTGATCAACGAGATCGTCACCGGCGAGGAAACCGACGAGCATCCTGACGGCGGCTTCATCAGCCACCTCGATCTGTACCTCAGTGCCATGGACGAGATCGGTGCCGATACCGGCCCGTTCCGCCAGTTCCAGGCGCTGCTGCAAGCCGGCGTGCCACTGGCCCAGGCGTTGACGACTGTCGACATCCCGCTGCCGGCCAAGGTGTTCGTCAGCAAGACCCTGGACGTGGCCTTGCACGGCTCCACCGAGCAGGTGCTGGCGTACTTCTTCTTCGGCCGCGAAGACATCATCCCCGACATGTTCGGCGGCCTGCTGCAGCGCTGGGCCGTCGATGAAGCCAGCGTGCCGATGCTCACCTACTACCTCAAGCGCCACATCGAGATGGACGGCGACGACCACGGCCCGGCGGCCAAACGCATCATTGCCGAAATCGTCAGCGAACCGGCGCAACAGCAGGCCCTGGCGAAAAGCGCAGGCGACGCGCTGGTAGCCCGCACGGTGCTGTGGGATGGCGTGCTGGAGCAGTTGCATCAGCGTGCTGCAGCGAGCGCACAGGCCACCTTCGCAGCCGCCGCCAGCTAAGCATCAATCCTTGCCTGCGTGCACCTGAGGCGCAGGCAAGGGCTGATGGCCCACAACGACAAGGACGAGAGCGTGTGACATGACGAAAGGCAAGTACGCCAAAGTGGCAGTTTCGGTGCTGGTCATTGCAGGCCTGGCAGTGCTGGGGCTGCAACGCTGGCAATACGCACGGCAGTACGTCAGCACCGACAACGCCGAAGTGGAAGGTGTGATCATCCCTATCCGCGCCCGGCTAAGCGGCGTGGTAGTGCAGGTGCCGGTGCACGAGAACACGCGGGTGAACAAGGGTGACCTGCTGTTCCAGGTGCGTGAGGACGAATACCAGCAACGGGTCGAACAGGCCCGGGCCAATTACCTGGGCGCGCTGGTGGCCACCGGCCAGGGCGGCATGCCCGGCCTGATGGACAGCCAGGTGCGCAGCGCGGCCGCACGCAGCCAGGCGGCGCAGGCCACCATCGGCCAGCTGGTGGCCAACGTCGAACAGGCCCGCAGCGACTACCAGCGCACCCAGCGCCTGGCCGGGCAAGGGGTGGTCAGTACCCAGGACCTGGAAGCCGCGCAGGCCCGTTTCAATGCCCTTAACCACCAGTTGCAGGCGGCCCGTGACAACTCCACGGCGGCCCGTGAAGGCACCCTGGCCAACCAGGCGGCACTGAAGGTTGAAGAGTACCGGATCAAGGCTGCCGAGTCGGCCCTGGCCCTGGCCCGCATCCAGCTGCAGGACACCCGCCAGGGCTCGCCCCAGGGCGGGGTGATCGTGCACAAGGATGTGCAACCCGGGCAGTTCGTGGTGGCCGGGCAGAAGCTGCTTAGCCTGGTCAGCACCGAGCGCCTGTGGGTGGTGGCCAACTTCAAGGAAACCCAGATCGGCCGGGTACGCGTCGGCCAACCGGCACGCATCAGCGTCGATGCCTTCCCCGGGCAACAGTTCGAGGGCGTGGTGCACAGCCTGGTGCCGGCCACCGGCGCGCGCTTCTCGCTACTGCCGCAGGAAAACGCCACCGGCAACTTCACCAAGGTGGTGCAGCGCATGCAGGCGCGCATCGAGTTCCGCGAGTTGCCCACGGCCATGCAGCAGGCGCTTGGCCAGGGCATGAGCGTGTTCGTCGAGGTCGATACCCGCGACAGCGGGCAACCCCTATGAGGTCGCCGTGGCTGGTGGCCGTAACCGTCACCCTGATCTCGATGATGGAGCTGCTTGACGTGACCATCGTCAACGTCGCCATCCCCAGCCTGATGGGCAGCTTTGGCGCGTCGGTGGACGAAATCTCCTGGGTCTCGACCGGCTATATCGTCGCCAACGTGGTCATTCTGCCCGCCAGCGGCTGGCTGTCGGCCTGGTTTGGCCGGCGCCGTTACTACCTGGTGTCGTCGGCGCTGTTCGTGCTGGCCTCGCTGGGTTGCGCGCTGTCGCAGGAGCTGTGGCAGATGGTGTTCTGGCGGGTCATCCAGGGCCTGGCCGGGGGCGGCTTGCTGGGTATTTCGCAGGCGATCATCTACGACGTGTTCCCCAAGGAAAAGGTCAGCGCCGGCATGGCCTTGTATGGCGTCGGGGTGATGATGGGGCCGACCCTCGGCCCGTCGGTGGGGGGTTACCTGATCGATGAATTTTCCTGGCACTGGATCTTCCTGATCAACCTGCCGATCGGTGCGCTGGCCCTGCTGCTGGCGTGGCTGTGCGTGGGCGACTCGGCCAACGAACGGCGCCCGCAAAGCATCGATTACCTGGGCTTCGTGCTGCTTGCCGTGGGTGTGGGCAGCTTGCAGATCTTGCTGGAGCGTGGCGAGCACTGGGACTGGCTGGAGTCGGACCTGAGCCTGCTGTGCCTGGCCCTGGCGCTGCTGGGCCTGGTGGGCTTCTGCTACTGGGAACGGCGGGTGGCCAACCCGATCGTCAACCTGGCGCTGTTCAACAACCGCGAATTCCTGCTCGGTTCGGTGTGTGCCTTCTGCGTCGGTTTCGGCTTGTACAGCACCCTGTTCATGGTGCCGCTGCTGTTGCAGACACTGCTGGAGCAAAGCGCCTACCAGAGCGGCCTGGTGATATTCCCCGGGGCCCTGGCCAGCGCGGTCAGCACCCTGGTGATCGGCAAGCTGTCGCAGGAAAACCGCATCGATGAACGTTACTTCATTTGCGTGGGCATCCTGGTCTACGGCTACGCCATGTACCTGCACACCCAGTTCACCCTGCAAAGCAACCCCGACACCCTGTACTGGCCGCTGATCATCCGTGGTTTCGGCCTGGGCATGATCTTTGTGCCACTGACCAACCTGGCCATGCGCCAACTGCCGGGGCCGCTGATTTCGGTCGGCTCCGGCGTGCTCAACCTGATGCGCCAGCTGGGCGGCAGTGTCGGTATCGCCATCGCCGCCACCCTGCTTACGCGGTTCTCCTGGGCGCGCTACCGCCAGCTGGCCGAGCATGTCGACGAAAACCGCCTGCTCGCCAGCGGCTGGGACCTGGCCAGCCTCGACCCGCGGCGGCTCTCCACCGACCTGCTCGGCGCCGACCAGGCCAACGCCGTGCTGGCCTTCATCCAGGCCCGGGAGCAGGCCCAGATGCTCGGTTTCAGCATGCTCTTCGGCCTGCTCGGCGCCGTGATGCTGATTGGCGTGCCGATGGTGCTGCTGATGCGCAACCCCCGCCAACCCAAGCCCTCACTTGCAAAGGAGTCCGTGACGTGTTCGGACAATGCACACCCATCCGCCTAGCGCTGCTGGTGCTGACCCTGGTTTGCGCAAGCCCCGCCCAGGCCCGCGACCTGTACCAGACCTACCAGCAGGCCCTGGGGCATGACATGGCCTACGCCGCAGCCGAGCAACGCCAATTGGCGGCGGCGCAAAAAGCCCCCCAGGGGCTGGCCAAGCTGTTGCCGCACCTGTCGCTGGAAAGCGGCGCGGCGTGGGTCGACCGCGAACACAGCGGCGCGGCCACACGTAACCGCGACAACTCCAATGCCTACGCGTTGGTGCTGATCCAGCCGCTGCTGCGCTGGCAGAACGTGATCGGCCATGAACAGGGCAAGGCCTTGGCCACCGCCGGCGAAATCGACCTGCTCGCCGCGCGCCAGGACCTGATGCTGCGCGTGGCCGACGCCTACTTCGAGCTGTTGCTGGCCGAAGACCAGTTGGCCACCAGCCGCCAGCAGGTACAAACCCTCGGCCAGCAACTGGACAAGGCGCAGCGCTTTCGCCGCGAGGGTTCGGGCACCGAGAACGAGGTGCAGCGCATCCAGGCCCGTTACGACCTGGCCCAGGCCGAGCAGATTGCCGCAGGCAATGCCTTGCGCCTCAACCAGCAGGCCCTTGCCCGGTTGACCGGCAGCACGCAGGGCGAACTGGCCAGGCTGGACGACCAGGTGGCCTTCAGTGGCCCGCAACCGGCCCGCCTGGATGCCTGGACCGACCAGGCCCGCCAGCACAACCTGAAGGTGCAGGCCGCCGAGGTCCGCCAACTGATCGCCGAGCAGGAAGTGGACAAGCAGCAGGCCGGGCACCTGCCCACCCTCGACCTGGTGGCCGCGCATGGCCGCTTTGCCTCGGTTGGTGGCAGCCTGTACGACGTGACCGTACCCGAAGAGAAATACACCCAGACGGTGGTGGGCGTGCAGCTCAGCGTGCCGCTGTATGCCGGCGGTGGCACCCAGAGCCGCACCCGCGAGGCTCGCGCCCTGCAGGGCGCCGCCGAAGATGAACTGGAAGATGCGCGGCGCGAGGCCGATTTCATGGCCCGCCAGGCCTACCTCAACCTGACCGGTGGCATCAGCCAGTACCAGGCCCTGCAACAGGCCCTGCGCTCCAGCCAGAGTGACCTGCGCATGACCACGCATGCCTTCGAGGCCGGGGCGCGCATCAGCAATGACGTGCTGGATGCCGAACAGCAGCTGACCCGTACCCGCCTGCAACTGGCCCGCCAGCGTTACGCCATCCTGCAGGCACAGTTACGCCTGATGGCGGCCAGCGGCAGCCTCAGCGACGACAACCTCAAGGCCCTCAGTGCCCTGCTGACCGCGCGGGTTCAAGGGTAGGCGCCTTCGCGGTACTGCCCGGCCACCTCGCGCAGCACTTCGCACACCCACTGCCCCGGCAGGCTCTGCGGCAAGGCGGCATTGCGGCAGATGCCGACCGAGCCGCCGGGCTCACGCACGCCAAGGTCGAGCTCGACCAGCTCGCCACGGCGCAGGTCGAGCAGCACCGCATCCCGCGGCGCCACCCACAGGCCGTCGCTGTTCAGCAGGTAGCGCCGGCTCAGCGCCAGCGACAGGGTTTCCAGGCGCTGCGCCGGCATCTGGATGCCGCACTGCACGAACAGGCTGTCGGCGTGCTGGCGGATGGTGGTGCCGGCGGGCGGCAACACCAACGGATAACGCCCGACTTGGCCGCGCTCGACCGGGGTGCTGGCCAGCAGCGGGTGCCCCGGGCGTACCACCAGGCTCATCGATTCGCTGTACAGGTGCTCGAACGACAGGCCCTGGATCTGCGGGCTGTCGGTCATGCGCCCGACCACCAGCTCCAGCTCACCCAGGTGCAACTGCCCGAGCAATTGCGCGCTGACCCCGGTGACCACGCTGATCACCAGCGCGTCATGGCGCTGGTGCAGGCGGCACAGCACCTCGGGCATGAGCAGGCCTTCGACCGTGGACAGCACGCCGATGCGCACCTGCGACGGCGCCCGTGCCTCGCCCCGCAGGCTGCTGACGCCATCGCGCAGGGCCTGCACACTGGGCCCGGCATACCGCATGAAGCGCGTGCCGGCCGGGGTCAGCTCGACGCCCTGGCGGCTGCGCGCGAACAGCCGCGTTTCCAGCAGGCCTTCGAGTTCCTTGAGGGTTTTGGAGATGGCCGGCTGGCTGATGGCGAGCACGTCGGCAGCCCTGGCCAGGCTGCCCTGCCGGGCAATCTCCAGGAAGCACAGCAGGTGGCGGTACTTGATGCGGGTGTCGAGGTTCATGCCGGCAAGCTTACCGCATCGCCACCTGCGGCGTATCCGGGTCGCGCTGCTGGCGGCGGAACTGCCCGGGTGGCAGGCCGTGGATCTGGCGGAAACGCCGGGAAAAGTAGGCTTCGTCGGCAAAGCCACACAGCCGTGCCACCTCGCCCACCGGGCGGCTGCCGTTGAGCAGGTAGTTGCGTGCGGCGTGCATGCGCCGCTCCAGCACCAGTTCGCTGAAGGTCTTGCCGATTTCCTTGCGCAGCCAGTGGGTCAGGTAGGTGGGCGACAGGTAGGTGGCGGCGGCGACCTTCTGCAGGTTCAGGTCGGGGTCGTCGATATGCCGGCGCAGGTATTCGCTCATGCGGCCCAGCGCAGCGCGGCGGCTAAGTTGCGCGGCATTGCTCTCGGCCAGTTCGCGCAGCGGCTCGGCATACAGGCCACAGACCTGGCCGATCAGCTGCAGCAGCAGGCCCTTGAGGATTTCGCGGGTGCCGAAGCGGCGGTTGGCATCCAGTGCACGCATGCGGTCCAGAACTTGCCGCAGCTCGGCAAAGTCGGCCTCGCCCAGGCAAAAGTCGAGATGCTCCTGAAAGCGGAACGGTGACAGCTCTGGCGCCTGCAGGATCGACACCTCTTCCAGGTCCATGGGGTCACAGGCCAGGTGCGGCAGCAGGAACGTCTGGGAGAAGTTGATCACCACGAAGTCGCTGTTTGCCGGGTGCGGGATCACATGCACGCGGTGCGGCAGGATGAAGGCCAGGGTGTTGCGCCTGAACGGGCGCTGCACGCTGCCGATGTGTTGCACCGTGTCACCGCCCAGGTTGACCTGAATCTGGAAGTACTCGTGGCGATGCGGCGCAGTCTCGGCGGGCCGGCCGCGCTGGTCGCGGATGTAGAAGTCCATCAGCTCGCTGCGCTGCTGCATGACGTAGGTCGGGACCTCGCGCTTTGGGGGCATTGGGCTGGCTCCGGGTTGTGGGTCGGTAGTTGCCTGTGCGGGCCTCTTCGCGGGTAAACCCGCTCCTACAAGGGCTGCGCAGGATTTGAGGGCTGCGCTGTACTTGTAGGAGCGGGTTCACCCGCGAAGAGGCCCTCAAAGGCAACACAAGTTGTACGATGTCCAAACTCATCAAATTAAACCTGTCTGCAAAAACCTGCGCAACCCTGAACGCCCACAGCCCGCTAAAAATGCGACACCCAGCAGAAAACCCGGCCAAAACCCCGCCTCCCGATTTTTTTGGACAGTTCAGCCCGCCCCCGCCTCCAGTGAAAAAAACGGTCTAAAACCCCCGTTGCATTCAACACGTTGTACGACCACCTTAGTAAAGGGACTGCAGCCCACCTCTACCAACAACAACAAACGAGGTCGACTCATGTCGAGCACGCCTACCCCCCGCGCCGCGTCGTCGTACGCGCTGGACGCGGCCCCTGCCCAGCGCCTGCCCACCCGCCGCCGCTGGTTCATGCTGTCGCTGCTGCTGGTGGCGACCATCATCAACTACGTCGACCGGGTGAACATTTCCATCGCCGCACCGTTCATGGCCAAGGACCTTGGCCTGGACAAGGTCGAGATGGGCCTGATCTTCTCCGCCTTTGCCTGGACCTACGCCCTGGCCCTGGTGCCGGCAGGCTTCATCGCCGACCGCTTCGGCTCGCGCCTGACCTACGGCGTGTCGCTGATCAGCTGGTCGGCGGTGACCGTGGCCCAGGGCCTGGCCAGCGGCTTTGCCTCGCTGTTCGGCCTGCGCCTGGCGGTCGGCGCCATGGAGGCCCCGGCCTTCCCGGCCAACAGCCGCGCCGTTACCGTGTGGTTCCCCGCCCGCGAGCGCGGCCTGGCCAGCAGCATCTACGTGTGCGGCCAGTACCTGGGCACGGCGCTGTTCACCGGCGCCCTGCTGTGGCTGGCGACCACCTACGACTGGCGCCATGTGTTCTACAGCACCGGCCTGGTCGGCATCGTGTTTGGCGTGGTGTGGCTGTTCCTGTACCGCGACCCGTTGAACTGCAAGAAGGTCAGCAAGGAAGAACTGGCCTACATCGAGAACGGCGGCGGCCTGGTCAAGAGCAGCCAGCAACGCACCCGTTTCGACTGGCGCCAGGTCGCCGAACTGTTCCGCTACCGCCAGGTGTGGGCGATCTGCCTGGGCAAGTTCGCCAGCACCTCGGCGCTGTATTTCTTCCTCACCTGGTTCCCCACCTACCTGATCGAAGAGCGCCAGCTGACCTTGATCAAGGTCGGCATCTTCGCGGTCATGCCGTTCATTGGGGCCACGGTCGGCATTTTGCTGGCGGGCATCGTATCCGACCTGCTGATCCGCAAGGGCTACTCGCTGTCGTTCGCCCGCAAGCTGCCGCTGGTGGTGGGCTCGATGCTGGGCATGTCGATCGTGCTGGTGAACTTCACCGACTCCAACGTGCTGTGCATCGCCGTGCTCACCCTGGCGTTCTTCGCCCAGGGTATCGCTTCGTCGTCATGGGCGGCGGTGTCGGAAGTGGCGCCCAAGGAGCTGATCGGCCTGACCGGCGGGGTTACCAGCCTGGCCGCGAACATTGGTGGCATTGTCACGCCGATCGTGATTGGCGCGATCGTGCATGCCAGCGGGTCGTTCGCCATGGCGTTCTGGTTCATTGGCGGGGTGGCGTTGATGGGGACGCTTTCGTATTCGCTGCTGCTTGGGAAGTTGTATCGCATTGAGTTGAAGACGGCTGGCTGAAATTTGCACTGCCTGTGCTGGCCTCTTCGCGGCTAAAGCCGCTCCCACAGGGGACGGTGTTGCCCTCGGGCTTGACGCTATCCCTGTGGGAGCGGCTTTAGCCGCGAAAGGGCCGGTACAGGTTACTTGGATAGTCCAACCCAACCCCGCTTTCGTCCAACTTTACCGGCCAGCCCGTGACATACGCTGGCCACCCCAGTAAGGAGGATCCACCCATGACTTACCTGTTCAACCCGCCGGCCATCGTCAGCCTGCCGATCCGTGGCAGCGATGCGCGCTTTCCGGTCGGCCGGGTGTTCTGCCTGGGCCGCAACTACCCCTGGCCGGAAACCTACGGCCCGGCGCCACAGGAGCCGGTGTTCTTCATGAAACCGGCAAGCAATGTGGTCGAGGCAGCGGGCGAACTGCCCTTCCCGCCGCAGACCGACGAGTTCTGCCACGAAATCGAGCTGGTCGCGGCCATCGCCAAGGGCGGTGCCGACATTGCCCCGGAGCATGCCCTGGAACACGTGTTCGGCTTTGCCGCCGGCCTGGACATGACCCGTCGTGATCACCAGCGCAGGGCCAAGGCCGAGGGCCTGCCGTGGGAAGCGGCCAAGGTGTTCGAGGCCTCGGCACCGATGACCGCCATCGCCCCCCTCAGCGAATGTGCCTGGCCGCTGGATGCGGCGCTGTGGCTGCAGGTCAATGGCCAGGAGCGCCAGCGCGCCCACCTCAGCCAGCAGACCTGGGCATTGGCCGAAGTCATCAGCCGGCTGTCCCGCCAGCTGCCCCTACGCCCGGGCGACCTGATCATGACCGGCAGCCCGCCCGGCGTGGCGCCGCTGAACCCGGGCGACACGATCCACGCCGGCATCGACGGTATCGGCGAACTGCACCTGCGCGTCGGCCCCCGCCCTGCCGGGCAAGCCGCCAACGCTGCCTGATTCCCCTGGAGTGACGAAATGAAGCAGAACAAGAAAATCGCCCTGGTCACCGGCGCCGGCAGCGGCATCGGCCGCGCCGTCGCCCTCGCCCTGCTGGAAGACGGCTTCAGCCTGGTGCTCGCCGGGCGCCGCCTGGAACCCCTGCAAGCGGTAGTCGAACACGCACAGGCCGCGGGCGGTGAAGCCCTGGCCGTACCCACTGACGTGCGCGACGAGCAGAGCGTCGCGCAGCTGTTCGCCACCATCGAGGAGGTACATGGCCGCCTGGACGTGATCTTCAACAATGCCGGCATCAACGCCCCCGCGGTACCGGTCGACGAGCTGCCGCTGGAAAACTGGCGCAACGTCATCGCCACCAACGTCGACGGGGTGTTCCTCTGTGCCCGCGCCGCCTTCGGCCTGATGCGCCGCCAACAGCCACAAGGCGGGCGGATCATCAACAACGGCTCGATCTCGGCGCATACCCCGCGCCCGTTCACCGCGCCCTACACCGCCAGCAAGCATGCGGTACTGGGCCTGACCAAGGCACTGGCGCTGGATGGCCGGCCTTACAACATCGTCTGTAGCCAGGTGGACATCGGCAACGCCCTGACCGAGCTGTCCGAGCGCATGACCCGTGGTGTGCGCCAGGCCAATGGCGAGATCGCCGCCGAGCCGATGCTCGACGTGCGCCATGTGGCCGACGCGGTGCGCTACATCGCTGCACTGCCGCTGGACGCCAACGTACTGAACATGACCGTGATGGCCAGCAACATGCCCTTCGTTGGCCGTGGTTGAGCCTTGTTTTCGATGAGCCCTGTTCCTGATGGAGTGACCGATGAAACCAGAAGTGCTGCAACTTAGCCCGATCCTCATCCCGCAGATCCGTGAGCGCCTTGAACAGTTGTTCACCGTACACCGCTACTACGAACAGGCCGACAAGGAGGCCTACGTCAGCCAGCATGCCGACAATATTCGCGGCGTGATCACCGGCGGCCACACCGGCATCAGCCAGGCGCTGATGGCACGCCTGCCCAACCTGGAAGTGATCGCAGTCAATGGTGTCGGCACCGACGCGATCGACCTGGCCTATGCCCGTGACCGCGGCATCCAGGTGACAGCGACCATCGGTGCCCTCACCGAAGACGTCGCCGACCTCGCCATCGGCCTGCTGATCGGTGTGTGCCGGGGTATCTGCACCGGTGACCGTTTCGTTCGCGCCGGCCATTGGGCCACCAGTGCCACGCCGCTGGCGCCGTTGCCACTGGCGCGTCAGGTGTCGGGCATGCGCGTGGGCATTGTCGGCATGGGCCGGGTCGGCCGCGCGGTGGCGCAGCGGGCGGCCGCGTTCGGTTGCCCGATTCGCTACACCGACCTGCAGGCGCTGGATGTGCCATACGGCTTCGAGCCCGACCTGCTGCAGCTGGCCAAGGGCAGCGACGCGCTGATCCTTGCGGCGGCGGCCGACAAGGGTGAGGCGCTGATCAATCGCGACGTGCTGCGGGCCTTGGGCAGCGAGGGCTACCTGATCAATATCGCGCGCGGCAAGCTGGTGGATGAGCCCGCCTTGATCGCTGCGTTGCAGGCTGGCGAGATCGCGGGGGCGGCGCTGGATGTGTTCGCCGATGAACCGCGAGCGCCCGAGGCGTTGTTCGAGCGTGAGGATGTGGTGCTGCAGCCGCATCGCGCCAGTGCCACGGTGCAGACCCGCACGCGCATGGGCGAGATGGTGGTGGCCAGCCTGGTGGATGTGTTTGCCGGGCGTGCGCCGCAGGGGTTGGTGATCTAAGGCGCTTGTGCCGACCTCTTCGCGGGTAAACCCGCTCCTACACTGGGATCGCGTTCCGTTGTAGGAGCGGGTTTACCCGCGAAGAGGCCGGCACAGGCAATACAGAATAGTCAGGCGATAGCCAATTCCACCGCCCCACCCTTCAACCGCACCGGCCACACCCGCAACCGCTGCCCGCCATCCTCCAGGCACTCCCCGGTTTGCAGGCTGAAATGCTGCTTGTACAACGGCGCCGCCACCACCAGTTCCCCTTGCACACTCCCCACCAGCCCGCGGCCAATGATGTTGGCGCCGGAGCGTGGGTCGCGGTTGTCCACCGCATACAGCGTTTGGGCTTGCCCAGGCAGATAGAACAGCGCCACCTGGGCACCGTCGAGCCACACGACCACGCCAGAATCGGCCACCAGGTCGTGCGCACGGCACACCGCCTGCCAGTTTTCGCGGGTGTTCACAGCAGCATTGGACAGGTTCATCAGACAGCCTCCTTTACAGTAGGGATCAGTTGCAACGGCGCCGCCGGCCGGCGTTGTTCACGTTCGCGCACGAAATGCACGTCCGGGTCGGCGCGGTGGTCGTTGACGAAGGTGCGGAAGCGCTTGAGCTTTTCCGGGTCGTTGAGGGCGTTGGCCCATTCGCATTCGTACTGCTCCACCACATGCTGCATTTGCGCTTCCAGTTCGCTGGCCAGGCCCAGGCTGTCGTCGATGACCACCTGCTTCAGGTAATCCAGCCCGCCCTCCAGGTTCTCGCGCCACACCGAAGTGCGCTGCAGCTTGTCGGCGGTGCGGATGTAGAACATCAGCACGCGGTCGATCAGGCGGACCAGGGTTTCGTCGTCCAGGTCAGTGGCGAACAGTTCGGCATGCCGCGGGCGCATGCCGCCGTTGCCGCACACGTACAGGTTCCAGCCCTTGTCGGTGGCGATCACGCCGATGTCCTTGCTCTGTGCCTCGGCGCACTCACGGGTGCAGCCAGACACGGCGAACTTGAGCTTGTGCGGGCTGCGCAGGCCTTTGTAGCGGTCTTCCAGGCGCAGGGCCATGGCGACGCTGTCCTGCACGCCGTAACGGCACCAGGTGCTGCCCACGCACGACTTCACCGTGCGGGTCGACTTGCCGTAGGCGTGGCCGGTCTCGAAACCGGCTTCAATCAGTTCGCCCCAGATCAGCGGCAGCTCATGCAGTTGCGCGCCGAACAGGTCGATGCGCTGGCCACCGGTAATCTTGGTGTACAGGTCGTACTTCTTGGCCACCTGGCCGATGACGATGAGCTTGTCGGGGGTGATTTCACCGCCGGGGATGCGCGGCACCACCGAGTAGGTGCCGTTCTTCTGCATGTTGGCCATGAAGGTGTCGTTGGTGTCCTGCAGCGGCACCAGCGCCGGGTCCATGATCGGCTGGTTCCAGCACGAGGCGAGAATGTTGCCCACTGCCGGCTTGCAGATGTCGCAGCCGGTGTGGCCTTTGCCATGGCGCTCGAGCAGCTCGCTGAAGGTACGGATGCCCTCTACCCGCACCAGGCCGTACAGCTCCTGCCGGGTGTAGGCGAAGTGCTCGCACAGGCTCTTGTCCACGGCCACGCCGCGGGCTGTCAGCTCATGCTCGAACACCTGCTTGAGCAAGGCTGCACAACCGCCGCAACCGGTCGCGGCCTTGGTGCAGCCCTTGACCGCAGCAAGGTCGCTGCAACCGCTGTCGATGGCGGCGCACACCGCGCCCTTGCTGACGTTGTGGCAGGAGCAGATGGTCGCGCTGTCGGGCAACGCATCGGCGCCCAGGGCCGGCGCGCCACCGCCTTGTGGCAGGATCAGCGCGGCCGGGTCGGCCGGCAGGGCGATACCGTTCTGGGCGTATTGCAGCAGGGTGTCGTAATAGCTGTTGTCGCCGACCAGCACCGCGCCAAGCACGTGCTTGCCGCTGGCATCCACCACCAGGCGGCGATAAGCGCTGTTGGCTTCGTCGATGAAGCGGTAGCTGCGCGCCCCCGGGGTGGCACCGTGGGCATCGCCGATCGAACCGACATCCACGCCCAGCAGCTTGAGCTTGGTCGACATGTCGGCGCCGGTGAACGCCACTGCCGCCTCGCCCATCAACAACGCCGCCAGGTTGCGCGCCATGCTGTAGCCCGGGGCGACCAGGCCGAACACGCTGCCGTTCCACGAAGCACATTCGCCGATGGCGAAGATGCGCGGGTCGCTGCTGCGGCAGTGGTTGTCGATGACCACGCCACCGCGTGCGGCGACTTCCAGGCCGCAGGCACGGCCCAGCGCATCCTGCGGGCGGATACCGGCGGAGAACACGATCAGGTCGGTTTCCAGGTACTCGCCGCCCTCGAAGTTCATGCGGTAGCGGTAGGCCTCACCGGCGCTGATCGACCGGGTGGCGCGCGACAGGTGTACACCCACGCCAAGGGCTTCGATCTGCGCCTTGAGCGCGGCACCGCCCTCGCCGTCCAGCTGCACCGGCATCAGCCGCGGCGCGAACTCGACAACATGGGCTTCCAGGCCTAGCGATTTCAACGCATTGGCAGCCTCCAGGCCGAGCAGGCCACCCCCGACCACCACGCCACGGCGCGCCTCGCTGGCGGCAGCGCGAATGCCGTCGAGGTCATCGAGGGTGCGGTAGACCAGGCGGGCATTGCCGCTGGAGCCTTCGATCGGCGGCACGAAGGGGTAGGAGCCGGTGGCCAGCACCAGCTGGTCGTAGCCATAGCGGCCTTCAGCAGTGACCACCTCGCAGCGCTCGCGGTCGATTTCCAGCACCGCTTCGCCCAGGTGCAGGTGCACCCCGTTGGTGTTGTAGAAATCGTGTTCGCACAGGGCCAGGGTTTCGGCACAGCTACCGCCGAAGTACTCGGACAGGTGCACACGGTCGTAGGCGCGCTGGCGCTCTTCGCCGAACACCCGCACCTCGAACTGCTGCAGGGCGCCGCGGCTGACCAGTTGCTCGACGCAATGGTGGCCGACCATGCCGTTGCCGACGATGACCAGTCGCTTTCGTTGCCCGCTGCTCGCTGTTGCCTTCATAAGCCGATCCTCGATCAAAAAAAAGCGCCTGGAGCCGAAGCTCCAGGCGCCTTTGCCTGTATTCATCACGGTGTGCCCCCAGGTTGATCGCCGTTGATCAGCGGGGCTTGTTGTAGTGGAGATAAAGCAGGGACTGTGCCAATTAGGTTGCCTGTGCTGGCCTCTTCGCGGGTGAACCCGCTCCTACAAAGGGCGCGGGGGCTTCGGGGCTTGTGTAGGAGCGGGTTCACCCGCGAAGAGGCCAGCACAGCAAATGCACATTCCAAGTGCATCGCTCCCCATCAAGGTGCACTCAATACACATCCCGCCGATACCGCTTGGCCTTGCTCAAGGCCTCCATATAGGTATTCGCATCTACGCCCCCATGCTCGACAATGATTTCGCGCAACGCCGCATCCACATCCCTGGCCATCCGCTGCGCATCGCCACACACATAAAAGTACGCCCCCGCCTGCAGCCACTGCCACAACTGCGCGCCCTGTTCGAGCATGCGCTGCTGCACATAGATCTTCTCCGCCTGGTCACGCGAAAACGCCGTGTCCAGGCGCAAGTACCCTGCCGCCTGCCAGGCCTGCAATTGCTCCCGGTAATAGAAATCGGTGGCCGCATACTGCTCGCCAAAGAACAGCCAGTTGCCCCCTTTCGCCCCGCGCGCCTCTCGCTCTTCGAGGAACGCGCGGAACGGCGCAATGCCGGTACCAGGGCCGACCATGATCACCGGCACGCTGTCGTCGTCCGGCAAGCGGAAGTGCTTCGACACCTGCGGGAAGATCGCCACCTTCAGTGCCTGCGCACGGTCGGCCAAAAAGCTTGAGCACACGCCTTTGCGTTCGCCATAGCGCACCGTCGAAACAGTCAGGTGCACCTGCTGCGGGTGCGCCAACGGGCTGGAGCTGATCGAATAAAGACGCGGCTGCAACGGTTTGAGCAACGCCAGCCAACTGGCCAGTGGCAACTGTTGGGGGAAGGCGCGCAGCACGTCGACCAGCTGCCGGCCCCACAGCCAGTCCTGCAGCTCGGCCTTGCACTCGGGCTGCAGCAAACGCTGCAGGTCAGGTGCCTGGTCGGCGAATGCCTGCAGTTGCTGCGGGGTGACCTTGGCAATTTCCAGGTGGCTTTGCAGGGCCTCCGCCAGTGGCATGGCGGGCAGGCCTTTCAACTCGACCACGGCCTGGCCATCGAGCTGCATCAGCACCAGCAGTTCATCGGCCAGGGCCGGGCAATTGCTCGGCCACACGCCCAGGGCGTCACCGGCGCAATAGGTAAAGCCGCTGCCGCTCAGGTCGAACACCAGCTGGCGGGTTTCCTTGCTCGCACCAGGGCCGTTGAGCAGGCGGTTTTCCAGCAGGCGGGCGGCCCAGGGTTGCTGTTTGCTGTAGGCCTGCATTGGTGCCGGTTCGCTGACCGGCTGCGGCGCCGCGTTGCTGCCCAGCACAGGCAACAACGCGTCGAGCCAGCCGGTGAAGGCTTCGTCGAAATCCGGCTCACAGTCCACCCGTTGCAGCAGGCGCCGCCCACCCAGCTCGGCCAGGCGCTGGTCGAGCTTGCGGCCAAAGCCGCAGAACTGGTCATAACTGGAGTCGCCCAGGGCAAGCACAGCATACGGCAGTTCGGCGCAGTGGGCGCCCTGCTCGCCGTGCAAGGCCTGCCAGAACGTTGCCGCGCTGTCGGGCGCATCGCCGTCGCCAAAGGTGCTGGCGATCAGTACCACGCTGGCGGCGCCCTGAAGCTGCTGCGGGCTGACCGCCTCCATGCAATTGAGCTGCACCTGCAGGCCGGCACTGCGCAGGCGCTCGGCACAGCGCTCGGCCAGCAGCTCGCCGTTGCCGGTCTGCGAGGCCCAGAGCACCTGATGCCGTGGGGCCGCCAGGCCGGCAGCCGGTAATGCAGCCGGTTGCGCAAACAGCCCGGCCAGCAGCCCATCGACGAACAGGCGGCGGCTGGCAGCCAGCGGCGCACTGGCTGGCAGGCTGGGCACGCCTTCGGCGCGGGCCTGGTCGAGGCCAAGCAAAAAGCCTTGCAGGTAGTGGCGTTCCTCTTCGGCCAGCACCGGGGCTGGCAGGGCGTCCAGGCCAAGCAGACGGGACAGGGTTGCAGTCGGCATGCGGGCGGGCTCCGAAGTGGCGGGGTTCAGGTCAAGGGCGTCGATGCGCTCGCCGGCGACCCGCTGCAGGGCCACGGCGCAGTGCTTGAACGCAGGCTGCAGCGACAATGGGTCGACCGCATCGCAGGTCACGGCATTGATTGCCAGTTGCTCACCGACCAGATCGCTCCAGTGGAACGGTGCAAAGCAGTTGCCCGGCATCACCCGGTCGCTGATACGGGCGGGCAACACGGCCTGGCCACGGCGCGAGCGAATGGCCACCTGGTCTTTTTCGGCAATGCCCAGCCGGGCGGCGTCTTCGGGGTGGATCTCGACGAAGGGGCCGGGCTCCAGCTTGTTCAGCGCCGGCACCTTGCCGGTCTTGGTCAGGGTGTGCCATTGGTGCTGCACCCGGCCGGTGTTGAGCACCATGGGGTAGTCGTCATCCGGCAACTCCGGTGCCGGCAACCAGGGCCGGGCGAAGAAGCGCGCCTTGCCGCTGGCAGTGGGAAAGGCCAATGGCGGGCGCTCGCCCTGGGCATCAAGCAGCAGCGCCTGGCTGCTGCCGTCGTTGAGGTAGCGCAGTGGGCTGCGGTCGTGTTCGCGACCCGGCGCGCTGGGCCACTGGCGGGGTTGCTGGCGCAGCTCGGCATAGCCGATGCCACGCAGGTCGTAGCCGGTGGCCGGGTTGTGGAAGCGGCGGATTTCCTCGTACACCGCTTCGGCGTCGGGGTAGTCGAAAGCATCGGCGTAGCCCATGGCACAGGCCACGCGGGCGATGATCTGCCAATCCGGCAGGCTCTGCCCGGGTGGCTCGACGGCACGCGGCATAAGGGTGAGGTTGCGTTCGCTGTTGATCATCACGCCCTCGCCTTCGGCCCACAGCGCAGCGGGTAGCAGGATGTCGGCATAGCGGTTGGTTTCGGTGTCGAGGAAGGCGTCCTGGGTGATCACCAGCTCGGCCTGGCGCAGGCCGTCGATCACTTGCTGGCGGTTGGCGACACTGGCCACCGGGTTACTGCAGATGATCCAGCAGGCTTTCACCTCGCCGGCTTTCATCTGTTCGAACAGCGCTACCGTACCCTCGCCGCCTTCGCTGCGCAGGCTGCCGGGTGCCAACCGCCACTGCTGTTCGACAAACAGCCGGTCTTGCGCCACCAGTGCCGAGCGCTGGCCTGGCAGGCCCGGGCCCATGTAGCCCATCTCGCGGCCGCCCATGGCATTGGGCTGCCCGGTCAGCGAGAACGGCCCGCTGCCGGGGCGGCAGATGGCGCCGGTGGCCAGGTGCAGGTTGCAGATCGCATTGCTGTGCCAGGTGCCGTGGATGCTCTGGTTAAGGCCCATGGTCCAGCAGCTCATCCAGTTGTTGGCGCTGCCGATCCACTGCGCCGCCTGGATGATGTCCGCTGCGGCCAACCCGGTGATGGCGGCCACCCGCTCGGGGGTATAGTCGCCGAGGAAGGTGGGCAGTTCGTCCCAGCCTTCGGTGTGGCGGGCAATGAAGTCGGGGTTGGTGTGGCCGTTACGCTGCAGCAGGTGCAACAGGCCGTTGAGCAAGGCCATGTCACTGCCTGGGCGCACCTGCAGGAACAGGTCGGCCTTGTCGGCGGTGGCGCTGCGCCGTGGGTCGACGACAATCAGTTTGGCGCCGGCCTTGACCCGGTCGAGCAGGCGCAGGAACAGGATCGGGTGGCAGTCGGCCATGTTGGCGCCGATCACCAGGAACACGTCGGCGTGCTCGAAGTCCTGGTAGCTGCCGGGCGGGCCGTCGGCGCCGAGCGACAGCTTGTAGCCACTGCCGGCGCTGGCCATGCACAGCCGCGAGTTGGACTCGATGTGGCGGGTGCGGATAAACCCTTTGGCCAGCTTGTTGGCCAGGTACTGGGCTTCCAGTGACATCTGCCCGGACACGTACAGCGCCACGGCATCGGGGCCGTGCTGGTCGATGATGGCGCGCAGGCGGGTAGCGCTGTCGGCGATGGCCTGGTCCATGCTGGCGCGCACCGGTGGCTGGCTGCGTTGCTGGCGCACGTAGGCATCTTCCATGCGCCCGGCGGCCGCCAGGGGCACATGGGCGGTGAGGCCTTTGGTGCACAGGCGGCCGAAGTTGCTGGGGTGCTGCTTGTCGCCGCTGACCTTGCCGACCTTGCCATCGGCAACGCTCATGACGATGCCGCAACCGACGCCGCAGTAGGGGCAAACGCTGCGCACTTCGCTGATGGCCATGGGCGGGCTCCTGTGGAAACGCAAAAAGGCGCCGGTTGCCCCGGCTTGCTGAAGCAAGCGGGGCAACACGGCGCCTTTGTCGTGAGGTGTTGTGGGCTGTCGACGTTGATGGCCCGGGGTGGGGGGTAAGCCAGCAATTAATGGGCCAGCTGTGCCGGCCTCTTCGCGGGTGAACCCGCTCCCACAGGGATATCACAGGGCCTGAGGGCAGTGATGTACCTGTGGGAGCGGGTTTACCCGCGAAGAGGCCGGCACAGGCAGCGCACCATGCGGTGGCAACCCCACACCCCCAAGCGCTATGCTGGGGCACATTCCAGCATGAGCAACCACCCTTCCCCCATGTCCCAGGTGATCCTCAAGACCCCCGCCCAACTCGACCTGATGCGCCGCGCCGGCCAGCTGCTGGCCCAGGTGTTCGCCGACCTCGACAGCTTCATCCGCCCGGGCGTGACCACGATGCAGATCAACGACCGCGCCGAGGCGTTCATCGTCGAAACGCTCAAGGCACGGCCGGCCAGCAAGGGCCAGTACGGCTTCCCCTACTCGCTGAATACCTCGGTGGACCATGTGGTCTGCCACGGCATGCCCAAGGCCGACGAAGTGCTGAAGGAAGGCTCGATCGTCAACGTCGATATCACCCTGGAACAGGGTGGCTACATTGCCGACTCGTCGAAGATGTACAGCATCGGCAAGATCAGCGATGAAGCCCGGCGCCTGGTCGAAACCACCTATGACGCGCTGTGGAAAGGCATCGAGCAGGTGCGCCCCGGGGCAACGCTGGGTGATATCGGCCATGCCGTGCAGGCCCATGCCGAGGCGGCGGGCTACAGCGTGGTGCGCGAATACTGCGGGCATGGCATTGGCCAGCAGATGCATGAAGGGCCGGAGGTGCTGCACATTGGCCAGCGCGGCATGGGCATGAAGCTGAAGCCGGGCATGGTGTTTACCATCGAACCGATGATCAATCAGGGTGGGCGCGGTACCCGCGAGCTAAAGGATGGCTGGACGGTGATTACCCGGGACCACAGCTTGTCGGCGCAGTGGGAGCACACGGTGGCGGTGACTGAGGATGGGTTTGAGGTGCTGACGTTGCGGGAAGAGGAGCGCCGCGGCTGAAGCTGCGGCAAATTTCCCTGTGGGAGCGGGTTCACCCGCGAAGAATGCGACGCGGTGCATGGCACCGGCTTTGCCGGTGTTCGCGGGTGAACCC
>NZ_JACVZC010000080.1 GCF_016658545.1 Pseudomonas sp. S37 | reverse complement strand
CTCCCCCCCTGGCCAGAACTCGCCGCCCGCCACCCCTGCGACGCCCTGCTGCTGGGCAACGGCGCCAGCCGCGCCGTGTGGAAGCCGTTCGGCTACTTCTCGCTGTTCGAGGAAGCACAACGCGCCGGCCGCAAGAAAGGCCTGGCCATCAGCGACCAGGCCCTGTTCAAGTCCTTGGCCACGGAACTGTTCGAGCCGGTGCTCAGCACCCTCAACACCACCGTGCGCGCCAATGCGGCGCTGGCCATCAACTCCACCGCGCCGCTGAACCGCTACTACTCGATCAAGGAAGCGTTGATCCATGCCGTGCGAACCGTGCACTTGCCGTGGCCGCTGATGCGCCCTGCAACCCTGGACGTTCTCAACCACGCGTTGCGCGGTTATCGCAGCGTCTACACCAGCAACTATGACCTGTTGCTGCCGTGGGCCGTGCAACACGCCCCGCATGGCTTCGCCGAACTGTTCGACGAGCAAGGCTTCTTCGACGTGCGCCGCACCCGCTGCGAAGGCACCCGGGTCATGCACCTGCATGGTGGCCTGCACCTGCTCAAGTTGCCCGACGGTACCACCCGCCAGCGCAGCGCCGACAGTGCCGAACTGCTCGATGGTTTTGCCGTGAACATTCCGGGTGAAGTACCGCTGTTCGTCAACGAAGACCGCAGCGAAGAGAAACTGCGCGCGATTCGTCACTCGGACTACCTGAGCTGGTGCCTGGGTCAGCTTGCGCAGGAACATCAGGGCCTATGCCTGTTCGGCCAACATCTGGACAGCACTGACCAGCACCTGCTTGAAGCCATTCGACTGGCCGGGCCGAAACAGCTGTCGATTGCTATCCGGCCATTGAGCGAAGCGTCGGTCATCAACCAGAAGCAGCATTTCGTTGATCGCTTCGGCGATATGCCGGGCACGACACTGCATTTCTTCGATGCCAGTACCCATCCATTGGGGCAGGCAGAGCTGGCTATAGAATTACCGCCCGCCCGAAGATGAGGCGAGCTTGAAGCACATGTTCAATGTGCCAAGCCAGGCTCGCCGAAAACGCGCTCGTAGGCCCTCGCCACATTGACAGCCATCGCCATACGAGCAAGCTCCAACGTGTTCTGGCCGATCACATAGCTCCCTCGTTCCTGCAACCAGGCCAGAATGTCGGCAAGGTGCCACAGAGACGTGCTGCCATCGTGAACAGGTACAGGGAAGCTATTGGCATGCGCGAGCATCAATTTGCGCATGTTCTGTCGAGATACGCCGATGATTTCAGCCACATCGCTCAACCCTACAAGGTCAGGGCTTGCCTCGATGAGACGAGCGCCCGGAACAACTCTGCCAACGTCATTGAGCGCACTCTCAAGAGCCTGCCTTGCAGAGCCGGATTCGCGAATGAATGCCAATGCCAAGCGCCCAGGCTGACCTACACCGACCAGCGCATCATCACATCCGTTTTCAGCCAGACGCTCCAGGAGCGCATCGATATCTTCGTTTTCGCCCAATTGATACTTGAGGGTGAACTCATACTCCATCATTACTTTCCTCCCCGGCATCAAGCGCCTGCGTTGCCGTTCTGCCAGCCGTACAGTTGTCGACCACACGCCTTAGTTGTCGCGCTAGATTGCCGGCGCTCCTCGGAGTGCTCCATACGCTGGTAATGCAGAATTCCCCGCACCGGCAATCAGCATTGTTGTAGGGGCAATACAGCTTTCCCCAACAATGCCCGCCGCCTACCACGACTCTCCATCCCTTTGACTCTGCGTGCCTCAAGGCCTGCTCGACCTCTTTCCTGGCATGACTGGGGCGCGCCATCAGCTTTTCTCCAGTGTGGGCTTGTCAGCGAAAGGTTGTCAAATGACAACCATCTCCTTACCAAGCACGCCACATTACAGAAACCCTGAAGCGATAAGTCGCAGGAGCGCAAATCAGGAAATGCCCTACAAGAATACTGGAACCCTGTCTGAAGAATGGCCGGACCTGACTCGAGGCCAGAATCCGGGGCGCTCAAAGCAACCCATCACCCCGCAACAACGTCTCCAGGCAATGCTCCTGCACCCCATAAAACGCCTTGAGCTGGGTAATCTTCTCCAGCAACGCGCCGTTGTCCACCGCCTGGCGCCGCTTCACCGCAAGAATCATCTTGTTCTTGTTGGTGTGCTCCAGCGAGATGAACTCGAATACCTTGGTTTCGTAACCGCAGGCCTCCAGGTACAGCGCACGCAGGCTGTCGGTGAGCATTTCGGCCTGCTGGCCCAGGTGCAGGCCGTACTGCAGCATCGGTTGCAACAAGCCTGGGCTGTGCAGTTGCGGGCGGATCTGTTTATGGCAACACGGCGAGCACATGATGATTGCTGCATTGCAGCGGATGCCGGTATGGATGGCGTAGTCGGTGGCGATGTCACAGGCATGCAGGGCGATCATCACTTCGATGGCTGCAGGTACCACGCTGCGTACGTCACCACACTGGAACTCCAGGCCCGGGTGCTCCAGGCGCGAGGCGGCGGCGTTGCACAGGTCGACCATGTCCTGGCGCAATTCAACGCCGGTCACCTGTGCTTCGCGGCCCAGGCTGTTGCGCAGGTAGTCGTGCATGGCAAAGGTCAGGTAACCCTTGCCCGAACCGAAGTCGGCCACCCGCAGCGCCTGCTGTGCCGGCACCGGAGCGCTGGCCAGGGCGTGGTCGAACACCTCGATGAACTTGTTGATCTGCTTCCACTTGCGCGACATGGACGGGATCAGCGCGCCTTGTGCGTCGGTTACGCCGAGGTCGCGCAGGAACGGCCGCGACAGCTCCAGGTAGCGTTTCTTCTCGCGGTCATGACCACTGCCTGCGGCAACCTCGCGCGGTGCCTGCGCGCCATGGCGCTGCAGCATGGGCTTGCCCTTCTTGCTGAAGGTCAGCTGCACTTCGCCGTCCGCGTCGAACAGGTGGGCATTGCGGAAGCTGTCCGGCAACAACTCGGCGACCAGTGCCTGGGCCTGGTCCAGCGCCAGGTTGCGGGTGATGTCGCGGGTCTGGTGGCGGTAGACCAGCGACAGGCACGGCTGGCCCTTGACCTGTAGCGGCTTGGCTATGATCCGTTGCAAGGTCTGGTCGGCGCCGACATGGCGCGCCAGTACCAGTTTGACCAAGGTGTTGCCGTGCAGGGCAGCGTGCAGCAGGTCGAGAAACTGAGCGCGCGCATCCGGCGCGACGGAAGCGGAATGACTGGCGGACATGGAGAAACGGTGCCTCGAATAGCGGGAAGCGCATTCTACACCCTGTGGGAGCGGGTTTACCCGCGAATGCGTCGGTAGCCTCTAGGCAGTATTCGCGGGTGAACCCGCTCCCACAGGGAACGCGTCAAGCCAGGCGGATCCGAATCAATCGAGAATTACCAGCCGGTTGGGCAACTCGTTGCGGGCATGGGTTGGCGGAACGTGCTGACTAAGCAGCTCACTACACGCCTCGATGCACTCGACAAAGCCCTGCAAGGTTTGCCCCTGGCGAACCTGTTCAGCAAAGCGGGCACCGATGGCTGCGCGCGCTTTGGCATCCAGGCAGTGCTCGATACCGCGATCGACCAGTATCTCCACATGCCGCTCCGCCTCGCTGACAAAAATCAGCACCCCCGTCGCGCCGGCCGTGCGCTGCAGGTTCTGCTCGCGAAACTGCTGCCGGGCCAGGCGCGAGGCACGCCAGCGGCGCAGCCCCCGAGGGATCAGCCAGCCGGCCAGGCGCGGGTTGCGCAGCAGCAGGCACAGGCCGACAAACAGCAGCACGTTGGCCACCAGCAAGCCACGCACACCCGGCCAACCCGTCAACCACTGCAACAGCCCAGGCACAGCCAGCGCCAGCACGGCGGCCCAGAACAACGGCCAATAGGCGTAATCGTCGGCACGCCGGGCCAGTACCGTCACCAGTTCGGCATCGGTACGCCGTTCGGCACGGGCAATGGCTTCGGCAATCTGCCGCTGATGGTATTCGTCGAAAGGGGTCATGCCGTCGGTCTCTTGAACGTTCTTATAGTTGTTGTCCCGGCATTCGGGGCTTCGTCCGCGGGTGACATATTCAGGCATAATCCGCCGCTGGATGAATTGCCTGCGAATCGTACAACAATAGCCGCCTGAAAACTTCGGCCGCGCGCGTATCACCGTGGATACGGCACAAGCCCCAAAACGGAATTGATGATGAAACTGTCCTTGCTGGGCCTGGCCATGGGCCTTGCCAGTCAGGCGGCCCTCGCCGCCCCCTCCGCCCCGCCCCTGCAAGACAAGCAGGCCTTCATCGAGCATCTGATCAGCCAGATGACCGAAGCCGAGAAAATCGGCCAGCTACGCCTGATCAGCATCGGCCCGGAAATGCCCCACGAGAAAATCCGTGAAGAGATCGCTGCCGGGCGCATCGGCGGCACCTTCAACTCGCGAACGGCACCAGAAAACCGCCCGATGCAGGATGCGGCCATGCGCAGCCGCCTGAAGATCCCGATGTTCTTTGCCTACGACACCATCCACGGCGAACGCACCATCTTCCCGATCGGCCTGGGCATGGCCGCCACCTGGGACATGGACGCCGTGGCCAAGGTCGGTCGCACCGCCGCCATCGAAGCCTCGGCCGATGCCCTGGACATGACCTTCGCCCCCATGGTCGACATTGCCCGCGACCCGCGCTGGGGCCGCACCAGCGAAGGCTTCGGCGAAGACACCTACCTGACCTCGAAGATCGGCCAGGTGATGGTGCGCTCGTTCCAGGGCAGCAGCCCGGGCAACCCCGACAGCATCATGGCCATCGTCAAGCACTTCGCCCTGTACGGCGCGGTGGAGGGCGGGCGCGACTACAACACGGTCGATATGAGCCTGCCAAAAATGTACAACGACTACCTGCCCCCCTACCGCGCCGCGCTCGACGCCGGTGCTGGCGGGGTAATGGTGGCGCTGAACTCGATCAACGGCGTGCCGGCCACTTCCAACACCTGGCTGATGAACGACCTGCTGCGCAAGGAATGGGGCTTCAAGGGCGTGACCATCAGCGACCATGGCGCCATCCAGGAGCTGATCCGCCATGGCGTCGCCCGTGATGGCCGCGAAGCTGCCAAGCTGGCGATCAAGGCCGGTATCGACATGAGCATGAACGACACCCTGTACGGCGAAGAGCTGCCGGGCCTGCTGAAGTCCGGCGAAGTCACCCAGCGCGAGCTGGACCAGGCTGTGCGCGAAGTGCTGGGCGCCAAGTACGACATGGGCCTGTTCAAGGACCCGTACGTACGAATCGGCAAGGCCGAAACCGACCTGAAGGACTACTACGGCAACGATCGCCTGCATCGCGAGGCCGCACGTGATGTGGCGCGCCGCAGCCTGGTGCTGCTGGAGAACCACAACCAGACCCTGCCGTTGAAAAAGGCCGGCACCATCGCCCTGGTCGGCCCGCTGGCCGATGCCCCGATCGACATGATGGGCAGCTGGGCTGCCGACGGCAAACCGATGCATTCGGTCACCGTGCGCGAAGGCCTGCGCCGCGCCCTGGAAGGCAAAGCCAAGCTGGTCTATGCCAAAGGCTCCAACGTCACCGGTGACAAGGCGATCCTCGACTACCTGAACTTCCTCAACTTCGACGCCCCGGAAATCGTCGACGACCCACGCCCGGCGGCCGTGCTGATCGACGAAGCGGTCAAGGCAGCGAAGCAGTCCGACGTGGTAGTGGCAGTGGTAGGCGAGTCGCGTGGCATGTCCCACGAGTCGTCGAGCCGTACCACCCTGGAAATCCCGGCCAGCCAGCGCGAGCTGATCAAGGCCCTGAAAGCCACGGGCAAACCGCTGGTACTGGTGCTGATGAACGGCCGCCCGCTGTCGATCGGCTGGGAGCGTGAACAGGCCGACGCCATCCTCGAAACCTGGTTCTCCGGCACCGAGGGCGGCAATGCCATTGCCGACGTGCTGTTCGGTGACTACAACCCGTCCGGCAAGCTGGCCATCACCTTCCCGCGCTCGGTCGGGCAGATCCCGATGTACTACAACCACACCCGCATCGGCCGGCCGTTCACGCCAGGCAAACCGGGCAACTACACCTCGCAATACTTCGAAGAGCCCAACGGCCCGCTATACCCGTTCGGCTATGGCCTGAGCTACAGCAGCTTCGAGCTGTCGGGCCTGGCGTTGTCGAACAAGGATCTCAAACGCGGCGACACACTGGAGGCCAAGGTGACGGTGAAGAATACGGGCAAGGTGGCCGGTGAGACCGTGGTGCAGTTGTACCTGCAAGATGTGTCGGCATCGATGAGCCGCCCGGTGAAAGAGCTGAAGAACTTCCAGAAACTGATGCTCAAGCCAGGTGAGACACGCACCTTGAGCTTCCGCATCAGCGAGGAAGACCTGAAGTTCTACAATGGCCAACTGCAGCGGGTTGCCGAACCTGGGGAATTCAATGTCCAGGTCGGGCTGGATTCCCAGGCGGTGCAGCAGCAGAGTTTTGAATTGCTTTAACTGAAAAGGTCGCCTGTACCGGCCCTTTCGCGGGTAAACCCGCTCCCACAGGTACTCTGCAAGCAGATGCCCTGCACGATACCTGTGGGAGCGGGCTTGTCCGCGAAGGGGCCGGCCCCGATATCCCAATGATCCGGATCCGCCCCAATGCCCTTTTCCTTTCGCGCCCTGCGTCTGGGGCTGATCACCCTGCTGATCTTGCTAGGCACCGCCCTCAGCGCCGGCTGGGCCATGCACCAGGCCAAGCGCCAGGCCATGGAGGACGACGCCGAACGCGCCAACCAGCAACTGGGCCTGTACGCCAACACCCTGCACACCCTGATCGACCGCTACCGCGCCCTGCCCGCCGTACTGGCCCTGGACCCGGAACTGATCGCCGCCCTGCGCGGCCCGGTCAACGAGCCGGTACAGGACGCCCTCAACCGCAAGCTTGAACGCATCAACGGCGCCGCCAATTCCTCCACCCTCGAACTGCTCGACCGCACCGGCCTGGCCATTGCCGCCAGCAACTGGCGCTTGCCCAGCAGCTACGTCGGCTCCAACTACGGCTTCCGCCCTTACTTCAAGCAAACCCGCAGCCTGGGCAGTGGCCGCTTCTACGCCGTTGGCGTCACCAGTGGCGTGCCGGGCTACTTCCTCGCCAGCGCAGTCAACGACGAGCATGGCCGGTTCCTCGGCGCCATGGTGGTGAAGCTGGAGTTTCCCGAGCTTGAGCGTGAATGGCGCCAGGGCAACGATATCCTGCTGGTCAGCGACGCCCGTGGTATCACCTTCATCGCCAACCAGGACGGCTGGCGTTACCGTGAGCTGCAGCCGCTAAGCGGCGCCGACCGTGCCGAGCTGGCCGAAACCCGCCAGTACGACAAGCAACCGCTGGTGCCACTGCAGCATCAGGTACTCACCCGCTTTGCCGCCAACAGCACCCTTAGCCGTGTACAAGGGCCGCTAGGCAGTACCGAATACCTGTGGGAAAGCCTGCCGCTGGAAGGCGAAAACTGGACCTTGCACCTGCTGCGCAAACCGCAGGTCGCCGCCGATGGCCGCAATGCCGCCCTCGGCGCAGCCGCCGTGTGGCTAAGCCTGGTATTCGCCGCGCTGTTCGTCAGCCAGCGCCTGCGCCTGGCCCGCCTGCGCCAGCGCAGCCGGCAAGAACTCAAGCGCCAGGTCGAGGAACGCACCCGCGAGCTGCGCACCGCCCAGGAAGGCCTGGTGCAGTCGGCCAAGCTGGCTGCACTCGGGCAGATGTCGGCAGCCATGGCCCACGAAATCAACCAGCCGCTAACCACCCAGCGCATGCAACTGGAAACCCTGCGCCTGCTGCTCGACCATGGCCGCTACGACGAAGCGCGCCAGGCACTGGAGCCGCTGGAGCAAATGTTGACGCGCATGGCTGCACTCACCAGCCACCTGAAGACCTTCGCCCGCAACAGCCCGGTGGGCCTGCGCGAACGCCTCGACCTGGCCACCGTGGTCGACCAGGCCCTGCACCTGCTGGAAGCGCGCATTCGCAGCGAGGAAGTTGAGGTGGCCCTGTACCTGGCACGGCCGGCCTGGGTGCGAGGCGATGCCATCCGCCTTGAGCAGGTGCTGATCAACCTGCTGCGCAATGCCCTCGACGCCATGGCCGACAAGCGCTACAAACGCCTGGAGATCCGCATCGAGTCAGACGGCGAACTATGGCGGCTGAGTGTGCTGGACTCGGGTGGCGGCATTGCCGAAGCTGACCTGGCCAAGGTCTTCGACCCGTTCTTCACCACCAAACCGGTGGGCGAAGGGCTGGGGCTGGGCCTGGCCATTTCCTATGGCATCGTCCACGAGGCCGGCGGCCAGCTGCAGGCCGAAAACCTGCCCGGTGGTGCGCGCCTGAACCTTACCCTGCCCCGAGACCTGGTGCCTGTATGTTGAATTCAGTGATCGTCGTCGATGATGAAGCCAGTATCCGCACGGCAGTCGAGCAATGGCTGAGCCTTTCCGGTTTCAGCGTGCAGTTGTTCGCCCGCGCTGAAGAGTGCCTGGCCAATCTGCCGCAGCATTTCCCCGGGGTGATCATCAGCGATGTGCGCATGCCCGGCATGGGCGGCCTGCAATTACTCGAACGCCTGCAGGCGGACGACCCCGACCTGCCGGTGATTCTGCTGACCGGCCACGGGGATGTACCCATGGCCGTGGAGGCCATGCGCAATGGGGCTTATGACTTCCTGGAAAAGCCGTTCACCCCGCAACATTTGCTGAGCAGCCTGCGCCGGGCCCTGGAAAAACGCCAGCTGGTGCTGGAAAACCGCCGGTTGCACGAGCGGGCCGACCTCAAGTCACGCCTGGAAGGCACGCTGCTGGGCATGTCCCAAGGCCTGCAACAATTGCGTCGCCAGGTACTGGACCTGGCCAACCTGCCAGTCAATGTGCTGATCCGTGGCGAAACCGGCAGTGGCAAGGAGCGGGTCGCCCGCTGCCTGCACGATTTTGGCCCACGCGCCGCCAAGCCGTTCGTTGCCCTCAATTGCGCGGCCATCCCCGAAGCACTGTTCGAGGCCGAGCTGTTCGGCCATGAAAGCGGCGCCTTCACTGGCGCCCAGGGCAAGCGCATCGGCAAGCTGGAGTACGCCAATGGTGGTACGGTGTTTCTTGATGAAATCGAAAGCATGCCCCTGGCCCAGCAGGCCAAGCTGCTGCGGGTAATCCAGGAGCAGAAGCTGGAGCGTCTGGGCGCCAACCAGAGCATCAGCGTCGATTTGCGCATCATTGCCGCGACCAAGCCCGACCTGCTCGAAGAAGCCCGCGCCGGACGCTTCCGCGAAGACCTGGCTTACCGCCTGAACGTCGCCGAGTTGCGCCTTGCGCCATTGCGCGAGCGGCGCGAGGACATTCCACTGCTGTTCGAACACTTTGCCCGTGCTGCTGCCGACAGGCTTGGCCGTGCCGCCCCACCGCTGTCGGGTGCACAACTGGCTCAACTGCTGTCGCATGACTGGCCGGGCAACGTGCGCGAGCTGGCCAATGCGGCGGAGCGGCATGCGCTGGGGCTGGGTTCGCCAAACATCGAGGTGGCGCCTGGCGGGCACTCGCTGGGCGAGCAGATGGAAGCGTTCGAGGCGCAGTGCCTGCGCGCGGCGTTGCGCCAGCACGGCGGGGCGATCAATGCGGTGATGGAGGCGTTGCAGCTGCCGCGGCGTACGCTGAACGAGAAGATGCAGCGGCACGGGTTGGTCCGTGAGGACTTTATTGCGCGGGAATGAGCGGATTTCCGCTTATTGAAGTTTAGGGGTAAGCGAGAATTTGCTTATTCCTGGGGGATTTTGGGGCTGCTTTGCAGCCCTTCGCGGGGCAAGCCCGCTCCTACACTGGGATGTGAAACATCAGACGCGGCGCGGTCTCTGTGGGAGCGGGCGTGCCCGCGAAGGGCGTACAGTGCCCCCGTTTGGATCACCCCGCACTCATTTGGCACACCTTCTGCAATCACCTGTGCAAGCTGCGCCACGGCGCGCTCCACAAAAACAACGAGAAGGTATCCCTGATGGATAACGCCACCTCCCTGCCCGCCGGGGCGGCCACCGCGCCTGCCGCAGAAAAAACTACCGCCAGCCGCCTGAAGTCGATCTTCAGCGGGTCCATCGGCAACATGGTCGAATGGTACGACTGGTACGTCTACGCCGCTTTCTCGCTGTACTTCGCCAAGGCCTTCTTCCCGGCCGGTGACTCCACTGCACAATTGCTCAACACCGCTGCGATCTTTGCCGTGGGCTTCCTGATGCGCCCGATCGGTGGCTGGCTGATGGGCCTGTATGCCGACCGCAAAGGGCGCAAGGCTGCATTGATGGCTTCGGTACTGCTGATGTGCGCAGGCTCGCTGGTCATCGCCCTGACCCCTGGGTATGAAACCATCGGCGTTGCCGCGCCGATCCTGCTGGTCATCGCCCGCCTGCTGCAAGGCCTGTCGGTGGGTGGCGAATACGGCACTTCGGCCACCTACCTCAGCGAAATGGCCAGCAAGGAGCGCCGTGGCTTCTTCTCCAGCTTCCAGTACGTGACCCTGATCTCCGGCCAGCTCATCGCCCTGGCAGTACTGATCGTGTTGCAGCAGACCCTGACCACCGAGCAGCTGTATGCATGGGGCTGGCGCGTACCGTTCGTGATCGGTGCGCTGTGCGCCGTGGTGGCGCTTTACCTGCGTCGCGGCATGGAAGAAACCGCCTCGTTCACCAAGAAGGAAAAGGCCAAGGAAAGCCTGATGCGCACCCTGCTGCGCCACCCCAAGGAACTGATGACCGTGGTCGGCCTGACCATGGGCGGTACCCTGGCCTTCTACACCTACACCACCTACATGCAGAAGTACCTGGTCAACACCGTGGGCATGAGCATCAGCGACTCGACCACCATCTCGGCCGCTACGCTGTTCCTGTTCATGTGCCTGCAGCCGGTGATCGGCGGCCTGTCCGACAAGATCGGCCGTCGCCCGATCCTGATCGCCTTCGGTGTGCTCGGTACCCTGTTCACCGTACCGATCCTCAGCACCCTGCACACCATCCAGACCTGGTGGGGCGCGTTCTTCCTGATCATGGCCGCGCTGATCATCGTCAGCGGCTACACCTCGATCAACGCCGTGGTCAAAGCCGAACTGTTCCCTACCGAGATCCGCGCCCTGGGCGTGGGCCTGCCGTACGCACTGACCGTGTCGATCTTCGGCGGCACCGCCGAGTACGTGGCCCTGTGGTTCAAGAGCGCTGGCATGGAAAGCGGTTTCTACTGGTATGTCACCGCCTGCATTGCCTGTTCGCTGCTGGTCTACGCGACCATGAAGGACACCAAGCAGCACTCGCGGATTACGACTGACTGATACCGGCTTGGCAGCAATGAAAAGGGGCGTTCCAGGTGATGGGGCGCCCCTTTTTTATGGGACAGATCAGCCGGTGAGCCGATTAACCACCCTATTCGGCTCACAACATGAGCCGAATAGGGCTATTATTCGGCTCACACAATGAGCCGAATAGCCGGCTTATTCGGCTCACAGGAGGCATCGCCAACCATCATGAGCAGCCCTTTGTGGATCTGGCAGCAACCTGGCTGGCCAACCTTCACTTGGCAGAACGAGCCCCTCGCCCCACTGCTGCGCAACTGCATTGACATGCAAGGACGCTTGCTTGGCAAGATCGGCAGCGTCGATGAGCTGAGCGAGTGCCAGAACGTTCTGGACACATTACTGCAGAATATCGTCACCTCCTCGGCAATCGAAGGTGAACAGTTGAATGTGGGCTCGGTCCGCTCCTCCCTCGCTCGCCGCTTGGGTATCGAAGAACAGGGAGCCACCAATGCCCGCAGTGAGGGGCTGGCGGAACTGATGCTGGATGCAACCCAAGGCTATGACCAACCGCTGACCCAGCAACGCCTGTTCACCTGGCACCAGTGGCTGTTCCCTGTTGCACAAGGCACCTTGAGCAAAGCGGTACTGGTCGGCCAGTTGCGTGATGAAGTGCCCATGCAGGTGATTTCCGGCCGCCTCGACAAGCCCACCGTGCACTTCCAGGCACCGCCGCGCGATGGCCTTGAAAACCAGCTCAGCGAGTTTCTCGACTGGTTTGCCAGCAGCCGCGATGCCTCTGACCTTGACCCGCTGCTGCGTGCCGGCATCGCCCACTTCTGGTTTGTCACCCTGCACCCGTTCGACGATGGCAATGGCCGCCTGACCCGGGCGATCACCGACCTGGCGCTGGCACAGGCTGAGCGCCAGGCCATTCGTTTCTACGCCATGTCCGCCAGCATCCTTGACGACAGGGCCGGCTATTACCAGGTGCTGGAGAGCAGCCAGAAGGGTGGCCTGGACATTACCCGATGGCTTACCTGGTTTCTTGCCACCCTGCTGCGCAGCTTCGAACAGGCATTGGAAAATATCGACCGGATACTGGCCAAGGCCAGGTTCTGGCAAGCGCACCGTGCAGATGGCTTGCTGCCCGAACAGGTCAAGGTGCTCAACCGGTTGCTTGATGGCGGCCCACGCGGTTTCGAGGAAGGTATCAACGCCACCCAGTACCAGGCGGTGGCGAAGGTATCCAAGGCCACTGCGACCCGCCACCTCACCGACCTGCTCGACAAGGCTTGCCTGGTTCGCCTACCAGGCGGGGGCCGCAGTACCCGTTACCGTATCAACACTCAGGACATCTCCAACGCCTGACGCGGCTCACGACGCTGGTACCAGGTCGCCATCAGCACCAGTACCAGCAGCACCCCGCCCAGCACTGCCGATGAACCGACCGTGCCAAAGTCCAGGCCACCCTTTTCATGAGGTTTGGTGAGGAAGTCGCCCAACGTCGCACCAAACGGGCGGGTAAGCACGAATGCCACCCAGAACAGCACTACACCAGGGATACGCGTCCAGTAGCGGGCCGCTACCACCAGTGCAATGGCACTGCCAATAAACAGCGCGCCGCCCGCAAAACCCAGCCCGGAGTCATCGGCCAGGTAATCACCCAGCGCGGTGCCGAGGGTGTTGGAAAACAGGATCGCCACCCAGTAGAACAGCTCGCCCGTACGGTTCTTGATACGGGTGACATCCAGCGGGTTGCCGCTCACGCGCCAGACCAGGAACGTCAGCAGCAGGATGCCGATGAGCAAAGCAGAACCTGTGGCATAACCCAGGCCCAGGGTACGGTCCATGAAGTCGGACATGGTGGTGCCGGCGGTGCTGGTGGAGAGGATCACCAGCCAGTAGAGCATCGGGTGGTAGCGGCGCGAGTACAGCTGGCCGAGCAACGTCAGCAGGAACACGCTGATCAGTAGCAGCGAGCTGAGTGCGTAGCCGATGTTCAGGGTCATCGACAGCAAGTCCCCGGCCGTTTCCCCCAGGGTGGTAGCGCAGATCTTCATGACCCAGAAGGCCAAGGTGATTTGCGGGAGTTTGTTCATTGTTGTGCCGCTCCAGTTTTAGGTGCGGCGATGGTGCTCAGCAATGCCTGAAAAATCGGTTGGTGCTAGATGAAAAATACGTTCACCAAACATATCCGTAAGATTTTTCCTTCTTAACGCCCCATTAATTTCACCCCATCAAGCTGCAGTGGCTGGCAGAACGTTGGCGCATGCGCCGACGCTCGCTGAACCAGGTCGCAGGCTGAATGACACTGTGCGCACCCATACATATTGATAAATTAGATTTTTAAGCGCCATTTTTTGCGCTTTTTAATCAAATTAATCGGCGTAGCATTGAACCCATAGAAACAAACAACTCCCCCCCTCGGAGCAACGACCATGAAAAACAAACTGATCCTCACCTTGGCCCTCTCGGTTTTCGCTGCTGGCGCGTTTGCCGAAGATGGCTTTGACCGTACCAACGCCCACACCTTCGCCGCAGCCCAGACTCAGTCGGCCAACTACGCTGAAGACGGCTTCGACCGCACCGGCGGCCAACGTTTCGCCGAAGACGGCTTCGACCGCACTGGCGGCCAACGCTTTGCCGAAGACGGCTTCGACCGCACTGGCGGCCAACGCTTCGCCGAAGACGGCTTCGACCGCACCAACGCGCACCGCATCAGCTGATCCCTGCTGCGAGCACCCAGCCCGGCTTTTGCCGGGCTTGATCATTTGCAGGCGGGCACAGGCTTGGCACACTAGGCACCTTGTCCACCAGGAGGTAGGGCCAGCAAGCCCAGCACAGATGTATTACTACGAACCCGCCAAAGGCCACGGCCTGCCCCACGACCCGTTCAACGCCATCGTCGGCCCCCGCCCAATCGGCTGGATCTCTTCGCAAGACCGCGAAGGACGCCTGAACCTGGCGCCCTACAGCTTCTTCAACGCCTTCAACTACATCCCGCCGATCATCGGTTTCTGCAGCGTCGGGCGCAAAGACAGCCTGAACAACATCGAGCAGACCGGTGAATTTGTCTGGAACCTGGCCACCCGGCCGCTGGCCGAGCAGATGAACCAGAGCTGCGCGCCGGTCGCTGCCGAAGTAAGCGAATTCGAACTGAGCGGCCTTACTGCCACACCCTCGAGCATCGTCAAAGTGCCGCGCGTGGGCGAAACCCCGGTAGCCTTCGAGTGCAAGGTCAGCCAGATCGTCCAGCTCAAGCGGGCCGACCAGGAATTGGTGCCCAGCTGGTTGATCCTTGGGGAAGTAGTAGCGGTGCACATTGCCGAGCACCTGTTGAACAACGGCATCTACGATACCGCGGCCGCCGAGCCGATCCTGCGTGGCGGCGGCCCGGCGGACTATTTCGAGCTGGGCAACCTGTTCAAGATGGGCCGGCCGCAGGCCTGATCACCAGATCAGCTCACCCTCTTCGCTGACGCCCTGCAGGCGTTGCAGTTCGGCCGTGGCCGCTTCGTCGGCGGCCACGGCGCCCTTGAACACCTGCCCGTCGAGGACCTTGTGAAAACGTGGCGCGCCACCCATGCCCAGCGCCTTGACCGCGATGGCTGCGTGGTAGCCACCGCCTTCCACCGGGACCATCGCCGAAACCGCTTCGAATTGCGGGAATTCCCTACGTGCCATGTTGCTCTCTAACTGGTTGATCAGTGCCCGGCATCTTACCCCAGCCACCGCGCCCCTTGTAGGAGCGACCTTGCGTCGCGAAAGGGCTGCAGAGCAGCCCCAGGGTTTCAGCACAGATGCACAAATCGCCGGGGCTGCTGCGCAGCCCTTTCGCGACGCAAGGCCGCTCCTACAAGGGCCTGCGCCAGCTGACCAATTAATCAAAGGTGTGCAGATCCAGGCTGCTCACCACCTGCGCCTGCACCAACTCACCAAACACCTCCAGCGTTGGCGAGGCAAAGTAGCCACTCATCGCCTGCTGGTCCTGCCAGCTGCCACTGAGCAGCCACAGGTCGGCATCAGCCTGCGAGCGTTGCACGGTGAAGCTCAGGCAACCCGGCGCACGCCGCGAGGGCTCGAGCAGGTCACGCAGGCGCGCGCCCAACTCCGCCGAGCGCCCGCTGCTGGCACGAATGAACGCAAGATGGGTGACCGGTTGTTTTAAGGTCATTGCACAATCTCCTTGAAGCAGGCGGACGGAAAAGCCAGGCTGCCAAGGTTAGGGGCTCTCCCGCGCGATGCGTTAGGCCATTACTGCTGGTCGATTGCCTGATCCTGCAGCGCGGCAGGATCAGGCAATCGACGTGCAGCTTTCGACTAGCGCCCGCCATTGCCCAAACCTATGCTGCGACGGTCAGCAGAGGAAAGCCATCATGACCACCGCCACGCCCACCGACCCGCCCCTGGAACAGCAGCGCCTGGAGCTGGCCGAGTTGATCACCCGCCACGCCGGCGAGCCCCACGGCCCGGCATCGGCCATCGCTGACCTGTACCTGGTGCGCTACACCGAGAACGTGCGTTCGGTGCCGACCCTGGCACAACCGGCACTGTGCATTCTTGCCCAAGGCAGCAAAAGCCTGTTCCTCGGTGATGAGCAGTACGCCTACGACCCGCTGCATTACATGGTGGTGTCGGTCACCCTGCCATTGAGCGGCGTTAGGCTTGATGCCAGCCCGGAGCACCCAAGCCTGGGCTTGCGCATGGACCTGGACCCGGCCGAGATCAGCCAGCTGATCGCCGAAAGCGGGCCGATGCTGGTGCCCAACCGGCCTTCCGGTCGCGGCCTGTATGTAGACAGGACCGATGCGGCGTTGCTCGACGCCCTGCTGCGGCTGATTCGGCTGCTGGACACCCCACGCGATATCGCGATGCTCGCACCGCTGTTCCGCCGCGAAATTCTCTACCGCATGTTGCGCGGGCCTCAGGGCTATCGGCTGTACGAAATTGCCTTGGCCAACAGCCAGACCCACCGGGTCTGCCAGGCCATAAGCTGGCTCAACAACAACTACCAGCAGCCTCTGCGTATCGAAGACCTGGCACGTGAGGTCAATCTCAGCACCTCGACCTTGCACCACCGCTTCAAGGCGGTGACATCGATGAGCCCGTTGCAGTACCAGAAGCAACTGCGCCTGCAGGAGGCGCGGCGGTTGATGTTGAACGACGGGCTTGAGGCGGCGGTAGCGGCCTACCGGGTGGGGTATGAAAGCCCGTCGCAGTTCAGCCGTGAGTACAGCCGGCTGTATGGCGCGCCGCCGATTCGCGATGTGGCCCGGTTGCGGGCTACGGCTGGCTGAGTTCACGTTGGCCTGCACCGGCCCTTTCGCGGGTGAACCCGCTCCCACAGGGATTGCACAAGGTTTAGGGTCCATCCAGAACCTGTGGGAGCGGGTTCACCCGCGAAGAGGCCAGCACTGGCAAGCAATAACCTCAGCCCAGCACAGTCCCCTGCCACTGGTTCTGGTCCACCTGGATCAACGTCGGCCCCTTGCGCTCCACCGCCTGCCCCAGCGCCGCCTGCAATTGCGCCACATCCGCCACGCTCTGCGCCGCAGCCCCCAACGCCCGTGCCACGCCGATGAAGTCCGGGGTATGAATATCCACCCCGACCGGCTCGATCGCCCGGTTGACCATGTACTTCTTGATTTCCTCGTACCCTTGGTTATTCCACAGCAACACGATCAGCGGCACCTGCGCTTCCACCGCGCTGGCCAGCTCGGGCAGGGTGAACTGCAAACCGCCATCGCCAATCAGGCACACCGACGGCGCGCGTTCGCCAGGTTGCTCGGCACTGCCCAACCAGGCGCCCATGGCCGCTGGCAGGGCGTACCCCAGGGTGCCGTAACCCGTCGAGGCATTGAACCAACGTCGTGGCTGATCCATGTCCAACGTCAGGTTGCCGGTGTACACAGGCTGGGTCGAGTCGCCCACCAGAATGGCATTGGGCAGGCATTCGAGAATGGCGCTCAACAACCGCGTCTGGCTCAGCGTCGGCTGGTCCCAACCTGCCGCCAGGGCCTGGCGCAGGTTGGCCACGCGGGCCACACCCCAAGTGCTTTCGCGCAGCGGCTGCGGCTGTGCCTGCAAGGCGCCGAGCAACGCATCGGCGGCCAGTTCGGCATCGGCCACCAGCGCCAGCTCCGGCAGGTAGTTACGCACGGTCTGGTCGGGATCGATATCGATGCGCAGCAGGCTGCCTGGGATCTCGAAACCACCCTTGAAGGTCACGTCATAATCGGTTTCGGCCAGTTCAGTGCCGATCGCCAACACCACGTCGGCCTCGGCCACCAGCGCCCGCGTGGCCGGCAGCGACTGGGTCGAGCCGATCTGCAGCGGGTGGCTGGCCGGCAGCAAACCCTTGGCATTGATGGTCAACGCCACCGGCGCCTGCAGGTGTTCGGCCAGGCGTGCCAGCGCAGCACCTGCTGCCAAGGCACCGCCACCGGCGAGGATCAATGGCCGCCGTGCGCTGGCCAGGCGTTCAGCCATCTGTGCCACGGCCTGCGGTGCAGCACCTGCCCGGTTGCCTCGCACCGGGCGGCCCGGCAGCAGCTGGTCGGCCGGCTCAACCAGCACATCCAGCGGGATCTCGATATGCACCGGGCGCGGCCGGGCGCTGTCGAATACCGCGAAGGCCCGCGCCAATACCTGTGGCAGGTCGGCAGCATTCATCAGGGTGTGCGAAAACGCCGCGACACCCGCCACCAGCGCCGCCTGGTTAGGCAGCTCGTGCAGCTTGCCGCGGCCACCGCCCAGCTGGTCACGCGACTGCACGCTGGAGATCACCAGCATCGGAATCGAGTCGGCATAGGCCTGGCCCATGGCGGTGGTGATGTTGGTCATGCCCGGGCCGGTAATGATGAAGCACACCCCGGGTTTGCCACGGGTGCGCGCATAGCCGTCAGCCATGAACCCGGCGCCCTGCTCGTGGCGCGGGGTGACATGGCGAATGGACGAGCCCGCCAGGCCTCGGTAGAGCTCCACAGTATGCACGCCGGGGATGCCGAAGACATGGTCCACGCCATAGCCTTCAAGGAGTTTGACCAGTACTTCGCCGCAGGTTGCCATCGGGGTTCACCATGAATCTTGTTGGGTTATGCGCTTATTGGACCCAAGCCACGGCTATCGCCACAATGCAAAAAAACACATACTAGCCATGTCCTGAAATCATGGCTTATTGCGATGAAACGCCTCCCGCCCCTACCCGCCCTGCATACCTTTCTGATCACCGCCCAGTGCTGCAACTTCACCCGTGCCGGGCAGCAGTTGCACATCACCCAGGGCGCCGTCAGCCGGCAGATCGCCGCCCTGGAGCAGCACTTGGGTTATGCCCTGTTCCAGCGCCAGGCCCGCGGTTTGAGCCTGACCCGTGAAGGCCAGGACTGGCTGCCACGGGTGCAACAGGTGTTTGCGCTGATCGAACAAGGGGTGCGCGAGGTGGGGGAGCACAGCACGACCCTGCAGTTGAAGGCGCCCACGTGCGTGATGCGCTGGCTGCTGCCGCGCCTGATGGAGTGGCAGGCACTGCGCCCGGACGTACCGGTGGAGCTGACCACCACCGTTCAGCATGGCGTGGATTTTCGCCGCGAGGGCTTTGATGCCGCGGTGGTCTATGGCGATGCACCGAACCACGGGCTGCAGGTGCGCAAGCTGTTCGATGAGCAACTGACGCCGGTATGCGCACCGTCATTGCGTGAGGGGCCACTGCCGTTGCAGCAGGTTGAAGACCTGGCGCGGCACATGTTGCTGCACCCCTCGAGGGACGAGCATGACTGGCAGTTGTGGCTGCACGCTGCCGGGGTGACCCTGGCTGCACAGGGGCCGAAGCAGCACTTCGAGACGCTGGACATGGCAATGGCCATGGCGTCGCAAGGGACAGGGGTGGCTATCGGTGATTGGTCGCTGATTGGCGATGACTTGCGCGGCGGGCGGTTGTGCATGCCGTTTGCGCTGAAGGTGCTGACCGGTAAAGGCTATTACCTGGTGAGCCAGGCCAGGAACTTGCCGGCGGGGTTGCTGGAGCTGCTGGACTGGCTGGAGGGCCAGGCCAGCCAGTGACGACCCTTTCGCGGGTAAACCCGCTCCCACAAGTTCTACACCACTCTAGAAATTTGCGTAGTACCTGTGGGAGCGGGTTCACCCGCGAAGCAGGCGACTCAATACCCGACTGTGAACCGCTGCCGCGAATGCTGCGGCTTCTCCAGCTCATCCAGCATGGCAATCGCATAGTCGGCAAAGGTGATCCAGCTCTTGCCATCCGCACCGATCAGCAGATGGTCCTTGCCCAACCTGTAGCGCCCGCTGCGCTCACCCTCAACGAACTCCGCCGACGGTGAGAGGAACGTCCAGTCCAGGTTCGGCTCGCGCTGCAACGCCTCCAGAAAACGCACCCCGGCAGTGGCCTCGGCCTTGTACGCCTCCGGGAAGTCCGGGCTGTCGATTACCCGGTGCCCCGACGGCAGCAACAGGCTGCCGGCACCGCCCACGACCAGCAGGCGCTTGACCCCGGCGCGCTTGACCGGTTCGATGATGGCCTGCGGCTCGATGGTGGAGAAATGCGCCGCGCTCAGCACTGCGTCCACACCCGCCACTGCCGCTTGCAGGGCCGCGCTGTCCTTGGCATCCAGCGCCTTGACGGTCACCCCGTCACGCCCCTGTAGTTGCGCAGGGTCGCGGGCAATGGCCAGCACGCTGTGCCCCCGGCGCAGGGCCTCTTCCAGCAACTGGCTGCCAGCGCGGCCAGTGGCACCGATGATTGCAATCTTGCTCATGGGATACTCTCCATCAGTTGAACGGAATTACCACTTCATTTCGCCCTTGGCGACCTTGGCCCCCAGCTCCAGCGAGCTTTCATCGGCCAGGCCCGGGTAACGCTGCTTCATCGCCTTGATCAACGCGCCAGCATCTTTAGCCTTGGCGGTTTCGGCATCGAAAGCACGGATGTAGTCGGCCGTGAAGCGCACGGCCTTCAGCGAGCGGCTGCTATCGCCCAGGTAATGGCCCGGGATGACCGTGCGCGGCGCCAACGCTTCGATATGCGCCAGGGTGCCAAGCCAGTCGGCATGCGACTTGGCCGTTTGCGTGTCGGCCATCCATACATGAATGTGCTCGGACACCACCACGCCGCCGACCACCGCCTTGATCGACGGGATCCAGACAAAACTGCGCTCCGGCTGTAGGCCATCCAGGCCAACCACTTCCAGGGCCTGCCCTTCCAGCGTCAGGCGGTTGCCTTCGAGCACCTGTGGCAGCACCAGCCGCGTTGGTTTGTCCGCGCCCATCTGCGGCCCCCAGTACGCCAGTTTGGCGTCCATGGTCTGGCGGATATGGGCAACGGTAGCGGCCGAAGCCAGCACCTTGGCGTCGGGGAAGGCCTGGGTCAGGGTATCCAGGCCGAAGTAGTAATCCGGGTCACCATGGCTGATGTAGATACTGGTCAGGTGCTTGCCACCCGCCCGCAGGCGTTGCACCAGTTGTTCGGCCTGGGCCTTGCCGAACTGGGCATCGACCAGTACGGCATCATGCTCGCCACTGACAATCACCGAGCTGACCGGGAAAATCGCCTCGTGCCCTGGGTTGTAAACGTCCAGCTGCAAGGGCTCGGCAGCCAGCACCGGGCCGGCCAGGGTGACGCAGGCCAGCATCAGGCCACGCAAGGGGGTGAACAGGGACATTGGCTACACCTTCAGCTGAACAATGCCCAACAGCTTAGTTGCCCGATCCGTGACAAAAAATGCCATGCTTGAACATAGTTTGTTTCTGAAATCGGGCAAATCATGGACCGTTTGAACGCCATGCGCGTCTTCGTCACCGTAGTCGACCTGGGCAGCCAGTCGGCGGCGGCGGACCATCTGCAACTGTCGCGCCCGGTGGTGTCGCGCTACCTGGCCGAGCTGGAAGACTGGGTGGGCGCGCGGCTCATGCAGCGCACCACGCGCAAGCTAAGCCTTACTGCCGCTGGCCAGGAAACCCTGCCGCGCTGCCGGCAACTGCTGGAGCTGGCCGGGGACCTGCAAGCTGCGGTGCAGCAGCCGGATGACGCGCCAAGGGGTGCATTGCGCATCAGTGTCAGCACCTCGTTTGGCCAGGCACAACTGGTAGACGCGGTCGCTGCTTATGTGCGGCGCTACCCTGGGGTAAAGATTGAACTGCAGATGCTCGACCGCACCGTCAACCTGGTGGACGAGCGCATCGACCTGGCCATCCGCACCAGCAACGACCTCGACCCCAACCTGATCGCCCGGCGCCTGAGCGTGTGCCGTTCGGTGGTGTGTGCGGCACCGGCCTACCTGCGCGAGCAAGGTACACCACTACAGGTCGAGGAACTGAGCCGGCACAACTGCCTGACCCATGCCTATTTCGGCCATAGCCTGTGGCACTTCGAAGTGGCCGGCCAGCAGGTTGCCGTACCGGTGGCGGGAAACATCAGTGCCAACGAGGCGATGACCTTGCAGAAGGCAGCGCTGGCCGGTGCGGGCATCGCCATGCTACCGACCTACCAGGCCGCCGAGGCCCTGCGCAAAGGTGAGCTGGTGCGCCTGCTGGCCCACGCCAAGCCGCGCGAGCTGAACCTGAATGCGGTGTATACGTCGCGCAAGCACATGCCGGCGACCTTGCGCAGCATGCTGGATTTTCTCGTGCAGCGGTTCAAGGACGAGCCGGAGTGGGACCGCGACCTTTGAACCCACGCCCCCGTTGTAGGAGCGGCCTTGTGTCGCGATAGGGCCGCACAGCGGCCCCGGCAATTTTGCGGGATGACACAAATGGGACCGCTGCGCGGTCCGATCGCGACACAAGGCCGCTCCTACAGGGATCGCGCGCGGTACCACTGAAATTGACCTAAGCTGGAAGGTATCACCTAGCGCTGTACCAGGAGGTGAACACCATGGGCATCAAATCAAGAAGAGTCGCCCTTGTCATGGCCCTGACTGCAGTCGCAGGGCTGTACGGCTCGGCCTGCTGGCGCGCCGAACTGCTACGCAGCCAGCCCAGCGCCGCCGCCAGCTGCGAGCAGGCACACTGCGTGCCTCACACTGCCACCTTGAGCGCCGTCCGTTGAGTTGACGGCGCCCTGCCGGTCACTCCTCGACGCTCATGTATTCCTTGGCCCAGCGGATGTAGTCCTCAGGCTGGGTGTAGGTGTGCGAGAGTTCGGTGGCACTGAGGTTTTCCGACTTGTTCTGCTTGCCGCGCTGCAGTCGCAAGCAGTCGTAGGTGGCCTTGATTGCAGCAAAGTAAGCCGCGTGGCCATCGACGGCAATGCGCACGCCCAGGCGCGCCAGGCGCTCGTCGTCATGCAGGTTCGGGTTGCCATAGGTGACCAGCATCAGCGGCACGGTCAGGTGCTCGGCAATCTTTTCGAGCTGCTCGAAGTCCTTTACGCCCACCATGCAGATACCATCGGCACCGGCCTTCTGGTAGCTCTGCGTACGCACGATGATTTCTTCAGTGGTCAGTACGCCAGCATTGGTGCGGGCAATGATCGACAGTGACGAATCGACCCGGGCCTCCAGCGCCGCACGGATCTTGCCAACGCCCTCATCAACCGGGATCAGGTCGGTGGACTTGCGTCCGAACTGGGCGGGCAGCAGGGTGTCCTCGATGGTCAGGGCGGCCACGCCGGCGCGCTCCAGCTCAATCACCGTGCGCATCACGTTGAGCGCGTTGCCATAGCCATGGTCGGCGTCGGCCAGAACCGGCAGCTGCGCCACCCGGCCAATACGGGTGGCCTGCTCGACGAACTCACTGAGGGTGATCAGCGCGAAGTCAGGTGCAGCCAGAACCTGCAACGAGGCAACGGACCCGCCGAGGATGCCGACCTCGAAGCCCAGGTCAGCGGCAATGCGTGCCGACATCGGGTCGAACACCGACGCGGTGTGGTAACAGGAACCTGAAGCGAGCAGCTCGCGGAAGGCAAAACGCAGATCTTGATGGGAAGCCTTGGGCATGATCACTCCGCAATTAGTTGAAATTTTGAACGGTAACTACCGACCCCTGTAATCGGGTCTACCTGACCTGTTCCAACCGTCGCCATCTGGGCGGTCATGCTCGACATGCAGGCAGAGGAATAAAAGGTGTGGGAGACAGCGGGCTGAAAAGCCTGCGGCAGAATGTTGCACCAAGCTGGTGCAGGCCGCGGTTTTCAGCCCCTGTGGCATACCAACGATATCACGCGGCCATGCAGCACTGGATGAATGCGCCAATGCCGATTCGGCATAGGGGATGCAGATAGTACATAGGAAGCTACCTAACTCAGGTTACAATCCGGGTACTCAATGCTGGCCTCTTCGCGGGTTACTCGCTCCCACAGGGTGGCTGTCACGCCTTAGGGCAGACGCAGTCACTGTGGGAGCGGGTTTACCCGCGAAGCAGGCCACCACCGCTATACAAGGTATCCCCGTGACCGCCGCCCTGCCCCCCACCACCCTGCGCAACGTGCTCACCGCCCTGATGCTGGCGATCTTCCTCGGCGCGCTGGACCAGACCATCGTGGCCGTCTCGCTGCCGGCCATATCGGCCCAGTTCAACGACGTAGGCCTGTTGGCCTGGGTCATTTCCGGCTACATGGTGGCCATGACCATCGCCGTGCCGATCTACGGCAAGCTGGGTGACCTGTACGGCCGGCGGCGCATGATCCTCACCGGTGTCAGCCTGTTCACCCTGGCTTCGATTGCCTGCGCCCTGGCCCAGGACATGCAGCAACTGGTGCTGGCCCGGGTGCTGCAAGGTATTGGCGCCGGTGGCATGGTATCGGTCAGCCAGGCGATCATCGGTGACTTCGTCCCCCCGCGCGAACGCGGCCGCTACCAGGGCTATTTCAGCAGCATGTACGCCGTGGCCAGTGTTGCCGGGCCGGTACTGGGCGGCTGGCTGACCGAGTACCTGTCATGGCGCTGGGTGTTCTGGGTCAACCTGCCACTGGGGCTGCTGGCCTTGTACGCGATTCGCCGCGCCTTGGCGGGCATGCCGGTGCAGCGCCGCGAGGCACAGGTGGACTACCTTGGCGCCGTGTTATTGATTCTCGGCCTGGGCAGCCTGCTGCTGGGCATTACCCTGGTCGGCCAAGGCCATGCCTGGGGCGACCCTGCCGTGCTGGCGCTATTCGCCTGTGCCGTATTGGGCCTTGCGCTGTTCATCGCCCACGAGCGCCGCTGCCCCGAGCCGCTGTTGCCACTTGGCCTGTTCGGCAACCGGGTGGCGGTGCTGTGCTGGGCGGTGATCTTCTTCGCCAGCTTCCAGTCCATTTCCCTGACCATGCTCATGCCCTTGCGCTATCAGGGCATCACGGGCGCCGGTGCCGACAGCGCGGCCTTGCACCTGCTGCCGCTGGTCATGGGCCTGCCCATGGGTGCCTTCACCGGGGGCCGCATGACCAGCCGCACCGGGCGCTACAAGCCGCAGATCCTCGCCGGGGCAGTGCTGATGCCCCTGGCCATATTCGGCATGGCGCTGACCCCACCGCAGTCGGTATGGCTCAGTGCACTGTTCATGCTGCTGACCGGCATTGCCTGCGGGCTGCAGTTCCCTACCTCGCTGGTGGGCACGCAAAGTGCGGTGGCCAGCCAGGACATCGGTGTCGCCACCAGCACCACCAACCTGTTCCGCTCGCTGGGCGGGGCCATGGGCGTGGCGTGCATGTCCAGCCTGTTGCTGGCACTGCTGCACGGGGGTGGGTTCGAATTGCTGGGTAATCCGTTGCTGGGAAGTTTGAAGGCGGGTGAGGTGGACCTGGTGACGCAGGGGCGGTTGCTGGAGACGTTCCGGCAGCTGTTGATCGGGAGTGCGCTGGTGGCGCTGCTCGGGCTGCTGGCGGCAGTGGCATTGCCAGACCGGCAACTGCGCGGCCGTTAATGCACAGCGCGTTTTTTGTAGGAGCGGCCTTGTGTCGCGATCGGGCTGCGGAGCAGCCCCCGGACTTATGCCTTGACGCGTGAACCGCTGGGGCCGCTTTGCGGCCCGATCGCGACACAAGGCCGCTCCTACAAACAGCGCCCGCAGTATCTGTAGTACCCCGGCAGGAGCCATGAGGGAGGGCCACTGAGGCCCGCCAACACAAGACAAGACCACCGGGCGCCGTGCAAACGCCCGCGTAGTCGATCTCGCCATAATAAAGATAATCGGGAGACCCCCAATGGCCTTGGACATCATTGTTGTAATGATCTACACCGCCGGCATGCTCGGGCTTGGCTGGTATGGCATGCGACGCGCAAAAACCCATGAAGACTACCTGGTAGCCGGGCGCAACCTCGGCCCGGTGCTGTACATGGGCACCATGGCCACCACCGTACTCGGTGGCGCTTCCACCGTTGGCACCGTGCGCCTGGGCTACGTCCACGGCATCTCCGGCTTCTGGCTGTGCGCAGCCCTGGGCCTGGGCATCATCGCCATCAACCTGTTCCTGGCCAAGCCGCTGCTGCGCCTGCGCATCTTTACCGTGACCCAAGTGCTGGAGCAGCGTTACAACCCCACTGCACGCCAGGCCAGCGCCGTGATCATGCTGGCCTACGCGCTGATGATCGGCGTGACCTCGACCCTGGCCATGGCCACCGTCCTGCAGGTGCTGCTGGACCTGCCGTTCTGGGCATCGCTGCTGCTGGGTGGCGGCGTGGTAGTGCTGTACTCGACCATTGGCGGCATGTGGTCCCTGACCCTGACCGACATCGTCCAGTTCGTGATCAAGACCGTCGGCCTGATGTTCATCCTGCTGCCGGTGTGCCTGTACAAGGCCGGCGGTTGGGACACCCTGGTGGCCAAATTGCCAGCGGCCAGCTTCCAGCTGACCACCATTGGCTGGGACACCATCATCACCTACTTCCTGATCTACTTCTTCGGCATCCTGATTGGCCAGGACATCTGGCAGCGGGTGTTCACCGCCCGTGACGAAAAGGTCTGCCAGCGTGCCGGTACGGTTGCGGGCGTGTATTGCGTGGTGTACGGCCTGGCTTGCGCGGCAATCGGCATGGCGGCACATGTGCTGATGCCGGACCTTGCCAACCCGAACAATGCCTTCGCCGAGATGATCAAGAGCACCCTGCCCGATGGCATCCGTGGCTTGCTGATGGCAGCTGCCCTGGCGGCGATGATGTCTACCGCCAGTGCCGGCCTGCTGGCGGCCTCGACCACCATCACCGAAGACCTGCTGCCCAAGCTGCGCGGCGGCAAGCAGTCGAGCCTGGGTATCAGCCGCCTGTTTACCTTGCTGACCGGCCTGGTGGTACTGGGTATCGCGCTGATGGTGAACGATGTGATCAACGCCCTGACCCTGGCCTACAACCTGCTGGTCGGTGGCATGCTGATCCCGCTGATTGGCGCCATCTTCTGGAAGCGTGCGACCACCGCCGGGGCGATTGCCAGCATGTCGCTGGGCTTTGCTACCGCGCTGCTGTTCATGTTCAAGGACGGGCTTGAGGCCAACACGCCGATCTACTACAGCCTGGCGGTTGGTTTGGTGAGCTTTGTGGTGGTGAGCCTGGTGTCGCGTAAATCAGTGGCGGCGGTGAAGCTGGCCTGATAGGTCGTGGTTGCCTGTGCTGGCCTCTTCGCGGGTAAACCCGCTCCTACAACGGAATGTGTTCTCTTGTAGGAGCGGGTTTACCCGCGAAGAGGCCGGCACAGGCAATACAAACCCGGCAGACACAAAAAGGCCGCAGCCCCTACCCAGGTGCTGCGGCCTTAGCTTTGCTCTTCAGTAGGATCAGCGACGACGCGGTTGGCGCTTGCGCTGCTCTTCATCAGTCGGGATCGGCACCGGCTGCAAGGGTGGTGGAATCAGCCCCAAGGCGACCGCCAGGTCGTGGAGCCAGTTGGACAGTGGTTTATTCATAATGCCCCCTTGACGGGTCAGCCTCACGGCAAATCAATCCTGCGATGTTTCATACAGATCATAGCCCGATGTCCTGTATTACGCATGCCCATGCTCTTACAGATATGGGCCATTTTGACCCGGATCAAGCCGTGGCGGCGCATTCCGACGACTGGTCAATCGTTTCGCTTTGTTGCAAGTCGACCCACGCCTGCAAATTTGCCCCGCGCATTCCCTGGCGCCACATCAGCCACGTCACTGCCTGATCGAACGGCGCCTGCAGCGGATGCACCCTTACCCGGTCGCGCCCGGGCAGGCTGTCGAGCATCGACTGGGCCATCATTGCCACGCCTGCCCCGGCGATCACGCAGGCCAGCATGCTCTGGTATGACTCGATCTCCATCACCCGGCCCATCGGCGTATGGGCATGGGCATACCAAGCCTCCAGGCGCATGCGGTACGAGCAGCCCTGGCGGAAGGTGAACACCGCCTTGCCCACCACGTCCTTGGCGCTGTGCACCGTCGGGTGCTCGGGGCTGGTGATCAGCACCAGTTGCTCATCGCACAGGGGCACGCCATCCAGCCCGGCGAGGTTCAAGGGGCCGTCCACCAGCGCGGCATCCAGGCTGTGGTTCAGCAGGCCTTCGAGCAATTCGCCACTGGGTGCGGCGCGCACCTGCAGGTTCACTGCCGGGTAAGCCTGGTGATAACGCGCCAGCAGCGCCGGCAAGTGGGTGGCGGCAGTGCTGTACATGGTCCCCAGCACGAAATCGCCGGCGGGCTGGCCGCCACGCACCGCGGCCAGTGCCTCGTCGCGCAGGTTCGACATACGGTTGGCATAGTCCAGCAGCACCTTGCCGGCCGGTGACAGTTGCAAGCGCTGGCGCTCACGCAAAAACAGCTCGACGCCCAGTTGCTCCTCAAGCTGTCGCAGGCGCGTCGACAGGTTCGACGGCACCCGATGCAGGCGCTCGGCGGCACGGGTAATCGAGCCTTCCTCGGCCACGGCCTGGAAGATACGCAGTTGGCTGAATTCCACGGCATTCTCCAAAACAGAACAACTTGATCATCATTATTCAATTTTATTGAAAAAGAAACCGCCTTAACCTGCCAGCCATCGCTTACATCGCGCAGGAGACCTGTCATGTCGCCACTTACTCAACTGCTGGCCAGCGCCGTGGCGCTGATGATGGCCATGGGCATCGGCCGTTTCGCCCTCACCCCGCAACTGCCGCAACTGATTGCCGAAGGCCAGTTCGACCTGACGGTCGCCGGGCTGGTGGCGGCGGCCAACTACCTGGGTTACTTCATCGGTGCAGTGGACGCCATGTTCGCCCGCTCGCCCGGCCAGGTGCGCCTGCGCCTGCATGGCGGGTTGTGGCTGTGCGTGGCGCTGACCCTGGCCTCGTGGGCTGCCGACGGCTTCTGGGCACACCTGCTGCTGCGCTTTGGCACCGGCGTAGCCAGTGCCTGGGTGCTGGTGATGCTGACCAGCCTCAGCCAACAAGTGGCCAATGCCCACAACCGCCAACGCCAGGGTGCACTGGTGTTTGCCGGGCCCGGCCTGGGTATTGCCGTGACCGGGCTGCTGGCACTGGTGGCGCATGTGCTGGGGCTGGGTTCGGCAGCATTGTGGCTGATCTATGCCGTGGCGGCGCTGGTGATGCTGCTGGCCGTGCGGCCGTGGCTGCCACGCGCCCTGCAAACGGCACCCACACCATCGCTGGCACTACAGGGGCCGACCCGCAGTGTCGGCATTGGCCGCCTGGGGGTGGTGTATGCCTTGTACGGCGTAGGTTACATCCTGCCGGCCACCTTCCTGTCGCAGATGGCCAACCAGCAGTTTCGTGGCCAGTGGCTGGCTGACCTGTTCTGGCCGGCGTTTGGCCTGGCGGCGGCGCTGGGTGTGCTGTTGGTGAGCCTGCGCCGCGGCGGACGCACTTCGGCCTGGCTGACCGCCACCCTGTGGCTGCAAGGCCTGGGTGTGCTGGCCTGCCTGATGGGCGGGGGTGTCGGGCTGGCGTTGGGCGTAGTGCTGTGCGGTGGGCCGTTTCTGGCCTGCATGCAACTGGTCATGCAGCGCTCGCGGGAACTGGCACCGCATGCCACGCAGCGCAATGCCGGGCTGCTGACTGCGTGCTTTGCCCTGGGGCAGTTGAGCGGGCCGTTGCTGGCGGCGCTCAGCAGCCATTACAGCGGCGGGTTGCAACCGGCGCTGATGGTGGCGGCGGGTGGGTT
>NZ_JACVZC010000007.1 GCF_016658545.1 Pseudomonas sp. S37 | reverse complement strand
TCGGAGCGGCCTTGCGTCGCGATCGGGCTGCGCAGCAGCCCCGGCAATCTGGGCTGCTCGGCTGAGGCCCTGGGGCCGCTCTGCGGCCCTTTCGCGACACAAGGCCGCTCCTACAGGGACGGGATTGTTGCGGATGATGGCGGGGAGATCCGAAACAGCTATGCGGGCATCTTCGCAAAGCGCCACCAGGGTGCGCAGCACATTGCGCATCTGCCGCACGTTGCCCGGCCAGGCAAAGTCGAGCAGTGCCTGGCGCGCCTTGGGTTCGATGTCGATAGGGTGCCCCTGCGCCTCCTGGCGCAGCAGAAAGTCCAGCAACTGCGCCTTGTCACTGCGCTCGCGTACCGCCGGCAACGCCACTTCCAGACCATTCAGGCGGTAATACAGGTCTTCGCGGAAGCTGCCCTGCTCCACCCGCTCCAGCAGGTCGCGGTGGGTGGCACTGACAATGCGCACGTCCACGGCTTGCGGCTCGCCACCGATCGGCACCACCTGGCGCTCTTCCAGCACCCGCAGCAGGCGGGTTTGCAGGGCCAATGGCATGTCGCCGATCTCGTCCAGCAGCAAGGTACCGCCGTCGGCCTGCAACAGCTTGCCGCGCATGCCTTCCTTGCGTGCACCGGTAAAGCTGCCTCCGCGGTAACCGAACAGTTCGCTCTCGATCAGGCTTTCCGGGATGGAGGCGCAGTTGATGGCGACGAACGGTTTGGCGCGACGTTCACTGGCCTGATGCACAGCCTGGGCGAAGGCTTCCTTGCCGCAACCGGTCTCGCCGCGCAGCAACAAGGGCACATCGCGCTCGAACACCCGCACGCTGCGGCGGAAATCGTTTTGCAGGGCCGGGTCCAGCAGGCACACCAGTGGCTCCACTTCACGCACCGGCAGCGGCTGGGCGGCGGGCACCGACCACACCGGCGCCCGTGCCTGGCCACGCAGGCTGGCGAACACCTGGCGGCCGTCCAGGGTGCGCAGCGGCCAGGCGGTGCTGCCGCCTGGCGTGGCGCGGCTGAACAGTTCGTCATGGCTACAGGCAAAGAAGCGTTCCAGCGGTTTGCCCAGCACGCCGCCGCGCACGGTGCCCAGCAAATTGAGCGCGCTCTGGTTGGCCGCACAGATACGCCCGTCGCCGTCGAAGGCCAGCAAGCCTTCGCTGAACAGGCCAACCGACTCGGCCTGCAGGTGAAAACGCAGCAGCCACTGCTGCTCGAAATGGCGCAGGAAGTAGCAGCTTTCGATCATCTTCGCCGACAGGTTGACCAGCGCCATGGTGTGGAACTGGCTTTGCCGCGATACGTCGGGCCGTGCCGAAGACACATCCAGCACCGCCAGCAACTCGCCATGCGGGTCGAATACCGGGCTGGCCGAGCAGGTCAGGCCGGTGTGGCGACCACGGAAGTGCTCGTTCTGGTGAATGGTCAGCGCCTGGCGCTCGACCAGGCAGGTGCCGATGCCGTTGGTGCCCTCGCGCGCCTCGCTCCAGTCGGCGCCCAGCCACAGCCCGGCATGCTCGAAGCTGCGCCGTTCGCCGGGGGCGCTGACGCAGTTGAGGATCACCCCGCGGGCATCGGTCAACAAAACCGCATGGCCAGCCCCGGAAAGCTGCTGGTGCAGGCTGTTCATTTCGTGGTCGGCAATTTGCAGCACCTGGCGCAGGCGCTCGCGGCTTTCCAGCAGGCGCCCGTGCTCAAGCACCACCGGGGCCTCGATCACGGCGGGATCAAGGTGGTAGTCCTCCAGGCAGCGTAGCCAGGAGCGGGCAATGGACGGGTCACTGCCGCCCTCACCGGGGCCACCATGGGCAACGTCATGCACCTGGCGGGCATGGCGGCTGAAATGATTGCTCTGCATTGTTGTAGTTCTCCGCAGATAGAGCGTTCAGCCAGCATCCTCCACCCGTGAAGGCTTTGCAATGCATGTGCCGGTGACGTGTCGCAAATGGCACAAAGTGTCACCCCCATGCGTACCGGCGCTGGCACAGCGGCGCTTGCCCAGGCCTGTGAAACTGACCCAAGTCATTGATTTGCCTGGTACCGCCAACGCTGGCCCAACCTTTGCTCTACGCTTTTCAACTCCCTAACAAACACAATAGCCAGGAGACACACCATGCGTTACGCACATCCCGGTACCGAAGGCGCGAAGGTTTCCTTCAAGAGCCGCTACGGCAACTACATCGGTGGTGAGTTCGTTCCTCCGGTAAAGGGTCAGTATTTCGAAAATACCTCCCCGGTGAATGGCAAGCTGATCGCTGAATTCCCCCGCTCCACTGCCGAAGACATCGATAAAGCGCTCGACGCCGCCCACGCAGCTGCCGACGCCTGGGGCCGTACCTCAGTGCAGGACCGCTCCAATGTGCTGCTGAAGATTGCCGACCGCATCGAGCAGAACCTCGAACTGCTGGCCATTACCGAAACCTGGGACAACGGCAAGCCCATCCGCGAAACCCTGAATGCCGACATTCCGCTGGCAGTCGACCACTTCCGCTACTTTGCTGGCTGCATCCGCGCCCAGGAAGGCGGTGCCGCCGAGATCAACGAAGGCACCGTGGCCTACCACATTCACGAGCCGCTGGGCGTGGTCGGGCAGATCATCCCGTGGAACTTCCCGATCCTGATGGCCGCCTGGAAACTCGCCCCGGCCCTGGCCGCCGGCAACTGCGTGGTGCTAAAGCCGGCCGAGCAGACCCCGCTGGGCATCACCGTACTGCTGGAAGTGATCGGCGACCTGCTGCCAAAAGGCGTGCTCAACGTGGTGCAAGGCTATGGCCGCGAGGCCGGTGAAGCGCTGGCTACCAGCAAGCGCATCGCCAAGATCGCCTTCACCGGCTCCACCCCGGTGGGCTCGCACATCATGAAATGCGCAGCCGAAAACATCATCCCGTCCACCGTCGAACTGGGCGGCAAGTCGCCGAACGTGTACTTCGAAGACATCATGCAGGCCGAGCCGAGCTTCATCGAGAAGGCCGCCGAAGGCATGGTGCTGGCGTTCTTCAACCAGGGCGAAGTGTGCACCTGCCCGTCGCGGGCGCTGGTACAGGAGTCGATCTACCCGCAGTTCATGGAAGTGGTGATGAAGAAGGTGCTGCAGATCAAGCGCGGCGACCCGCTGGACACCGACACCATGGTCGGCGCCCAGGCTTCGCAGCAGCAGTTCGAGAAGATCCTGTCGTACCTCGACATCGCCCAGAAGGAAGGCGCCGAACTGCTGACCGGCGGCAAGGTGGAGAAACTGGAAGGTTCGCTGGCCACCGGTTACTACATCCAGCCGACCCTGCTCAAGGGCAACAACCGCATGCGCGTGTTCCAGGAAGAAATCTTTGGCCCGGTGGTGAGCGTGACCACCTTCAAGGATGAAGCCGAAGCGCTGGCGATTGCCAACGACACCGAGTTCGGCCTGGGTGCCGGCGTGTGGACCCGCGACATCAACCGGGCTTACCGCATGGGCCGCGGGATCAAGGCTGGCCGCGTGTGGACCAACTGCTACCACCTGTACCCGGCGCATGCCGCGTTCGGTGGCTACAAGAAGTCTGGGGTTGGGCGTGAGACGCACAAGATGATGCTCGACCACTATCAGCAGACCAAGAACCTGCTGGTGAGCTACGACATCAATCCGTTGGGCTTCTTCTAAAACCTGGGAGGGCCTCGGGGCTGCTTTGCAGCCCATCGCGACACAAGGCCGCTCCTACAGGGACCGCACATCCTTTGTAGGAGCGGGTTCACCCGCGAAGAGGCCAGACCTGCAAACACAAATTCCAGGGCGGCAATCGTGCACCAGCCGCTCTGGCTCGCTTCCTGCAGTACCCATCACCATCGGCCCGAAACCCTTCCGGCCACCAAGAAAAACAACAGGTGAAACTATGCCAAGCGATCATTCCGCCGGCTCGCCGGCAGGCTCTTCCGTCGACTTCGAAAAGGTCGGCTCAGACTATTTCCAGCAACGTGAACTGAAAAAAGGCGCCGCCGGCTGGGTACTGCTGGTCGGCCTGGGTGTGGCCTATGTCATCTCCGGCGATTACGCCGGCTGGAACTTCGGCCTGGCACAGGGCGGCTGGGGCGGCATGTTCCTTGCCACCTTGCTGATGGCAACCATGTACCTGTGCATGTGCTTCTCGCTAGCCGAGCTATCGTCGATGATCCCTACCGCGGGCGGCGGCTACGGCTTTGCCCGCAGCGCCTTCGGCCCGTGGGGCGGTTTTCTGACCGGCACGGCAATCCTCATCGAATACGCCATCGCCCCCGCCGCCATCGCCACTTTCATCGGCGCGTATTGCCAGTCGTTGTTCGGCATCGGTGGCTGGATGATCTACCTGGCGTTCTACGTGGTGTTCATCGGCATCCACATTTTCGGCGTGGGCGAAGCACTGAAGCTGATGTTCATCATCACCGCCATCGCCGCCATTGCCCTGGGCGTGTTCCTGGTGGCGATGGTGCCCCATTTTGATGCAGCCAACCTGTTCGACATCGCCAAAACGGACGCCGCAGGCGCCAGCAGCTTCCTGCCATTCGGCTATGTCGGCGTATGGGCGGCCATCCCCTATGCCATCTGGTTCTTCCTGGCCGTCGAAGGCGTTCCGCTGGCCGCCGAAGAAACCAAGAACCCCAAACGTGACCTGCCACGCGGCCTGATCGGCGCCATGCTGGTGCTGGTGGCATTCGCCCTGCTGATCCTGGTGGTCGGCCCCGGCGGCGCCGGTTCGGAAGCGCTGAAAGCCTCCGGCAACCCGCTGGTCGAAGCGCTGGCCAAGGCCTACGGTGGCTCCACCTGGATGGGCAGCTTCGTCAACCTGGTCGGCCTGGCCGGGCTGATCGCCAGCTTCTTCTCGATCATCTACGCCTATTCCCGGCAGATCTTCGCCCTGTCCCGCGCCGGCTACCTGCCACGCAAGCTGTCGGAAACCAACAAGAGCAAGGCCCCGGTGCTGGCCCTGGTCATCCCCGGCATCATCGGTTTTGCCCTGTCGCTGACCGGCCAGGGCGACCTGCTGATTCTGGTAGCAGTGTTCGGTGCCACCCTGTCGTACGTGCTGATGATGGCCGCGCACATCACCCTGCGCATCCGCCGGCCGAAGATGGAGCGCCCGTATCGCACCCCTGGCGGCATCTTCACGTCCGGCCTGGCCCTGGTGCTGGCCTGCATCGCCGTGGTCGCCGGTTTCCTGGTCGACCCGCGCGTGGTGATTGGCGCCGCAGTGATCTATGCGGTATTAATTGCCTACTTTGCTTTCTACAGCCGCCACCACCTGGTCGCGGGCACACCGGAAGAGGAATTCGCCGCGATCCAGAAGGCCGAAGAGGCCCTGCACTGATCGCCGCCACCCGCCGCGGGGCAACCCGCGGCTCTGGAGATTCTGTATGGCAAGTTTCGTACACACGGTCGGCCACCTGGTCTACCGCTTCGACAGCCTCAAGGACGTGATGGCCAAGGCCAGCCCGGCGCGCTCCGGTGACTACCTGGCAGGCGTTGCGGCCAGCAACGACGGCGAACGGGTCGCCGCGCAAATGGCGTTGGCCAATATCCCGCTGACGCATTTTCTCAGTGAAGCCCTGATCCCCTACGAAGCCGATGAAGTGACCCGGCTGATCATCGACAGCCACGATGCCCTGGCCTTCGCCCCGGTCAGCCACCTGACCGTCGGCGGCCTGCGCGACTGGCTGCTCAGCGAAGAAGCCAACGAAGACAGCCTGCGCGCCTTGGCGCCCGGGCTGACGCCGGAAATGGCGGCGGCGGTATCGAAGATCATGCGCGTGCAGGACCTGGTGCTGGTGGCGCAGAAAATCCGCGTGGTCACGCGCTTTCGCGGCACCATGGGCCTGCGCGGGCGCCTGTCGACCCGGCTGCAGCCCAACCACCCGACCGATGAACCGGCCGGCATTGCCGCCAGCATTCTCGACGGCCTGTTGTATGGCAACGGCGACGCGATGATCGGCATCAACCCGGCCACCGACAGCATCGCTTCGATCTGCGCCCTGCTGGAAATGCTCGACGCGATCATCCAGCGCTACGACATCCCCACCCAGTCCTGCGTGCTGACCCACGTCACCACCTCGATCGAGGCGATCAACCGAGGCGTGCCGCTGGACCTGGTGTTCCAATCCATCGCCGGCACCGAGGCGGCCAACGCCGGCTTCGGCATCAACCTGAACGTACTGCAGGAAGGCTACGAAGCCGGCCTGTCGCTCAAGCGCGGCACCCTTGGGCAAAACCTGATGTACTTCGAGACCGGGCAGGGCAGCGCCCTGTCGGCCAACGCCCACCATGGTGTCGACCAGCAGACCTGCGAAACCCGCGCCTATGCCGTGGCCCGCCATTTCAAACCGTTTCTGGTCAACACCGTGGTCGGTTTCATTGGCCCGGAGTACCTGTACAACGGCAAGCAGATCATCCGCGCAGGCCTCGAGGACCACTTCTGCGGCAAGCTGCTGGGCGTGCCGATGGGCTGCGACATCTGCTACACCAACCACGCCGAAGCCGACCAGGACGACATGGACACCCTGCTGACCCTGCTGGGGGTGGCCGGGATCAACTTCATCATGGGCATCCCCGGCTCCGACGACATCATGCTCAATTACCAGACCACCTCGTTCCATGACGCGCTGTACGCGCGCCAGACCCTGGGCCTGAAGCCCGGGCCGGAATTCGAGGCATGGCTGGCCCGCACCGGCATCTTCACCCAGGCCGATGGCCGGGTGCGCTTCGGTGACAACCTGCCGCCGGCCTTCCGCCAGGCCTTGGCACAGCTTGCATAGGGATGACCATGGACCATCGCACGCCTACCCCCGACAACCCCTGGCTGGCCCTGCGCAACCTCACCCCGGCGCGCATCGCCCTGGGCCGCACCGGCACCAGCCTGCCGACCGGGGCGCAACTGGACTTCCAGTTCGCCCATGCCCAGGCCCGTGATGCCGTGCACCTGGCCTTCGACCACGCAGGCCTGGCTACCCAACTGGGTGACCGCGGGCGCGAAAGCCTGGTGCTGCACAGCGCCGCCAGCGACCGCCACCAGTACCTGCAACGGCCAGACCTGGGGCGGCGCCTGAACGAAGACTCGATCACCACCCTGCGCCAGCACGCCCAGGCCAACCCCGGCGGCGTCGACCTGGCCATCGTCGTCGCCGACGGCCTGTCGGCGCTGGCCGTACACCGCCATACCCTGCCATTCCTGAGCCGTTTCGAGGAACAGGCGGCCGCCGACGGCTGGACCAGCGCGCCGGTCGTGCTGGTGCAGCAAGGCCGTGTGGCAGTGGCCGACGAAGTTGGCGAACTGTTGGGCGCCCGCATGACCGTGATGCTGATCGGCGAACGCCCCGGGCTCAGCTCGCCAGACAGCCTGGGCCTGTATTTCACCTATGCGCCCAAGGTCGGCCTGACCGATGCCTACCGAAACTGTATTTCCAACATCCGCCTGGAGGGCTTGAGCTATGGCATGGCGGCGCACCGGCTGCTGTACTTGATGCGCGAAGCCTGCAGGCGCCAGCTGTCCGGGGTGAATCTGAAGGACGAAGCCGAGGTCCATAGCCTGGAGAGTGAAGGCAGTGCCGGCCAGAAAGGTAACTTTCTGCTCGGCAAAGGTTAAAGAACATGTCACGGAAGGCGGATTGCACTTGCCCTGCGCATTGGGGCAGCATGCCCTTGAAAGCTGCTGGCATTCCGCTGTTTCCCCAAATGGACTCTGAGGGCCGCACATGCGCATCATCAAGGCAACCCTGGAACACCTCGACCTGCTCACGCCGTTGTTCGTCAAATACCGTGAGTTTTATGGGCAGCTGCCCTACCCCGACAGTTCGCGCAGCTTTCTGGAAAAGCGCCTGAAGCGGGATGAATCGGTGATCTACCTGGCGCTGCCGGATGATGACGATTCCAAGTTGATGGGCTTCTGCCAGCTGTACCCGAGCTATTCGTCGCTGTCGCTGAAGCGGGTATGGATTCTCAACGATATCTACGTGGCCGAAGACTCGCGGCGCATGCTGGTGGCCGACCACCTGATGCGCGAAGCGAAGAAGATGGCCAAGGAAACCAACGCCGTGCGTATGCGGGTTTCGACCAGTGCCGGTAATGACGTGGCTCGCAAAACTTATGAGTCCATTGGCTTTCACAAGGATACCGAGTTCGAGAACTACATCCTGCCCATCAGCCAGGATTGACCTGTACTGGCCTCTTCGCGGCGGTTCGACGCCTCGATGAACCCGCTCCCACAGGGTCACCACATGCCTGGAGGTCATGGTTTCCTGTGGGAGCGGTTTACCCGCGAAGAGGCCAGCACAGGAATACACCCGCATCGTAACCCCCCGCTACAAACTCCCCGGGCATGTTCTTCACTTAGCCGTATAATGCCCCTCCTGTCATGTGTGAAAATTTACCCATCCCCCGGTAACCGAGCCTACGCCCCAGAACACAGGTGCTGTACATGGATTTCAACCCGCTGGACCTTATCCTGCATCTCGATGCCTATCTCGATCTGCTGGTCACCAATTACGGTCCCTGGATCTACGCCATCCTGTTCACCGTGATTTTCTGTGAAACCGGGCTGGTGGTGATGCCGTTCCTGCCGGGCGATTCGCTGCTGTTCATCGCCGGTGCCGTGGCCGCTGGCGGCGGCATGGACCCGGTATTGCTGGCCGGCCTGCTGATGGCCGCCGCCATCCTCGGCGACAGCACCAATTACGTGATCGGGCGAACGGCCGGCGAGCGCCTGTTCAACAACCCCAATTCAAAAATCTTCCGCCGCGACTACTTGCAGCGCACCCACGAGTTCTATGAACGCCACGGCGGCAAGACCGTGACCCTGGCCCGTTTCCTGCCCATCCTGCGTACCTTCGCGCCGTTCGTCGCCGGTATCGCGCATATGCATTACCCGCGTTTCCTCGGCTTCAGCGTCGCCGGTTCGCTGCTGTGGGTCGGTGGCCTGGTCACCCTCGGCTACTTCTTCGGCAACGTGCCCTTCATCAAGCAGCACCTGTCGCTGATGGTGGTGGGTATCATCGTGCTGTCGCTGGTACCGATGATCCTCGGCCTGCTGCGTGGCCGCCTGGGCCGTGCGGCCAAGGCTCACTGAACGCCCCCATGTGGTCGTTCAGCGCCTGGCGGCGCAAGCGCACCCTGGCGCGTTACCCGATCACGCCACAGCAATGGCAGGCCGTACGCGAGCGCCTGCCAATGCTGGACGGCATCACTGACGAAGAAGACCACTGGCTGCGCGAAGCCTGCATCCTGTTCCTGCTCGACAAGCACCTCACCTGCCTGCCCGGCGTCGAGCCGGACGACGAGCAGCGGCTGTTGCTCGCTGCCCAGGCGCAGCTACCCCTGCTGCATTTGGGTGAGCTGAACTGGTACCAGGGCTTCCACGAAATCATCCTGTACCCCGACGACTTCAAGAGCCCGCAGCGCCACCGCGATGCCAGTGGCGTGGAGCATGTGTGGGACGGCGAACACAGCGGTGAAGCCTGGCAGCAAGGGCCGATCATCCTGGCCTGGAACGGCGTGCTGGCCAGTGGCGGCTGGGAAGCCTACAACCTGGTCATCCATGAGCTGGCACACAAGCTCGACATGCTCAATGGCGATGCCAACGGCCTGCCGCCGCTGCACAGCGGCATGCCGGTGGACGCGTGGGCAACCGCCATGCAGCAGGCCTACGACGACCTCAACCGCCAGCTGGACGCCAACCCCGACGCTGAAACCGCCATCGACCCTTACGCAGCGGAAAACCCGGCGGAGTTCTTTGCCGTTACCAGCGAATACTTCTTTAGTGCCCCCGACCTGCTGCAACAGGCTTATCCGTTGGTCTACCGCCAGTTGTCGCTGTTCTACCGGCAAGACCCGCTGGCGCGCCTGTGCCGGCTGCAGGCCGAACACCCCGAATACCGCGAAAGCCACGCCTGACGGGGCCGCACATCAGGCCAGGCGTGGCATGCCCCGGCAGAATGTGCCTATAATCGCCGCCACTTTTTTGGTCAAACACGGGGGCACTGCCCAATGAGCTACAGCAAGATTCCGGCGGGCAAAGACCTGCCGAACGACATCTACGTCGCCATCGAGATCCCGGCCAACCACGCGCCGATCAAATACGAGATCGACAAGGACAGCGACACCCTGTTCGTCGACCGTTTCATGGCTACCCCAATGTTCTACCCAGCCAACTACGGCTTCATCCCGAACACCCTGGCTGACGACGGTGATCCGCTGGACGTGCTGGTCGTTACCCCTTACCCGGTAGCCCCAGGCTCGGTTATCCGCGCCCGTCCGGTTGGCGTACTGAACATGACCGACGACGGCGGCGGCGACGCCAAGGTCATCGCTGTTCCTCACGACAAGCTGTCGCAGCTGTACGTCGACGTGAAGGAATACACCGACCTGCCAGCCCTGCTGATCCAGCAGATCGAGCACTTCTTTGCCAACTACAAAGATCTCGAGAAGGGCAAGTGGGTCAAGATCGAAGGCTGGGAAGGCGCTGACGCCGCCCGTGCCGCGATCACCAAATCGGTCGCTGCCTACAAAGGCTGATACCGGTTGCAGAAAAACCCCGCTCTGCGGGGTTTTTTTATGCCTGAATAAATGACCTGGCGTGATCCCTATAGGAAATCACCCAGCCCTTTGGGCTGCGCTGTCGCGCAGAAAACTGAGTTCGCAAGCGGTCCGCATACTCTGTGGGAGCAACTGTCTTGCATATTCCTCCTGGCCAGCACTGGCACTTGTAGGAGCGGCCTTGTGTCGCGATGGGCTGCGCAGCCGCCCCAGGATTTCCGCACAGATGCACAAATTGCCGGGGCTGCTGCGCAGCCCATCCGACCGGTCCGGCGCCCCGGCAAGGCCGCTCCTACAGGTACTGTGCCTGCCTTGAAGGCGATGCAGGCTATGTGGGAGCGGCTTTAGCCGCGAAGAATCCAATGCGGTGCATGGCACCGGCTGCGCCGGTGTTCGCGGCTAAAGCCGCTCCCACAGTGTCCCCGCCAATTCAATGAGTTATGCGCAGTTCCATGAGAGCGCGTTGATGTTAATGGCGGTAATTAATCCTACGCATTCCTACACCAGCGCCCTACAAACAGCCTGTTTTCCCACAAACCTCGTCAACACCCGGTTCATATCCTTGCTGGCACCGCGCCGCTACACTCGCCGGCATGAACACTTCCGGTGACCGCCTAAAGGCCCTGCTCCACGAATGTGGCCTGACCCCTTCCGATTTCGCCGCCCAGCGCGGCGTCACAGCGCAGCACGTGAACAATTGGTTCAAACGCGGGGTGCCGCTGGCGCGGCTGGACGAACTGGCCGACCTGTTCTGTGTACACCGCCGCTGGCTGCGCAGCGGTGAGGGGCCCAAGCACCCCAACCCGATCCTGCGCAACGGCCCGCCGCGGCCAACCCCCGCCAACCCGCTTACTCCGCTGTCGGTAGACCACGGTCGGCTCGTGAATGTGCCGTACTACGAACTGAACAGGGGCCTGTTGTCCCCAGTGACCAGCAAGCACCTGCGGCTGCCGGCCAAAGCCCTGAAGCGCTTGGGTGTACAGGCTGCCAATGCGATCAGTGTGGCGATGCCGGACAGCAACATGCTCCCACTGATACCGCTGGAGGCCACCCTGGTCATCGACCTGGGCATGACCCAGGTGGTCGACGGTGAAACCTATGCCTTGCTGCACAACGGCTCACTCAGGGTGAACAACCTCAGCGTTGGCCAGCACGGCACGCTGTACCTGCACAGCCATGATCGACACAACTACGCGGTCGAACGCTACACCCTTGCGCAGCGTCAGGCGCAGGGCCTGGAAATACTGGGCTGGGTGTTCCATTGGTCGCATTTCCGTCAGCAGCGGCCCGGCTGAAACACCCTGTGCCATTTTTTGCTGGGCATCCTGCGCTCGCCCTTGTATGCTACGCGGCACATTCAGCCCCGACCGGCGCAAGCCGCAGTCCAGAGGGCTCGGCGATATCCCACACGGGTATCTGCCATCTCTTTCAGGCCCTTGCTGGCCACACAGTTAAGGCGGTTGCGGCTTACCATAAATTAGTCGGAAGCGTCCCCGAGAAGCCGGCCACAAGCCGGCTTTTTAATGCCCGCAGAAATGTCGGAGCGCTGGTGAAACCTCTACACCAGCGCCCTCCCAGGGGCTTCAGAACCGCGTCACTACCCCCACCCGCAGCGTCCGCCCCGGTGCCGGCATGAAGCTTTGCGCCAACGGGTCCAGGTAGTAGCGATCGGTCAGGTTCTGCAGCGACGCATTCACCTCGGTGTTTTCGAGCAACTTGTACTTGAGGAACAGATCGAACAGCGCAACCGAGCGGTATTCGATCTGCGGCGTCGTGGCGCCAGACTGCCACGGCTTGTCGAGGGTATTGGTAGGCCCGGAGGTGTAGGTCACCCGCCCACCCACGGTCAATGCCTCGTCAAAGAAACGCATGCCGCTGGTCAGGTTGGCTGAAAACCGTGGCGGGTTCTGGGTGTTGGTGTAAGAGCCCATGAAACTGCCCGGCGTACAGTTCGGTGTGTTCTCGGTCTTTTGATACGGGTTGGCCGTGGCGCGCAGTTTGCCGGCAAATTCCGCATCGCAGGTCTCGGTCTTGAGGTAGTAGGTGGCCGACAGGTCGGCGAACACACGGCCGGCGTCGTAGTGCGATTGCAACTCAAGGCCGCGGGTGCTGAAACTGTCAGTGTTGCTGAAGGTCATCAGGCCCCAAAGCCCGGGGCTTGGGTCGTAGTAACGGGTGATGTAGTTCTTGATCACGTTGTCGAAATAGGCAAGCTTGATTGCGGCCGAATCGTGCTCGGTAAACAGGTTGTCGCGCAGCGCACTGACGCCGATCTCCCAGCTTTGCGAGCGTTCGGGCTTCAGGCTTTTGCCGGGGGCGACTTGCTGGGTGCCCTGGCTGGTCTCGAACAAAGACGGCAGGCGCAAGCCTTGGGTGTAGGTGACATAGAAGAACGTGTCGGGCATCAGCTCGACGTTGATGCCGAATGCCGGCGAAAAGCCGCCGCCACTGCTGCTGCCCTGCGGGCTGTGGTCGTAGCCTGTGACCACGCTACTGATGCCTTCTGGGTTGACCTCCACGCTTGTCGCGCCGAAGTCGTTGAAGCGCACGCCATTGAACGGTTCATTGCTATTGCCGAAGACGATGCCGTTGTTGAGCCTGGGGTCGGTGGCGTCGGTGTACTGACCGTTCTGATCGGGGAACCAGGTCATGCTGCCCCAGCCTTTCGGGCCACTCGCCGATATGTACCGCACCTCACGGTCCTCTCGCCGGGCGGTGGCCACCACGGTGTTGTCCTTGGTGCGGAAGTGGCTGTAACGGCCACCGCCCCACAAAGTCAGTTGCTCGACAGGCTGGTACTCGAGCTTGCCGTTGAAGCTGAACTCCTGCCTGGAGGCATCGCGCAGGGTACGGTTGGCATCGATGTCATGCTGGGTGATAAGCACACTTTTCTGCGGTTGCAGGTCTTCGAGCTGAAAGGCACCGCCCAGGTCGAGCTTGAAATCGCCATGGGCGGTCTCGAACCGGGAGACATTGTTCAGGTCGCCACCAATACGGCGGTTGTCCTGGCGGGTCCAGCTGCGGTCAGAGCGAAACAGTTGTGAAGCAGGTGCCGTCCAGGCCGAACTCAACAAGCTGGTCCTGGCATCGGTCATCCACAGGTTGCTGGTCAGGTCGACCCACGGGTTGCCGGCGGGCAGGTAGTGGTAGCGCGCCGTGTAGGTATCGATCTCCACCTCGCCCAGGGGGTACTGGTAGATACCGGCAGTGCCGAAACGGTAGATATCGGAAGGCATGATCTCGGCAGTGCGACCGTCGTAGCGGCGATAGCCCAGCTCCAGGGTATGGTCGTCGGCGATCCGCCAGCTTGCCTTCAGCAGGTACGAGTCGGTTTTCGATGAAGAGTTGAGCACTTCTTCGCCGGCGTTGTAGGTCATCGCCACGCTCGGCTGCTCACGGCCGTATTCGTCATGGATGCGGTAGCGGCCCTGGCCATTCTTGCCGGAAAAGTAGTTGCCCTGGTTGCGGTGTGCATACGCCGCCACCACGTCCAGCCGCTCGGTGGTGAAGGCAAAGGCCGCGCTGCCAGATTCGGCCTCGGAGCCAAACAGGCTGCCGCGGCTGTGGCGTGGTGGCGCAGACAGGCTTTCATCTTTGGAACTGGCGCTGCGGTGAACGGGGGCTACGCCGTTGTTCCAGAAATCGCCTTTGAGGCGTACGCCGACCTGGTTACCGTCCACCAGAATGTCCTGCACACCGATCGTCTGCATCTCCACGCTGCCACCGATTGCCCCGGACTTGGTCGACGGCCCTTTGTTTACGGTCACACTGCTGATCAGGTCGGGATCGATGTAGCTGCGTTGCTGGGTACCGCCATAGCCTCGATAAACATCCAGGGCCTGCTCCGAGCCATCGACCTTGACCGCTACCCGGCTCTGCCCCTGGATGCCGCGGATGTTGACGTCCAGCGCACCGCCATTACGGGTGTCGCCGACCTGCACACCGGGCACACCGTTGAGCAAGTCGCCCGCAGACACCCGGCCGAAGCGGTCGATCTGCTCGCTGTTCAGGTGCACCGACGAACGTGGTGCCCTGTAGGTATCCAGCTGCGGCCCCTGCGCGGCGGCCTCGACCATTGTCGGCGACAGCTCAGCCGCAGCATTGGCAGGAGCGCCCTGCGCCATCAGCACGTAGCTGCCTGTGGCGCTTGGCACCAGCCGCAACCCGGAGTTCGCCAGCAGCCGTTGCATGCCCTCGTTGACCGTATACCGCCCTTTCAAGGCGGGCACCGTTCGCCCGCGGGTCAGCTCAGGCTCGTACGACAGCAGTAGCCCCGACTGGCTGCTGAAGCTGCCGAGGGCCGCGCCCAAGGGGCCTTGGGCAATGTCGTAATCACGCAGCGTGGCATCGTCCAGGCGGGTAGCCGTGAGCGCAGGCGTGGCGGTGTCCTGGGCCAATGCCAGGCTGGTGTTCAGCAGGCCTGCCCCGCAGCAGCTGATCATCGTGCAGCGCAGGGCAAAGGTGATAGGCGACAGGCAAGGCCGAGGGCGCGGAGCAGGTGAAGGACAACGTACTGGGAGCATGTTTTTCTCGTTGGCAGGGTTGGCGCCCACTCCTTACGCGGGCTGTTACCTCCTCTGTCGCACGAGACCGAAAAAAGGATATGAATGAGTGGGCAGCATCCGAATTTACCGAACTGGCCTTGTGACTTGAGCAATTCTAGTGATAATGGTTTGCATTTGCGACAGTCCTTGTATCAGTTCAATCGACGATGAATGCCCCTTTCTCCCCGCCGAACAGTACCGACCCGTGCAGCATCGAAACGCTGTACATCGAGAACCACGCCTGGCTGCGCAACTGGCTTGCTTACAGATTGCGCTCGTGGGGGCGTGGGGTCGCCGACGATCTCGCCCATGACACGTTTCTGCGGGTGCTTGCCAGCCGGCAAGGCGCAAGGGCCGAGCCAATTCTTCAACCGCGGGCGTTCCTGACCCGCATCGCCAATTGCGTGCTGGTAAGTTGGCGGCGCCGCCAGTCGCTGGAGCAGGCCTGGCTTGAAGCATTGCTTTTGCTGCCAGAGCCTGAGCAGCCTTCGCCTGAGCTACACAGCGTGATCCTTGAAACCTTGCACGAAATCGACGAGGTACTCGACAGGCTGCGCCCGCGAGTAAGGCAGGCGTTTCTGCTGGCAACACTGGACGGGATGAAACAGAAGGACATCGCGGTTGCCCTGAACATTGCACTGCCAACGGTCAAGAAATACATCCACGAAGCTTACGTGGCCTGCCTGGCGCAGATGCCTGATGAATAACGGCACTGCAACGCCGGACGGTGCCATCGCGCAGCCTGTGCTTGCCCAGGCAGCATCATGGCTGATGCTGATGCAGGAAGGGCCACTGCTGCCTGCCCAACAGCTGGAACTGGAGCGCTGGCGGCTTGCCAGTGAAGAGCACGAACGTGCCTGGAAAAGGGCGCAGCGCCTGCTTTCACGCCTGGGCAGCCTGCCGCCAACGCTGGCCAGTCAGGCCCTGCAACGCCCCTCGGGCAGGCGTGCGGTTCTGCGCGGCCTGGTTCTGCTGCTGGGTAGCGCCCCGCTTGGGTGGTGGGGCTGGCACTCGCAGGCCGGGCGTTTTGCCGGTGATTACCAAACGGCTGTGGGTGAGCGTAAACACGCACGGCTCGCCGACGGCACGCAGATCACCCTCAATACCGACAGTGCCCTGAACCTGCTTTTCGACAGCGCGCAACGGCTGCTGCACCTGCGCCGTGGCGAGGTATACATCGTGACCGCTGCCGACCCACGGCCGCTGAGGGTGCAGACCTCGCATGGCCAGCTGCTCGCGTTGGGTACGCGGTTCAGCGTGCGCCAGCTGGCCGGGGATACCTTGCTTGAGGTGTATGAAGGCGCCGTGCAGGTACGCCCCGAAGGCACCAAGGTGGCGGCCGGCGAGAACATTATCCGCGCCGGGCAGCAGGTTCGATTCAGCCGGGAGCGTCTGGGGCGTATCGAGGAGGTGCATGACACCGGCCTGGCTTGGCAACGCGGCCTGCTGGTGGCCGATGACATGCCATTGCGCCAGTGGACGCAGGCGTTGATGCGCTACACCGACCAACGCCTGGCGTGCGACCCTGTATTGGGCGAGCTGCGGGTATCAGGCACCTTTCCGGTCGATGACCTGCCGCTGGCGTTGGCCATGCTGGCGCAAACCTACGGGCTGCAGGTTCAGCAAGAGGGTGGTCGGGTGCTTATCAGCCGCTGATCAGGCAGCCCTTCGTCAGTCATGCCCGGCGCGCAGGCTGGCAGAGGGCGTCAAACTCTCCTTCAGGAATGCCGCGCGCACCTGATGCATCTGCAAGTGTGTTTTCCCCGTCGCATACTCCAGCCCGGCGAGCCCCATTTCCAGCGCCAGCTCGGGGTGCCGGGCAACATGACGAATACGCTCCGCCAGGCTGGACGGGTTGCCGGTTTCAAAGGTCAGGGCGTTGTGCTGGCTGGTAATGTCCAGCACCCCGCTGGTGTCGGAGCCTATGACCGGAACGCCCTGGCTGAATGCGTCGAAGATGATCCGCGGCTGTTCCTGCTTCAAGGTCGGAACCAGCAGCCAGTCATGCCGGGCAATGATTGCAAAGAAGTCCCTGCCGTAATCGACTGCGTTGATGAACTTCACCGCGACGGCGCCCTGGTGCTCGGTTGCAAAGCGCAGGCAGTGCGCTTTCAGATCGCCCTCTCCCATGATGGTGAGCGTGATGTCGACGCCTTCAACCGCCAGTTGCTCAATGGCTTCCAGGACGACCAGAACACCTTTATCCATGACCAGGCGTGAGGGGTAAATCAGGTTGAGCGTGCCGTTTTGCTTGCCCTCGAATCTTTTTCTGACGGCTTGCGGGGTGACCATGAATTTTTTATCGAGCCAGCTGGCCGGGTTGATCAATGTGTGCCGGTTATCACCGCCTAGGAAGTAGTCCTTGTAGAAGGATTGAGTGAAGATCCTGGCATTCGCCAACCTCAGGCAGCGCTTCAGTACCCAGGTATGCACATGGTGCTCGAGGACTTTTCTGAGGGTCCGCGCATCCCCCCGCCCGAGCATCCAGAATGAAGACTCAATGACGATAACCCACTGAAAGCGGAACAAGGGCTTTAGGGGCAACAGGTAGAAGGATAACGGGAATGCCCAGCCGGCACCGTCAGAATGAACGATCCTGGCGAGCTTGCAGGCCCGGATGACCGTTATGAAATTCGGCAGGAAATTCTTTAATACAGAAGCAAACCCATGGTCTTTTCTTAATGCATGACACCCTCTGAAGTTCAGATGGCTGATGCTCTGCAGCCCCTCCACATTCTGGCTTTTATCGACAGGGCAGCAGATTGCGAAGTTTTCTATATAGGTCAGGTGGAGCTCGATGTCCTTGACCCACAAAGGGTCGGTGAAGTGTTCACCTTGCTCATTGACCACAATGGGAATGCGGGTAAAGAGGATGTAGGAGTCGTCAATCATGTTCCCCTCGCAGGGATGCCTGGACACTCGCCATTGGATTGTTTACATGGGGCTTACTCCTGAACAACAGCCGTCCATCTCAACAACGTTCCAGCGTCCTTGCAGGCCTGCTGCACATCCAGCAAGCGCTCCGTTGGGCATTTACTGTAGTGCGCGTTCGTCGATCGCACACGCCATGCGGCAAAAAATTGTCACGATTTGAGCCATGAATAATCAGATCATTTACAAGCCTCTGTTTCTACGTGTGTATTTGCTGAAAATCGACGAACCCTGGGCGGGCCCTTTCGCGGGTAAACCCGCTCCTACACAGTACGCGCATGCCGTGTAGGAGCGGGTTTACCCGCGAAAGGGCCCGCCCCGGCACCCCATCAATCAGGGCTTACACAAGGGTAAGTGCCGTCATCAGAGCCAATGCTCAGAAGTCATACCGCGCCCCCACCGTCATGCTGCGCGACGGCCCATAGAAGTTGAACGTCGAAGTCGACCCCACCCGCGACAGGTAGTCCCGGTCGAACAGGTTGTTGACATTGAAGGTGGCGGTCAGCTTCGAGGTCACCGGGTACGACAGCATCGCATCCACGGTTGCATACCCCGGGGATGCGCACGCCGCCGTTCTCGGCGTAGAAGTTGCTCATCGCCGAAATGCCGCCGCCAATGGCCAGGCCGGTCAGCGGGTCTTGGCTGATGGTGTACTTGCTCCACTGCTCACCTTCGCGCGGTTTCAGCACCCGGCCATTGCTGTCGGTGTCGGACTGCGGCTTGAACACCTGCGAGTAACTGGCGTACAGCGCGTACAGGTGTTTCCACCGATTCATTTAAGCCACCCGGCTTCATTTACCTAGAGCGAGTTCTCGCTCGATATCCTCGATACTAGGCAAACTAGTTTGCAGTTCAGGTGGTAACGATTCAATCAATTGGTACTCAGCCACACCCATGGGTCTTCGACTGTCGCGCAACGCATACTCCGCAACAACCTTGTTTTTGCTTTTGCACAGAAGCAGACCTATTGTCGGTCCGTCCTGTTGATGCTTGACCTGAGCGTCAACAGCGGTCAGATAGAAGCTCAACTGCCCTAGATGCTCTGGCTTAAACTTTCCTGCCTTCAACTCAATCACCACGTAGCAACGCAGCTTGAGGTGATAGAAGAGCAGGTCGATGAAGAACTCGTCCCCGCCAACATCCAGCAAGACCTGACGCCCTACAAAGGCAAATCCGGAACCGAGCTCGAGTAGAAAGTCCGTCACATGCTTGACCAGAGCCTGCTCAATTTCTCTCTCTTGAGAATCAGCCGTCAAAGTAAGGAAGTCGAAGCGATATGGATCTTTGAGCGACTCGCGTGCGAGGTCAGACTCGACCTTGGGAAGGCTCTGCTCAAAATTACTCAGGGCCTGCCCTTTACGCTCCATCAGCTGGCTTTCAATCTGAATGACAAGAATATTTCGCGACCAGTTGTGTTCGATCGCCTGGGCCGCGTACCAACGACGTGACTGTGCATTGGACAATTTCTCCAGCAGCGTCAACTGGTGATACCAAGGCAATTGTGCAAGCGTCTCTTGCACAAACTGCGAATCTGGCCAGGCTGCAGCAAATGCCCGCATGTATTTCAGATTGCGTGGTGAGAAGCCCTTCATCTCTGGAAATGCAACACGCAAATCCACGGCTAACCGATCAATCACCTTGGCGCCCCAACCTTGCAGGCTCTGACGAACCAGAATGTCATGGCCGATCTGCCAGTAGAGCAGAACCAGTTCTCGGTTGACCGCCAAAGCTGCGCGCTGCTGTGCGCTTTGAATGCGAACCTTGAGTTCGGACAACCAGTCGCCATAGCCTTCGGGTGGTGCTGTCAGGTTTGTAAACAGGTCGGTCATGGTTTCTCCTCTTCAATTGCCGCCTGCGGGGCATAGCGTTGGCCTGAGTGAATAGGTTACTCCAGAGATGAACGGCGTCCCTTGTTACAAGCTTTTCAGGACATATCCAGCGCTCAATGCCTCATGCCGAGCTCATTGCGGGTTTACCCACGAAAGGCCCGACACAGCCGAAAGATCAACTTGGCCTTGGTGCAAAGCCCGAGGCCTGAGTGAGGTTGTATTCGAGGGAGTGAACGGCGTGGGGTGGATCGGGAACAATATTTAGCATGATGACACTCTCTATAGATTGGCTAGAGCTGCCACCCATGACTTGCAGTGTGATGGGTGGCGGCCACGTACGGGTCTGCAAGACCGGCAGAGAGCAAAACCCGGCAGGTTCGAAAACCTCCCATACGTAGCCACCATCAAGCGCGCGCAATGGCCTGCCATTGGCTATCGATAGTGGACATTTTTTGCTCTCTACGGGCTTGCAGGCCCGGTCGCTGATTTGGCAACGACAGGGCCAGACTAGGCCGCCGAGAACACCACCGCAATGGCGCAAAGGCGATAGGAAGCTAATTTCAGAAACGACCTACACGCAACGGGAAAAAACTGATTTTTAGAAGTCATACCGCGCCCCAACCATCATGCTGCGCGACGGCCCATAGAAGTTGAACGTCGAAGTCGACCCCACCCGCGACAGGTAGTCCCGGTCGAACAGGTTGTTGACGTTGAAGGTGGCGGTCAGCTTCGAGGTCACCGGGTACGACAGCATCGCATCCACGGTGGCATAGCCGGGCGCATCAATGCGCACGCCGCCGTTCTCGGCGTAGAAGTTGCTCATCGCCGAAATGCCGCCGCCAATGGCCAGGCCGGTCAGCGGGCCTTGGCTGATGGTGTACTTGCTCCACAGCGAAGCCTGGTTGCGCGGCATGATGAAGAACGTGGTCTCGGCATCGCCCTTGACGGTCTCGGTCTCCATCCAGGTGTAACCGGCCAGCAACTCCCAGTTCGGCGTCAGCTTGCCGCTCACTTCCACTTCGGCACCCTTCACGCGTGTCTTGCCAGCGGCAACCGAGTCGGTGGTCGCCACACCGTCAGCGTCGTACAGGGTGGTGGCGCGGTTCTTGTCGGTCAGGCGGAACACCGACAAGCGGGTGTTCAGGTCACCGCCGAAGTAGCTGCTCTTCAGGCCGAACTCGTACTGCTCACCTTCGCGCGGTTTCAGCACCCGGCCATTGCTGTCGGTGTCGGACTGCGGTTTGAACACCTGCGAGTAGCTGGCGTACAGCGCGTGGTTGTCGGTCAGGTCGTAGACCACGCCGCCATACGGGGTGAAGTGGCCATCGACGCGTTTGCTGTCGTTGCTGGTGGCGCCGCTGCTGAGGGTGGTGGTGTAGAAGTCGCCGCGGTACCAGCTGAAGCGCCCACCGGCGATCAGCGCCAGGCGCTCGACCGGGCGGAAGGTGACCTTGGAGTACAGGCCGTATTCCTCTTCCTGCATGCCGGTCTCGGTGCTGTAGTTGGGCGACGGCTTGGCGAACTGTTTGGGCGAGTAGGTGTTGACGTTGATGGCGCCCAGGTTGGTGGTGCCATTGAGGTACTCGGTGTCGTAGTTCTTGTAATCGCTGCCGACCACGAACTCGCTGACCTGGCCGAAGGTTTCGAACGGCTGGCTGTAGCTGGCATCCAGCGAATAGGTGTCCTGGGTGAAATCACGCGCGCTGGCGCGCTCGGAGTTGGCGCCAGTAGTAGCGTTGGTTGCGGTGAAGGCGTACAGGTAATTGGTGTCGCGGTGCGAACCCCGCGCCGCAACGCGGCCGTAGCCGCCGTTGTCGAAGCGGTGGGTCAGCTCGGCAACCAGGTCGGTGGTCTTGCCGTCGAAGTAGTTCCAGTCGGCACCCAGGAAGCGCGAATGGCTGAAGTCGGGCACCTCGCCGGACAACGTAGCCGGGTAGCCGTTGTGCGGGGTGATGTTCTTCACTTCATGCATCAGGCCGAACGACAGCGTGGTGGCGTCGTCCAGGTCGATGTCCAGCGCACCGTAGTAGCTGTTGCTGGTATTGGCGTTGTAGTCGACCTCGCCATTGGTGTCGTCACGCGAGGCGATGAAACGCCCGCGCACGCGGCCGGCATCGTCCAGCGGCCCGCTCAGGTCGATTTCTTCGTGGTTGGTGTCCCAGGTGCCGTAGCTGCCTTCGATATGCCCCTGGAACTCGGCGGTCGGGCGCTTGCGCACCATGTTGACGATACCGCCCAGCTCACTGGTGCTACTGAACAGCCCGGCCGGGCCGCGCATGATTTCGACGCGGTCGAACGCAGCCAGCGACGGCACGGTGCCGAAGATGCTGGCCATGGGCGCCGGCAAACCATCGATGTTGAACTCGCTGTACTCATAGCCCCGGGCGTAGATCGACGAACGGCCGCTGTCGTTGGTCAGGGTACGCAGGCCGGCGGTGTACTTGGCCAGGTCGTCCAGGTGCACGAACTGGCGATCCTTGACGTAGTCCTGGGTGTACACGGTGATCGACTGCGGGATGTCCTTGAGCGCTGCCGGTGTCTTGGTGCCTACGGTGGCCGCATCGACGCTGTAGCCACCGGTTTGTTCCGAGGGCAGCATGTCGTACAGCCGGTTGCCTTCGATGGTGAGTGCCGGCAGGTCGAGTGCGCCGTCCTCGGCAGCCGCCTGGGTGGCCACCGTTTCAGCCAGTGCCGACAACGAAAATGGCGCCAGCAACCCGAGTACCAACCAGCCCCGCGCCCGTCGCGAGCGCCCCACACCTTTGAAACCGTTCATGACACACCTTTCGCCCAAGTGATAATAATTCGCAAACGAAACAAGTTGCTTTTTGCGAACGATACCGGAGCGAAAACGGGGGTGCAGCATCATTAACCTTCTTAACACATTGGGGCGTTGCCCTCGCCCCACCGGCAATGGGATGATTCGTAACTGATAGAAATTCTCATTCAAGGCTCACCGTGCCCACTTCACTTCTGCTTGCCGAAGACGACCCACGCCTGCGTCAGGACCTGGAACGCCATTTCCTCAATCGCGGTTTTCAGGTGCAGGCGTGCGCCAGCGGCACCCAGGCTCTGAGCGCCATCCAGCACGCGCGCTTCGAACTGGTATTGCTGGACATCATGTTGCCGGGCATCGACGGCCTCAGCCTGCTCGACGAACTGCGCCGCCAGCAGGCGGTACCGGTCATGCTGATGTCGGCGCTGGGCGCCGAGCAGGACCGCATCAGTGGTTTTACACGTGGCGCCGACGATTACCTGCCCAAGCCGTTCAGCCTGGCCGAACTGGACGCCCGGGTCGATGCCTTGCTGCGGCGCGTGGCGTTCGATCGTCGCCCGGCTGCGCGTGCCGACGTTGGCGAGGTGATGCTGGACCATGACCGCCAGGATGTTATCCACAACGGCCAGGCTGCCGGCCTTACCGCCTCCGAGTTCCGTTTGCTGGCGACCCTGCGTGCTCACCCCGGGGAGGCCTTGAGCAAGCCATTCCTCTACCAGACCGTGCTGCACCGCGCCTACACCCGCCTGGACCGCGGCCTGGATGTGCATGTGTGCAACTTGCGCCGCAAGCTGGCCGACATCGCGGCCCAGCATTTGCAGATCCAGGCGGTGCGCGGCCAGGGTTACATCCTGGTCGACACGGAGCAGCCCTGATGCGACGTCACCCTTTGCTATGGAAACTGGCCATTCTGCAGGTCGGTTTCTGTCTGCTGCTGACCTGGCTGATCTGGACCTGGGGCCTGTCGGTGGAGCGCAGCACCTACTTCCTGTCCCAGGCCGACCAGGACTACCTGGCGCGTTACGCACAACAGGCCGAACACACCTGGAACCAGGGCGGCGCGGAGGGCGTCGAGGCATGGCGCAAGCAGCTGGCGCGCGCTGAAGATACCTGGGTGGCGGTGATCGGCCCGCACCTGCAAAGCCTTGGCACCACACCGCTGAGTGCCGAGGAGGCCAGCCACCTGACCTTCATGCGCAAACTCGACTGGCCGATGAGCCGACGCCTGCAGGACGAGCTGCCTTACGTCAGCATGGCGTTCCCGCAACACCCGGAAAACGGCCGCCTGGTCATGCAGTTGCCCGAACACCTGCTGCCCACCGGCCTGACGCCCTGGACCCATGTGATCACCCACGGCGTCGCCCCCACCTTGCTCGCCCTGCTGCTGGGCCTGGCGCTGTACCGTCATCTTGTCGTGCCGCTGAACCGCCTGCGCGACCGCGCCGACGCCTTGCGTGCCGATGACCTCGACAGCCCCGCCCTGCCCTTGCAGAAACGCCGCGATGAACTGGGTGAACTGGCGCAAGCCTTCGAGCACATGGCCGTGCGCCTGCGCCAGAGCTTGGAGCAACAGCGCCTGCTGCTGCGCACGCTGTCTCACGAACTGCGTACGCCGCTGGCGCGTTTGCGCATCGCCCATGACAGCGACTTGCCGCCGCCGCAGCTGCGCGAGCGCCTGGACCGAGAAGTCGCCGACATGCAAAAGCTGCTGGAAGACACGCTGGACCTGGCCTGGATGGACACTGAGCAGCCTTGCTTGCCGACCGAGCCGGTGATGCTGGTGTCCGTGTGGGAAGCCCTGTGCCAGGACATCTGCTTCGAAAGCGGCTGGGAGCGCACCCGCCTGCCCTGCTCGCTAGGCACCGAGTGCCTGGTGCAGGCCCACCTCGACAGCCTGGCCCAAGCCCTGGAAAACCTGATGCGCAATGCCATTCGCCACTCGCCGGACGAAGGCCGGGTCAGCCTGGATGGCTGGCGTGAGGACGACTGCTGGCACCTGCGCCTGAGCGACCAGGGCCCCGGCGTACCGCACGCCGACCTTGAGCGTATCTTCCAGCCTTACCAGCGCCTGGCCGACAGCGGCGCAGGCTTCGGCCTGGGCCTGGCCATCGCCCGCCGTGCCATCGAACTGCAGGGTGGCCGCCTGTGGGCCAGCAATGCTCACCCGGGCCTGTGCCTGCACATGACCCTGCCACTGGCCCGGGACTGTTTAGAAAGTTAATGGGCTTTACGCTCAATCAGGACTGATTATCATCTGAGCGCTCCAGCCAGGTATTTCTGGCCATGTCCTGATGAGACGCCTGATGAACAAGACAACCCTGGCCCTGACGCTGGCCCTGATCCTGGCGCAGCCCCTTTGGGCCCCTGTCGCGCAGGCACAGCCCGACCATGAACAGAAGATGGACGCGTCGCTGCTGGTCCGTCAGGACCTGGCCTACCGTTTCAGCCAAGTGGACCTGGACTCGGCCGATGGCCGACGTCATTACCGCTTGTGGATCGGCAAGCCGAACCGCCCGGCGCCAGCATCGGGCTACCCGGTGCTGTGGATGCTCGATGGCAATGCCGCGCTGGGCGCACTGGATAGCCAACAGCTGGGCACGCTTGCCGCCGGCCAGGCGCCGTTGCTGGTGGCAGTGGGTTACCAGACCGAACAGCGCATCGAGCGCGCCGGGCGCACTTATGACTACACCCCGGCCTTGCCTGGGCAGGCTGAGCAGCTGGACCCGCTGACCGGGCAACCCAGTGGTGGCGTGGATGCATTTCTCGACCTGCTGACCGGGCGCATGCGCACCCTGGTGGCGGGCGTGGCACCGATCGACCTGCAGCGGCAGACGCTATGGGGGCACTCCTATGGCGGGTTGGCCGTGCTGCATGCGCTGTTCACCCGGCCCGGGGCTTTCAGTGACTATGCAGCAGCCAGCCCGTCGCTGTGGTGGCATGACGGCGCGATCGTGGGTGAGGCGCAGGGGCTCGAGCAGCGCTTGGGAAGCAGCCGGCCGCGGCTGTTGCTGATGCGCGGCAGTGAAGAGCCGGCGAACCCGCGCACGCAGGTGCAAGGCGACGTCGAGCGGCCGGCGCGTGAGCTGGTGGCAGGCCTGGCCAGGGTGCCAGGCTTGCAGGTGCGGTTCGAGCGGTTTGCAGGGTTGGGGCATGGGCCTATGTTGCCGGCTTCGCTGAAGCAGGTGATTGAAGGGATGTCGCGGTAAGACTGTGCCGGCCTCTTCGCGGGTGAACCCGCTCCCACAGGGTTTCCACTGCCCTTGAGGCAGTGTGGTCCTGTGGGAGCGGGTTCACCCGCGAAAAGGCCGGAACAGGCAACACACTTGTCAGCCCTTAACACACGGTGTAGCGGCACGATTGCGCCAAAGGTCGTAGAACCGCGGCTTGCCAGCAGGGTGGCCATGTGCTGTATGCTTGCCTGGTCTTCAGGGCGGGGTGCAAGTCCCCACCGGCGGTAAATCGAAAGATGAGCCCGCGAGCGCCCCGGCCATGCCGGGGGTCAGCAGATCTGGTGCGACTCCAGAGCCGACGGTCATAGTCCGGATGAAAGAAGGCGTCAGGCAGGGGCCATCCGGGCGCCCTTGCGCGCGCATTTTGTTCGCCCCGAGACGTTCATCGATCATTCACGAGGAGCGTTTCATGTCCACCCAGCACCACTCGCAATTCCCCAATGTTTCCGCCGCCATCGCCGCCTTCAAGGCCGGGCGCCCTGTGCTGTTGCTCGACGATGACGACCGCGAGGACGAAGCGGACATCATTGCCGCCGCCGAAAACATTTCGCTGCAGACCATGGCCATGATGATTCGCGATTGCAGCGGCATCGTCTGCCTGTGCCTGGACGAAGCCACCGTCGACGCGCTGCAGCTGGCACCCATGGTGCAGAACAACCAGGCCCGCCATGGCACCGGCTTCACCGTTACCATCGAGGCGGCGGAAGGGATCACTACCGGGGTATCCGCCCAGGACCGCATCACCACCATTGCTGCGGCACTGCGTTCCAGCGCCGAACAACGTCATATCGTCAGCCCGGGGCATGTGTTCCCGCTGCGCGCGCGCAATGGCGGTGTGCTGACCCGTCGTGGCCACACCGAAGGCTCGGTGGACCTGGCGCGCCTGGCCGGCCTGCGCCCGGCGGCGGTACTGTGCGAACTGATGAACCCCGACGGCACCATGGCCCGGGGCGAACAGGTGGCGGTGTATGCGCGGCAGTACAATCTGCCGGTGCTGACCATCGAGGAGCTGGCGCGGTACCGGGAGGCGATGGTGGAGCTGCAAGCCGAGCCTGCCTGACGGGCCACCTCTGGGCAATTCGCGGGTAAACCCGCTCCCACAGGTACTGCACAAGGCTCAAAGTCTGTGAGTTCTCTGTGGGAGCGGGTTTACCCGCGAAAGGGCCCTTGAAACCCACCTCAATGCCCCTGATGTTTGCTCCCCCCGCCCCGCTCTGCTAGTGTCGCGCCGTTCTGAATGCCACCGAGACAGTCGCCATGGCCCGCAAAAAAGCCTCCCTCGATTTCGAGCAATCCCTCGCAGACCTGCAAGCACTGGTCGAGCGCCTGGAGAACGGCGAGTTGTCGCTGGAAGAGTCGCTGGCCGCCTTCGAGCAAGGCATCGCCCTGACCCGTGATTGCCAGGGCGCGTTGGCCCAGGCCGAACAGAAAGTGCAAATCCTGCTGGAGCGCGATGGTGAGCTGGCTGCCCAGCCCTTCGACGCGGAGCCGGAAGCATGATCGGCACCTACCAGGCCAGTTGCCAGGCGCGGGTCGACGCCGCCCTCGAACCGCTGTTCATCGCCCCGACCAAAGAGCTCGAACGCCTTTACGCCGCCATGCGCTACAGCGTGATGAACGGCGGCAAGCGCGTGCGCCCGCTGCTGGCCTATGCGGCCTGTGAAGCCCTGGGTGCCCCGGCCGAACAGGCCAATGGTGCCGCCTGCGCGGTAGAGCTGATCCATGCCTATTCGCTGGTGCATGACGACCTGCCGGCCATGGACGACGACGACCTGCGCCGCGGCCAGCCAACCACCCACAAAGCGTTCGACGAAGCCTGCGCCATCCTCGCAGGCGACGGCTTGCAGAGCCTGGCCTTCGGCGCCCTGCTCGACCCGCGCCTGAGCCCGCAGGCCGACAGCATCCGCCTGGCGATGGTCCAGGCCCTGGCTAAAGCTGCCGGCCCGGCCGGTATGGTTGGCGGCCAGGCGATCGACCTGGGCTCGGTAGGCGTGAAGCTGGACCAGCAGGCGCTGGAGTTCATGCACCGGCACAAGACTGGCGCGTTGATCGAAGCCAGCGTGCGCCTCGGCGCCCTGGCCAGCGCCCGTGCCGAACAGGCGCAGCTGGATGCCCTGCAGACTTATGCACAAGCCATCGGCCTGGCATTTCAGGTGCAGGACGATATCCTCGATGTGGAAAGCGACACCGCCACCCTGGGCAAACGCCAGGGTGCTGACATAGCCCGTGACAAACCGACCTACCCGGCCTTGCTGGGCCTGGAAGCCGCCAAGGCCTATGCGAACGAACTGCGCGACCAGGCGCTGGTCGCACTGGAAGGGTTCGGCGAAAAAGCCGAGCCACTGCGGGCGTTGGCGCGTTACATCGTCGAACGCCGCAACTAAACACTGATACCACGCCCAATGTAGGAGCGGGTTTACCCGCGAATGCGGCGGTGAATGCACCACCGTATTCGCGGGTAAACCCGCTCCTACACTGGCTGTCGCAAACAGTGGTTGAATGGGCACTTTTCCCACAATGGGGTAAACTGCCGCGTCTTCACACACCTATAACGACTCGCCTGATGCCCACGACGTTTCAAGAGATCCCCCGCGAACGCCCGGTCACGCCGTTGCTCGACCGCGCTGACACGCCTGCCGGCCTGCGCCGGCTGGCCGAAGCCGACCTGGAGACCCTGGCCGACGAGCTGCGCCAGGAACTGCTCTATACCGTGGGGCAGACCGGTGGGCATTTTGGTGCCGGCCTGGGCGTGATCGAGCTGACCATCGCCCTGCACTACGTGTTCGACACCCCGGATGACCGGCTGGTGTGGGACGTGGGCCATCAGGCCTACCCGCACAAGATCCTCACCGGGCGCCGCAACCGCATGCTCAGCCTGCGTCAGAAGGACGGCATCGCCGCCTTCCCGCGCCGCAGCGAAAGCGAGTACGACACCTTTGGCGTCGGCCACTCCAGCACCTCGATCAGCGCCGCGCTGGGCATGGCCATTGCCGCCCGCCTGCAAAACAGCGCGCGCAAGTCGATTGCGGTGATCGGTGACGGCGCGCTGACTGCCGGCATGGCTTTCGAGGCGTTGAACCACGCCCAGGAAGTCAACGCCGACATGCTGGTGATCCTCAACGACAACGACATGTCGATTTCGCGCAATGTCGGCGGCCTGTCCAACTACCTGGCCAAGATCCTTTCCAGCCGCACCTACGCGAGCATGCGCGAAGGCAGCAAAAAAGTGCTGTCGCGCCTGCCGGGCGCCTGGGAAATCGCCCGTCGCACCGAGGAGTACGCCAAGGGCATGCTGGTGCCGGGTACGCTGTTCGAGGAGCTGGGCTGGAACTACATCGGCCCGATCGACGGCCACGACCTGCCGACCATGATCGCCACCCTGCGCAACATGCGTGACCTCAAAGGCCCGCAGTTCCTGCACGTGGTGACCAAGAAGGGCAAGGGCTTCGCCCCGGCCGAGATCGACCCGATCGGCTACCACGCCATCACCAAGCTGGAGCCGGCCGACAAGCCTGCCGCGCCGAAGAAAGCCAGCGGCCCGAAATACTCCGCGGTGTTCGGCCAGTGGCTGTGCGACATGGCCGCTGCCGACAACCGCCTGGTGGGCATTACCCCGGCGATGAAGGAAGGCTCCGACCTGGTCGACTTCAGCGAGCGTTACCCGGAGCGCTACTTCGATGTGGCGATTGCCGAGCAGCACGCAGTCACCCTGGCGGCCGGCATGGCCTGCGAGGGCAGCAAGCCGGTGGTGGCGATCTACTCCACCTTCCTGCAGCGTGCCTACGACCAACTGATCCACGACGTGGCGGTGCAGAACCTCGATGTGCTGTTCGCCATCGACCGCGCCGGCCTGGTCGGCGAAGACGGCCCGACCCACGCGGGCAGCTACGACCTGTCTTACCTGCGCTGCATCCCGGGCATGCTGGTGATGACCCCGAGCGACGAGAACGAGCTGCGCAAGATGCTCAGCACCGGCCACCTGTACAACGGCCCGGCTGCGGTGCGCTACCCGCGTGGCACCGGCCCGAATGCCCCGATCAGCGGTGACCTTGAGCCGCTGGAGATCGGCAAGGGTGTGGTCCGCCGCCAGGGCGAAAAAGTCGCCCTGCTGGTGTTCGGTGTGCAACTGGCCGAGGCCCTGCAGGTTGCCGAGCAGATCAACGCCACGGTGGTCGACATGCGCTTCGTCAAGCCGCTGGACGAGGCCCTGGTGCTGGAACTGGCTGGCAACCATGAGTTGCTGGTGACCATCGAAGAAAACGCCATCATGGGTGGCGCCGGTGCTGCGGTGGGTGAGTTCCTGGCCAATGAAGCCGTGCTCAAGCCGCTGCTGCACCTGGGGCTGCCTGATATTTATGTCGAGCATGCCAAGCCGGCGCAGATGCTGGCCGAGTGCGGGCTGGATGCGGCTGGCATCGAGGCTTCTGTCAAAGCCCGCATGGCCAAGCTCGGCCTGTAGGGCCTTTTCGCGGGTAAACCCGCTCCCACAGGGATTGCGCAGTATTCAAGTACTGTTAAAACCCTGTGGGAGCGGGTTTACCCGCGAATGCTTTGGAATTGCTGATGAAGAAATCTGCCTGTGCCGCGCTACTCTGCGCCCCTACATTGCTGATCGCCGCCGAACGCGACGACGCGCTCAAGCTCCCCGACGTGCTGATCAGCGCCAGCCGCCAGGTCGAATCGCGCACCGCCACCAGCGCCGCCAACACGGTCTTCACCCGCGCCGACATCGACCGCCTGCAACCCTCAAGCGTCACCGACCTGCTCACTCGCGTGCCTGGCGTACAGGTGGCACCTACGGGAGGCCGTGGCAGCCTGCCGGGCATCTTCATCCGTGGTACCAAGGCCGCGCAGAGCCTGGTGCTGCTCGATGGCGTGCGTATCGCCAACGCCACCTCCGGCGACAGCGGCCTGCAGTTTCTCGACGTCGACCAGATCGAACGGGTGGAAGTGCTGCGCGGCTCGCGCTCGGCGGTGTATGGCAGCGACGCCATTGGCGGGGTGATCCAGATCTTCACCCGGCGCAACAACGGCCCCGGCCTGCAGCCACGCCTGCGCATGGCGGCCGGCAGCAACCAGACCTTCCAGCGCAGCCTGGGGCTGTCTGGCGGCAATGGTGCGACCCGCTTCAACCTCGGGGCCAGCCTGGATGAAACGGCCGGTATCGATTCCACCGGGCCGTCCTTCGCCAGCGACGGCGACCATGACGCCTACCGCAACAAGTCATTCAACCTGAGCCTGAGCCACACCTTCGGCGAGCGCTTCGAAGCCGGCCTGAACCTGCTCGACAGCCGCGGCCGCAGCGAATACGACAACCCGTTCGGTGGCTTCGACCCGGTCACCTTCGAGAGCTTCGGCCAGCAGCCCTACACCGACTTCAGTGTCAGCAGCCTGGGCAGCTACTTTGACGCCCAACTGACCGATGCCTGGCACTCTCGCCTGGAGCTGGCGCACAGCGAGAACCGCGACGACAAGCGCGACAAGCTCAGTGCCGAGCGCTTCGTGTTCAACACCTACCGCGATCAGGCCACCTGGCAGAACGACCTGTCCTTGGGCGAACACAACAGCGTGCTGATCGGCGGCGACTGGTATGAAGACCGTGTCCACGGCAGTACCGACTTCACCGAGGACAGCCGCTGGAACCGCGCCGTGTTCATGCAGCACCGCTACCAGGGCGAGCAGTTCTCTACCGAACTGGGCGTGCGTCATGACCGCAACCAGCAGTTTGGCGGCCAGACCACCTGGAGCGGCAGCCTGACCGTACCGTTGAACGCGAACAACGATGTACTGCTGTCCTACAGCGAAGGTTTCCGCGCCCCCACCTTCAACGACTTGTATTACCCCCAGTTCAGCAACCCGAACCTGGACCCCGAGCATTCGAAAAGCTATGAGCTGCAATGGCGTAGCCAGCTGTCGGCCGACACCCGTCTGGAAACCTCGCTGTACCGTACCGACCTGCGCGACGCGATCATCTTTGGCCAGGACTCGATCCCCCGCAACGTCGCCTCGGCGCAAATCAACGGCCTGGAAATGGCGCTGACCCAGCAATGGGGCGCTTGGCATAGCCAATTGGGCCTGGCACTGATCGACCCTCGCGACCGCGACACCGGCCACACCCTGGCCCGCCGTGCCCGGCGCACCCTGAGCCTGGACCTGGACCGTGATTTCGGGCGTTTCAGTGCGGGCGCCAGCTGGCAGGCTGTCAGCAGCAGCTATGACGATGAGGCCAACCGCAATCGTATCGGTGGCTATGGCCTGCTCGGGTTGCGCGGAAGCTGGGCGGCTACCGGTGAAGTGAAACTGGAAGCCAGGCTGGATAACCTGCTGGACCGCCGCTACGGCCGCGCCCTTTACAGCTACGAGGGCGCTTACCACCCTTACCGCGAAGAAGGCCGCACGCTGCTGTTCAGCGTCACCTGGACGCCGGCGCTTTAGCCGCCAGCAGCGCACACAGGCGTGCGGTGGCTTCGATCATTTGCCCGCTGGGGCGCTCCAGGCCCTTGTCTGGTACCACCAGCAAGCGATCATCGGCTACCGCTCGCAGCTGCGGCCAGGCCTTCCAGCTGGCCAATTGCGCCTGGTCACCGGCCAGGATGACCTGCGGGTTGCGCAGCAGCACAGACTCCACATTCACCTGTGGCGCCGGCTGACTGAGGTCGGCGAACACGTTGCGCGCACCGCACACTGCCAATGCGTCGCTGACCACCTGGCGGCCACCGAGGGTGTATAACGGCCGATCCCAGACCTGATAGAACACCTGCAAGGGCTCGTTGCGCCGATACTGCTGGCGAAGCTGCTGCAACCGCTCACGCAGGGCGTGAGCGTACTGCCGGCCCTGCTGGGCCCGCCCTACGCGCCCGGCAATGGCTTCGATGTGCTCGATCAGTTGGTCGATGTCATGGGGTTCGGCGCTGAAAGTGGCAATGCCAAGGCGCTTGAGCTGGTCGCGCTGGGCTGCTGGCACGCTGCCCGGCCACAGCAGCAACAGGTCGGGGCGCAGGCTGAGCAGGCGCTCCATGTCCAATTGCCCCTGGCGCCCGACCGAGGGCAAGTCGTGCAGGGCAGCCGGTCGATCACCACCGTCGAGCACGCCCACCAGCAGGTCATCGGCCTGAAGTTCGAGCATGATTTCCGTCATCGACGGGGCCAGGCTGACGACGCGCAGGGGCTCGCCAGCCATTACCGTGCAGGCAAACAGCGCCAGCAGGCCAGGCAGCAGGCGCATCAGCCGAGCTGGCGCGGAATGCGATAGAGGTACAACACCACCACGGTGGACAACGCCAGGAGGATCTGCGGCACCGCCTCGAGGCCGACCAGTACCGACAGCGCGGCGACCCAAGCCGGGAAGCACGCATACAGCATGGCCAAGCGCCTGACCCGCGCCAGTTCGATCCAGGCAGCAGGCTCTTCACCGGTGCCAAGCACCTTGGAAGTCGCAATGAGTGCGCGCTTGTAGCCACCGAAACGCGGCAGGCTGAGGAACATGGTGGCCGCGCCGGCAATGAACAGCGGCATGGCCAGCACCGGGATCAGCGCATCGCCGCCACCAAAAGCCCAGGCCATGACAGGCAGCGGCACCAGGCCTACCGCCAGGTACTGCCACCAGGCCAGGGCCAGGCGCCGCTTGACCTCGGCGCGGGTCACGCCTGGGGCGCCTCGCCCTGGTGTTCGTTACCCAGCATGTGGCCCAGTTTGCCGGCCTTGGTCGCCAGGTAGTAGCGGTTGTGCGGGTTGTGCCCGGTGTGCAGCGGCACACGCTCGGCGACGACAATGTTCATGTCGGTCAGGGCTTTGACCTTGCGCGGGTTGTTGGTCATCAGGCGCAGCGACTTCACCCCCAGGTGCTCGAGCATCGGCAGGCACATGGCGTAGTCACGCTGGTCGGCAGCAAAGCCCAGGCGTTCGTTGGCTTCGACGGTGTCGGCGCCGCCATCCTGCAGCTCGTAGGCGCGGATCTTGTTCAACAGGCCGATGCCGCGGCCTTCCTGACGCAGGTACAGCAGCACGCCGCGGCCTTCGCGGGCGATGGCCTGCAGCGCGGCTTCCAGCTGCGAGCCGCAGTCACAGCGCTGGCTGAACAGGGCATCGCCGGTCAGGCACTCGGAGTGCAGGCGCCCCAATACCGGCTGGCCATCCGCAATATCACCCAGGCTGAGCACCACGTGCTCACGGCCAGTGGCTTCGTCGAGAAAGCCATGCATGGTGAAAGTCGCGAAGGGAGTCGGGAGTTTAGAGGCGGCAACAAAGACGACGGGCACGTTGTGCTCCTGGCATAAGTAGGAAATTTCTCGTGAACCGATTGTATCAGCAGGTTGAGCAGTGTGGGCTGGCTGAATACCGTGGGGTAAGATCGAAAAGTTCGATGCTTAGGTGAGACCGACACCCCGTCACCGGGTTTGCACAATCACTGTGGGAGCGGGTTCACCCGCGAACACGGGCGAAGCCCGTGCCAGGCACCGCGTCGCGTCCTTCGCGGGTGAACCCGCTCCCACAGGGAACAGAGTCCGGTCAGATAATCGCTGTTTCAGTGCGGTTTGCTGTCCGCGCTGAACGGATACGGCTGCCGCCAGTGTTCGAAAATCGGCTTCAGCTCTCCACTACGCACCAACTCGGCCATGCGCTTGTCGAACAGGTCACACAGAGCCTTGGCCTGGTCGTTGCGGGCGAAGGCCAGGTACAGCGGCAGTTCGGCGACATGGGTGCGGCGGAAGCGCTCGGGCTGCGATGACTGGCCCAGGACATAATCGACTTCGGTCTGGGCATCGATGTAGAAGTCCACACGGTCATGCTCGAGCATCGGCAAGATGCCTTCGCGGCGCTGAATCTCCCGAAACTCGTGCACATTCGGCAGGTAGCTACCGTAGTCGTAGCCACGCACCCAGGCCAAGCGGTACTTACCTACATTCTGCGGCGTGGGCACAGGCTTGCTGGCCAGCCCCAGGGCGTAGATGTGGTCCATGTCGAAGTGCCAGCGCGGGTACAGGTTGTCGTCGTTCTCCTCCTTGTACGAGCCCACCCAGGCATCCGCCTCACCACGTTTCACCAGCCCGACCGCGCGGCTGTAGGGCGCACTCTGGGTAACCACCTTGACCCCGGCCGGCTCGAACACCTTGCGCAGTACGTCCCAGGCCACCCCGGTACCGTCGGCGTTGGTGTAGTCGAGCCATTCCTCGCTGACCAGGTGGATCTGCTTCGGCACGCCTTCGGCAGCCGCCACCCACGGCGCAACACTCAGCAGCATTGCCAGCAGCACAGTCCTTATGGCCATTCACGCGCTCCCTGTTTCAGGCAACCGCCCACACCAGAACCTGCATGCCCAGCCAGGCGAACACGCCGGCCAGGATATCATCGAGCATGATGCCGACGCCCCCGTGCACATGGCGGTCGATCCAGCGTATCGGCCACGGCTTGAGGATGTCGAAGAAGCGGAACATCAGGAACCCTGCCAGCAGCCACTGCCAGCCTTCCGGCACCAGCCAGAGGGTGATCCACATGCCGACAATCTCGTCCCAGACAATGCCTTCATGGTCGTGCACGCGCAAGTCATTGGCGACTTTACCGCACAGCCAGAAGCCGAACAGCATGCTCACGCCGAGCAGCAGCCAGTAGCCCCAGTCGGGCAGCATCTGCCACAGCGGAATGAACGGTATGGCCACCAGCGAGCCCCAGGTACCCGGCGCCTTGGGCAAGGTGCCAGAGCCGAAGCCGAACGCGATGAAGTGCCACGGGTTGCGCCAGACCGAAGGCGGAACAAACTCCGCAGGCACCTGGTTGGGGTGATCGGTCACGGTGTCTCCCTAAAGTGTTGATAGCCCCGCTGCACGGGGGTGATGTCCTGGCCTTGTGCGTCGCGCAGCGTCACGCCCTGCCCTTCGCGCACACGACCAATGATATGCACCTCGATAAAACCGAGGTCAGCCAAAGGCGCCACTGCTTCGGGCGGCAAGGTGAAGGCCAATACGTAATCGTCGCCACCCGTGAGTGCTGCCTTCATCGCCGCTTCGCGGCCGAGGAACGCCTCTAGAGCAGGAGACACTGGTACCTGCGCCAGGTTCACCTCCAGCGCCACGCCAGACGCCTTGGCGATATGCCCGCAATCTGCGAGCAGGCCATCGGAGATGTCCAGCGCCGCCGTGGCTTTGCCTCGCAGCAAGGCGCCAAGGGTAAGCTGCGGCATCGGCGACCAGTAATGGGCCAGCAGCGGCTCGGCCTGCTCGGCAGGCGCCTCGCGCTCACCCAACACCAGCGGCAAGGCACCGGCGGCCTTGCCCAGCGAACCGCCGACACACAGCAGGTCGCCCGGCCGTGCGCCGCTGCGGCGTAACGCCTGGCCTGCCGGCACGCGGCCGAACACGGTCACGGTGATGCTCAGCGGACCACGGGTAGTATCCCCGCCAATCAGGCTCATGCGGCAACGGTGGGCCATGCGGCTGAGGCCGTCGGCATAGGCCGCCAGCCAGTCCGGGCCAACGTCAGGCAGGGTAATGGCGAGGGTAAAGCCGATAGCCGTTGCACCCATGGCCGCCAGGTCGCTGGCCGCCACGGCCAACGAACGCTGGCCCAGCAGCAGTGGGTCGCAAACAGCAGGAAAGTGCACCCCGGCGACCAGCGTGTCGGTCGACACGGCCAGTTGCTCACCGGGGGGAAGCTGCAGCAGGGCACAGTCGTCGCCGATACCCAGGGCCACGCCCTCGCCGCCCTGCGCACAGGGCGCGGCGGCGAAGTAATGGTTGATCAGCTCGAACTCACCCATGGCCAGGCAGCGCCAGGATCAGCGCTTGTTCGCCTTGACTTCTGCTTCACGCAGGGCCGGGGCGAGCTTGTCCAGCACGCCGTTGACGAACTTGTGGCCGTCGGTGGCACCGAAGACCTTGGCCAGTTCCACACCTTCGTTGATCACCACGCGGTACGGCACGTCAACGCGCTTGATCAGCTCCCAGGTGGACAGGCGCAGCACGGCCAGCTCGACCGGGTCGAGTTCGTCCAGCGCGATGGTCATGCACGGCACCAGCGCCTTGTCGATTTCGCCCTTGATCGCCGGGACCCCGTGGAGGATCTCGCGGAAATAGGCACCGTCGACATCGGTGAAATCGTTATCGACCCGGAACTGCGCTTCGATCTCGTTCAGCGAATGCTGGGCCATGTGCCACTGGTAGAGGGCCTGGGTCGCGAGCTTGCGGGCTTCGCGGCGCTTGGCGCTCTTCGAGGGCTTGCCGGCATCCGCAGGTTTTGGATCGCGCGGGTTGAAACGATCGCTTTCGTCGCTAATCACTTGGCCTCCAACTGCGCCAGCAGGCTGACCATTTCCAGAGCGGACAGGGCAGCTTCACCGCCTTTGTTGCCAGCCTTGGTGCCGGAACGCTCGATGGCTTGCTCGATGGAGTCGACGGTCAGTACGCCGAAGGCCACCGGAACACCGAACTCCATGGACACCTGGGCCAGGCCCTTGGTGCATTCGCCTGCCACGTATTCAAAGTGCGGGGTACCACCACGGATCACGGCGCCCAGGGCGATGATCGCGTCGTAGGCGCCTTGCCGGGCGACCTTCTGTGCTACCAGCGGGATCTCGAACGCACCCGGGGCACGGATGATGGTGATGTCGCTTTCGCTGACACCGTGGCGAACCAGGGTATCAACGGCACCGCTTACCAGGCTTTCGACAACGAAGCTGTTGAAGCGGCCAACCACCAAAGCATAGCGACCTTTGGGGGCGATGAAGGTACCTTCGATGGTCTTCAGGGTCATTCCGATATTCTCATCTTCAAGAGCGAGGCCGCATACAAGCGGCCTCGACAGGGGTCTGGACTCGAGCAGAGGGCGTCATTGCCGCCTCAAGTCACTCGGAGGGCACGTATTCTACAACTTCCAGATCGAATCCGGATATCGCGTTGAACTTCATCGGCGAACTCATCAGGCGCATCTTGCGCACACCGAGGTCGCGCAGGATCTGCGAACCGGCGCCGACGGTGCTGTAGGTGGTCGGTGCCTTGGTCGGTGCATCGCCCGCGCTTTCGCGGATGTGTGCCAGCAGCACGTCGCCGTCCAGCGGGTGGCCCAGCAGCAACACCACGCCGCTACCGGCCTCGGCCACGGCAGCCATGGCTGCGCGCAGGCTCCAGCGGCCCGGTTGCTTGACCAGCAGCAGGTCGCGCAGCGGGTCCATGTTGTGTACACGCACCAGGGTCGGCTCTTCGGCGCAGATCTTGCCCAGGGTCAGGGCCATGTGCACGTCGCCTTCCACCGCGTCGCGGTAGGTGACCAGGTTGAACTCACCCAGCTCGCTCTCTACCGGTTGCTCGGACACACGCTGCACGGTGCGCTCGTGGATCATGCGGTAGTGGATCAGGTCGGCGATGGTGCCGATCTTCAGGCCGTGTTCGGCGGCGAACACTTCCAGCTCGGCGCGGCGCGACATGGTGCCGTCGTCGTTCATCACTTCGCAGATCACGCCGCTTGGCTCGAAACCGGCCATGCGCGCCAGGTCGCAGGCAGCTTCGGTGTGGCCGGCGCGAGCCAGGGTACCGCCAGGCTGGGCCATCAGCGGGAAGATGTGGCCAGGGCTGACGATGTCTTCGGCCTTGGCATCCTTGGCAGCAGCGGCCTGCACGGTACGGGCGCGGTCGGCGGCGGAGATGCCGGTGGTGACGCCTTCGGCGGCTTCGATCGACACGGTGAACTTGGTGCCGAAGCCAGAGCCGTTGCGCGGCGCCATCAGTGGCAGCTTCAGCGTTTCGCAACGCTCGCGGGTCATCGGCATGCAGATCAGGCCACGGGCGTGCTTGGCCATGAAGTTGATGTGTTCGGGCAGGCAGCATTCGGCTGCCATGATGATGTCGCCTTCGTTCTCGCGGTCTTCGTCATCCATGAGGATGACCATTTTGCCCTGGCGGATGTCTTCGACCAGTTCTTCGATGCTGTTGAGCGCCACGCGGCACCCCCTTCTCAATCAGGATTTCAAGAAGCCGTTGGCGGCCAGGAAGCTTTCGGTAATGCCACTGCCCTTGCTCGGTTCGGCGGCCTTGTCACCCAGCAGCAAACGCTCCAGGTAACGGGCCAGCAGGTCGACCTCAAGGTTTACCCGACGCCCTGCGCGGTAGTCGGCCATGATGGTTTCGGACAGGGTGTGCGGGACAATGGTCAGCTCGAACTCGGCGCCATTGACCTCATTGACCGTCAGGCTGGTGCCGTCGACGGTGATCGAACCCTTGTGGGCGATGTACTTGGCCAGCTCCTTGGGTGCACGCACACGGAACTGGATGGCGCGGGCGTTATCGCTGCGCGAAATGATTTCGCCGACCCCGTCGACATGGCCGCTGACCAGGTGCCCGCCCAGGCGGGTGGTTGGGGTCAGGGCCTTTTCCAGGTTGACCTTGCTGCCGCTCTTGAGGTCGATGAACGCGGTGCGTTTGAGGGTTTCGACGCTGACGTCGGCCCAGAAGCCGTTACCCGGCAGTTCCACGGCGGTCAGGCATACGCCGTTGACGGCGATGCTGTCGCCAAGCTTGACGTCAGCCAGGTCGAGCTTGCCGGTTTCGACGTAGACGCGCACGTCGCCACCCTTGGGGGTCAGGCTGCGGATGGTGCCGATGGATTCGATGATGCCGGTGAACATGGGGTCTTCCTCAAAAACGGTTTGCGCGGGGCAAGCCCGGCATTATACGCCGGGTGCCGGCAGGGGGATGGCCGTGACCCGCCAGTCATCGCCCACTGCACGCATTTCGGTAATTTTCAGCCGCGGTGCTTCGCTCATCTTCTCCAGCGGCCAGTCCAGCAGCGGGCGGGCCTGGGAGCCGAGGAAGGTGCCGGCGACGAACAGCTGGTACTCGTCGACCAGGCCTTGGCGGGCAAAGGCACCGACCAGGCCGGCACCGGCTTCCAGCAGGATTTCGTTGACGCCACGGGCGGCCAGGGCCTGCAGCAGCGCCGCCAGGTCGACCTGGCCATTGTCGCCCGGCAGGCAGAGCAGTTCCTGGCCGGCAGCGGCATAGCGCAGGTCATCTGCGACAGCGGTCACCACCAGTGCCGGGCCGGCCTGGAAGAATGGCGCATCCAGTGGCAGGCGCAGGCGGCCATCGACCAGCACACGCAGCGGAGTACGGCTGAGTGCCAGGGCGGTGGTTTCGGCATCCAGGCCCAGCTCGGTGCCGCGCACGGTCATGCGGGCGTTATCGGCTAGCACGCTAGCGGCGCTGGTGAGCACCACGCTGGAGCGAGCGCGCAGGCGCTGCACTGCCGAGCGGGCAGCCGGCCCGGTGATCCACTGGCTTTCACCACTGGCCATGGCGGTGCGGCCGTCCAGGCTCATGGCCAGCTTGGCGCGGACGAACGGCAGGCCGTGCTCCATGCGCTTGAGGAAGCCCGGGTTGAGGGCACGGGCCTCGGCCTCGAGCACGCCGCTGGCCACTTCGATACCGGCCTCGGCCAGGCGCCGCAGGCCCTGCCCCGCCACTTGCGGGTTCGGGTCCTCCATGGCCGCAACCACCCGCGCCACACCGGCATTGACCAGCGCTTCGGCACATGGCGGCGTGCGGCCATGGTGGCTGCACGGCTCCAGGGTGACGTAGGCACAGGCGCCGCGGGCTCGCTCACCAGCCTGGCGCAGGGCATGCACCTCGGCATGCGGTTCGCCGGCGCGCACGTGCCAGCCTTCGCCGACCACTTCGCCATCGCGCACGATCACACAACCTACGCGCGGGTTCGGGTGGGTGGTGTACAGGCCCTTGCGCGCCAGCTCCAGCGCGCGGGCCATGTAGTGGGCGTCAAGGATGGCGGCTTGGCTGGGCATGTTCACTCTTTAGCCGGCTCACGGGCCAGGCGGTCGATTTCTTCGCGGAACTCGTCGAGGTCCTGGAAGCGCCGGTACACCGAGGCAAAGCGGATATAGGCGACTTCATCCAGCTTGCGCAGCTCGGCCATGACCATTTCACCCACCACCAGCGATTTGACTTCGCGCTCACCGGTGGCACGCAGGCGGCTCTTGATGTGCGCCAGCGCCGCTTCCAGGCGCTCGACGCTGACCGGGCGTTTTTCCAGCGCCCGCTGCATGCCGGCACGCAGCTTGTCTTCGTCGAAGGGCTGGCGCGTGCCGTCCTGCTTGATCAGCCGGGGCAGCACCAGCTCGGCGGTTTCGAAGGTGGTGAAGCGCTCGCCACAGGCCACGCATTCGCGGCGGCGGCGCACCTGCTCGCCCTCGGCGACGAGGCGAGAGTCGATGACCTTGGTGTCGTTGGCACCGCAAAAGGGACAGTGCATGGTGGCAGGCAACAAAAAAAGGGAGGGCCATGGTAGCGCATTGCACTGGCAAGACAAGCCAAAGGGGTTAACATCCATGGGAAATCTGCCCGTGAAGGACTACTCCATGCACTACCGAGCGCTCGTCGTGCTGTGCTGCGCCGCCCTGCTCGCCGCCTGCGGCAGCGACAGGCCGAAGACCGATACACCCCTGGCACCCGCGCCGGCCCGCGCGGCCAAGCCGGCCGAAGTACTCGGCCCGCTGCCGGCCTACCAGCGCGAACTCAGCGGCACCTTGCTGGAGATCCCGGCCGGTGCCGACGTAGAGCTGGCCTTGCTGGTCATCGACGAACGCGACCGCCCGCAACGGCTGTTGGCCAGCAGCAACCTGACGGGTACCGGCCAGGCCCTGCCCTATCACCTGCGCTTCAACCCCGAGGCCTTCCCGGCCGGCGCGCGGGTCGAGCTGCGCGGCCGCGCCAGCAGCTCCGGCCAGCTGATCATGCACCTGCCGCCGGTGCGCATTACCCAGGCCCAGACCCAGGCCACCGGCCCGCTGCGTTTCGAGAAGGCGCCGTAAGTGGTGCCAGGCTCCCTACAAAAGGCCCTCAGCGACCTGATCGGCGAAGCGCGGCTGACCGTCAGCGAGCTGCCCGGCTGCGACCTGAAGCTGTGGCTGATCGACGAGCAGAACATGGACCGCGCCTTCAGCAGCGAAGAGACCCGGCGCATTCTTGAAGAGCCACCCTACTGGAGCTTCTGCTGGGCCAGCGGCCTGGCCATGGCCCGCTACCTGGCCGAGCGCCCGGAATGGGTGGCCGGCAAGCGCGTGCTGGACTTTGGCGCCGGCTCCGGCATCGCCGGCATTGCAGCAGCGCGTGCGGGTGCCCTTGAGGTAGTGGCCTGCGACCTCGACCCATTGGCCCTCGATGCCTGCCGCGCCAATGCCGCGCTCAATGGGGTGGAGCTGAGCTACAGCAGCGATTTCTTCGCCGAAGACGACCGCTTCGACCTGATCCTGGTGGCCGACGTGCTGTACGACCGCGCCAACTTGCCACTACTGGATGCCTTCCTCGGCCGTGGTCGCCAGGCACTGGTGGCCGATTCGCGGGTACGCAACTTCAGCCACCCGCTCTACCAGCAACTGGGCGTGCTCGAAGCGCTGACCCTGCCAGACCTGGCCGAGCCGCACGAATTCCGCCGGGTCAGCCTGTACCACGCCAGCCGCGACACTTTATAGTGGTGTTATTCACGAGTTTGCGAGAGTCGCAATGAGCCAAGACACGCCTTACATTTTCGACGCCACCGATGCCACCTTCCAGCAACTGGTGATCGAGAACTCCTTCCACAAGCCGGTGCTGGTGGACTTCTGGGCCGAGTGGTGCGCGCCGTGCAAGGCACTGATGCCATTGCTGGCGAAGATCGCCGAGGGTTACCAGGGCGAGCTACTGCTGGCCAAGATCAACTGCGACGTCGAGCAGCAGGTGGTTGCCCAGTTCGGCATCCGCAGCCTGCCGACCGTGGTGCTTTTCAAGGACGGCCAGCCGGTGGACGGTTTTGCCGGTGCGCAGCCGGAGTCGGCGATCCGCGCCATGCTTGAACCGCACGTGCAAATGCCTGCCCCACCCACCGCTTCGCCGCTGGAGCAGGCCAAGGCGCTGTTTGCCGAAAGCCGTTTTGCCGAGGCCGAAGCGCTGTTGCAGGCGCTACTGGGCGAGGACAACAGCAATGCCGAGGCGTTGATTCTGTACGCCCGTTGCCTGGCCGAGCGCGGTGAACTGGGTGAAGCCCAGGTGGTGCTGGATGCAGTCAAGACCGACGAACACAAGGCCGCGCTGGCTGGCGCCAAGGCCCAGCTGACGTTCCTGCGCCAGGCTGCCAGCCTGCCGGAAGTGGCGGACCTGAAAACCCGCCTGGCGCAGAACCCGCTGGATGACGAGGCGGCTTACCAGCTGAGTATCCAGCAGCTGGCGCGCCAGCAGTACGAGGCGGCACTGGAAGGGTTGCTGAAGCTGTTCCAGCGTAACCGTGGCTATGAGAATGGGCTGCCGCAGAAGGCGATGCTGCAGGTCTTTGAACTGCTGGGTGGCGATCACCCGCTGGTTGGGGTTTATCGTCGCAAGCTGTCGGCGGCGATGTTCTGACCTGAAGCTCATGGCGAGGGCTTCGCCCTCGTTCGCGGGTAAACCCGCTCCCACAAGAGCGCACGGCTCTATGGTCTGTGCAATACCTGTGGGAGCGGGTTCACCCGCGAAGAGGCCAGCACAGGCAACACAGGTTTATCCAACCCAGTGATAAACCGGCGCATCCACGCCGCTTTCCACCTTCACCTCACTGCTGTGGCGCAAACGCACCAGTAGCCGCTTGCCCGCCGCCGTACTCCCGGCCAGCCCTTCCAGCCGGTCGAGCAATTCCGGCCCGCTCATCTGCCCCGCCAGGCGCAGCACCTCGCGCGCCGCCGTCCATTGCCCGTCATCCTGCCGTGGCGCAGCCACCGGGGCCGCCGCAACTGCATGCGCCGCCGCCGGCACCTCGATCTGCCGCCCCAACTGCGCCCATTCTTCAGGCTCAAGCTCGATGGTCAGGTCCACCGGCCAATCACCAATCTGCCCACGAATTCTCACGATGCATTCCTTGAATCCAGGTCAATGCCCCCATCCTACCTCAAGATGAAACCTGCACCACACAGGCTGGCGGCACGCAGAAAAGTTGTTATAACATAACCAGATCATTCAGCCCGTCCCGGAGTCGTCCATGCGTCGCCTGCTGCTCGCCCTGCCCTTCGCCTTGCTGCCACTGGCCGTGGCCCATGCCCACGATGACCATGATCACGACCACGCCCATGGCACCCTCGGCGCCCACGAGCATGGCGTGGCCAAGCTCAACGTCGTGCTCGACGGCAACACCCTGGAGCTTGAGCTGGACAGCCCGGCGATGAACCTGGTCGGTTTTGAACACGCCGCCAGCAGCGACGCCGACAAAGCCAAGGTTGCCGCCGTGCGCCAGCAACTCGAGCAACCGCTGAAGCTGTTCGGCCTAGCCTCGGCAGCAGGCTGCAAGGAAGACCAGCAAGAGCTGGAAAGCCCGCTGTTCGGTGACGCAGCCAAGGCTGACGACGACGGTGACGAGCACGAGAAAGGCCACGTGCACAGCGACATCAACGCCCACTACCAGTTGAACTGCGCCACCCCGGGCAAACTCGCCCAGATCGACCTTGCCCCGCTGTACAAGGCCTTCCCGGCCACGCAGAAGATCAACGTGCAACTGATCGGCCCGAACGGCCAGAAAGGCGTCGAGACCTCGCCCGCCAAGGCTGTGGTCGCGTTCTGAGATGAGCCAGGCGCTGATTGAACTGCAGGACCTGGTGTTCGCCTGGCCCAAACAGGCGCCGCTGCTGGATATTCCGGCATTCCGCCTGGAAGCCGGCGAAGCGTTGTTCTTGAAAGGCCCCAGCGGCAGTGGCAAGACCACGCTGCTGGGTTTGTTGGGTGGCGTCACCGTTCCGGGCAAGGGCCGCATCCATTTGCTCGGCCAGGACCTTGGCAGCCTTGGCCAAGGCGCCCGCGACCGCTTCCGGGTCGATCACACCGGCTACATCTTCCAGCAGTTCAACCTGCTGCCGTTCCTGTCGGTACGTGAGAACGTCGAGCTTCCCTGCCGCTTCTCGCGCAGCCGCAAAGCCCGCGCCGAGCAGCGCCATGGCAGTGTCGACCAGGCCGCCAGCACGTTGCTGGCCCACCTGGGCCTGGACGACCCGGCCCTGCTCGCGCGCCGCGCCGACAGCCTGTCGATCGGCCAGCAGCAGCGGGTTGCCGCCGCCCGTGCGCTGATCGGCCAGCCTGAACTGGTGATTGCCGACGAACCGACCTCGGCCCTGGACGCCGACACCCGCGAAGCATTCATCCGCCTACTGTTCGAAGAATGCCGCGCCGCCGGCGCCAGCCTGCTGTTCGTCAGCCACGACCAGAGCCTGGCGCCGCTGTTCGACCGCCACCTGTCGCTGGCTGAACTCAACCGCGCCGCCAAGCCCCGGGAGGCCTGATGTACCTGCTCCGCCTTGCCCTGGCCAGCCTGGCCAACCGCCGTTTCACAGCGTTTCTCACCGCCTTCGCCATCGCTCTATCGGTGTGCCTGCTGCTGGCCGTGGAACGGGTGCGTACCGAGGCTCGCGCCAGCTTCGCCAGCACCATCAGCGGCACCGACCTGATCGTCGGTGCCCGCTCTGGCTCGGTGAACCTGCTGCTGTATTCAGTGTTCCGCATCGGCAACGCCACCAACAACATTCGCTGGGACAGCTATGAGCAGTACGCCAAAGACCCACGGGTAAAATGGGCCATCCCGATCTCGCTGGGCGATTCGCACCGCGGTTATCGGGTGATGGGCACCACCACGGATTATTTCAGCCATTACCAGTACGGCCGCCGCCAGCATCTGGAACTGAGCCAGGGCCGTGAGTTCGCCAGCGACCCGTTCGAAGTGGTGCTCGGCGCCGAAGTCGCCGAGGCGCTGCACTACACGCTCGGTGACAAGCTGGTGCTGGCCCATGGCGTAGCCGCCATCAGCCTGGTCAAGCATGACGACAAGCCGTTTACCGTGGTTGGTGTGCTCAAGCGCACCGGCACTCCCGTCGACCGCACCTTGCACATCAGCCTGGGCGGCATGGAGGCGATCCATATCGACTGGCACAACGGCGTGCCGGCCCGTGGCGCCGGGCGCATCAGCGCTGACCAGGCGCGTACGATGGACCTGCAACCGGCTGCCATCACCGCGTTCATGCTGGGCCTGAACAACAAAATCGCCACGTTCAGCCTGCAACGGGAGATCAACGAGTACCGCAGCGAACCGTTGCTGGCGATTCTGCCTGGGGTAGCCCTGCAAGAGCTGTGGAGCCTGATGGGCACTGCCGAACAGGCATTGTTCGTGGTCTCGCTGTTCGTGGTGCTGACTGGCCTGATCGGCATGCTCACGGCGATTCTCACCAGCCTCAACGAGCGCCGGCGGGAGATGGCGATCCTGCGCTCGGTCGGCGCCAGGCCGTGGCATATCGCCGGGCTGCTGGTGCTGGAGGCGCTGTCGCTGGCGGCGGTCGGCATTGTCGCCGGGTTGGGCTTGCTGTATGCGGGGATTGCCCTGGCGCAGGGGTATGTGCAGGCCAACTATGGTTTGTACTTGCCGCTGGCGTTGCCGAGCGCTCACGAGTGGACCTTGCTGGCTATCATTCTTGGCGCAGCCTTGCTGATGGGCAGCGTGCCGGCGTGGCGGGCTTATCGGCAGTCGCTGGCCGATGGCCTGTCCATACATCTCTGAGTGCCAGTAATGATCCAGTACCTCACTGCCTTCTTCGCGGGTAAACCCGCTCCTACATTGGGTTGCGTTCCCCTTGTAGGAGCGGGTTCATCGAGGCGTCGAACCGCCGCGAAGAGGCCAGCACTGCACATATTACTGATCCTGCTGATGACGGTAGCAATGCCCCTGTGGGCCTCGGAACCCAAGGAGCTCGACTGGCCCGCCCTGATACCCGAGGGCGCCCCGGTCATCCCGCCACAGCTCGCCCCACTGCATGACCTGTCGCAACTCAGCAATGCCCTGTCTGCCGAATCCGCTCCGGCAGCACGCCAGCAAGCCCCCGACGCGCCAGTGGTGAAAAGCCTCGACGGCCAGCAGATCAAGCTGCCCGGCTACATCGTGCCACTGGAGGTCAGCGAAGAAGGCCGCACCACCGAATTCCTGCTGGTCCCTTATTACGGCGCATGCATCCATGTGCCACCGCCACCGTCGAACCAGATCGTGCACATTTTCAGCGAGATGGGCGTACGCGTCGAAGACCTCTACCAACCCTACTGGATCGAGGGAAAGATGCAGGTTAGAGCCTCCAGCAGCGAACTGGCCGATGCCGGTTACCAGATGGAAGCCGAGAAAATATACGCTTATGAGCTGAAGTGAGAACTGTTACCAATTCATGAAGACGCTTCTTTGAGCTGGGTCAAACATTCTGTTTAGACGCATCCGTACCATTGGACTACTTGATTACTCACGTCCTTTGGGAGCTTCCATGAACAAGTCCTTGCTCGGTGCCGCACTTGCGGCCCTGGCGCTCGCCGCCCCTGTTGCCCATGCCCACCAGGCGGGTGATGTCATCGTCCGCGCTGGCGCCATTACCACTGCGCCGAACGAGAGCAGCGGCGACCTGAAATTCGATGGCAACAAAGTTTCGGGCACCAAGGCGACCCTGGACAGCGACACCCAGCTAGGCTTGACATTCGCCTACATGCTCACCGACCACATCGGCCTGGAACTGCTGGCCGCCACACCGTTCAAGCACACCGTCGGCGTAAAAGGCCTGGGCGGCGGCCTGGACGGCAAGCTGGCCGACATCAAGCAACTGCCACCGACCCTGTCGCTGCAGTACTACCCGATGGAGCCCAACTCCAAATTCCAGCCGTATGCCGGTGTGGGCATCAACTACACCCTGTTCTTTGATGAAGACCTCAGCAGCACCCGCAAGCAGCAGGGCTTCAGCAACCTGAAACTTCAGGACTCGATCGGCATTGCCGGCCAGCTGGGCATGGACTACATGATCACTGACAACCTGCTGGTCAACGCCTCGGTCTGGTACGTCGACATCGACACCAAGGCCAGCGTCAACGGCCCGACCGCGCTGGGCTACAGCAAGACCAAGGTCGACGTCGAAGTCGACCCGTGGGTGTACATGGTCGGCCTTGGCTACAAGTTCTGACCGGAACACTGCAGGGCGGCTTTGGCCGCCCTGGTTTTGTGCAGCCCTAGCCAGTAACACAGAGCAGCCGCGCTGATAGCCATGCCAAGGCCGCACACCGCAGCCCAACCCCAATGGGCATAGACCCAGCTTGCCAGCACCGCCCCCACACCGCTACCCAGCGAATAGCAACACATGTAGGCACCCATCAAGCGGCTGGCCATCTCGCCACGCCCGGCCAGCAACAGGCTCTGGTTGGTGACATGCACCGCCTGCACGGCAAAGTCCAGCATCAGCACACCCAGCACAAAGGCCGTCAGCGATTGCCCGACAAAGGCTGTGGGCAGCCATGACAGCGTCAGCAACACCAGCGCCAGCCCGGTGGTGCGCTCTCCCAGCCCTTGGTCGGCCAGGCGGCCAGCGCGGGACGCAGCCAATGTGCCTGCAATACCCGCCAGGCCGAACAGGCCGATCTCTGCGTGGCTCAGTGACAGCGGTGCAGCGCTGAGGGGCATGACCATGGCACTCCACAGCACGCTGAACGCGGCGAAGATCAACACACCGAACACCCCGCGCTGGCGCAGCAAACTGTCGTGCCGGTACAGGCTGAACTGGGCCACGATCAGCGCCCGGTAGCTGGAGCGGTACTTGGCTGCTGGCACCGTGGGCAAGCTGCGCCACATTACCAGTGCCAGCAGTACCAACACACCCGCGGCTACCCAGTACACGCTGCGCCAACCCGCCAGATCGGCCAGCCCACCCGAGACCAGCCGTGCGAGCAGAATGCCCAGCACCACGCCACTGGTGACCGTACCCACCGCCTGCCCTTGCCGCCCAGCTGAAGCCAGGCTCGCGGCATGCGCAACCATGAGCTGCACCATGACGGCCATCAAACCGGTAATGGCCAACGCCAGCAGCAGTAGCGCCCAGTTCAGCGCCATGCCGACGCCAACCAGCGCCAGCGCCGAGAACAGCAACTGGCCAAGCAACAAGCGTTTGCGGTCAAGCAGGTCACCCAGCGGCACGATCAACAACAGGCCCAGGGCGTAGCCCGCCTGCGTCGCGCCCACCACCCAGCCAATCTGCTGCTGCGCCACCCCCAGGTCGGCGGCCATCGATTCGAGCAAAGGCTGGGCGAAATAGACCGTCGCCACGGCCATTGCGCTGGTAATGGCAAGCAGCAGGGTTATCCCGCGTGTCAGCGTGAGCGTCATCGGACTGATCTCTCAATTCTGGTTTCGAATTGAAACCACATGCTGGCTATTTAGCAAATGTGGTTTTAATCTGCAACCAGATACTCAAGACAGGTTTGCAGCATGCTCGATGAAAACAACGCACAGTGCCCCGTCGCCCGGGCCCTGGAAGTGCTGGGTGACCGTTGGGCGCTGATGATCCTGCGTGATGCCTTCGACGGCCTGCGACGCTTCAGCGAGTTTCAGAAGAACCTGGGGCTGGCGAAGAACATTCTTGCCTCGCGGCTCAAGCTATTGGTGGAGAGTGGGTTGCTGGCGATGCAGCCAGCTTCGGATGGCAGCGCCTACAAGGAATATGTGCTGACCGAGAAAGGGCGCTCGGTATTTCCGGTGGTGGTTGGCTTGAGGCAGTGGGGGGAGAGGTTTCTGTTCGCCCCGGGCGAGGCGCGATCGGAACTGGTGGAGGGTGCTAACGGGCAGGGGCTCGAGACGTTGCAAGTGCGGGCCGTCGATGGGCGGGTTTTGAATGCTGAGGATTGCTTGCGCAGGGTTGTGCAGCATGGGTGATTTTGGGGCTGCTGCGCAGCCCGTCGCGACACAAGGCCGCTCCTACAGGGATCGCGAATCGTCGGCATTGCGCGATCCCTGTAGGAGCGGCCTTGTGTCGCGATGGGCCGCAAAGCGGCCCCATCAGCTTCAGCGTTTACCCAACAGCCGCGCCAACCCCTCAACCATCGGCGTCACCTGAGCAAACTCGAACCGCGCCAGCAACCGCTGGTTATCCGCCCGCGAATGGCGAATATCCCCCGAGCGCGCCGGCGCATAGCTGACCGCCGGCAAGCTACCGACCACCTTCTCCAACGCCGCCAGCATCTGGTTGATCGAAGTGGCCTGGTTGAGGCCGATGTTCACCGCCCCCTCCTCGACCTGCGGCTGCTCCAGCGCCTGCACCATCACTTGCACCAGATCCCCGACATAAAGGAAATCGCGGGTCTGCTCGCCATCACCGAACACGGTAATCGGCAAGCCCTGCACTGCGCGCTCGCAAAAGATGCTGATCACCCCGGAATACGGCGAAGAAGGGTCCTGGCGTGGCCCGAAGATATTGAAGAAGCGGAACACCACCGGCTCCAGGCCATGCTGGCGGCGGTAGAAGTCCAGATATTGCTCACTGGCCAGCTTGTCCACCGCATAGGGGGTGAGCGGCGCCTTGGGCGTGTCTTCGGCAATCGACTCACCCTCGCCATTGTTGCCGTACACCGCCGCACTGGAAGCGAACAGCACCCGTCGCAGGCCGTGCACGCGCATGGCTTCACAGACGTTGAGGGTACCGATGAAGTTGCTCTGGTGGGTACGCACCGGGTCTTCGACCGAAGCCTGCACCGAAGCCACCGCAGCCAGGTGCACCACGGCACTGCAGCCGGCCGCAGCCTGCGTGACCAACCCGGCATCGGCAACATCGCCTTCGATCAGTTCCAATCGAGGGTGATCAACTTGCAGGTTGCCACGCCGGCCAGTGGAAAAATCGTCGAGAATGCGTACGGCGTAGCCTTTGTCCAACAACGCATCGCACAGGTGGGAACCAATGAAGCCGGCACCGCCGGTGATCAGGATGGGGGCATCAGCCATGGCGGTAGAACCGGTCCAGTAGGGGCGGCAAGCCGGCGCGCCAGGCGCGCGGCTTGATGCCAAAAGTATGAAGGATTTTCTTGCAGGCCAGCACCGCGTGCTGCGGCTCTTCGCTGGCATCCGGGCGCGCGGCATGCGCCTGCGGGGTCGGTGCCTGCACCGCCAGCTGGCGGTACTGGCCAGCCTCGGTGAGGATCGCCTGGCCCAGCGCCAGCGGCGTAGTCGCCTCGTTGCCAGCGTAATGGTAGGTGCCCCACAGCGGCGCGTTGCAATCGAGCTGCTTGAGCACCGACAGGATCACCCGTGCGGCATCATCGACCGGCGTCGGGTTACCGCGCCGGTCATCGGCCAGCAGCAGCTCCGCCGGTTGCTCGGCACGGGTCAGGAAGCGGCCCAACGAGCCATCGATGCTTTCGTCCAGCAGCCAGCCAAAGCGCAGCAACACATGCTGAGGGCAGGTGGCACGCACGCTCTGCTCGATGCGCCACAGCGCCTGGCCGCGCAGGCCTAGCGGCACAGGTTCGTCCTTTTCGCTGTAAGCCGTGGCCCGCGACCCATCGAATACCCGGTAGCTGGAAGGCTGCACCAGGGTGATCTGGTGGTGTTGGCACAGCTCGGCCAGCCGCTCCACCGCGCGCTCCTGTTGCGCCAGGCGCGGCTCACTGACCGACTCGGCCTGGAACCAGTCGAAGTAATAAGCCAGGTTGACCAGCGCGTCGGGGCGATGGTCGTCGAGCAGCTGAGTGAGGCTGGACGGCGTCCAGCCGTTCTCGGGCGGGCGCGGCGCCAGGAATGCGATGTCCTCCTCGGCCCCAAGACGAATCAGCGCTTGCCCGAGGGCATTGCCACCACCCAACAGCATTAGGCGCATACGCATAGAGTCAGCAGATCCGGAGAGGTTGATGAAGGAAAGGGGTCATTTTGCGGTTTCCGGGCGGGGAAGTCCAACACGGGGTCTCGAGCAAACCGTTCATCGCAATCGCTCAACGCTTTCATATCGAAATCTCAACAAGCAGAAATCTCCTACAGCGCTCAAAGATCAGGCTGATTTCCCTTCAACGGCCCAACGGCATTGAATCATTGTTTGCTGCCACTTGCTTGTTGCCGACGCAATTGTGCGAGCGGCGGTAACAAAGGCACTTCACGCTATCCACTACAAGGAACGTTTCATGCACCATTCGGAAGTTGCCTATCTGGACTTCAACAGGGAGCAAGGCCAGGCGATAGCGCTCGCAAGCCAAACCCTTACAGAACTGGGGGGGCCAGAAGCTAGAGGCGTGGCGGTTCAAGCCCGCCTATTTGCTGAACAACTCGAAACACTATTGAGTGCTGACCAACAGTCGACGCTACAGCGATTTAGTGCAGGCCAGCTATCTGCCCTGATGTTCAGGCAGATGCCTGGCGCCGACGACCCGCCCCCTGAAAAGCTGGCCGACATCATGTCGCTGGCGAACAGCAACCGCTGCCAATTCCTTGCGTCGCGTAACCACCTGCTGCTGGCACTGGCACAACATCGCAGTTTTGCCTTCGACATCGACAATGACGGCAAACAGGTGCGTTTGGTCGCTAACTTCAAAGGAGGCGGCTGCATCCCTCTCCTCGACGAAAAACCCGATACTGAAACCGAACTGACCTCACATGCAGGGATGCGCCTGGGGCCACATACCGAAGCGCCCTACAATTGTTCGACGGTTGCCAGCAATGGCCATTCGCCTGCGCCTTGCGCACTTATCCTGACAGCACGATGGAATCCTGCCCACGAAGCTACTGCGGTTTTTCCACTTCGGCACATCCTCGAACGAATGCACAGCCTGGATGTGCTCGCCCTTACTTCGCCATCATTTGACTTTACGCGTAGTGAATGCTTCGCGGATGGGCATGGCAACGCAGGCCAGGCGGTCTCGCTGCTCCAGTTCAACCCCGACGGCGGATTTGCAATTCGCTACAACAGCTATCGTTTTTCACTCAACGCCAATGCCAGTCGCGCAGCTGTGCGCGCATTCAATGCATTTCAGCAGGTACTCAGCAGCACGCCTCCCTTGCTGTTCGACCTTCAAGCAGACACCGCATTGCTGATCAACAACGGTCGAGCCTTGCACAGCCGCGACATCATTCGAGACAACCGGCGATTATTGCTACGTCAGTTCGGATACTCCCGTTGCGCAGTTCCAATTGTAATCGCTGAAGATCCACTACTGGTTCGTGCCTGAGCACAGGAAACCACTCAATGATAGAACTCGATGTAACACTTGTTCTTGTTCTCGCGCTGGTGGCGCTCATGGCCGGTTTCTTTGATGCTATTGCCGGCGGCGGTGGTTTGATTACCCTGCCGGTACTGTTCATAGCCGGAATCGAACCGTTGGCTGCGATCGCCACCAACAAGTTTCAGGCAGCATCAGCGACCGTTTCGGCTACATTCGCCTTTGCCCGCAAAGGCATGATCGACTGGAAAAGATCCCGCTTGATGGCCCTTATGGCCTTCTTCGGCGGGGCACTAGGTGCCTTGTCAGTCAGTTTCGTACCCAAAGCACTGCTGCAGGCCTGTGTACCAATCCTCCTGATCGTTGTCGCAGCCTACTTCGCTTTTAGCCCTAAACCTGATGATCAAACGCGCAAAGCGAGGATTTCAACCAGCGCGTTCTGCATGACTGCAGCGCCCATCATCGGGTTTTACGACGGTGTTTTCGGTCCAGGCGTCGGCTCATTCTTCATGCTGGCCTGCGTCATCTTGCTCGGCCAGCATCTGCTCCAGGCCGTTTGCAATAGCAAGCTTTTGAACGCTGCCTGCAACCTTGGCGCGTTGTCAGTGTTTTCCTTGAGCGGCGCGATCATCTGGCCACTGGCAATCACCATGGCGCTTGCCGCTTTTGCGGGTGCTCAGTTAGGCGCGCGTTGCGCCGTGCACTTCGGCCCTCGTCTGATCAAGCCATTGCTGGTCTGTGTTTGCTGCATCATGGCAACCAAGTTGCTGCTCGATGCAGACAACCCGTTTGCGCAGTGGCTGCATCGCCTTGTGCCCTGAATGCGAAATCACTCAATCTCGAACAGGCTGTTGCGCAACGGCCCCACGCTCAACCGCTCGCGTACATCATCATCTATACGCGGATCATCCGGCCGGTACAGCTTCACCTGCCGATAGGCATTGATGCGATTGATCTCTTCGCCCAGATACTCCCACACCACCCGGGTGCAGGCCGGGTTGCGTCGATCGCCGCTGGAGACCCCGGCCTTCAGGCCGTTCAGGCGGGTAATGCGGCTTTTGAAGCTGGGAATGAGGATGGTCTGGCTCATCTCGTTGAAGGTCAACGACTCGTAGTCGATGAGGAATACCCGATCCTGCAGCTGGAATGCCGCGCCCAGGTAACGGCAACGCACTTCGGCATGCTGGTCGGTGGCGCTGGAGCGCTCCTGGCGCTCCTGGCGCTCGAACAGGAAGCGGCCGCGTTCTTCCCACAGATGCACCAGCGACACCAGGATCGTGCCCGGTACCGACATGCAGTTGGAGTACTCGAAGTAGTAACCGCAATAGCGCGAGAGGTTGCCGGCATGCTCGTGCAGCGGGCGGAACAACTCGCTGATCGGGTCGCTGGGCTGCTCGGCCAGCGTCGACACGCGTGCGCCGATCAACCGGGCGAACTGCTCGGCCGGCAAGTTCAGTTCGTAATCCTCGACGCCGAAGAAATCACCGATGCGTTTGAGGTTGAAAGCCGTCGGACGGCTCTGCCCGCTCAGGTACTTGTTGAACTGCGCGCGGTTGATCGACAGCTGGCGGCAAACTTCGGAAATAGAGCGGTAGTGGCTGCAGGCCAGTTTGAGGTTGGTAGCGAAATGATCGCTCATGTGCGGAACCCAGGTGACGCGAATGACGCCATTGTAGCATCAAGTCGCATCAAGTCAGAGCAAGCCGCGAAATTGTAACGACTCTTGTCATGGCCAACCATGCGCCCCAACGCATAGCGGTGCGCCTGCCGTCCGCTGGTCTTTCCACACGAAGAATAAGAATCGAGGTCATTTTCCAATGCTCGAAGTACTCAACGATTTCCTTTCGGGGAAACTCCTCATCGTGCTGATCGTAGGGCTGGGTAGCTATTTCACCATCCGCTCCCGTTTCGTCCAGTTCCGCCATTTCGGCCACATGTTCGCTGTTTTCAAGGAATCGCTGCGTGGCCAGGCAGGCCAGCTGAGCTCCTTCCAGGCCCTGATGCTGAGCCTGGCCGGCCGCGTCGGCGCCGGTAACATCGCCGGTGTCGGTATTGCCGTGACCCTGGGTGGCCCAGGTGCAGTGTTCTGGATGTGGGTGACTGCCCTGGTCGGCATGGCCAGCAGCTTCTTCGAATGTACCCTGGCCCAGGTGTACAAGCGCGCTGACGGCGACGGCCTGTACCGCGGCGGCCCGGCGTACTACATCCTGCACGGCCTGAAGCTAAAGAGCATGGCCATCGTGTTCTCGATCTTGCTGCTGGTCACCTACGGCTTCGCCTTCATCGGCCTGCAGTCGTACACCGTGACCCATTCGCTGCAGAACGCCTTTGCCTTCGACCCAAGCCACACCGGCATCGTCCTGGCCGTGCTGCTGGCGATCACCTTCATCGGCGGCATCAAGCGCATCGCGGCAGTGTCCGACCTGCTGGTGCCGGTCAAGACCCTGGCCTACATCGGCGTGACCCTGTATGTGATCGGCACCCAGATCGACCACGTACCCGCCATGCTGGAAACCATCTTCAAGAGCGCCTTCGGCCTCGACCCAGCCTTTGGCGGCCTGCTCGGCAGCGCCATCGTCATGGGCGTGAAGCGTGGCGTGTTCGCCAACGAAGCAGGCCTGGGCAGTGCACCGAACGTTGCCGCCGTGGCTGCAGTGAAGCACCCGGGCGCCCAGGGCGTGGTCCAGGCCTTCAGCGTGTTCCTCGACACCTTCGTGATCTGCACCTGCACCGCACTGCTGATCCTGCTGTCGGGCTTCTACACCCCGGGCTTCGAAGGTGACGGCATTGTCCTGACCCAGAACTCGCTGGCCGCCGTGGTCGGTGACTGGGGCCGCGTGTTCGTCAGCGTTGCACTGTCGCTGTTCGTGTTCACCTGCATCCTCTACAACTACTACCTGGGCGAGAACAGCCTGCAGTTCCTCAGCCGCAACCGCGTGGTGCTGATGGTGTTCCGTGGCCTGGTGCTGGCCCTGGTGGTATGGGGTTCGATGCAAGACCTGTCGACCGTGTTCGCCTTCGCCGACATCACCATGACCTGCCTGGCCTTCGTCAACCTGATCGCCCTGGCCCTGCTGTTCAAGGTCGGCCTGCGGGTGATGCGCGACTACGACAACCAACGCAAGGCCGGTATCAAGCAGCCGGTGTTTGATTCGACCCAGTTCGCCGACCTGGACCTGGACCGCAATGCCTGGCCTGCCAACCCGCAGGTGGAAACAGCCGCTGACAAAGCAGCTGGCCAAGCTCAGCCACAGCGCTGATATCCTCCCCTGCCCAAGCCGCCCCGTCCGTGGGCGGCTTTTTTCTCCGCTCACCGCTTCGGATGCTTTCCATGCGTGCAGTCAAGAATCTTCTCGTTCTCTATACCGGTGGCACCATCGGCATGCTCGAAACCCCGGAAGGCCTGGCGCCGGCTGGCGGTTTTGAAGCACGGATGCGTGAACACTTCGCCCAGCTGGCCGATGCACCCCAGGTACACTGGACCCTGCAAGAGCTGAACCCGCTGCTGGACAGCGCCAACATGCAACAGCACAACTGGCTGGCGATGCGCGATGCCATCGTCGCGGCGGTGGATGTGGCTGGCCATGATGGTGTGTTGGTACTGCACGGTACCGACAGCCTGGCCTACAGCGCTGCGGCGTTGTCGTTCCTTCTGCTGGGCCTGCCGGTGCCGGTGCTGCTGACCGGCTCGATGCTGCCTGCCGGCGCCCCCGACAGCGACGCCTGGCCCAACCTGTGTGGTGCGCTGCGCCAGTTCGAACAAGGCCTGGAGGACGGCGTGCAGCTGTACTTCCATGGGCAATTGCTGCATGGCTGCCGGGCGTCGAAGCTGCGCAGTGAGGCGTTCGATGCGTTTGCCGCACTGCCGCGCCATCGCGAGGGTGAGCGTGCCGAGGCACTCCCCGTGGAGCTTGGCTACAAACACCCGCGCCAGCCGGTCAACCTGGCGGTAGTGCCGGTGTTCCCAGGGCTGCAGGCCGGGCACTTGCAAGGCCTGCTTGACAGCGGCGTACAAGGGTTGCTGCTGGAGTGCTATGGCAGTGGTACCGGGCCGTCGGATGACCTGGCGTTGCTGGAGGTGCTGCGCGCGGCGCGCCAGCGCGGTGTGCTGCTGGCGGCGATCAGCCAGTGCCCTGAGGGGTCGGTGGTGTTCGATACCTATGCGGCGGGTAATCGACTGCGCGGAGCCGGGCTGGTCAGTGGTGGTGGCATGACCCGTGAGGCGGCGTTGGGCAAGATGGTTGCGTTGCTGGGGGCGGGATTGGGTGTGGATGCAGCAGAACAGTGGTTTGCGCTGGATCTGTGTGGGGAGCGGGCTTAGGTTTAACCCTTCAGGGCCTATTCGCGGGTAAACCCGCTCCTACACAGGGAATGCAATCGTTGTAGGAGCGGGTTTACCCGCGAAGAGGCCCTACAGGTAGAAAATAATGGCGGAAGGCAGCGGGAGTCGAACCTGCCCGGGAACGGCTGCCGTCCCCAACCGGGTTTGAAGCCCGGCCGCGCCACCGGGCGCGATTGCCTTCCTTGTACTCAGTGCCTGGCCTGCTGCTGGGCCAGGGCGCTGTCGGCGCGGATGTGACGCTGGTCGGCCACCCTGCGGGTCAGGCCGATGCGGTCGAAATATTCCAGGATCTGCACACTGCGCTTGCGACCGATGCCCAACATATCGCGAAACGCGGCAACCTGCACTAACGGCGTCTCTCTTGTCTGCCCCAGCAGCAGCTCTGCCATGCGCTGTAGCGTCGCCTCGGGGTAGAACAGGTCGCGCACCACTTGGTGCACCAGGCCCAACCGCGCCAGCTTGCGCAGTAACAGGCGCACATCCGCCTCTGCACAGTTCTGCTCACTGGCCAAGGTCCTAACCCAGGGCGGATCGTATTGGCCTGCCAGCAGCTTGGGCTGCAACCGTGCCCACAACGCACTGTCAGCTTCACTCAACTGTACCTTGTGATCGGGCAGGTGCAGCCAGGGTCCGCTGCTGGCAATCGTTCCTTCATCAAGCAGCTCATCCAGCAGACTGACAAATGCTGGCCGCTCCAACGGCAATGCTGCAAAGCGACGCAGGCGGTCACGGTCCGGCCCAAGCTGATCGGGCTCCTGTTGGTGAAACCGCGTCAACTGCTCCAGTACCTGCTGCTTCAGTGCGTACCACTGGGTGTTGGCAAACAACAGCTGGCCCTGTCGCGTAGCCACCACCCGCACATCTTCCGGCAACTGCCAGGTTTCCCGCAGGCGGTTGAACTGCCGCTCGAGGCGCTGTGGGTCAAGACCACCCGGGGCACTCACGAGCAGTGCCGGCAGGGCCTGCTCCAGATCCTCGGCATCGCGCAGCACCTGCAACTGGCGCAGGCGCTCATCGCTGCGGCGTTGTCGGCTGGGCGCGAACGGGTCGAGCACCTTACCGCCACCCAGAGTGCGCTGGGCACGCTGGTCGCGCAGCACCAGGCGGTCGCCATGCACGGCCTGCAGCGGTGCGTTGAGCAATAACTGGGCAAACATACGCTGGCCAGCCGCCAGCGTTTCGCCTTCGAGCAAGGCGACCCGGGCCGTCACATCCTGGGTGCCGAGGTGCACATGCACAGCGCTGAAGTGTTCGAAGGTGCGGGTCTCGCCCGGCAGCAGGTTCAGCTCGATATCCACCCGCACGCTGGGTGCATGCAGCCACTCGGCTACCAGCCAGTCGCCGCGGTGTACCTGCTCCACCGCCAAGCGCTCGGCGCTAATGTTCAGCGCCACCCGCTGGCCCGCCTCTGCTACCAGTGCGGCCTGGTTCTGTGCATGCAGACCGCGAACCCGTACTGCTTTACCAGCCTTGCCCAGCAGCAAGGTATCGCCGGCACTTACCTGCCCGGCCAGTGCCGTGCCAGTGACCACCACGCCAGCACCGGTAACCGCGAAGGCGCGATCGACAGCCAGGCGAAAGCCGCCGCGCACACTGCGTTGCCGCACAGCCGTTTCGGCCTCCAGCAACGCCTGACGCAACGCATCGACGCCCTCCCCGCTCAGGCTCGACAACGGGTACTGCCGCGCCCCGGCATACGGCCCCGGCGCCAGCAGTTCACTGACTTGCGCCTGTACCTCAGCCAGACGCGTCGGCTCGACCCGGTCGCGCTTGCTGATCGCCACCAGCGCTTGAGGAATGCCCAGCAGTTCGATGATCGCCAGGTGTTCGCGAGTCTGTGGCATGACCCCGTCGTCGGCAGCCACCACCAGCAACACCAGGTCGATGCCATGGGCGCCGGCCAGCATGTTGTGGATAAAGCGTTCATGGCCCGGTACATCGATAAAGCCCGTCAGCGGCGCACCTTCGGCCAACGCCGCATAGCGGTAGCCCAGGTCGATGGTCATGCCACGCTCGCGCTCTTCCTGGCGATGGTCACCGGTCTGGCCGGTCAGCGCCTTCAGCAGGGCGGTCTTGCCGTGGTCGATGTGCCCGGCGGTGCCAACGATCACTGCACCGGCCCCAGTTACAGGGCAGGCAACTGCGCCAGCCACTGGGCTTCATCGTCCAGTTGGCGCAGATCGAGCCACAGGGCGTCGTCGTCGATACGGCCAAGTACCGGCACCGGCAAGTCACGCAGGGCCCGCTCCAGTACATGCAAGCTGCGCCCACGCAGCTTCTTCGACACCTGCGGGCGCAGGCACAGGGCAGCACTGGCTAAGCGCGCCACCGGCTGGCTGCCACTGCCGATCATGCCCAACGCCTGTTCCACGCTGACAGCCCATTGCTCGCCGAGGCGAGCCTTGAGTTCAGGAGCCAAACGCTCGGCCTGGGCCTGGATCTCGGCCTGGTTGCGGGTGAGCAGGCGCAGGCTGGGCAGGCGTTCGGCCAACCGTTCCGGGTTGCGGTACAGCGCCAGCACCGCTTCGAGTGCGGCGAGGGTGATCTTGTCGACGCGTAGCGCGCGCTTTAGCGGGTTCTTCTTGATCTTGGCAATCAGCTCCTTGCGGCCAACGATGATGCCGGCTTGCGGCCCGCCCAGCAGTTTGTCGCCACTGAAGGTGACGATATCGGCACCCTCGGCCAGGGCCTGGCGCACTGTCGGTTCGGCAGGCAGGCCCCAGCGGGTGAGGTCGAGCAGGCTACCGCTACCCAGGTCCTCAAGCAGCGGCAAGTCATGCTGGTGGGCGATACGCGCCAGCTCGGCGGTGGGCACCTGGGTGGTGAAACCCTGGATGCTGTAGTTGCTGCAATGCACACGCATCAGCAGGCCGGTGCGCGGGCCGATGGCAGCTTCGTAGTCGCGGGCATGGGTACGGTTGGTGGTACCGATTTCGTGCAGTTTGACGCCAGCACGGGCCATGATGTCGGGAATGCGGAAAGCGCCGCCAATCTCGATCAGCTCGCCACGCGAGATGATGCCTTCCTTGCGCGCGCCCAGGCTGTTCAGCGCCAGCAGCACGGCGGCGGCATTGTTGTTGACCACGGTGACGGCTTCGGCGCCGGTCAGCTCGCGAATCAGGCCTTCGATCAGGTCATCGCGGTCGCCACGCTTGCCGGTGGCCAGGTCGAACTCCAGGTTGAGCGGGTAGCGGGCAGCGGTCTGCATGGCCTCGATGGCTTCCTCGGGCAACAGGGCACGGCCGAGGTTGGTGTGCAGCACGGTGCCGGTGAGGTTGAAGACACGGCGGACCTGGCTGCGTTGCTGAAGGGCGAGGCGTTCGCCGCTGCGGCCCAGCAGGACTTCAGCGGCCAGTTCGGCGGCGCTGAGCTGGCCATTGCGGGCAGGGTCACGCAGGTCGTCGAGCAGTTGGCGCAAGGTGGCCAGCACGGCGTCGCGGCCGTGACGGTCGATCAGTGGCAGGCAGGCCGGGTGGCGCAGGAGGGTATCGATGGACGGCAGGCGTGGGGTGTCGCTGGCGAGGCTGTTGGACATGCGGTACTACCTTGGACTGATCCGTTGTCTGTGCTGGCCCTTTCGCGGGTAAACCCGCTCCCACAGATTCCTCTACAGATCTCGAGACCTGCGCAATTCCTTGTAGGAGCGGGTTTACCCGCGAAGAAGGCAACTCGGTACTTCAGTGTAGACACTCACCCACTACCCGGGCGCAAGCAGCAGGTTGGGTGCCAGGCGATAAAAGCCCTCCTCGTCCAGGCGGATATCCAGCGCCAGGCTCGCCAGATCGTCGGCCAGTGGCTCGGCCGCTGCATCGTTCTCCAGGTAATTCTGCTTCAGGTAGCTTTCGCACCCCGGGCAACACTCGGCGCGCAGCGGCGCCTTGCCCGGCGCATGGCGGTCGTCTTCCAGGCTGGTGTAGCGCAAATCCTTGCTCGACTCGCAATACACGCACTTGACCCGCACCACATGCCACTCGCAGGCGCACAGCGAACAGGCCAGGTAACGCAGGCCGTTGTGCTTGCCACGGTTACGCACCACCCCCGCCATCGCCGGCGAACCGCAGGCCGGGCACTGGGCCAGGCTGCCGGCGGGCTTGAGCTCGGCGGTTGGCAGTGCCAGCAACCAGCTCGACCACGCGGCCTGCAAGGCCGCGCCAATGAACGGCACCAGCGCCGCCGGCAGCGCATCGTATTGCCCACCGAGCAAGGCGATACCCCAGCCCTTGCGCCGACGATCGTCGCTGTCGCGCAGGGCTTGCAGCGCCTCGCCCAGCGCGCCACCGGCCTCGCTGTCGAGGTGCATGAGCAAGGCCTGCAACCAGTCCAGCCACGGGCCTTCACGCACCAGGCTGTCAGCTGCCAGGGGTGGCAGGCCATGACTTATGCACAGGCGCTGACGCTCCTCGGCCACTGGCAATCCGCCGGGCGGGTTATCCACAAGCTGCTGCTGCACGCGGCACAGCTGTGCGATAAAGCGCAGGTAATCACCCAGCGCGTTGCCCTCGGCCAAGTACTCCAGCCGCGCGGCACGCAGTGCAAACAGGTTGGCCGGAGGCAGGTGCAGAAACGGCGGCATCACCGCCGACGCTTCGATCTGGCCGGGTTCAAGTATCGTGCTCAAGCGCTCATCCTTCTTTTCGTCCGTGATTGCCCGGCGTCTTGTCGCCGGTCACCTCGCGGTACCACAACTCATGGTGCTTGCGTGCCCATGCGCGGCTTACCCAGCCATGCAGCATGGCGCCGATCGAACCCTTGATCCAGATGCCGGCGTAGATGTGCACGATGATGCTGAGGATCAGCACGAACGCCGCCAGGGCATGGGCCAGTGCCGACAGGCGAATGACCTCGATGCCGAACAGGTGGCTGAAATACGCCCGCCAGATGACCACGCCGCTGAGCAGCAGCACCAGCATGCACGCCAGCAAGGTCCAGAACAGCAGCTTCTGCCCGGCGTTGTACTTGCCGACCGGCGGCACGCCCTCCTCCTTGTTCAGCATCACCCGGTCCACGCGACGTAGCCACAGGCGGTCGTTGGCAGTGATGAAGTTGGCCCGCCAGAAACGCAGCACCAGACCAAGGAAGAACACGAACATCGCCACGCCCAGGAACGGGTGCAAGATACGCGTCCATGGCCCGCCACCGAACAGGTGGCTGAGCCAGAACAGCGCCGGGTGGAACAGCGCCAGCCCGGAAAGCCCTGCCGTAATGAACAGGATCGCTACGATCCAGTGGTTGGTGCGCTCGTTGGCGTTGTAGCGCAGGATGGGCTTGTTGTCGTTCATGGCCGCTGCTCCCCTTGCCCACCGGGCTTGCCCGGATCGTAGATATGCACCGCGGGGTCCACCTGACGCACGCTACTGTCCGGTGGCGTCGGGTGTTCGTCCTCCTCGACCCGCTGCGGGCCAACCCGCACGTAGTGGAAGAACCCGGCCAGCACCGCTGCACCCATCGCCAACAGCGCCAGCGGCTTGGTGAAGCCTTTCCACAGCCCCACCAGCGGGCTGATCACCGGCTGGTCCGGCAAGCCGGCGTACAGCCTGGGCGTGTCGGCATGGTGCAGCACGTACATCACATGGGTGCCTCCGACGCCATCCGGGTCATACAGCCCGGCATTGTCGTAGCCGCGTGACTTCAGGTCGACGATGCGCTCGGCGGCATGCACCTTCATTTCGTCCTTGCTGCCGAACACGATTGCCCCGGTCGGGCAGGTTTTCACGCAGGCCGGCTCCAGGCCCACGGTCACCCGGTCGGAACATAGGGTGCACTTGTACGCCTTGTGATCCTTTTGCGAGATGCGCGGGATGTTGAACGGGCAGCCGGTGATGCAGTACCCGCAACCGATGCAGTGGTCCTGGTTAAAGTCGACGATGCCGTTGGCGTGCTTGATGATCGCCCCCGGGCTCGGGCAGGCCTTCAGGCAACCTGGCTCAGCGCAGTGCATGCAGCCATCCTTGCGGATCAGCCACTCCAGGTTGCCATCGTCGCGCTCGTGCTCGGTAAAGCGCATCAGCGTCCAGGTCTCGGCCGTAAGGTCCTGGGGGTTGTCGTAGGTACCGTGGTTGTGGCCGACCTCGTCACGCAGTTCATTCCACTCCGAACACGCCACCTGGCAGGCCTTGCAGCCGATGCACTTGGTGGTGTCGATCAGCTTGGCAACTTCCTGTTGCTGGCGTACCGAGGGCGGTACGGTGGTGGTGGCCGAGCGGGCGATGATGTCTTGGCTGGCCATCAGAGTTTCTCCACTTTGACGAGGAACGACTTGGACTCTGGCGTCTGCGTGTTGCCGTCACCGAGGAATGGCACCAGGGTGTTGGTCAGGTAGCCATGCCGGGTCGCGCCGGTAAAGCCCCAGTGCAGCGGAATGCCGATCTGGTGCACGGTCTGGTTGTTGACCTGCAGCGGGCGAATCCGCTTGGTCACCACCGCCACCGCGTCGATATGCCCGCGCTTGCTCGACACACGCACCCGGTCACCGGCCTTGATGCCCTTCTCGTTGGCCAGCACCTCGCCGACCTCGACGAACTGCTCGGGCTGGGCAATGGCGTTGAGCCGGCAATGCTTGCTCCAGAAGTGGAAGTGCTCGGTCAGCCGGTAGGTGGTCGCCGCATACGGGAACTCGTCGTGCGTGCCGAGGGTGTCCCACACCGAATCGAAGATGCGCCCGGCCGGGTTGCTGATGGCCTTCTTGTTCTGCGGGTGCAGCGGGTTGATGCCAATCGGCGTTTCGAACGGCTCGTAATGCTCGGGGAACGGCCCTTCGGCCATCTTGTCGATGGCGAAGAAACGCGCCACACCTTCAGGGTTCATGATGAACGGGTTCATCCCCGCCTCAGGTGGCGAATCGACCTTGAAGTCGGGCACGTCGGTACCGGTCCAGGCCTTGCCGTTCCACCACACCAGGCGCTTTTTCTCCGGGTCCCACGGCTTGCCTTGCGGGTCGCTGGAGGCACGGTTGTAAAGGATGCGCCGGTTGGCTGGCCAGGCCCAGGCCCAGTTCTGCACCTGGTGCATGCCGTACGGGTCACTGTTGTCGCGACGGGCCATCTGGTTGCCCTGCTCGGTCCAGCAGCCGGCGAAGATCCAGCAGCCGGACGCAGTACTGCCGTCGTCCTTCATCTGGCCGAAGCCCGACAGCTGCTGACCCGCCTTGAGCGTGGCGCCGGTGGCATCGGTAAGGTCCGTCACCGCCCAGCCATTCATCTCCTTGGCCAGCTCCTCCGGGGATGGCTCATCAGGAATCTTGTACGGCCAGCTGATGTTCATCATCGCGTCAGGGTAGGCACCACCTTCAGCCTGGTAGCGTTGGCGCAGGCGCAGGAACAGCTCGCTCATGATCTGCACGTCGGTACGGGTTTCGCCCGGGCCATCGGCGCCCTTCCAGTGCCACTGCAGCCAGCGGCTGCTGTTGACCAGCGAGCCGTCTTCCTCGGCGAAGCAGGTAGTGGGCAGGCGGATCACCTCGGTCTGGATATTGGCCGTGTCTACATCGTTGAACGGCCCGGCGTTGCGCCAGAACTCCGAGGTTTCGGTGGCCAGCGGGTCCATGATCACCAACCACTTGAGCTTGGCCAGCGCAGTCGTTACGCGGTTCTTGTCCGGCAGCGCGGCGATCGGGTTGAAGCCTTGGCACATGTAGCCGTTGACCTTGCCCTGGCCCATCATCTCGAACATGCGCAGCACGTCGTACGCTGGTACATCGAGCTTGGGCAGCCAGTCGTAGCCCCAGTTGTTTTCTGCCGTGGCGTTGGCGCCATACCAGGCTTTCATCAGGCTGACGTGGAACTTGCCGTAATTCTGCCAGTACGACAGCTGCCCCGGGCGCAGCGGCTTGGAAGCGCGCTTGTCGATGTAGGTGGCGTAGTCCTGCTCGGCGTCGCCGGCCAGGGTCAGGTAGCCCGGCAGCGAGTTGGACAGCAGGCCGAGGTCGGTCAGGCCCTGGATGTTGGAGTGCCCGCGCAAGGCGTTGACCCCGCCACCCGGCATGCCGACGTTGCCCAGCAGCAACTGGACCATGGCCGCACTGCGGATGATCTGCGCGCCGATCGAGTGCTGCGTCCAGCCCAGCGCATAGAGAATGGTCATGGTCTTGCCCGGTACCGAGCAGGTGGCGATCTCTTCCCACACCTTCATCATCGCGTCCTGCGGCATGCCACAGGTCATGCTCGCCAGCTCCGGGGTATAGCGGCTGTAATGCTGCTTCATCAGCTGGAACACGCAGCGCGGGTGCTGCAGGGTTGGGTCGACCTTGGCAAAACCGTCCTCACCCAGCTCGTAACCCCAGCCGGACTTGTCGGCATACACGCGCTTGGCCTCGTCGTAGCCGCTGAACAGCCCGTCCTCAAAGCCATAGTTCTCTTTGACGATGAACGACACGTCGGTGTAGTTGCGCACGTACTCGTGCTGGATCTTGTCAGAAGTCAGCAGGTAGTTGATCAGCCCGCCCATGAAGGCGATGTCGGTACCGGTGCGGATCGGCGCGTAGTAATCCGCCACCGAAGCGGTACGGGTAAACCGCGGGTCGACCACGATCAGCCGCGCCTTGTTGTGCGCCTTGGCCTCGGTCACCCACTTGAAGCCGCACGGGTGCGCTTCTGCTGCGTTGCCACCCATCACCAGGACCAGATTCGCGTTGGCGATATCGGACCAGTGGTTGGTCATGGCGCCACGGCCATACGTCGGGGCAAGACTTGCCACCGTCGGGCCATGTCAGACACGTGCCTGGTTATCGAACCCCAGCATGCCTGTTGCGCGGACGACCTTGTGGGTCAGGTAACCAGCCTCGCTGGAGGCGGCGGAAGCAGCGAGAAAACCGGTGGTGAGCCAGCGGTTTACAGTTTGCCCCTGAGCGTTCTTCTCGATGAAGTTGGCGTCGCGGTCCTGTTTCATCAGGTCGGCGACACGGTCGAGCGCCTCATCCCAACTGACCCGCACCCACTCCTTGCTGCCCGGCTTGCGTACCTCGGGGTACTGCAGGCGGCTCGGGCTGTGGATAAAGTCCAGCAGGCCGGCGCCTTTCGGGCACAGCGTGCCGCGGTTGACCGGGTGGTCGGCGTCCCCTTCGATGTGGATGATGTTCTGTTTGACGTTTTTGCCCGCATCGCCCTGGCTGTACAGGATCAGGCCGCAGCCGACCGAGCAGTAGGGGCAGGTGTTACGCGTCTCTATGGTGTGCGCCAGCTTGAAGTGACGCACCTGCTCGGCGAAGGCCGGCGTCGGGGCCATGCCCAACGCCGCCAGGCTCGAGCCTCCAAGGCCGACAGCGGCGACCTTGAAGAACTGCCGACGGTTCAGGTCCATCGTGCACTCCTGATCAGGTGGTGGACGCACGGAACATGGCCGGCGTCTCTTGGTAGTCACGGTGGCGGCTTTTTGATGGCTGCCAATAGATAAGACTAGTCAAGAATCGGGAAGGTGCGATGACATGGGTCAGTGGCAGACACTGTTGCTGGCGCTACCGGTGCCAAGCACTGTGCCCAGGCCCGAGCCATGGGACTGTTCCACTGGGAGCAAGCGCGCTCCCACGGAGGCCCCACCATGGCTCGCTACATCTGAAAGGAATCAATGTCACTCAAGGAGATGCAGCAGAACAGCACCTGCCAAAACCAGGCTCACGCCCACAACCTGAAAACAGGACAACCGCTCTCGAAAGAAAAAATAGCCAAGTATTGCAGCGATGCCGCCCGACAGTGTGCTGATCACCGTGACAATGGAAATTGAACCATTGAGTACCCCCCAAGAAAATGCAGAAAAACCACCCAGGTTAAACAAGCTGGCACAGCACAATGTTGCACAGGTTCGTGGTCCGATTGCCGACCAGCCTCTCATCAGTCTAAGCGCTTCGGGCATCAGGAAGATCACCCCTACTGCATACCCTAGCGCCAGCATGTTCACCGGGCCGAGCGACGGCAGCGCATACTTCCCCTGAAGCCAGAAACTGATGCCGTAGAGCGTCGCAGCCAACAAGGCGAAACCTATTGGCAAACGGCTCATCGAGCGCACTTGCTCACTCTCCCTCTTACCGCTGCTACTGGCCAACAGCACACCCAGGAAACAGGTCAGCAAGCCAAGAAACTGCCAAAGCGATAACTCATCACCGCCCAACCAGGCCAGCAGCGTAGTAATGACGCCATACGAGGTCACCAGGGGGGCCACCACCACCGTTTTGCCGATAGCGAAGGCCTTGGAAAGTGACAGCGCCCCTAACACCGTGCAAAGCGCCGCAACCCCACCGAGCAGCAATGCGCTAACAGGTGCCGCCAGCATCTTTTCCAGTTGATTGGCCGAAACGAAGATAATCAGCCCCATCAGCAGCAGACCCAACACCTGTCCAAAAAAGACAGATCGACGAATGCCAACCGCACGGGCGTTCACACCCACCAGAAAATCCGTTGCGCCCCATAACACAGCAGCTACCAGCCCCATCATGACGTCCATTTGCCCATCCCCTCTGCCTGCTAGGGAGCAGATACTAAAGGGTGAGGGCTGCAATCTGGTCGCAACACTGGCAATTTCAGAAGCCTCCTACACCGGGGACTCGGACATAAAAACCCAGGGCAACTGCCCTGGGTTCCTGGTCTTGCTAGACGACCACACGTTCTGATAAGAACGGTTGCCCCGGCGGTTGCCATAGGTTCTAGCGACCTATGTGTATGTGCGGTGGCCTTCGACCGCGCATGATAATGCAGCTACAAGCTTGCTCGATTTCACAACCCTGATGCCCAAGTGCCGGGCATCAGGCAGATGTGTCGGTGCAGGTCAGTTATTAGAGCAACCATTCCCCATAATGCGGTACTCCATGATGTGCCGGTCGCCTTTGGAGTCGTCGTAAGTCAACTGCATTGGCACCACGTCGCAGACATCAGGTACCGGGGTTACCGCCACAACATGGGCGATATCGAGGCGCTGAGCGTAACGATAGAGCTCCACCGTAACCTGTGCAGTTTGGGTAACCTGGCCATCGGCCATGGCCACAGAACCCAGGCAGCCGAGGAACAAAACGAGTAACAGCTTCATCGCAATCACCTGTATTGAAGGCGTGAGAAGGCCAGCGCACTTGAATGGCGCTCAGTCGAAATAAAGGGTTGGGGGCTAGCCCGGCGTCGCCTGACGCCGGGCGGGGTTACATCAGAAAGGTTTGGTCGGCAGGTACTTGCCATCCAGGGTGATGACTGCGCGGTGGCCACCGTCGGGATCTTCGACCTTCTTGATGTCCAGCTTGAAGTTGATGGCGCTGATGATCCCATCGCCGAACTTCTCGTGGACCAGGGCCTTGAGGGTGGTGCCGTAGACCGACATCATTTCGTAGAACCGGTAGATGGTCGGATCGCTAGGGATGCCTTCGAAAAAGCTGCCGCGAATGGGCATCGATTGCAGCAGCGCAACTTGATCAGCATCGAGGTCGAGCTTTTCGCCTACGACCTTGGCGGCGCTTTCAGGCAGCGGGTGTTGGCCAAGCAGGGCTGCCGTGACGAAGGCTTCGGACAGGCCGGTGCCATCGACGATCTCGGCGAAGGAAAGGTCCTTGCGGGCCTTGGCCAGAATGATGATTTCGGTCAGTTCCTGGCGAGCGGTACGGGTAGCTTGAGTCTGGATCATGGTGAATCTCCTGGGTAGGTAAAGGCGTAGGTACAGGTTTCAGGCAACGTGCCTGGCTTGCTGGGAAAGGGCGTGGACTTCTGGGTTCTCTGCGAGCGACACAAAGGCCCCGGTACTGCCATCGAAGGCATCGATACGCCCGGTTTCAATGTCGTAGAGCCAGCCATGCAGGGTGACGCGGCCCTCTTCGAGCGCCAGGCGAACGGATGGGTGGGTCTGGATGTTGGCCAGTTGCGCGATGACGTTTTCACGCACCATGGAAGCGACTTTGCTTGGTTTGTCCGGGTGCTGACGGGCCTCGTTGACCACCTTGGCCGAGTCGGCGTAGCGCAGCCAGCCGGCCACGGCAGGCATGTGGTCCAGGCACTTGCAGGTTGCAATGGCCGTCATCGCACCGCAGTCGGAATGGCCGCAGATCACGATGTCTGCGACGTTGAGCCCGGCCACTGCATACTCGACCGAGGCCGAAACGCCGCCTGGCTCCGGGCCGTACGAGGGGACGATGTTGCCGGCATTGCGGATGACGAACAGGTCGCCTGGCTCGCGCTGGGTAACCAGTTCAGGCACCAGCCGGCTGTCAGAACACGAGATGAACAGCGCCTTTGGACTTTGCTGGTTAGCCAGGTCCTTAAACAGTTTGACCCGCTCAGGGAAGGCGTTTTGCTGGAACTTCAGAAAACCGTCGATGATCGCTTTCATGGTTGCTGTCTCAATGTCGCTGGGTGTGAAACAGAGATTAAGCAAGGCATGACATAAGGTAAAAGTCTCATTTATTATGCAGTGGATCAGATAATCTTATGAGTCAAGACATGCTCGCTCGGCACATCCAGTATTTCCTCGCGGTTGCGGAACATCTCAGTTTCACAAAGGCTGCAGCGGCGCTGCATGTCTCACAACCGGCCTTGTCACAGCAGGTGAGGTTGTTGGAAGAAAGTCTTGGAGCCCAGTTGTTCGACCGTTCTGGACGCACAACGCGATTGACTGACGCGGGCGACGTTTATCTGCTTTATGCGCGCCGTGCTTATCAGGAACTGCGCGAAGCTAAAAACGCTATTCATGACGTGAGCGACCTCAGTCGTGGCTCATTGCGCATTGCCGTAACGCCGACGTTCACGACCTATCTCGTGGGGCCGCTGATTGAGGCATTTCATTCCAGGCACCCCAGAATCACCGTCAACCTGAAAGAGATCTCCCAAGAGCGCATCGAGGAGCTACTTCTGGCAGGAGAGCTGGACGTAGGGATCGCGTTCGATGAAGTAAATACACCGGACATTGAAGCCCTCCCCTTGCTAAACGAAACGCTCGCTCTAGTGGTGAACCGAAGGCACCGCCTGGCCGAGGAGCGGGCAATAACATCGCAAGGCCTGAGTGCTGAGTCTCTGGTTCTGCTCAGTACCGAGTTTGCCACTCGTGAACAAATCGACCGCTACTGCCGCAAACACGAGATACGCCCCCAGGTGCAAATGGAGGCCAATGCCCTTGGGGCAGTGATTGAGATCGTTCGACGAACGCATCTTTCGACCTTGCTGCCTGCCAGAATTGCATTGGCCCATGACGACCTGGTGGCCATCACCCTGGAGCCAGAACGCTTGCAGCGAACAGCCGTTCTTTTACGGCGAAAAGAAGCTTATCTGAGTGCGGCGGTGGGGGTTTTCATCGAGCTGGCCAAAGAAGTGTCCAGCGGTCTTGGTGAGTGAGGCGGCCACGAGGGTTGATGGCGCGGCTTGACGCTTGGGGAAGGAAGACGGCACTTGCGGTTGATTTCGGCGTGATTGCCATGCCGACACCGTGGGTAAAGCAAAAAACCTGATCCTTCAGCTATGAAGGATCAGGTTTGCCACGGCTTACAGGCCCAGTTCAGTCAGGCCTGGGTGGTCATCCGGGCGGCGCCCCAGTGGCCAATGGAACTTGCGCTCGCTTTCCTTGATAGGCATGTCGTTGATGCAGGCGAAGCGGCGGTGCATCAAGCCATCGGCTTCAAACTCCCAGTTTTCATTACCGTAGGAGCGGAACCAGTTGCCCGAGTCGTCGTGCCACTCGTAGGCGTAACGGACGGCGATGCGGTTGTCGGTGAAGGCCCAGAGCTCTTTGATAAGGCGGTAGTCCAGCTCTTTCTTCCACTTGCGAGTGAGGAAGCCCTGGGCTTCTTCGCGATTGGTTGCAAATTCGGCGCGGTTACGCCATTGGGTGTTCAGCGTGTAGGCGAGGGCAATTTTTGCGGGCTCGCGGGTATTCCAGCCATCTTCGGCAAGTCGGACCTTCTCAATCGCTGATTCGCGAGTGAAAGGAGGAAGTGGCGGACGAGCTTGTTCATTGGACATGGGGGGGCCTCCAGGGCAGTGGATACATTAAAAGAGTTAGCATTCATTAAATAAGGCCAATGCGGCTTGGCCTAATTGCAGCGAGCTTGAATAACGTGTCGCGTTGATTGAAAACGTGCAGCCGATAGCCGTCGCCAGTGACAGCAGCAAATTGCTGTTACTGACGGCTCATCAAAAAACAATATAAGGTTAACGTTTAACGTGTAACCGAGTTATCGAGCGCCTGTGCGCTTTGCTTCCTTGATTAATAACTTCGCTACTTCTTTTGCACTCTCAAGAGAGGAATGATCGCCCATGACACGGGCCACGGTAATCGTGCCCTCTATCAGCACAAAGAGTTGCCTCGCCAAGCCCATCGGATCGTCGACAGCCAATTGGCTGGTCAGCTCAAACGTGTAGTCCAGCAGCTTTTGCTTGTGCAACTTCGCGATCTGGCGAATAGGGTCTTCTGCATCGCCAACTTCTCCGGCGGTATTGATAAAAGCACACCCCCGGAAACCGTCCGATACAAACCAACTCTTGAGCACATCAAACATACCGATGATGCGCGCTTGCGCAGATTCCGCTTTGTCACATTCGCTTTTGAACCACTGCATCCAGCGTACATCGCGGGCGTTGAGTGCCGCCGCAGCGACATCGTCCTTGTTCGCGAAGTAACGGTAAATACTTTTACGTGCTACGCCCGAGGTCTTTACCAACAGGTCCATGCCCGTGGCATGAATACCGTTCTCGTAAATTAGCTGCTCGGCCGTCGCCAGGATTTTTTCGCGTGTATCGGTTATTGGCTTTTCCATGTAGCCAGAGTAGAACGACCGTTCTCCCGGGTCAAGCATCTACTGAATATTTTTCGATTGCCGGTTGGGAGAGAGGGTTTCACACGGTCTGGTGCGCAGATTTAACCCTGCCGCCCAAGCTGACCATCACCCTGCTCCGAGCTGCCTCAAGTGTTCACCGGGCGCTTCGGCAGGATGCCCGCCAGTGGAGGCGAAGCATGCATTGACGTCGGACTTCGGCAAATTATACAGTTTGTATACATTATGATTTTGCACACAAGGAAGCACTGCAATGCGTGGAATATTCTCCATCACCCTACTCGCCAGCACTTTCGCATCGCTGGCGTTCGCCGATATGCAAGGCATCACGTACGCCATCGAAAACCCGCTGCGCCCCGGTGCCAAGGCCGCCTACTGCCCCGCGCAAGCGCAGGTAGTCGATGGTTGCACGTTCCATAGCGTGGCCGGGGCTACTTACTCCGCCAGGCTGGCAGTGGCCCCTGGGGAAACCTGGGTCGCCAGCACCCCGGACTCCGCTACTGTCGAGCTTCAGCCGCAAGCGCCAGCAGGCCAGGACTATCAGGTGATACGGGTCGTGCCTAATCCGGCAGTCAATGCCGATACCACCGTCACTTTCGACAAGCTCACTGGCGCACCCGGCGCCCAGAAAGTTATCGAGCGTCGCCGTATTAACGTAATGATTCATCCGGCCTGATTAGGGCAAAAAAAAGCGAAGCCAAATCAGTGGCTTCGCTTTTGGTGTTTGCTGCTTCGAAAAAGCGGTGAATCAGAACGGAATGTCGTCATCAAAGCTGTCAAAGTCAGCCGCTGGCTGCGGTGCAGGCTGCTGCGGCGCCGGGCGCTGTTGCTGCTGCGGGCGCTGGGCCTGCTGACGTGGCGGTGCCTGGTTGTACTGTTGCTGCTGGCCACCACCCTGGTTGTAGTTGCCGCCACCCTGGTTGTACGGGTCGCCGCCCTGCTGCTGGCCCTGCGGACGACCGCCGAGCAGCTGCATGGTGCCGTTGATGTCGACGATGATCTCGGTGGTGTAGCGCTTGATGCCGTCTTTTTCCCACTCGCGGGTCTGCAGCTTGCCTTCGATGTAGCACTGCGAACCTTTGCGCAGGTACTCGCCGGCGATTTCGGCAACTTTGCCGAACAGCGACACACGGTGCCACTCGGTACGCTCGACCTTCTGGCCCGACTGCTTGTCGGTCCACTGCTCGCTGGTGGCCAGGCTCAGGTTGGTCACGGCGTTACCGTTGGGCAGGTAGCGGACTTCGGGATCCTGGCCACAAGTGCCGACCAGAATGACTTTGTTAACCCCACGGGCCATAACGTTCTCCTAGGCTTCGCACGCCGAAGAGGCTGGATTCACCAGTCGCTCGAGGGTCGCACGGTCCAAAATTTTCGTATCCAGTTTGATATAGATGGCGGCTTCTTCAGCCACCACAACGGCGTCGGTCACACCCGGCACGGCCATCAGGCGCTCGGTCAGGCCGGCTTCCCGGACTGCCTCTGGCGTAAGCGGCATGCGCAGGCTGGTCACATACGGCGGCTCGTTCATGCGCAAGGCAACGACCAGCCAGATGGCACACAGCACCGCGCAACCCAGGAACACCATGTTCAGCCCGCCGTGCTGGAACAACCAGCCACCAAGAATCCCGCCCAGCGCTGCACCCAGGAACTGGCTGGTGGAATACACCCCCATTGCCGTCCCCTTGCCACCGGCAGGCGACACCTTGCTCACCAGCGAAGGCAGCGACGCCTCCAGCAGGTTGAATGCGGTAAAGAATACCACGGTGCCAATCACCAGTCCGCGCAAACCGTCAGCCCACTCCCAGAAGTATATCTCTGTCAGTAGCAGGACACTGACCGCGCCGGCCAACACACGTTTCATCTTGCGCTTTTTTTCGCCGTAGATGATGAACGGGACCATTGCAAAAAATGAAATGAACAACGCGGTCAGGTACACCCACCAGTGCTGTTCCTTCGGCAGGCCGCCGCGCTCGACAAAGGCCAGGGGCAACGCAACAAAGCTGGCCATGAGGATGGCATGCAGGATGAAGATGCCCACGTCCAGGCGTAGAAGGTCCGGGTGGCGCAGGGTCGGGCCGATGGCCTTGCGCGCCACACCCGATTCGCGGTGCTGCAGGATGCTGTGGGTGTTGGGCACGACAAAGGCGATCAGCAGGATGCCGACCAGGGCAAGGCCTGCGGTGGCCAGGAACAATCCTGACAAGCCGAAGGCACTTGTCAGCAATGGCCCGACGACCATGGCCACAGCGAACGACAGGCCGATGCTCATGCCGATCATGGCCATGGCTTTGGTCCGGTGTTGTTCGCGGGTAAGGTCGGACAGCAGCGCCATGACTGCGGCCGAAATTGCCCCCGCGCCCTGCAGGATACGCCCGGCAATCACGCCCCAGATGGAGTCGGCCTGGGCCGCCAGCACACTGCCCAGGGCAAAGATCACCAGCCCCAGGTAAATCACCGGCCGGCGACCAATGCGGTCGGAAATCATCCCGAACGGTATCTGCAATACCGCCTGGGTCAGGCCATAGGCACCAATGGCCAGGCCGATCAACGCAGGTGTGGCACCCGCCAGGTCCATGCCGTAGGTGGCCAGTACCGGCAAGACCATGAACATGCCCAGCATACGAAAGGCAAAGACCAGGGCCAGGCCGCCAGCAGCGCGGGTTTCGCCGCTGCTCATGCGCTCGTTGTGGGTGTCGTGCATGGAGTAACCTCGTGTGAACCGGCGGCGATTCTATCAGTCCGACAGCTTGACGGCATCTACGCGACGCTTTGCCGCGTACTGGCAGGGCGCCGTATACTTCCTTGTTTATGCCCGCCAAGCGAGGCCGCAGTGGACAAGATCCTGATTCGTGGGGCACGTACCCACAACCTGAAGAACATCGACCTGACCCTGCCCCGGGACAAGCTGATCGTGATCACCGGCCTGTCCGGTTCCGGTAAGTCGTCCCTGGCGTTCGATACCTTGTACGCCGAAGGCCAGCGCCGCTACGTCGAGTCGCTGTCGGCCTACGCCCGCCAGTTCCTGTCGATGATGGAAAAGCCCGACGTCGACACCATCGAAGGCCTGTCGCCGGCAATCTCCATCGAACAGAAGTCGACGTCGCACAACCCGCGCTCCACGGTCGGCACCATCACCGAAATCTACGACTACCTGCGCTTGCTGTATGCCCGCGTCGGTACGCCTCGCTGCCCGGATCACGATATCCCACTGGAAGCGCAAACGATCAGCCAGATGGTCGACCTGGTGCTGGAGCGCCCGGAAGGCAGCAAGCTGATGCTGCTGGCACCGGTGGTGCGCGAGCGCAAGGGTGAGCACCTGGCGGTGTTCGACGAACTGCGTGCCCAGGGTTTCGTGCGGGCCCGGGTCAATGGCAAGCTCTATGAGCTTGATGAACTGCCCAAGCTGGACAAGCAGAAGAAGCACAGCATCGATGTGGTAGTGGACCGTTTCAAGGTCCGCGCCGACCTGCAGCAGCGCCTGGCCGAATCGTTCGAGACCGCACTGAAGCTGGCCGACGGCATCGCCCTGGTGGCACCGATGGACGACGAACAAGGCGAAGAGATGATCTTCTCCGCGCGCTTCGCCTGCCCGGTGTGTGGCCACGCCATCAGCGAGCTGGAGCCGAAGCTGTTCTCCTTCAACAACCCGGCCGGCGCCTGCCCGACCTGTGATGGCCTGGGGGTGAAGCAGTTCTTCGACACCAAGCGCCTGGTCAATACCGAACTGACCCTGGCCGAGGGTGCGATCCGTGGCTGGGACCGGCGTAATGTGTACTACTTCCAGATGCTCGGCTCACTGGCCGCGCATTATGGCTTCAGCCTGGAGGAGCCGTTTGGCGAACTTTCCGCCGAACACCAGAAGGTGATCCTGCAAGGCAGTGGCAAGCAGAGTGTCGACTTCAAGTACCTCAATGACCGCGGCGATATCGTCAAGCGCACGCACCCGTTCGAAGGCATCGTGCCGAACCTGGAGCGCCGCTACCGCGAGACCGAATCGGCTACCGTACGTGAAGAACTGGCCAAGTTCCTTGGCACCCAGCCCTGCCCGGATTGCCGCGGCACCCGTCTGCGCCGCGAAGCACGCCATGTGTGGGTAGGCGAAAAGACCCTGCCGGCTGTGACCAACCTGCCGATTGGTGAAGCCAGCAACTACTTCGGCGACCTGACCCTGACTGGCCGCCGTGGCGAAATTGCAGCGAAGATCCTCAAGGAAATCTGCGAACGCCTGCAGTTCCTGGTCAACGTCGGCCTCGACTACCTGACCCTGGACCGCAGCGCCGATACCTTGTCTGGTGGTGAGGCCCAGCGTATCCGCCTGGCCAGCCAGATCGGCGCCGGCCTGGTGGGGGTCATGTACATCCTCGATGAGCCGTCCATCGGCCTTCATCAACGCGATAACGACCGCCTGCTGGCCACCCTCAACCACCTGCGCGACCTGGGCAATACAGTGATCGTGGTGGAGCACGACGAGGACGCCATTCGCCTGGCCGACTATGTGGTGGATATCGGCCCAGGTGCCGGTGTGCATGGCGGCCAGATTGTCGCCGAGGGCTCGCCACAGGAGGTCATGGACCACCCTGACTCGCTGACCGGCAAGTACCTGTCGGGGCGCAAGAAGATCGTCGTGCCGGCCAAGCGCACGCCGCGCAACAAGAAGCTGCAACTCAAACTCAAGGGCGCACGGGGCAACAACCTGCAGAACGTTGACCTCGAGGTGCCGATCGGGCTGCTGACCTGCGTGACCGGGGTTTCCGGCTCGGGCAAGTCGACGCTGATCAACAACACCCTGTTCCCGCTCGCGGCCACTGCCCTGAACGGCGCGACCAGCCTGGAAGCGGCACCCCATGCCAGCATGGACGGCCTGCAGCACCTGGACAAGGTGGTGGACATTGACCAGAGCCCGATCGGCCGCACCCCACGCTCGAACCCGGCGACCTACACCGGCATCTTCACGCCGATCCGCGAGCTGTTTTCCGGCGTGCCAGAGTCGCGCTCGCGCGGTTATGGCCCGGGGCGTTTTTCGTTCAACGTCAAGGGCGGGCGTTGCGAGGCCTGCCAGGGCGACGGCCTGATCAAGGTCGAGATGCACTTCCTGCCAGACATCTACGTGCCGTGCGACGTGTGCAAAAGCAAGCGCTACAACCGCGAGACCCTGGAGATCAAGTACAAGGGCAAGAACATCCACGAGGTCCTGGAAATGACCATCGAGGATGCCCGTGAGTTCTTCGACGCAGTGCCGGCACTGGCGCGCAAGCTGCAAACCCTGATGGACGTAGGCCTGTCCTACATCAAGCTGGGGCAATCAGCGACCACGCTGTCCGGTGGTGAGGCGCAGCGGGTCAAGCTGTCGCGCGAGCTGTCCAAACGTGACACCGGCAAGACCCTGTACATCCTCGACGAGCCGACCACGGGCTTGCACTTTGCCGATATCCAGCAACTGCTGGATGTACTGCATCGCCTGCGTGACCACGGCAATACCGTGGTGGTGATCGAGCACAACCTGGATGTGATCAAGACGGCCGACTGGCTGGTGGATCTGGGGCCTGAGGGTGGCTCCAAGGGTGGGCAGATCATTGCCTGCGGTACACCGGAAGAACTGAGCGAGATGAAGCAGTCGTATACCGGGCATTACCTGAAACCGCTGCTGGAGCGGGATCGGGCTTGAGGGCCATGGGGGCGCTCTGCGCCCCATTCGCGGCTAAAGCCGCTCCTACAGGTAACGCGTGAAGGTGAGGCTAACGCCGTCCATGTAGGAACGGCTTTAGCCGCGAATGGGCTGCAAAGCAGCCCCGCTTTTTACATCTGCGATTGCAGGTAATTCTCCAGGCCAATGGCCTTGATCAGACCCTGCTGCTTCTCCAGCCAGTAGGTGTGATCTTCTTCGGTATCGGCCAACTGCGCACGCAGGATGTCACGGCTGATGTAGTCCTTGTGCAGTTCGCACAGTTCAATGCCTTTGCACAGCGCACCACGCACCTTGTACTCCAGCTTCAGGTCGGCCTCGATCATCTCCGGTACAGTGCTGCCAACTTCCAGGTCGTCCGCACGCATGTCCGGGGTACCTTCGAGCATCAGAATACGACGCATCAGGGCATCGGCGTGCTGCGTCTCTTCTTCCATCTCGTGGTTGATGCGCTCGTAGAGCTTGGACAGGCCCCAGTCTTCGTACATGCGCGAATGAATGAAGTACTGGTCGCGTGCCGCCAGTTCGCCTTTCAGCAGCGTGACGAGGTAGTTGATTACGTCCGGGTGGCCTTGCATCGCCCTGTTTCTCCGTATGAAAGCGTGTATGTCACATAGTGTGAACCAGCTTTTGCCCACGGTCACTGAAAAACGCGCAATTAGAAGCAAAAAATCGGTTAAACAGTAGTGATATTCATTGAAAAACCGCCCAAATGAGGGCGGTTCTTCTTATCACTTCGACTTAGACGAGATTCAGGCCCAAAGCCTTGGCGATACCCCCGCCGTAGGCCGGGTCAGCCTTGAAGAAGTACTGCAACTGGCGCTGGATTACATCCTCACTGACACCCGCCATGGTGCCGGCAATGTTGCTGATCAGCAGGGCCTTCTGTTCATCTGTCATCAGGCGGAACAGCGCGCCGGCATGGCTGAAGTAGTCGGTGTCCTCGCGGTGGTCGTAGCGATCAGCCGAACCATTCAAAGCCAACGCTGGCTCGGCATGACGAGGCGACTGCTTTGGTGCATCGCCGAAGCTGTTGGGTTCGTAGTTCGGTGCACTGCCGTAGCTGCCGGTGGCCATGGAGCCGTCACGCTGATAGCTGTTGACCGGGCAGCGCGGTGCGTTCACCGGCAGTTGCTGGTGGTTGGTACCCACGCGGTAGCGATGCGCGTCAGCGTAGGCGAAAACACGACCTTGCAGCATGCGGTCGGGTGACAGGCCAACACCAGGCACCATGTTGCTTGGCCCAAAAGCGGCCTGCTCGACTTCGGCGAAGTAGTTGAGCGGATTACGGTTGAGTTCCAGTACACCCACCTCGATCAGCGGGTAATCCTTCTGCGACCAGGTCTTGGTGACGTCGAACGGATTCTCGTCGCGGCTGGCCGCCTCGGCTTCGCTCATTACCTGAATGCAGACAGTCCAACGCGGATAGTCGCCACGCTCGATGGCCTCAAACAGATCGCGCTGGGCGTAGTCCGGGTCAGTACCCGCCAGGCGCGCGGCTTCTGCCGGAGCGAGGTTCTTGATGCCCTGCTGGGTCTTGAAATGCCACTTGACCCAGGTGCGCTCTCCCTCGGCATTGATCAGGCTGTAGGTGTGGCTGCCAAAGCCGTGCATGTGGCGATAGCCATCCGGAATGCCACGGTCGGAAAACAGGATGGTGACCTGGTGCAACGCCTCTGGCGAGTGCGACCAGAAGTCCCACATCATCTGGGCGTTCTTCAGGTTGGTCTGCGGGTGGCGCTTTTGGGTGTGGATAAAGTCTGGGAACTTGAGCGGATCGCGAATGAAGAACACCGGCGTGTTGTTGCCGACGATGTCCCAGTTACCTTCCTCGGTGTAAAACTTGACCGCGAAACCACGTGGATCGCGTTCGGTGTCCGCAGAGCCGCGCTCGCCACCCACTGTAGAGAAGCGCATGAACGTCTCGGTCTGCTTACCAATCTGTTCAAACAGCCTGGCACTGGTGTAACCAGTAATATCGCGGGTGACGGTGAAGGTGCCATAGGCGCCCGAACCTTTGGCGTGAACGCGACGCTCAGGAATGTTCTCGCGGTTGAAGTGAGCGAGCTTCTCGATCAGGTGGAAGTCGTCGAGCAACAACGGGCCGCGTGGGCCGGCGGAACGGGAATTCTGGTTGTCGGCTACGGGTGCACCGCTGGCGGTGGTGAGAATCTTGCTCATGGGCTCTCCTTATCGGTCTTCAAGCGCCGGCTAATCGGCTATGGAGAGAGTATTGACGAGCAAGGTTACAGGGACAAATTCATTACATGACTTATATCAATAGAAATAAACAATAGTTACAGGTACAAAAAACCGGGCACTAGGCCCGGTTTTCTGTAGCAGACAGAACGTCTTACTCAGCAGCTTCTACAGCACCGCCGACCGGACGATCAACCAGCTCGACGTACGCCATAGGCGCGTTGTCGCCAGCGCGGAAACCGCACTTCAGGATGCGCAGGTAGCCGCCCTGACGGGTGGCGTAACGCTTGCCCAGGTCGTTGAACAGTTTGCCAACAGCGGACTTCGAACGGGTACGGTCGAAGGCCAGACGACGGTTAGCAACGCTGTCTTCCTTGGCCAGGGTGATCAGCGGCTCGGCAACGCGGCGCAATTCCTTGGCTTTCGGCAGGGTGGTTTTGATCAGCTCGTGCTCGATCAACGACACTGCCATGTTCTGGAACATAGCCTTGCGGTGAGAGCTGGTACGGCTCAGGTGACGTCCACTTTTACGATGACGCATGATTCATTCCTTACCAAACACTACGTTCGGTGATTACGACGATCAGGCGGTCGCCTTGTCGTCTTTCTTAAGACTTGCAGGCGGCCAGTTGTCGAGGCGCATGCCGAGAGACAGACCACGAGAGGCCAGGACGTCCTTGATTTCAGTCAGGGACTTCTTGCCCAGGTTAGGAGTCTTCAACAGCTCTACTTCGGTACGCTGAATCAGGTCGCCGATGTAGTAGATGTTCTCCGCCTTGAGGCAGTTGGCCGAACGTACAGTCAGTTCCAGGTCGTCAACCGGACGCAGCAGGATCGGATCGATCTCGTCTTCCTGCTCGACTACGACAGGCTCGCTGTCACCTTTGAGGTCGACGAACGCGGCCAGCTGCTGTTGCAGGATGGTCGCAGCGCGGCGGATAGCCTCTTCAGGATCCAGGGTGCCGTTGGTTTCCAGATCAATGACCAGCTTGTCCAAGTTGGTACGCTGTTCAACACGGGCGTTTTCGACCACATAGGCGATACGACGCACCGGGCTGAACGAAGCGTCCAACTGCAGACGGCCAATGCTACGGCTTTCGTCTTCGTCGGTTTGACGGGAGTCGGCCGGCTCGTAACCACGACCACGAGCTACAGTGAGCTTCATGTTCAGGGCGCCATTCGACGCCAGGTTCGCGATTACGTGATCGGGGTTGACGATCTCGACATCGTGATCCAGCTGAATATCGGCAGCGGTAACCACCCCCGAACCCTTTTTCGACAAGGTCAGCGTAACTTCGTCACGACCGTGCAGTTTGATAGCCAGGCCTTTCAGGTTCAACAGGATTTCAATTACGTCTTCCTGAACACCTTCGATCGCGGAGTACTCGTGGAGTACGCCATCGATCTCGGCCTCGACTACTGCACAGCCAGGCATAGAGGACAACAGGATGCGGCGCAGCGCGTTGCCCAGGGTGTGGCCAAAGCCACGCTCGAGAGGCTCGAGCGTGATCTTGGCGCGGGTCGGACTGACTACCTGCACATCAATATGGCGGGGAGTCAGGAACTCATTTACCGAAATCTGCATGGATGCACCTATTTTCTAGCCCTTACTTGGAGTAGAGCTCGACAATCAGGTTTTCGTTGATGTCGGCAGACAGGTCGCTGCGAGCAGGAACGCTTTTGAAAACGCCCGACTTTTTAGCAGCATCCACGTCAACCCACTCAACGCGGCCACGCTGGGCGCACAGTTCAAGGGCTTGAACAATGCGCAGCTGGGCCAGCGACTTCTCGCGGACCGCGACCACGTCACCCGGACGAACTTGGTAGGATGGAATGTTTACAGTCTTACCGTTGACGCTGATCGCTTTGTGCGAAACCAGCTGACGCGACTCGGAACGAGTCGAGCCGAAGCCCATACGGTAAACGACGTTATCCAGACGGCACTCGAGCAGTTGCAGCAGGTTCTCACCGGTTGCGCCTTTTTTCGAGGCAGCAGCTTGGTAGTAACCGCGGAACTGACGCTCCAGAACACCGTAGATACGACGGACTTTTTGTTTCTCACGCAGCTGGGTGCCGTAGTCGGACTGACGGCCACGGCGCTGGCCGTGGATACCTGGGGCTGCTTCGATGTTGCACTTCGATTCCAGAGCGCGAACGCCGCTCTTCAGGAACAGATCGGTGCCTTCACGACGAGACAGTTTGCATTTTGGACCAATGTAACGTGCCATTCTTCTGTCTCCTGATTACACGCGACGCTTCTTCGGCGGACGGCACCCGTTATGCGGGATAGGCGTCACGTCGGTGATGCTGGCGATCTTGTAGCCGCAGCTGTTCAATGCACGAACGGCGGACTCACGACCTGGACCTGGACCCTTGACGTTAACGTCGAGGTTCTTCAGACCGTATTCCAGCGCAGCTTGACCAGCACGCTCAGCAGCGATCTGTGCTGCGAACGGGGTGGATTTGCGCGAACCACGGAAACCCGAACCACCGGAGGTCGCCCAGGACAAAGCATTGCCCTGACGGTCGGTGATGGTCACGATGGTGTTGTTGAAAGACGCATGGATGTGGGCGATGCCATCAACCACTGTCTTTTTGATTTTCTTACGAGGACGAGCAGCAGGTTTTGCCATGTCTATATTCCTGGGCGATTACTTGCGGATCGGCTTACGCGGGCCCTTACGGGTGCGTGCGTTGGTCTTGGTGCGCTGACCGCGAACCGGCAGACCTTTACGATGACGCAGGCCGCGGTAGCAACCCAGGTCCATCAAGCGTTTGATCTTCATGTTGATGTCACGACGCAGGTCACCTTCGGTGGTGAACTTCGCGACTTCGCCACGCAGGGTTTCGATTTGCTCGTCGCTCAGATCCTTGATCTTTGCGGCTGGGTTTACGCCAGCGTCTGCACAGATCTTCTGTGCAGTTGTGCGACCGACACCATAGATGTAGGTCAGCGAGATAACAGTATGCTTGTTATCTGGAATGTTGACGCCTGCAATACGGGCCATTCAGTGGGACTCCAATTGACAGCTACCTACGCCCCGGAAGCCAAGAAATAGGGCGCGAGATAATATCGCTGTAGAAACAAATAATCAACCCAGCAGCACACTAGCTGCTGGGTTTGAAGCGCAGATCACACTCAGCCTTGGCGCTGTTTGTGACGCGGTTCCGCGCTGCAGATCACTCGTACGACGCCTTCGCGACGGATGATCTTGCAGTTACGGCACAGCTTTTTCACCGATGCACGAACTTTCATTACCGACTCCTCGAACCTTAGGGGCGTATCAGCGCAGCAAACCGCTGCCACCGTAGCCTTTCAGGTTGGCTTTCTTCATCAGGGATTCGTACTGGTGCGAAACGAGGTGCGATTGTACTTGGGACATGAAGTCCATCACAACCACTACCACAATCAGCAACGAGGTCCCGCCAAGGTAGAACGGCACATTTGCTGCCACCACCAGGAACTGGGGCAGAAGGCAGACGGCCATCATGTAAAGAGCACCGAACATGGTCAAACGGGTCAGAACGCCATCAATGTAGCGCGCCGACTGCTCACCAGGACGGATACCCGGAATAAAGGCACCGGACTTCTTCAGGTTTTCCGCTACGTCTTTCGGGTTGAACATCAATGCTGTGTAGAAGAAGCAGAAGAAAATGATCCCTGCACTAAACAGCAGAATGTTCAACGGCTGACCAGGAGCGATCGACTGCGAGATGTCCTGCAGCCAGCCCATACCTTCGGACTGACCGAACCAGGCACCCAGCGAAGCCGGGAACAGCAGAATGCTGCTGGCGAAAATAGCCGGGATAACCCCCGCCATGTTCACCTTCAACGGCAAGTGGCTGGTCTGCGCAGCAAAGACCTTGCGGCCCTGCTGACGCTTGGCGTAGTGAACGGCGATACGACGCTGACCACGCTCAATGAACACCACGAAACCGATAATCGCTACTGCCAGCAAACCGATTGCGACCAGGGCGAAAATGTTGATATCGCCTGTGCGTGCAGACTCGAAAGACTGCCCGATTGCTCTCGGAAGACCGGCAACGATACCTGCGAAGATCAACATCGAGATACCGTTGCCCACACCGCGCTCGGTGATCTGCTCGCCCAGCCACATCATGAACATCGCGCCAGCCACGAAGGTGGAGACGGCGACGACATGGAAGCCCAGGCCTACAGAAAACGCCACGCCCTGGTTGGCCAGGCCAATGGACATGCCAATGGCTTGAACCAGTGCCAGGATAACGGTGCCGTAGCGGGTGTACTGGCTGATCTTGCGACGGCCAGCTTCACCTTCCTTCTTCAACTGCTCCAGTTGCGGGCTGACCGCCGTCATCAGCTGCATGATGATCGATGCCGAAATGTACGGCATGATCCCCAGTGCAAAGATGCTCATGCGCTCAAGCGCGCCACCGGAAAACATGTTGAACAAGCTAAGAATGGTCCCCTCATTCTGCCGAAACAGATCCGCCAGACGGTCTGGATTGATGCCAGGAACCGGGATATGCGCACCTATCCGATAGACGATGATCGCCATGAACAGAAAGCGCAGACGAGCCCAGAGTTCCGACATCCCGCCCTTACCGAGCGAAGAGAGAGCACCTTGCTTAGCCATTTATTCCTCGAATTTGCCGCCAGCTGCTTCGATAGCCGCACGCGCACCCTTGGTGGCTGCGATGCCCTTGATGGTGACTGCGCGAGTAACTTCGCCAGACAGCATGATTTTCACACGCTGAATGTGCTGGTTGATCACGTTGGCATCCTTCAGGGACTGCACGGAGATCACGTCGCCTTCCACTTTGGCCAGCTCGGACAGACGCACTTCTGCGCGGTCCATGGCTTTCAGGGAAACGAAGCCGAACTTCGGCAGACGACGGTGCAGCGGCTGTTGACCGCCTTCGAAGCCAGGAGCGATCGAACCACCCGAACGGGAAGTCTGACCTTTGTGGCCACGGCCGCCGGTCTTACCCAGACCGCTACCGATACCACGACCTGGACGATGCTTCTCGCGACGGGAACCCGGCGCTGGACTCAGATCATTGAGTTTCATCGATTAACCCTCGACCTTCAGCATGTAGTAAGCCTTGTTGATCATCCCGCGGTTCTCGGGAGTATCCTGGACTTCTACAGTGTGACCGATACGACGCAGACCCAGGCCTTTAACACACAGTTTGTGGTTAGGCAGACGGCCCGAGACGCTCTTGATCAGCGTTACTTTTACGGTTGCCATGATCAGAAGATCTCCTCGACGCTCTTGCCGCGCTTGGCAGCAATGGATTCAGGAGATTGCATGGCTTTCAGACCCTTGAAGGTGGCGTAAACCACGTTCACTGGGTTGGTCGAACCGTAGCACTTGGCCAGAACGTTCTGAACGCCAGCAACTTCCAGGACAGCACGCATTGCGCCACCGGCGATGATACCGGTACCTTCCGAGGCAGGCTGCATGTAAACCTTCGAGGCGCCGTGGGCAGCCTTGGTGGCGTACTGCAGGGTGGTGCCCTTCAGGTCAACCTGAATCATGTTGCGGCGAGCAGCTTCCATGGCTTTCTGGATCGCAGCTGGTACTTCGCGCGATTTGCCACGGCCGAAGCCGACACGACCCTTACCATCACCTACCACGGTCAGCGCGGTGAAGGTGAAGATACGGCCGCCTTTTACGGTTTTGGCAACGCGGTTAACTTGAACCAGCTTCTCGATGTAGCCTTCGTCGCGCTTTTGATCGTTATTTGCCATAACTTAGAACTCCAGCCCGCCTTCACGAGCAGCATCAGCCAGCGCTTTGACGCGGCCATGGTACTTGAAGCCGGAACGGTCAAAGGCAACTTGAGATACACCGGCGGCTTTCGCACGCTCAGCTACCAGCTTGCCAACCTTAGTGGCCGCGTCGATGTTGCCAGTGGCGCCATCACGCAGGTCTTTGTCCAAGGTCGAGGCGCTTGCCAGAACCTTGCTGCCGTCGGCCGAAATGACCTGGGCGTAGATGTGCTGCGAGGAGCGGAACACGCACAGGCGCACGACTTCGAGTTCGTGCATCTTGAGACGTGCTTTGCGAGCGCGACGCAGTCGAATAACTTTTTTGTCGGTCATTTACTAGGCCCTACTTCTTCTTGGCTTCTTTACGACGGACTACTTCGTCCGCGTAACGCACACCTTTACCTTTGTAAGGCTCTGGCGGACGGAAGTCGCGGATTTCAGCGGCCACCTGACCTACCAGCTGCTTGTCGATACCCTTGATCAGGATGTCGGTCTGGCTAGGTGTTTCAGCGGTGATACCGGCTGGCAGTTCGTAGTCCACTGGGTGAGAGAAGCCCAGGGCCAGGTTCAGGACGGTGCCTTTAGCCTGTGCCTTGTAACCAACACCGACCAGCTGGAGCTTACGCTCGAAGCCTTGGCTTACGCCTTGGACCATGTTGTTGACCAGAGCACGGGTAGTACCGGCCATGGCACGAGCTTGCTGGTCACCATTGCGAGCGACGAAACGCAGCTCACCAGACTCTTCGGTAACTTCAACAGACGAGTGAACGTTCAGTTCGAGAGTGCCTTTGGCACCCTTCACCGAAAGCTGTTGGCCGGCGAATTTGACTTCGACGCCGGATGGCAGCTTAACGGGGTTCTTAGCGACGCGAGACATGTCTATCCCCCCTTAGAACACTGTGCACAGAACTTCGCCGCCGACACCGGCAGCGCGCGCAGCGCGATCAGTCATCACACCTTTGTTGGTGGAGACGATAGACACGCCCAGACCGCCACGTACTTTCGGCAGATCGGTGACGGCCTTGTACTGGCGCAGGCCTGGACGGCTGGAGCGCTTCAGTTCCTCGATGACCGGACGGCCTTCGAAGTACTTCAGTTCGATCGACAGGGAAGGCTTGGCCTCACCAGTTACCTGGTAGCCAGCGATGTAACCTTCGTCCTTCAGAACTTTGGCAACCGCGACCTTCAGGGTAGAGGAAGGCATGCTTACGACGGACTTTTCAGCCATCTGGGCATTACGGATGCGAGTTAGCATGTCCGCTAACGGGTCCTGCATACTCATGGGCTAGATGCTCCTGATACAAGAATTATTAGCCTTGCGGCTATGACAACCACCTGAGCGGATTGGGCACGAAACCCAGGCTCAGGTGAGCCGGTCATTCTAGACACAAGGCAGAAACGAAACAAGCCCCATATAGGGGCTTGTTTGTTGGCGAGGTCACCGACGGTCGGAAGATTGCTCCCCTTCCGTCGGGTTCCTGCCTGCAGCGATTACCAGGAGGCCTTGACCAGACCTGGTACGTCACCGCGCATTGCAGCTTGACGCAGCATGTTACGGCCCAGGCCGAACTTACGGTATACACCGTGAGGACGACCGGTCAGGCGGCAACGGTTGCGCAGGCGCGCAGCGCTGGCATCACGTGGCTGTTTCTGCAGAGCGACAACGGCAGCGAAACGCTCTTCTGGAGAGGCGTTCACGTTGACGATGGTCGCTTTCAGCTCAGCACGCTTCTTAGCGAACTTGGCTACCGTGAGCTGACGCTTCAGCTCGCGGTTTTTCATGCTCTTCTTGGCCATTTTCCTACTCCAATCAGTTGCGGAACGGGAACTTGAAAGCACGCAGCAGAGCGCGGCCTTCGTCGTCCGAACGAGCAGTGGTGGTCAGGGTGATGTCCAAACCGCGCAGAGCATCGATCTTGTCGTAATCGATTTCCGGGAAGATGATCTGCTCTTTCACGCCCATGCTGTAGTTGCCACGGCCATCGAAGGACTTGGCATTCAGGCCGCGGAAGTCGCGTACCCGAGGCAGGGAGATCGCCAGCAGGCGGTCCAGGAATTCGTACATCTTGTCGCTACGCAGGGTCACCTTGACGCCGATCGGCCAGCCTTCGCGGACTTTGAAGCCAGCGATGGATTTGCGAGCGAAAGTCACGACCGGCTTTTGACCGGTGATCTTTTCCAGGTCGGCAACAGCGTGCTCGATGACTTTCTTGTCGCCGATCGCTTCGCCCAGACCCATGTTCAGGGTGATCTTGGTAACGCGCGGAACTTCCATCACGTTCGACAGCTTAAGTTCTTCCTTAAGCTTAGGAGCGATTTCGTTCCGGTAAATCTCTTTCAGTCGTGCCATGGTCTTCTACCTAGCAGTGTTCAAGCATCAACCGCTTTTTGGGTCGACTTGAAGACACGAATTTTTTTACCGTCTTCTACTTTGAAACCAACGCGGTCAGCCTTGTTGGTTTCGCCGTTGAAGATGGCAACGTTGGAAGCGTGCAGAGGCGCTTCTTTCTCGACGATACCGCCCTGAACGCCCGCCATCGGGTTAGGCTTGGTATGACGCTTGACCAGGTTCACGCCACCGATAACCAGACGGTCATCAGCCAGAACCTTCAGCACCTTACCGCGCTTACCTTTGTCTTTGCCGGCGATCACGATGATCTCGTCGTCACGACGAATCTTTTGCATGTCGGATCTCCTTACAGCACTTCAGGGGCGAGCGAGACGATCTTCATGAACTTCTCAGTACGAAGTTCACGGGTCACTGGCCCGAAGATGCGAGTGCCGATCGGCTCTTGCTTGTTGTTCAGCAGAACAGCAGCGTTGCCGTCGAAACGAATGATGGAACCGTCAGCGCGACGTACACCGTGACGGGTACGGACGACAACAGCAGTCATCACCTGGCCTTTTTTGACCTTACCGCGCGGAATTGCTTCTTTGACGGTTACTTTGATGATGTCACCGATGCCGGCGTAACGGCGGTGCGAACCGCCGAGTACCTTGATGCACATGACGCGACGCGCGCCGCTGTTATCGGCCACATCGAGCATGGATTGAGTCTGAATCATAAAATTTCTCCGACCCCTAGCCCTTAGACTTCAACAGCGCGTTCGAGGACTTCAACCAGTGCCCAGGACTTGGTCTTGGCCAGCGGACGGGTTTCGGTAATCGAAACTTTGTCGCCGATCTTGCACTGGTTGGTTTCGTCGTGCGCGTGCAGCTTAGTCGAACGCTTAACGTATTTACCGTAGATCGGGTGCTTTACGCGACGCTCGATCAGAACGGTGATGGTCTTGTCCATTTTGTCGCTGACGACACGGCCAGTCAGCGTACGGACGGTTTTTTCAGCTTCAGCCATGATCACTTACCTGCCTGCTGGTTGAGCACAGTTTTCACGCGAGCGATGTCACGCTTAACTTGCGAGAGCAGGTGCGACTGCCCCAACTGGCCAGTTGCTTTCTGCATACGCAGATTGAACTGGTCGCGCAGCAAGCCGAGCAGTTGCTCGTTCAGCTGCTGTGCCGATTTTTCACGAAGTTCATTCGCTTTCATCACATCACCGTCCGCTTAACAAAGGAGGTGGCGAGAGGCAGCTTTGCAGCAGCCAGGGCGAAAGCTTCGCGCGCCAGCTCTTCAGAAACACCCTCGATCTCGTACAGGACTTTGCCTGGCTGGATCTGGGCAACCCAGTATTCCACGGAGCCCTTACCTTTACCCATACGAACCTCGAGAGGCTTCTTGGAGATCGGCTTGTCCGGGAACACACGGATCCAGATCTTACCGCCACGCTTAACGTGACGGGTCAGCGCACGACGTGCGGACTCGATCTGGCGAGCGGTGAGGCGACCGCGAGCAACAGCTTTCAGGGCGAATTCGCCGAAGCTGACTTTGCTACCGCGCAGTGCCAGACCACGGTTGTGACCGGTCATCTGCTTGCGGAATTTTGTACGCTTTGGTTGCAACATTTGGCGTACCCCTTACTTAGCAGCTTTTTTACGAGGCGCTGGTGCTTGTGGTTTCAGTTCTTCTTGGCGACCACCAATAACTTCGCCTTTGAAGATCCAAACCTTCACACCGATCACACCGTAAGTGGTGTGAGCTTCGTAGGTGTTGTAGTCGATATCGGCACGCAGGGTGTGCAGAGGCACACGACCTTCGCGATACCACTCGGTACGAGCAATCTCAGCACCGCCGAGACGACCGCTCACCTGGATCTTGATGCCCTTGGCACCAATACGCATGGCGTTCTGTACGGCGCGCTTCATGGCGCGACGGAACATTACGCGGCGTTCCAGCTGCTGAGCTACGCTCTGCGCAACCAGCATAGCGTCGAGTTCCGGCTTGCGGATCTCTTCGATGTTGATGTGCACAGGCACACCCATCTGCTTGGTCAGGTCCTGACGCAGCTTCTCGACATCTTCACCTTTCTTCCCGATAACGATACCTGGACGAGCGGTGTGGATGGTGATGCGTGCAGTTTGAGCCGGACGATGAATATCGATACGGCTTACGGACGCGCTTTTTAGTTTGTCTTGGAGGTACTCACGCGTTTTCAGATCCTTCAACAGGTAATCTGCGTAAGTAGCACCGTCTGCGTACCAGACGGAGGTGTGCTCCTTGACGATTCCCAGGCGAATGCCAGTGGGATGTACTTTCTGACCCATCTGATCGACTCCGTTACTTGTCCGCAACCTTGACAGTGATATGGCAAGACCGCTTGACGATGCGATCAGCACGGCCTTTGGCACGTGGCATGATGCGCTTCAGCGAACGCCCTTCGTTGACGAAGACGGTGGAGACCTTCAGGTCATCAACGTCTGCGCCTTCGTTGTGTTCGGCGTTGGCTACGGCCGACTCGAGGACTTTCTTCATGATTTCAGCGGCTTTCTTGCTGCTGAAGGCCAACAGGTTGAGCGCTTCGCCCACCTTCTTCCCGCGGATCTGGTCGGCGACCAAGCGGGCTTTCTGGGCGGAGATGCGAGCGCCCGACAACTTAGCGGCTACTTCCATTTCCTTACCCCTTAACGCTTGGCTTTCTTGTCAGCCACGTGCCCGCGATAGGTGCGGGTACCGGCGAACTCGCCCAGTTTGTGGCCGACCATGTCTTCGTTCACGAGAACTGGAACATGCTGGCGACCGTTGTGAACCGCGATGGTCAGACCGACCATTTGTGGCAGGATCATCGAGCGACGCGACCAGGTTTTAACTGGCTTGCGATCGTTCTTCTCCACCGCCACTTCGACCTTCTTCAACAGGTGAAGATCGATAAAAGGACCTTTTTTCAGAGAACGTGGCACTGTCGTATCCCTCTAGTTACTTGCGACGACGGACGATCATGTTGTCGGTACGCTTATTACCACGGGTTTTAGCACCCTTGGTTGGGAAGCCCCATGGCGATACCGGATGACGACCACCGGAGGTACGACCTTCACCACCACCATGTGGGTGGTCAACCGGGTTCATGGCAACGCCACGAACGGTTGGGCGAACGCCGCGCCAGCGTTTGGCACCTGCTTTACCCAGCGAACGCAGGCTGTGCTCGGAGTTCGAGACTTCGCCCAGGGTCGCACGGCACTCAGCCAGTACTTTACGCATTTCACCGGAACGCAGACGCAGAGTCACGTATACGCCGTCACGAGCGATCAGCTGAGCCGAAGCACCAGCGGAACGAGCGATCTGAGCACCTTTACCCGGCTTCAGTTCGACGCCGTGAATGGTGCTACCTACTGGGATGTTGCGCAGCTGCAGGGAGTTACCGGCCTTGATTGGGGCCAGGGCACCCGCGATCAGCTGGTCGCCAGCGCTCACGCCTTTAGGGGCGATGATGTAGCGACGCTCACCGTCTGCGTAGCACAGCAGGGCGATGTGAGCAGTACGGTTTGGATCGTATTCGATACGCTCGACAGTGGCTGGAATGCCATCTTTGTCGTTGCGACGGAAGTCGACCAGACGGTAATGCTGCTTATGACCACCACCAACGTGACGAGTGGTAATGCGGCCATTGTTGTTACGACCACCAGACTTCGATTTCTTCTCGAGCAGCGGTGCGTGAGGAGCGCCTTTGTGCAGCTCCTTGTTGACCACCTTGACCACGAAACGGCGGCCAGGGGAAGTCGGTTTGCATTTAACGATTGCCATGATGCACCCCTTCCTTACTCAGCACTGCTGCTGAAATCGAGATCTTGGCCTGGCTGAAGGGAGACGATCGCCTTCTTCCAGTCATTACGCTTGCCCAGACCACGTGCGGTACGCTTGGTTTTACCCAGAACGTTAACAGTCGACACGTTTTCAACTTTTACGTTGAACAGGCCTTCGACAGCTTTCTTGATTTCCAGCTTGGTTGCATCGGTAGCAACCTTGAATACGAACTGGCCTTTTTTCTCAGCCAGAACGGTAGCCTTCTCGGAAACGTGCGGGCCAAGGAGGACTTTGAATACGCGTTCCTGGTTCATCCCAGCAGCTCCTCGAATTTCTTCACGGCCGAGACAGTGATCAACACTTTCTCGTATGCGATCAGACTGACCGGGTCGGAACCCTGTACGTCACGTACGTCGACGTGCGGCAGGTTACGAGCAGCCAGGTACAGGTTCTGATCAACAGCGTCGGAAACGATCAATACATCGCTCAGACCCATGCCGTTCAGCTTGTTCAGCAGATCTTTGGTTTTCGGTGCTTCAACAGCGAAGTCCTGAACCACGACCAGACGGTCGCTACGCACCAGCTCAGCGAGGATGGAGCGCAGTGCTGCGCGGTACATCTTCTTGTTGAGCTTCTGCGAGTGATCTTGAGGGCGAGCTGCGAAGGTTACACCACCGCCACGCCAGATCGGACCACGAGTGGTACCAGCACGAGCACGGCCAGTACCCTTCTGACGCCATGGGCGCTTACCGCCACCAGCCACGTCGGAACGGGTCTTCTGCTGCTTGGTACCCTGACGGCCGCCGGCCATGTAGGCCACGACTGCTTGGTGAACCAGCGTCTCGTTGAATTCGCCACCGAAAGTCAGTTCGGAAACTTCGATCGCCTGAGCGTCATTTACATTAAGTTGCATGTCAGTTTCCCCTTAACCGCGAGCCTTGACAGCTGGACGTACAACCACGTCGCCGCCAGTAGCGCCAGGTACGGCACCCTTGATCAGCAGCAGGTTGCGTTCAGCGTCTACGCGAACTACTTCCAGGGACTGAACAGTCACGCGCTCGGCGCCCATGTGACCGGACATTTTCTTGCCCTTGAACACACGACCAGGAGTCTGGCACTGGCCGATGGAACCAGGAACACGGTGCGACACGGAGTTACCGTGGGTGTTGTCCTGACCACGGAAGTTCCAGCGCTTGATGGTACCGGCGAAGCCTTTACCTTTGGACTGACCAGTAACGTCAACCAGCTGGCCTGCAGTGAAGAGTTCAGCTTTGATCAGATCGCCAGCCTGGAAATCGCCTTCTTCAAGACGGAACTCCCAAACACCGCGACCAGCGGCAACGTTAGCCTTGGCGAAGTGGCCTGCCTGAGCGGCAGTCACACGCGAAGCACGACGCTCGCCGACAGTGACTTGCACTGCACGGTAGCCATCGGTTTCTTCAGTTTTGAACTGGGTGACGCGATTCGGCTCGATCTCAATGACCGTGACCGGAATGGAGACACCTTCTTCGGTGAAAATGCGGGTCATACCGCACTTGCGACCGATTACACCAATAGTCATGTTGTAAACCTCATGAGTGTACGGGGCTTTCACCCGCTATGGCCGCCCATTTCAGAGCGTTACACGACTAGACCGAAGTCTTAGCCGAGGCTGATCTGTACTTCCACACCTGCCGCCAGATCAAGCTTCATCAGCGCATCAACGGTTTTATCCGTTGGCTGGACGATGTCCAGGACACGCTTATGAGTGCGAATCTCGTACTGGTCACGCGCGTCTTTGTTGACGTGCGGGGAGACCAGAACGGTGAAACGCTCTTTGCGGGTAGGCAGTGGAATTGGACCACGCACTTGTGCACCAGTACGTTTCGCGGTTTCCACGATTTCCTGGGTGGATTGGTCGATCAGGCGATGGTCGAAAGCCTTCAACCTGATACGGATTTGCTGATTTTGCATTGGATTTCAGACTCCAGGCTGTTCCCAACGGACGCACTACGCCCGCTAAAAGGAGGCGTGATTCTATAGACGCCCCCATTTAGTGTCAACCCAATAAAAAAAACCCCCGCTGAGCGGGGGTTTTTTCAATCGGTCGAGTGATTACTCGATGATTTTGGCTACGACGCCGGCGCCGACGGTACGACCGCCTTCACGGATAGCGAAGCGCAGACCGTCTTCCATTGCGATGGTCTTGATCAGGGTAACAGTCATCTGAATGTTGTCACCTGGCATTACCATTTCAACGCCTTCCGGCAGTTCGCAGTTACCGGTCACGTCAGTGGTACGGAAGTAGAACTGTGGACGGTAGCCTTTGAAGAACGGAGTGTGACGACCGCCTTCTTCCTTCGACAGAACGTAGACTTCTGCGGTGAACTTGGTGTGCGGCTTGACCGAACCTGGCTTGACCAGAACCTGGCCACGCTCAACGTCGTCACGCTTGGTACCACGCAGCAGAACGCCGCAGTTCTCGCCAGCACGACCTTCGTCCAGCAGCTTGCGGAACATCTCAACACCGGTGCAGGTGGTGGTGGTGGTGTCACGCAGACCAACGATTTCCAGCGGATCCTGAACGCGGACGATACCACGCTCGATACGGCCGGTAACAACGGTACCACGACCCGAGATCGAGAATACGTCTTCGATCGGCATCAGGAACGGCTGGTCGATGGCACGAACTGGCTCAGGAATGTAGCTGTCCAGAGTCTCTACCAGCTTCTTGACAGCGGTAGTGCCCATTTCGTTGTCGTCTTTGCCTTCCAGGGCCATACGAGCGGAACCGATGATGATCGGAGTGTCGTCGCCTGGGAAGTCATAGGTGGACAGCAGGTCGCGAACTTCCATCTCGACCAGTTCCAGCAGCTCAGCGTCGTCTACCAGGTCAGCCTTGTTCAGGAAGACCACGATGTACGGAACGCCAACCTGACGGGACAGCAGGATGTGCTCACGGGTTTGTGGCATCGGACCATCGGCGGCCGAGCAAACCAGGATCGCGCCGTCCATCTGGGCAGCACCGGTGATCATGTTCTTCACGTAGTCAGCGTGACCTGGGCAGTCAACGTGAGCGTAGTGACGAATGGTCGAGTTGTACTCAACGTGAGCGGTGTTGATGGTGATACCGCGCGCTTTTTCTTCCGGAGCCGAGTCGATCTTGTCGAACTCAACGATTGCCGAACCGAAAACTTCGGAGCAAACGCGAGTCAGAGCTGCGGTCAGAGTGGTCTTACCGTGGTCAACGTGGCCGATAGTGCCGACGTTAACGTGGGGAAGGGAACGATCAAATTTTTCTTTAGCCACGACAGTGAACCTCTTGCCTAAAGGGGATTAGCCTTGTTTTTTAACGAGTGCTTCGACGATGTTCGACGGAGCTTCGGCGTATTTGGAGAATTCCATGGAGTAGCTTGCGCGACCCTGAGACATGGAACGAACGTCGGTTGCGTAACCGAACATCTCTCCGAGCGGAACTTCAGCGCGGACGACACGGCCAGAGACCGATTCATCCATACCCTGTACCAGACCACGACGACGGTTCAGGTCACCCATCACGTCACCCAGGTAGTCTTCCGGGGTTACAACTTCGACCTTCATGATCGGCTCGAGCACCACGCCGCCGCCCTTGGTGGCCAGCTGCTTGGTTGCCATCGAAGCGGCGATCTTGAACGCCATTTCGTTGGAGTCGACATCGTGGTACGAACCGTCGAATACCGTGGCCTTCAGGCCGATCAGAGGATAGCCGGCAACAACGCCGTTCTTCATCTGCTCTTCGATACCCTTCTGGATCGGGGCAATGAATTCCTTCGGAATCACGCCACCAACAACTTCGTTGGTGAATACCAGACCTTCGGTGATGTTGCCCTTCGCGTCGACTTCTGGCTCCGAGAAGCGGATCCAGCAGTGACCGAACTGACCACGACCACCCGACTGGCGAACGAACTTGCCTTCGATCTCGACGCCGGACTTGGTGATCTTCTCGCGGTACGAAACCTGCGGCTTGCCGATGTTGGCCTCGACGTTGAATTCGCGCTTCATGCGGTCAACGAGGATGTCCAGGTGCAGCTCACCCATACCCGAGATGATGGTCTGACCAGTCTCTTCGTCGGTCTTGACGCGGAACGACGGGTCTTCCTGAGCCAGCTTGCCCAGTGCGATACCCATCTTCTCCTGGTCAGCCTTGGTTTTCGGCTCAACGGAGAGCGAGATTACCGGCTCTGGGAAGTCCATGCGCTCGAGGATGATTGGCTTGTCGGCGTTGCACAGGGTTTCGCCTGTGGTCACGTCTTTCATGCCGATCAGAGCCGCGATGTCGCCAGCGCGAACTTCTTTGATCTCTTCACGCTGGTTGGCGTGCATCTGCACCATACGGCCAACGCGCTCTTTCTTGCCTTTGACCGAGTTGATGACCGAGTCACCGGAGTTCAGAACGCCCGAGTAGACGCGAACGAAGGTCAGAGTACCTACGAACGGGTCGGTTGCGATCTTGAACGCCAGAGCCGAGAACGGCTCGTCGTCGTCGGCATGACGCACGTCCTTGCGAACGGCCGGATCTTCTTTGTCCAGATCCTTGTCGTCCGGGTTAATACCCTGGATTGCAGGGATCTCGGTCGGCGCAGGCAGGAAGTCGATGACGGCGTCGAGAACCAGGGGAACGCCCTTGTTCTTGAACGACGAACCGCAGACAGCCGGAACGATCTCGCTGGCCAGGGTGCGCGCACGCAGACCTGCCTTGATCTCTTCGACGGTCAGCTCACCTTCTTCAAGGTACTTGTTCATCAGCTCTTCGCTGGCTTCGGCAGCAGCTTCCACCATGTTCGAGCGCCATTCTTCAGCCAGCTCGAGCATGTCCGCAGGAATTTCTTCCTCGCGGTAGGTGGTGCCTTTGTCGTCGTCGTTCCAGTAGATAGCCTTCATCTTGATCAGATCGACCTGACCCTGGAAGTTATCTTCCGAACCGATGGCCAGCTGAACAGGAACCGGGGTGTGACCCAGACGATTCTTGATCTGACCTACGACGCGCAGGAAGTTTGCACCGGCACGGTCCATCTTGTTCACGTAGACAACACGTGGAACACCGTACTTGTTGGCTTGACGCCATACGGTTTCGGACTGCGGCTCAACGCCGGAGGTACCGCAGAACACAACGACCGCGCCGTCGAGTACACGCAGCGAACGTTCTACTTCAATGGTGAAGTCAACGTGGCCGGGGGTATCGATGACGTTTACGCGGTAGTTGTCGTACTGACCACGGGAACCTTTCCAGAAGGTGGTAACGGCAGCGGAGGTAATGGTAATACCCCGCTCCTGCTCCTGCACCATCCAGTCGGTGGTCGCGGCGCCGTCATGCACCTCGCCCATCTTGTGGCTCAGACCTGTGTAGAACAGGATCCGCTCGGTAGTGGTGGTCTTGCCCGCGTCAACGTGGGCACAGATACCAATGTTACGGTAGCGGTTAATTGCTGTAGTACGAGCCATAAAGCCCTCGCAAAATGATTGATGCTTGAATTAGAAGCGGTAGTGCGAGAACGCTTTGTTGGCTTCAGCCATACGGTGAACGTCTTCACGCTTCTTGACTGCAGCACCTTTGCCCTCGGCAGCATCCAGCAGTTCACCGGCCAGGCGCAGGGCCATCGACTTCTCGCCGCGCTTGCGGGCGTAGTCTACGAGCCAGCGCATTGCCAGAGCGTTACGACGGGATGGACGAACTTCAACCGGAACCTGGTAAGTGGCACCGCCTACACGGCGGGACTTAACTTCGACCAGCGGAGCGATGGCGTCGAGAGCTTTCTCGAAGATTTCCAGGGGGTCGCTGTTCTTGCGTGCTTTGACGGTATCCAGGGCACCGTAAACGATGCGCTCGGCTACGGCCTTCTTGCCGCTTTCCATCACGTGGTTCATGAACTTGGCGAGGATTTGGGATCCGTATTTAGGATCGTCCAGAATCTCACGTTTTGCTGCTACACGACGTCTTGGCATGATAAGCCCTCAAACGGTCTTCAGGTTAGCCCGGGACGTGGGTCTTCGACCCCTGCCCGACCTTACTCTTATCGACTCAAAAAAATGGATGTCTGCAAACGGCCGATTACTTCGGACGCTTGGTACCGTACTTCGAACGACCCTGGTTACGGCCTTTAACGCCCGAAGTATCCAGAGAGCCGCGAACGGTGTGGTAACGAACACCTGGCAAGTCTTTTACACGGCCGCCACGGATCAGGACGACGCTGTGCTCTTGCAGGTTGTGGCCTTCACCACCGATGTACGAGGAAACCTCGAAACCGTTGGTCAGACGCACACGGCATACTTTACGCAGTGCCGAGTTAGGTTTTTTCGGCGTGGTGGTGTACACACGGGTGCACACGCCACGACGTTGCGGGCAGTTCTGCAGCGCAGGAACGTCGGACTTTTCGACCGAACGCTTACGCGGCTGACGTACCAGCTGGTTGATAGTTGCCATCTACTAGCTCCACTGATTGTCTTGCGACTCTATTGTCTTGCAAGAAAGCCAAAAATTGGCGAGACGGAGCCTCACCAAATTTAAGGGTACAAAAGTCTACGGAGGATCTTGCACCCAGTCAAGACGAGGCCCCGGCCCTCCTCGCCCGATCATCGGCAACATTTTATGTCGCCGATGGCCGTTCGAGGCTTGCCGGGGCCCTGCCCTGTACTTAGTTACCGCTGGAGTTCAGCGCTTCGGTCAGTGCGGCTTCCACCTCACTGGCGCTTACACGCAGCGGTTTGTCGGCATCACGGCGACGCTTGCGCTCGCTGTGGTAGGCCAGACCGGTACCGGCCGGGATCAGACGACCCACGACCACGTTCTCTTTCAGGCCGCGCAGGTAGTCGCGCTTGCCGGTTACCGCCGCTTCGGTCAATACGCGGGTGGTTTCCTGGAAGGAAGCCGCGGAGATGAACGATTCGGTCGACAGCGAGGCCTTGGTGATACCCAGCAGCACACGGGTGAACTTGGAGATGAACTTGTCTTCCCCAGCCAGGCGCTCGTTTTCCATCAGCACCTGGGTCAGTTCCATCTGGTCGCCCTTGATGAAGCTGGAGTCACCCGACTCGGCGATCTCGACCTTGCGCAGCATCTGACGCAGGATGGTCTCGATGTGCTTGTCGTTGATCTTCACGCCTTGCAGACGGTAAACGTCCTGGATCTCGTTGACGATGTACTTCGCCAGCGCGCTCACACCCAGCAAACGCAGGATGTCGTGCGGATCGCTCGGGCCGTCGGAGATAACTTCACCGCGGTTTACCTGCTCACCTTCGAAGACGTTCAGGTGGCGCCACTTCGGAATCAGCTCTTCGTACGGATCGCTACCGTCGGTCGGAGTGATGACCAGGCGACGCTTGCCCTTGGTTTCTTTACCGAATGCGATGGTGCCGCTGACTTCAGCCAGAATCGAGGCTTCTTTCGGACGACGCGCTTCGAACAAGTCGGCAACGCGCGGCAGACCACCGGTGATGTCGCGGGTCTTCGACGTTTCTTGCGGGATACGCGCGATAACGTCACCAACACCGATCTGGGCACCGTCGGCAACACCAACAAGGGCGTTGGCCGGCAGGAAGTACTGGGCAGGTACGTCGGTACCTGGCAGGTACAGGTCCTTGCCAGCGGCGTCGACCATCTTGATTGCCGGACGGATTTCCTTGCCAGCGGCAGGGCGATCCTTGACGTCCAGTACTTCAATGTTGGTCAAGCCGGTCAGCTCATCGGTCTGACGCTTGATGGTGATGTTTTCTTCCATGCCCACGAAGGTCACGGTACCTTTCAGTTCGGTAACGATCGGGTGGGTGTGCGGGTCCCACTTGGCGACGATGGCGCCAGCTTCGACCTTTTCACCTTCCTTGACCGAAATCACCGCACCGTAAGGCAGCTTGTAACGCTCACGCTCACGACCGAATTCGTCGGCAATGGCCAACTCACCGGAACGCGATACGGCAACCAGGTTACCGTCGGCACGCTCAACCTGCTTCAGGTTATGTAGACGCACCATACCGCCATTCTTCACCTGGACGCTGTCGGCAGCCGAAGTACGGCTTGCAGCACCACCGATGTGGAACGTACGCATGGTCAGCTGGGTACCCGGCTCACCGATCGACTGTGCAGCGATAACGCCGACAGCTTCACCAATGTTCACCTGGTGACCACGAGCCAGGTCGCGACCGTAGCACTTGGCGCAGATACCGAAGCGGGTTTCGCAGTTGATCGGCGAACGCACGATCACTTCGTCGATGCTGTTCAGCTCGATGAACTCGACCCACTGCTCGTCAACCAGGGTACCGGCCGGAACGATGACGTCCTCGGTGCCTGGCTTGAACACGTCACGGGCGATGACACGGCCCAGTACACGCTCACCCAGCGGCTCTACAACGTCGCCGCCTTCAATGTGCGGCGTCATCAGCAGGCCGTGGTCGGTGCCACAGTCGATCTCGGTAACTACCAGATCCTGGGCAACGTCTACCAGACGACGGGTCAGGTAACCAGAGTTAGCGGTCTTCAGTGCGGTATCCGCCAGACCCTTACGAGCACCGTGAGTCGAGATGAAGTACTGAAGTACGCTCAAACCTTCACGGAAGTTCGCGGTGATCGGCGTCTCGATGATCGAGCCGTCCGGCTTGGCCATCAGGCCACGCATACCGGCCAGCTGACGGATCTGTGCTGCGGAACCCCGCGCACCCGAGTCGGCCATCATGTACATCGAGTTGAAGGACTCTTGCTCGACTTCCTTGCCCTCGCGGTCGATGACCTTCTCTTTCGAGAGGTTGGCCATCATCGCCTTGGACACTTCGTCGTTCGCCTTCGACCACAAGTCGATGACCTTGTTGTACTTCTCGCCCTGGGTTACCAGGCCGGAGGCGTACTGGCTCTCGATTTCCTTCACTTCGTCGGTAGCGTTACCGATGATGCGGGCTTTCTCGTCCGGGATAACGAAGTCGTTAACACCGATGGAAACGCCAGAAATGGTCGAGTAAGCGAAACCGGTGTACATCAGCTGGTCAGCGAAGATAACGGTCTCTTTCAGACCAACCACGCGGTAGCACTGGTTGATCAGCTTGGAGATCGCCTTTTTCTTCATCGGCTGGTTGACCACGTCGTACGGCAGGCCTGCCGGTACAACCTGGAACAGCAGCGCACGGCCGACGGTGGTGTCGACGATGCGGGTATTCTTGACCACCGAACCATCACGCTCTTTCACGGTTTCGTTGATACGAACCTTGATTTTCGCGTGCAGGGCAGCTTCGCCGGCGCGGAATACGCGGTCGACTTCCTGCAGGTCGGCAAATACGCGACCTTCGCCCTTGGCGTTGATGGCTTCACGGGTCATGTAGTACAGACCCAGTACAACGTCCTGCGAAGGAACGATGATTGGCTCACCGTTGGCTGGCGACAGGATGTTGTTGGTCGACATCATCAGCGCACGTGCTTCGAGCTGGGCTTCCAGGGTCAGCGGCACGTGAACAGCCATCTGGTCACCGTCGAAGTCGGCGTTGTACGCGGCGCAGACCAGCGGGTGCAGCTGGATAGCCTTACCTTCGATCAGTACCGGTTCAAACGCCTGGATACCCAGACGGTGCAGGGTCGGTGCACGGTTGAGCAGCACGGGGTGTTCGCGAATCACTTCGGCGAGAACGTCCCACACCTCTGGCAGTTCGCGCTCGACCATCTTCTTGGCAGCCTTGATGGTGGTCGCCAGACCACGCATTTCCAGCTTGCCGAAAATGAACGGCTTGAACAGCTCGAGGGCCATTTTCTTCGGCAGACCGCACTGGTGCAGACGCAGGGTCGGGCCTACGGTAATTACCGAACGGCCGGAGTAGTCCACACGCTTACCGAGCAAGTTCTGACGGAAGCGACCTTGCTTACCTTTGATCATGTCAGCCAGGGACTTCAGCGGACGCTTGTTCGAGCCAGTGATGGCGCGACCGCGACGGCCGTTGTCCAGCAGGGCGTCGACCGCTTCCTGCAGCATGCGCTTTTCGTTGCGCACGATGATGTCCGGGGCCGACAGATCCAGCAGGCGCTTCAGACGGTTGTTACGGTTGATCACCCGACGATACAGGTCGTTCAGGTCGGAGGTCGCGAAGCGGCCGCCATCCAGCGGTACCAGCGGACGCAGGTCCGGCGGCAGTACTGGCAGGACGGTCAGGACCATCCACTCAGGCAGGTTGCCCGAGCCCTGGAAAGCTTCCATCAGCTTCAGGCGCTTGGACAGCTTCTTGATCTTGGTTTCCGAGTTGGTCTGCGGAATTTCTTCGCGCAGGCGGCCGATCTCGTGCTCCAGGTCGATAGCGTGCAGCAGCTCGCGAACAGCCTCGGCACCCATGCGGGCGTCGAAGTCGTCACCGAACTCTTCCAGCGCTTCGAAGTACTGCTCGTCGTTCAGCAACTGGCCCTTTTCCAGGGTGGTCATGCCCGGGTCGATAACGACATAGCTCTCGAAGTAGAGCACGCGCTCGATATCACGCAGGGTCATGTCCATCAGCAGGCCGATACGGGACGGCAGCGACTTCAGGAACCAGATGTGGGCAACCGGCGAGGCCAGTTCGATGTGCGCCATGCGCTCACGACGAACCTTGGCCAGGGCAACTTCAACGCCGCACTTCTCGCAGATTACGCCGCGGTGCTTGAGGCGCTTGTACTTGCCGCACAGGCACTCGTAGTCCTTGACTGGGCCAAAGATCTTGGCGCAGAACAGGCCGTCACGCTCAGGCTTGAACGTACGGTAGTTGATGGTTTCCGGCTTCTTAACTTCACCGAACGACCACGAACGGATCATTTCAGGCGACGCCAGACCGATGCGGATGGCGTCGAACTCTTCGACTTGACCCTGGTTTTTCAGCAAATTCAGTAGGTCTTTCAAGGCCTTTCCTCCTGGCGGAGCAGGGAGCGGGCATTACCTGCCCCACTCCCCTTCGCGTCACGTGTTATTCGGTTTCCAGATCGATATCGATACCGAGCGAACGGATCTCTTTGATCAACACGTTGAAGGACTCGGGCATGCCCGGCTCCATACGGTGATCGCCATCCACGATGTTCTTGTACATCTTGGTACGGCCGTTCACGTCGTCCGACTTCACTGTGAGCATTTCTTGCAGGGTGTATGCCGCGCCGTATGCTTCCAGCGCCCACACTTCCATCTCCCCGAAACGCTGACCACCGAACTGCGCCTTACCACCCAGCGGTTGCTGGGTAACCAGGCTGTAAGAACCAGTGGAACGCGCGTGCATCTTGTCGTCCACCAAGTGGTTCAGCTTGAGCATGTACATGTAACCAACGGTCACAGGACGCTCGAACTTGTTGCCGGTACGACCATCGAACAGCACCATCTGGCCGCTTTCTGGCAGGTCTGCCAGTTTCAGCATGGCCTTGATCTCGCGCTCTTTGGCACCGTCGAAGACCGGAGTAGCCATTGGCACGCCTTTCTTCAGGTTGTGGGCCAGAGCCAGGATCTCTGCGTCGGTGAACTCTTCGAGGTTTTCCTGACGACCGCCGATCTCGTTGTAGACCTCGGTCAGGAACACACGCAGTTCAGCCGCTTTGCGCTGCTCTTCGAGCATGCGGTCGATCTTCTCGCCCAGGCCCTTGGCCGCCAGGCCCAGGTGGGTTTCGAGGATCTGACCAACGTTCATACGCGAAGGTACGCCCAGCGGGTTCAGTACGACGTCGACCGGAGTACCGTTGGCATCGTGCGGCATGTCTTCAACCGGCATGATGACCGAGACAACACCTTTGTTACCGTGACGGCCGGCCATCTTGTCACCCGGCTGGATGCGACGGCGGATTGCCAGGTAAACCTTGACGATCTTCAGTACGCCCGGTGCCAGGTCATCGCCCTGCTGCAGCTTGCGTTTCTTGTCTTCGAACTTGTCGTCCAGCAGACGGCGACGGTCGACGATGTACTGCTGAGCCTTTTCCAGCTGCTCGTTCAGTGCATCTTCAGCCATGCGCAGTTTGAACCACTGGCCGTGCTCCAGACCGTCCAGCACTTCGTCAGTGACCACGGTGCCTTTCTTCAGGCCCGCGCCACCGTCGACCACCTGGCCGTTCAGGGCAGAACGCAGACGTTCGAAGGTTGCACCTTCAACGATACGGAACTCTTCGTTGAGATCCTTGCGAATCTCGTCCAGCTGCATCTTCTCGATGGCCAGGGCGCGGCTGTCGCGCTCGACGCCATCACGGGTGAAGACCTGTACGTCGATGACAGTACCCTTGGTGCCGGTTGGCACGCGCAGGGAGGTGTCCTTAACGTCGCTGGCCTTCTCACCGAAGATTGCGCGCAGCAGTTTTTCTTCCGGCGTCAGCTGGGTTTCGCCTTTTGGCGTGACCTTGCCGACCAGGATGTCGCCAGCGCCGACTTCAGCACCTACGTAGACAATACCAGCCTCGTCCAGCTTGTTCAGTGCGGCTTCACCCACGTTCGGGATGTCCGCAGTGATTTCCTCTGGGCCAAGCTTGGTGTCACGCGCCACACAGGTCAGTTCCTGAATGTGGATAGTGGTGAAGCGGTCTTCCTGAACCACACGCTCGGACAGGCAGATGGAGTCTTCGAAGTTGAAGCCGTTCCACGCCATGAACGCGATGCGCATGTTCTGACCCAGCGCCAGTTCACCCATGTCGGTGGACGGGCCGTCGGCCATGATGTCGCTACGCTGAACCTTGTCACCCTTGCTAACCAGCGGACGCTGGTTGATGCAAGTGTTCTGGTTAGAACGGGTGTACTTGGTCAGGTTGTAGATATCCACACCTGCTTCGCCGGTTTCGACTTCGTCGTCATTGACGCGAACGACGATACGGCTGGCGTCGACCGAGTCGATCACACCACCACGGCGAGCAACCACGCAGACACCGGAGTCACGGGCAACGTTGCGCTCCATGCCGGTACCTACCAGCGGCTTGTCGGCACGCAGGGTTGGTACAGCCTGACGCTGCATGTTCGAACCCATCAATGCGCGGTTGGCGTCGTCGTGCTCGAGGAACGGAATCAGCGAGGCGGCAACGGAAACAACCTGCTTCGGCGAAACGTCCATCAGGGTGACGTCTTCCGGCGCCTTGACGGTGAATTCGTTCAGGTGACGAACTGCTACCAGCTCATCGATCAGCTGCTTCTTCTCGTTCATCGCGGCCGAAGCCTGGGCGATGACGTGATCCGCTTCTTCGATGGCCGACAAGAATACGATGTCGTCGCTGACCACGCCTTCCTTCACCACGCGGTACGGGCTTTCCAGGAAGCCGTACTGGTTGGTGCGGGCATAGGCTGCCAGGGAGTTGATCAGACCGATGTTCGGACCTTCAGGGGTCTCGATCGGGCACACACGGCCGTAGTGGGTCGGGTGTACGTCACGGACTTCGAAGCCGGCACGCTCACGGGTCAGACCGCCAGGGCCGAGTGCAGAGACGCGGCGCTTGTGGGTGATCTCGGAGAGCGGGTTGTTCTGGTCCATGAACTGAGACAGCTGGCTGGAACCGAAGAACTCTTTCACCGCCGCCGCAACCGGCTTGGCGTTGATCAGGTCTTGCGGCATCAGGCCTTCGCTTTCCGCCATCGACAGACGTTCCTTGACCGCGCGCTCAACACGCACCAGGCCAACGCGGAACTGGTTCTCGGCCATCTCGCCGACGCAACGTACGCGACGGTTACCCAGGTGGTCGATGTCGTCGACGATGCCTTTGCCGTTACGGATATCGACCAGGGTCTTCAGAACCTCGACGATGTCTTCCTTGCTCAGCACGCCCGAACCCTCGATCTCGGTACGACCGATACGACGGTTGAACTTCATGCGGCCAACGGCGGACAGGTCGTAACGCTCGGCGCTGAAGAACAGGTTGTTGAACAGGGTCTCGGCAGCATCCTTGGTCGGCGGCTCGCCTGGACGCATCATGCGGTAGATCTCGACCAGGGCTTCCAGCTGGTTGCTGGTGGTGTCGATCTTCAGGGTATCGGAGATGAACGGACCGCAGTCGATGTCGTTGGTGTACAGGGTCTCGATACGGACAACCTGTGCCTTGGCGACCTTGATCAGCAGTTCGGTGGTCATCTCGGTGTTGCATTCGGCGAGGATCTCACCGGTAGCCGGATGCACGATAGCCTTGGCGGTGGTACGGCCCAGGACGTATTCCATAGGAACGTCCAGTTGCTTGACCCCGGCCTTCTCGAGCTGGTTGATGTGGCGCGCGGTAATACGGCGGCCTTGCTCGACGATGACTTTGCCGGTTTCGTCATGGATGTCCATGACGGCAACTTCACCACGCAGACGCTGCGGCACCAGTTCCAGGCTGAGTTTTTCGCCGGAAATGTGGAACACGTTGGTGGTGTAGAAGGTGTTCAGCACTTCTTCAGTGCTGTAGCCCAGGGCGCGCAGCAGCACCGAGGCCGGCAGTTTGCGGCGACGGTCGATACGCACGAACACGCAGTCTTTCGGGTCGAACTCGAAGTCCAGCCAGGAACCGCGGTAAGGGATGATGCGAGCGGAGTACAGCAGCTTGCCGGAGCTGTGGGTCTTGCCACGGTCGTGGTCGAAGAACACACCAGGCGAACGGTGCAGCTGGGAAACGATCACACGCTCGGTACCGTTGATTACGAAGGTACCGTTCTCAGTCATCAGGGGGATTTCACCCATGTAGACTTCTTGCTCTTTGATGTCCTTGATCGCTTTGTTCGACGATTCCTTGTCGAAGATGATCAGGCGCACCTTGACCCGCAGTGGTACCGCGAAGGTCACGCCACGCAGGACACATTCCTTCACATCGAAGGCGGGTTCGCCCAGGCGATAGCCTACGTACTCCAGGGCAGCATTGCCGGAGTAGCTGATGATCGGGAATACCGATTTGAAGGCCGCGTGCAGGCCGACGTCGCGGAAGTTATCCTTGGATGCTCCCGCTTGCAGGAATTCGCGATACGAATCCAGCTGGATGGCCAGGAGGTAAGGCACATCCATGACGTCCGGCAACTTGCTAAAGTCCTTGCGGATACGTTTTTTCTCAGTGTATGAGTAAGCCATCAGCGTTCCCCAGCTTGGTCACCTGCTTGTTTGGCTTCTCCCGGCGGGAGCAGCCAGAAAATCGTGCAAACCCCTTGGTTTGCGCCACCCACATGGGTGTCTTGCAGCTCGTTATCGGGGCCGATCTGATCGGCCACCAATAACGGAAAAAGGCCGGTGGCATAAGCCACCAGCCATCAGCCTTTTGCTCAACGCTCAGGCTGGCATCGCAAGGTCGAGATTACTTCAGCTCGACTTTAGCGCCTGCTTCTTCCAGCTTCTTCTTAGCGTCTTCAGCGGCTTCTTTCGAAACGCCTTCAGCTACAACCTGAGGAGCGCCGTCGACTTTCTCTTTGGCTTCTTTCAGGCCCAGACCGGTCAGTTCGCGAACGGCTTTGATCACGTTCACTTTCTTGTCGCCGGCTTCAACCAGAACAACGTTGAACTCGGTCTGCTCTTCAACAACGGCAGCAGCAGCAGCTGGGCCAGCAGCGGCAACAGCAGCGGTAACGCCGAAGGTTTCTTCCATAGCTTTGATCAGCTCAACAACTTCCAGAACGGTTTTCTGGCCGATTGCTTCGATGATTTGTTCGTTAGTCAGAGACATGACTTAAATCCTGTATTGGGGTGACAGCCTACGCAGCCATCAAATTAAACGTATGATTTTGAAAGAATTCGCGTGCCTTAGGCAGCGGTAGCTTCTTTCTGGTCGCGAATGGCTGCCAGAGTACGAGCCAGCTTGCTGGTGGCGCCTTGAATCACGCTCATCAGTCGTGCAATAGCTTCGTCGCGGGTCGGCAGGGAAGCCAACACGTCGATCTGGTTCGCTGCAATCAGATTGCCGTCAAATGCGGCTGCCTTGATCTCGAACTTGTCCTGACCCTTGGCGAACTCTTTGAACAGACGAGCAGCAGCGCCCGGGTGTTCGTTGGAGAAAGCAATCAGGGTCGGGCCTTTGAACGCGTCGTTGAGGATCGAGAATTCGGTGCCTTCAACAGCGCGCTTGAGCAGGGTGTTACGTACGACACGTACGTAAACGCCAGCTTCGCGGGCCTCTTTACGGAGTCCGGTCATTGCGCTTACAGTCACACCACGGGCATCGGCCACGACAGCGGACAGAGCGACTTTGGCAGCCTCGTTGACTTCAGCGACGATGGCCTTCTTGTCTTCGAGTTTAATTGCCACGGGTTTACTCCTGGTTTTTACCGTTTCATCTGGCCGAAGCCGGATGTCGTTTTGGTGTCTGATTCGGTAAACGAATCGGGAGCACCATCTGCGTGGGCTGGAGTTTTAAGGCTTGCGCCGCCTACGGTCTTGGATAGCCCCCGCCAGGCAGGGACCCCAATTTTTGCTGGTGGCGCGACACGTCGCGCCACCATGTTCTTACACGTTCAGCGAGCTCTGATCGATGACCAGACCTGGGCCCATGGTGGTGCTCAGGGTAACGCGCTTGACGTAGATACCTTTCGAGGAAGCTGGCTTGATACGCTTCAGGTCAGCGATCAGGGCTTCAACGTTTTCCTTCAGCTTGCCGGCTTCGAAGCCGACCTTGCCAACGGAGGTATGGATAATACCGTTTTTGTCGGTACGGTAGCGAACCTGACCAGCCTTGGCGTTTTTCACGGCAGTGGCTACGTCTGGGCTCACGGTACCCACTTTCGGGTTAGGCATCAGGCCACGAGGACCCAGAACCTGACCCAGTTGACCTACAACGCGCATGGCATCAGGCGATGCGATGACGACGTCATAGTTCAGGTCGCCGGCTTTCATTTCGGCAGCCAGGTCGTCCATACCTACGCGGTCAGCGCCGGCAGCCAGAGCAGCTTCAGCAGCTGGGCCCTGGGTGAAGACAGCAACGCGAACGGTCTTGCCAGTGCCGTGTGGCAGCACGGTAGCGCTACGTACGACCTGGTCGGATTTACGCGGGTCAACACCGAGGTTAACAGCGATGTCGTAGGACTCGACGAACTTGGCAGCAGGCAGCGAGGCCAGCAGAGTTGCCGCTTCTTCGAAGTTGTAGGCCTTGCCTGCTTCGATTTTCTCGGCGATTGCCTTTTGGCGCTTGGTCAGCTTAGCCATTACACACCCTCCACGTTCAGGCCCATGCTGCGGGCAGAGCCAGCGATGGTGCGTACAGCAGCGTCCAGGTCAGCGGCAGTCAGGTCAGCCTGTTTGGCTTTCGCGATGTCTTCCAGCTGAGCACGGGTAACGGTACCGACTTTAACGGTGTTCGGACGAGCCGAACCACTGGTCAGGCCAGCAGCTTTCTTCAGCAGAACCGAGGCAGGGGTGCTCTTGGTCTCGAAGGTGAAGCTACGGTCGCTGTAGACAGTGATGATCACAGGAGTCGGCAGGCCGGCTTCTTGACCCTGGGTACGGGCGTTGAAGGCCTTGCAGAATTCCATGATGTTCACACCATGTTGACCCAGTGCTGGACCAACGGGTGGGCTTGGGTTGGCCTGGCCGGCCTTAACTTGCAGCTTGATGTAAGCCTGAATCTTCTTAGCCATGAGCTACTCCAAAATCGGGTACGAACGCCTGATGGCTCCCCGGATGACTTGCGTTTTATCCCAGTGACGACAAAACCCCGCAGCACACAGGGCTGCGGGGTATGGGATGCGTTGTCCGCCTAGACCTTTTCGACCTGGCTGAACTCGAGCTCCACCGGAGTAGAGCGACCGAAAATGAGCACCGCAACCTGCAGGCGGCTCTTTTCGTAGTTAACCTCTTCGACACTACCATTGAAGTCAGCGAACGGACCATCAATGACTCGAACCACTTCACCTGGCTCGAACAGCGTCTTCGGCTTCGGCTTGTCACTGCCGTCGGCAACGCGACGCAGGATAGCTTCAGCTTCTTTATCAGTGATTGGCGCAGGCTTGTCTGCGGTACCACCAATAAAGCCCATCACACGAGGGGTGTCCTTGACCAAGTGCCAAGTCCCTTCGTTCATCTCCATCTGGACCAGTACATAGCCAGGGAAGAATTTGCGCTCACTCTTGCGCTTCTGGCCATTGCGCATTTCGACGACTTCTTCGGTCGGGACCAGGATCTCGCCGAAACCGTCTTCCATGCCAGCCAGCTTGACGCGCTCAATCAGGGAGCGCATTACATGCTTCTCGTAACCCGAGTAAGCATGCACAACATACCAACGCTTAGCCACGGGACACCTTTAGCCAACGATCAAGGAGACCGCCCAGCCGAGCAGGGAATCGAGACCCCACAACAGCAGTGCCATAACCAGCACGACAGCCACGACAATCAGCGTGGTCTGGGTGGTTTCCTGGCGGGTCGGCCACACGACTTTACGAATCTCGGTACGAGCTTCCTTCGCCAACGCAAAGAACGACTTACCCTTCGCAGTCTGCAGAGCTACAAAGCCTGCGACAGCAGCCAGGGCGAGAAGTGCGAGAACGCGATACAGGATTGGGGAAGCGGAGTAATATTGATTACCCACAACACCAATTACCACCAAAGCCACTACAGCCAGCCACTTGAACAGATCAAAACGCGATTCTTGGGCTTCAGTTTTGGGGGTCATCGAGGAGGATCCTGTAAGAAGAAAGCCATCACACCGAGGTGAAATGGCAGGTCAGGAGGGAATCGAACCCCCAACCTACGGTTTTGGAGACCGTCGCTCTGCCAATTGAGCTACTGACCTGTAACGCTGTATCAGGCCGGCCATTATACCGGCCTGATCAAGTAAATCAACTACTTATTCAATAATTTTTGCTACGACGCCGGCGCCGACGGTACGACCACCTTCACGGATAGCGAAGCGCAGACCGTCTTCCATTGCGATGGTCTTGATCAGGGTAACAGTCATCTGAATGTTGTCACCTGGCATTACCATTTCAACGCCTTCCGGCAGTTCGCAGTTACCGGTCACGTCAGTGGTACGGAAGTAGAACTGTGGACGGTAGCCTTTGAAGAACGGAGTGTGACGACCGCCTTCTTCCTTCGACAGAACGTAGACTTCTGCGGTGAACTTGGTGTGCGGCTTGACCGAACCTGGCTTGACCAGAACCTGGCCACGCTCAACGTCGTCACGCTTGGTACCACGCAGCAGAACGCCGCAGTTCTCGCCAGCACGACCTTCGTCCAGCAGCTTGCGGAACATCTCAACACCGGTGCAGGTGGTGGTGGTGGTGTCACGCAGACCAACGATTTCCAGCGGATCCTGAACGCGGACGATACCACGTTCGATACGGCCGGTAACAACGGTACCACGACCCGAGATCGAGAATACGTCTTCGATCGGCATCAGGAACGGCTGATCGATGGCACGAACCGGCTCAGGAATGTAGCTGTCCAGAGTCTCTACCAGCTTCTTGACAGCGGTAGTGCCCATTTCGTTGTCGTCTTTGCCTTCCAGGGCCATACGAGCGGAACCGATGATGATCGGAGTGTCGTCGCCTGGGAAGTCGTAGGTGGACAGCAGGTCGCGAACTTCCATCTCGACCAGTTCCAGCAGCTCAGCGTCGTCTACCAGGTCAGCCTTGTTCAGGAAGACCACGATGTACGGAACGCCAACCTGACGGGACAGCAGGATGTGCTCACGGGTTTGTGGCATCGGACCATCGGCGGCCGAGCAAACCAGGATCGCGCCGTCCATCTGGGCAGCACCGGTGATCATGTTCTTCACGTAGTCAGCGTGACCTGGGCAGTCAACGTGAGCGTAGTGACGAATGGTCGAGTTGTACTCAACGTGAGCGGTGTTGATGGTGATACCGCGCGCTTTTTCTTCCGGAGCCGAGTCGATCTTGTCGAACTCAACGATTGCCGAACCGAAAACTTCGGAGCAAACGCGAGTCAGAGCTGCGGTCAGAGTGGTCTTACCGTGGTCAACGTGGCCGATAGTGCCGACGTTAACGTGGGGAAGGGAACGATCAAACTTTTCCTTAGCCATCGATACAATCCTCCGCAGAAGAAATAGTCTTGCGCTGATAAAACAAAGGCAGATATTTTCATATCTGCCTTGTTTGTATGGAGCTCTTGAGCGGATTTGAACCGCTGACCTCACCCTTACCAAGGGTGTGCTCTACCAACTGAGCTACAAGAGCGAAACACTTTGTGCAAAATCCAGCAAACTTGGAGCGGGTAGCGGGAATCGAACCCGCATCATCAGCTTGGAAGGCTGAGGTTCTACCACTAAACTATACCCGCGGAGCTTGCGGCTCTCGCTAAAACTGGTGGAGGGAGAAGGATTCGAACCTTCGAAGCTCTCGCAACGGATTTACAGTCCGTCCCCTTTGGCCGCTCGGGAATCCCTCCAGATGTGGCCGGCATTCTATGTGTCTGCCGTCCTAGTGTCAAGCGTTTTTTCAAATTTTTTCAATCAAATCTGAAACTTAGCTGCTTTGACACCGCTTCTGGTTCTGCCACCTGAGTGGTGTTCCCTGTGAAGCGGGCGCCATTCTATCAAGCTATTCGCCAGTTGCAATACCCTGGCAGAAAATAATTTTATGTTTTAAGTCTTTGAAATCATTGGAAAGAGCCGAGATCACCGTTTGGTCCAGTAAACGCTCGCTTTCCGGGGCAACCTTGAGCCAGCGGCCATCAGCCCCAGGCAGCTGCCCCGCCACCGGGAAAGTAGCGATATCCAGGCTCAGCAGGCGCTGGCGCAGCGCTTCGAGCTGTTCCTGCGCCATTGCACCACCGATTACCAGGCATTCGTCCCGACGCTTGGGCGGCGCCGACACACCGGTTTCACGCAACAGCCGGATTTCTTGCTGACTCCCCTTGTACAGCGACAATGGGGCGACTTCCTTGACCTTCAGCGGGGCTTCCTGCTGATGCCACACGTAATAAAAGACGTTGAGCACCAGTAACAGCAGAAACAACCAACGCATAGGCACCTCAATCCAATGGACAGGCCATGGCCAGGCCAACAAAAACCAGATCAGGCACAACACGCGCCTGTGGCACGGCCTCCTTCACCAGCGGAGCATCGCCACCAGTGAGGAACACCGTGAAGTCCTCCCCCCACAATGCACGCGCCTGTTCGAGCTGGGTGCGCGCAAAACCCTGGAGCATCAACACGCAGCCGCGCTCTACCGCTTCGACGGTCGAGCGACCCGGTGACAGACTCGTCAGTGCGCGCTCGGCGGAGGCGTCGTCATAGCGGATACGCCGTGTGTGCGTGCGCAGCTGGCTACGCATCAACGGCATACCAGGGCAGATGTAGCCTCCAAGGTGTTCGCCGTCCGCAGCAACAAAGTCCGCTTTTGCGGCAGTGCCCAAATCAATGACCAGGCACGCGCCCTTGGCCAAACGAAATGCGCCCAACGCAGCCAGCCAACGATCCATACCGAGGCGCTGATAATCGTCATAGCCATTGCGCACACCCGCCATATCCCGGGCTGGGTGCGCCACTCGCGCCTGCACGGCAAATGCTTGGCAAATTACGGCGCAAAGCGCGTCGGTTTCCTCTTCGCTACGCACACTGACAATGCGACAGCCCGTGAGGCGTACCGAAGCGAGCGCCTCCACCTCGGCAACCAGTGCCTGGTCGGAATCGACGATCCCGCCACCTTCAATCACCGCATCAGCGACATGGATTACCCGCCACTTGATGAAGCTGTTACCGCAATCGAGCTCAAGAATCATCACGCAACCTCAAACTGAGCTCACCACCGCTGAAGCTCTTCTCCACTCCGTCCACCTCAAGGCGCAAGCCGCCCTGCCCGTCGACGCCAAGAACCACACCATCGATACGTGTATTGCCGGCAACCAGCGATACATTACGCCCTTGCCAAAGATGCGCCTGTTCCCACTCCTCCTGGAATGCGGCAAAGCCGTAGCGACGATGGCGCGCCAGCTCGTGCTGCAGCTGCTGGCTGAGCGACGCTACCAGCTGGTTGCGATCAATTGCCGCACCCATTTCACGCCGCATCGAGGTCCATTGTTGGTCGACCTGATCGTTTACCTGCATGTTCACATTGATACCGACGCCTAGCACTACGTGACAGACATCGGCCGGATCACCCACAAGCTCCAGGAGAATGCCGGTGATTTTCTGCCCGCGAACCAGCACATCATTAGGCCACTTGAGCCCCACATCCTTTACACCGAATGCCTGCAAAGTGCGCATTACCGACAAACCCACAACCAGGCTCAAGCCTTCGAGCTGGCGCATGCCGCCATCAACGCGCAGCACCAGGCTGTAATAGAGGTTTTCGGCAAATGGGCTTACCCATTGCCGACCACGCCGACCACGGCCAGCGCTCTGGCGCTCGGCCAGAACCAGGAATGGCGCAGCCTGCCCTTCACCGGCAAGACGCAAACCTTCGGCGTTGGTGGAGTCGATGGTTTCGTGGATGAACACCGGCCACTGCTCGCCCTCGGCAAACCCGGCAATTGCCTGCGCCTCAAGCAAGGCCAGCGGCGCCGCCAATTGATAGCCGCGCCCGCGAACCTTGTGAATGGTGAGGTTCAGCTCACTTTCCAGATGCTGCAGCTGCTTCCAAACGGCGCTGCGACTCACCCCCAGGGCTGCCCCCAGGGCTTCTCCGGAATGGAACCGGCCATCCTTGAGGAGATTCAACAACTTCAGCATGCCAGTCTCGACTTGGAATAAGGCAGGCATGATAGCCATGGGCTGGGGGCTTGCATAGGAAAAGGGCCGAATACCGGCAGGGTGGTACCACGTTCCCTGTGGGAGCGGGCGCGCCCGCGAAGCAGGCGACGCGGTGTATGGCACCGGCTTTGCCGGTGTTCGCG
>NZ_JACVZC010000079.1 GCF_016658545.1 Pseudomonas sp. S37 | reverse complement strand
GGCGCGGGGGTTGAGGGCGGGGCGTTGATAGCGTGGTGGCGGTTGTGCCCAGCTGCGCACGACGATGGGCGAGGTGGCCACAGCTTGCGCCGGGGTATATGACCAGCCACCGCTGCTGAGCGGCACGGCCAGGCCGAACGAAGAACACACCGGGCAGTCGAGCTGGGCCATGTGCTGGTCGCCACCGGCCCCGTCGAGGTCGATGGCAACGCCGTGCTCGCTGTTGACCGAGCAGAAGCCACCTTCCAGGCCGGCCAGGCGCAGGCCGCCCATCTGACCGTGGTGCAGGCCACACAGCAACAGGCTGAACAGGACGCTGGCATAGAGCATCCAGGCTGTCAGCGTGCGAGTGTGCCGGGTGGTTTTCATGGCGGTGAATCTACCATTCGGATGAACGGTCGGGTAGCGCTTTGGCTTCAGAATTTTGGGGGCTGCTGCGCAGCCCATCGCGACACAAGGCCGCTCCTACAGGGGGTCGCGACAATTTGCCGCTGACGCGATCCGTTGTAGGAGCGGCCTTGTGTCGCGATCGGGGTGCAAAGCGCCCCCAAGCCCTATCAGGCCGCCCGCTCCAGCACATCCAGCAACCCGACAAACTCCATCGCCAGCTTGTGCCGCGGCGCCAGGTGTACCAGCGGCACCGAGGCCTGGTGCGACTCACGCATCTTGATCGAACTGCTCAGGTACACCGGCAGCACCGGCAGGCCTTCACTGCGCAACTGCTCGACCAGGATCTGGTGCAAGGCGGTGCGACCGGCGAACTGGTTGACCACCACGCCCTCCACTTGCAGCGCCGGGTTGTGGTCCTGGCGCAGCTCTTCGACCTCGGCCATGACACTGTGCAGCGCCTGGCGCGAGAAGCTGTCGCAGTCGAACGGGATCAGCAGGCGCTCGGCCGCTACCAGGGCGCTGAAGGTGTAGAAATTGAGCGCCGGCGGGGTGTCGATGTAGATCCGTTCATAGTCCTCGCCCAGCTCCACCAGCAGCTTGCGCAGCTTGTTGATCTTGAACTTGCTCTCCAGCTTGCTCTGCAAGTCGCTGAGGTCGGGGCTGGCGGTGATCAGGTGCAGGTTGCTGTAGCGGGTTTCGGTGATTGCCACGCGGTGCTTCTTGCCGGCAGCGGTGACGGGCGACAGGGTCTGGCGGAAGAAGTCGGCAATGCCGGCAGGAATGGCGTCATTGACCAGGCCGGTGAGGTAGTAGGTGGCATTGGCCTGCGGGTCGAGGTCGACCAGCAAGGTCCGGTAGCCTTCGGCGGCACTGGCTGCGGCAAGGTTGCAGGCGATGCTGGATTTGCCGACGCCACCTTTCTGATTGAAAACCACTCGACGCATGAGACGCTCATCCATGAAATGAAAATGTCAGGTTGGGGTCAATCCTATGACTGAAACACTGCAGTTTTATGACAATGTTTGTTACAACCTGCACTTTCATCTTTGCCTGTACCGGCCTATTCGCGGGTAAACCCGCTCCTACGGGGCAACGCGGTCAATGTAGGAGCGGGTTCACCCGCGAAAGGGCCGGTACAGCAGAAACACCACACTCAGGCAATCACCACCCGATTACGCCCCGCCTGCTTGGCCCGGTAAAGCGCCCGGTCAGCCTCACTCAATACCTCCCCAGGCTCGCTCCCAACCTCACCGTCCCAGCGCGCCACCCCCAGTGAAACCGTCACCGCCCCAACAGGCTCCACCGGCGTATCCTGCACCGTCACCCGCAGCCGCTCTGCCACCACGGCCGCCACCTCCAGGCTGGCCCCCGGCAGCAGCATCAGGAACTCTTCGCCCCCGGTGCGGCACAGCAGGTCACCTTCGCGGCAACAACGGCGCATCAGCTCTGCCAGCCGGCGCAGCACCTGGTCGCCCACCTCGTGCCCGTGGTTGTCATTGACCCGTTTGAAATGGTCGATATCCAGCACAATGGCCGAAAATGCCCGGCCTTCGGCTGCCAGTAGCGACAGGCTGAACTCCAGGCTGCGGCGGTTGCCCAGGCCGGTCAACGGGTCGGTCTGGGCATCACGGTTGAGCCGGCCGATGCGCTCCTGCAGCAAATTCAGGCCAAACAACAAAGCGCGCTTGAGTTCTGCCGCCTCGAAGTACCAGGCCCGCACCCGGTGCAGGCGCTCGGCGGTGCCGACCCGGTCCATCGAGCGGGCGCCGGCGGCCAGTTGCCAGAGTGGCCGGGCGATGGTCATGGCCAGCCACCAGAGCAGCAGGCAACCGACTAGTGCCAACGGGACAGAGGTGCCCACCACATTCAGGATCAGCGGGCTCAATGGCATGATCGTCTGCGCCAACGGCTGCTGTGCCACGATGCCCCAGCCGGCACTGGGGACGGTGGCGTAACCGGCGAGTACTTCCACGCCCTGGCTGTTGGTCAGTTGTCGGGTGCCGCTGGTCAGCGTCGCCAGCTGGTCAATCAGCGCGTTGCCCTCTACCACCGTGCCCACCCGCTGGCTGTCGGGGTGGTACAGCAGACGGCGGTTGCGATCGACCACATACAGGTACGAGCCGTCCTGGTGGAAGTGTTCGCCCAGCAGGCTGTTGAGGATGTTGCGTTCACGCAGGTACAGGCTACCGCCGACATACCCCAGGTAGCGGCCGTTGGTGTCGAAAATGGGCTGTGACAGTGCCACCACCAGATTTTTGGCTGCCGACAGGTAGGGTGTGGAAACCAGCGGGCGTTGTTCGCGCAGCGCCTCCTGAGCACCTGGCGTTTGCATGCGGGTGCCGACCAGGTGGCGTAGCGGGGCGGGGGATATCGCCAGCAGCACGCCGTTGGCATCGACCACGAACGTGGAGTTGAAGGCCATGCTCTGGCCAAGCACGCGGTCGGTCTCCACCTGCAGTGCAGCGGCGTCGCTCTGTTGCCGGCCCTGTACGCTGGCACTGTACGTCAGTTGCTGCAAGGCATTGGCGATGAAGGTTTCGGTGATGCTGGCCAGCTTGGTCGCATACACCCGGTTGGCTTCCAGGGCGTGGTCGATCAGCAACTGGCGCTGTACCCGGTAACTGGCGAAATAGCTGGCGCACAGCATGACCACGGCGGTAAGGGCGCAGAGCACCAGAATGAGTGTACGTAGATCCAGGCGCAATCCGTGCTTGGCGTGTGGCAATCCTGACCTCGGGTGATAAAAGAGGGCTACGAAATGGGGAAGACCTTGTCGGCCACGTTTCAAGAACCTGCCTTGTCCAGCGCGTTCAGTTCGTCTTCCACCTGCTGCATGCGCTGCTCGACCAGGGCTTGCACCTTCACATCGCGGGCGGTCTCGCGCATCAGGGCAGTAAGCTTTTCGCTCAGGCGCTTGCCGTCCTCGGTGTCTTCCAGGGCGCGGGCCTTGGCCGGGTCCTGGGTGGCGGCGACGATGCTGGCGAATTCGGCATCATTGAAGTTCTTTTCGCTGTACAGGCGGAACAGGTCCTGGCGCTGGTCCTCGACCGTAAGGTGCTTGCGCAGCACATCCTGGATGGTGGCTTGCGACAGCCGCGGGTGCGTGCGGCCGAGCAGCTCGGCCATGCGTTCGATGTTGTGCGTGTAGGCATCCTGCAGCGGCAGCTGGGCGAGGATCTGTTCTTCACGGGAGGGTTTCTGGTCGCAGGCGGCAAGGGCAACAGTCATCAACAGCGGCAACAGCAACTTCTGGAAGCGAGGCATGGCGTGGCCTGGTCGGGCAGTGAAGAGTGCCGATTATACCGATGTCTGCCAGGCCGCGACGAGCCCTGTGATTTGCCTTGAGCGGCCTGCTGCGGTAGAACCTTGGCCTCCCAACCCTTGCCAAGTGCCTGATGCCGAACTGGACCCTGCAACCTGTACCGCGCGATGCCATTGCCGAAGTGCTGGCGTTTGTCGATAGCGCCCGCCGCGCGCTGTTCCCCATGCTCGCCAACGCGCCGTTGCCGCGTGACCTGGCGCAGTTCGCCGAAACCTACCTGGAGGGCGAGGGCTGCTTCCTGGAGGCCCGCGATGACGGGCGATTGGTCGCGGTGATCGGTTACCTGCCCTATGACCACCGTTTTGCCCAACTGGATTATCACGCAGAGCAGGTGGTCGAAGTGGTGCGCCTGTTCGTGCTGCCGGCCTACCGCAGGCACGGCCTGGCTGCCGCGTTGTTCAGTGCATTGCGCGAGCGTGCGGTACAGGCGGGCATTGGCTGCCTGTACCTGCATACGCACCCGTTTCTGCCGGGCGCGATTGCGTTCTGGGAGCGGCAAGGGTTCGCTGTCGTGGATGTGGAGCAAGACCCGGTCTGGCAAACCACGCACATGCAGCTGCGCCTGGGCTGAATTGTGGGAAAGCGCCTACAACGGTGCTTTACGCGTGATCTACACGTTCATTTCCATGGCGCTAAGCCTTGCTTAACTTCCTCTGTGCACGATTATTTCATGGCATCAGCGGGAGTTTCACGATGGCATACATGGCCCTTTACAGGCTCAAACTGCTGGACGAGTTCGACGACCGCACAGACGTGTGGACCTATGAAGACTTCGAGCGCCGGTTGATGGCCTTGTGGTGTGGGGCGAAGCGGCATCATGCCAAGGGCCTCATCAAGGCGGCGCACAAGGAAAGGCTTTGGCCAAGGGCGGTGAAGCGCTACTTGCTGACGCATTACCGGGCTTTTGGCCATGTCAGTGCGGAGCTGGAGCGCGCGTTTGCCGAGGTGGTGGCGGCGATGAGTGTGCAAGAGCGTGTGGAATGGGGGTTGTTACCTGCGGGAAGCTCGGTTGCCTGACCAGGGGCCGCTGTGCGGCCCTTTCGCGACGCAAGGCCGCTCCTACAGGGGATCGCGTCAAACCGAACTGTGCGCGATCCCTGTAGGAGCGGCCTTGCGTCGCGATGGGCTGCAAAGCAGCCCCAACCCAGGCAACGCGGTCTATCAGAACCCACCCGATATCGGCCATTCCACCGCCAGCCGAATCTGGTCCCCATCCAGCTCCGCCTGCGCCGTATTCCCCCGGTGTACGTTATGCCGCAGCGAGAACGTGGTGCCCTTGGCCTTGCCGCTCTGCACCACATAACGTGCCTCCAGGTCGCGCTCCCAATGCTTGCCACCCTTGCCATAGCCCAGGTACGCATACCCGCCATTGGGGTCGACATGGGTGCCATCGATATCGAACCCGCGCACGTACAACGCCGTCAGATTCAATCCGGGCAGGCCATAGGCCCCCATGTTCAGGTCATAACGCGCCTGCCAGGACTTTTCGTTCGGCGCGTTGAAGTCCGACATCTGCACCGCGTTGGCAATGAAGATCGCGCCCCGCGTTACGTAGTCGAATGGCGTGTTGCCGTCCACCTGCTGCCAGCCCAGGCTGAAGCCGTGCGGCCCCTGGTCATAGCGCGCGACCAGGCTCCAGGTAGTGTTGTCGATACGCCCGGACAGCGCCTTGCCGGTGTCGGTGGTGCGGTACAGGTTGAGGTCCAGGCTGACGCTGCGGCGGTCATCCAGCGCATGGCTGAGGGTGCTGCCCAGGTAATGCTGGTTCCAGCTGTCCTCATAGCGCGACGTGTACAGGCTGGCGCTGAGTGCAGCGCTTGGGTTCCACACTGCGCCGGCCAGGTCGAAGCTGTTGCCCTGGCGGCCATTGGAGTAGTTCACCACAAAGCCCTGATCATGGCTTGAGGCGTTGCGGTCAGTGCTTTCGTTGAAATGCCCGGCTACCAGCTTGAGCGTGTCGAATTCGTTGCTGGTGAGGAAGAAGCCGGTGGCGGTCTCCGGCAGCAGGCGGCTGTCGGAGGAGCTGAACACCGGGGTCTTGACCCGTTGCTCGCCGTAGGACAGCACGGTATTGGACAGGCGCAGCTTTATTGCCGCGCCGCCACGGCTGTACTCATTCTTCGGATGCCCGTCGTTGTCGACCCCGAGCAAACGTGCCTTGCCCGCGCGGCCACCGCCGCTGTCGAGTTGTACACCCAGGTAGGCGTGGGCATCGACGCCGACCCCTATCAGCCCTTGGGTGAAGCCGGACTGGAAGGTGCCCATCAAGCCATAGGCCCATTCCTCGGCCTTGCCATTGCGTTCGTTGCGCGGCTTGTAGGCGTTGCGCGCAGCGCTGTTACGCCCGCCGTGCTTGTAGTCGCGCTGGTCGAACACGCTGCGGTTGAGAATGCTCCAGCGGCTGTCTTCGACAAAGCCGTTGCTTTGCGACTGGGCCGAGTCGGCCTGGGCGAAAGGCGCCAGCCCCAGCAGGGGCAGCGTCAACCAGAGGCGGCTCACTGGCCTGCCTCAAGTTTCTGCAGTTGCGCTGCAAACCGGGTTTTTGCCCGCGCCGGCAAGCTGGCGGGCAGTTCGGCAGCCGTTGCGTCACCCACCTGGATCACCATCACCATGCCCATCGCCAGGTGTGGAATGCACTGGATGCCATACACGCCCGGTACGTTGAAGGTTTGCTCGAACGGTTGGTTCAGCTTGCTCTTGAACGGTTCGGCCCCGGCGGGCAGCAGGCCCGCCACGCTGGCGGCGTTGTGCCCGCTCTGGGTCGGCAGGAAGCGTACGCTGTCGCCGGGGGCAATGTGCAGGTGGTCCGGTTCGTAGACCATGGCGCCGTCGCTGCCGCGGTTGAGCATTTTTACTTCATGCACTTCAGCCAGCGCGGCAGGGGCAAGCAGGGTGCTGGCAAGCAGCAGGGCGACAGGGCGCAACAGCATGGGCAGAACTTCCTGGTTCAGGGGGCGCGAAAGCGCAGGATGCGCGCGCCGTCGAAAGGGTCGATGAGGTAGTGGGCGTGAACGCCAAAGGTGCTTAGCAGGCGTTCGGGGGTAAGCACTTCGAACGGTGTGCCAAGGGCGACCAGGCGGCCTTTGTCGAGTACCGCGACACGGTCGCAAGTCAGCGCCTGGTTGAGGTCGTGCAGGGCCACCAGGGTGGTTACCGGCAGGGCCTGCACCTGTTGCAGCAGGCTCAGCTGGTGCTGGATGTCCAGGTGGTTGGTCGGCTCGTCCAGCAGCAGCACTTGCGGCCGCTGGGCCAGGGCGCGGGCGATGTGCACACGCTGGCGCTCACCACCGGACAGCGAGCCCCACAGGCGGGTGCGCAGGTGCAAGGCATCGAGGTCGGCCAGCGCCTGCTCGACGATGGCACGGTCTTCGCGGGAGAACGGTGCCAGCGCCGACAGCCACGGCGTGCGCCCCAAGGCAACCGCGTCGAACACGCTGATGGCATCGAGGGTGTCGGCCTGTTGCTCAACCAGCGCCAGGGCCTGGGCAACACGGCGCCGGGGCATCTGGGCCAGTGGCTCGCCCATCAGCTGCACACTGCCGCTGGCCGGCTTGCGCAGGCCGGCCAGCAACTTCAGCAGCGACGATTTGCCTGAGCCGTTGGGGCCGACGATGCCCAGGGTTTCGCCGGCAACCACGTTGAGGTCGATACCGTTGAGCACTTGATTGCCGGCCAGTTGCAGGCCCAGGCCGTGGCAGCTCAGTGGCGTAATACCTACAGCGGTCATGACCGTCATGGGCGCCCCCGGCGGCTGACCAGGATCAGCGCGAACACCGGTGCACCGATCAGGGCAGTGACCACACCCACCGGGATCACCTGGCCGCTGATCAACGTGCGCGAAAGGATATCGGCGGCAATCAGGAACAACGCGCCGCCCAGCGCACTGGCGGGCAGCAGGCGGCTGTGCCCGGGGCCAAGCAGCAGGCGCAGGGCATGAGGGATGACCAGCCCGACAAAACCGATGGCGCCAACGATGGACACCATCACCGCCGTCACCAGCGCCGCACAGCTGATCAGCAACAATTGGGTGCGCCTTACCGGAATACCCAGCGAGGCTGCCGAATCGGCGCCGAAGGTGAACGCATCCAGTGCGCGGCGATGCCACAGGCACACCAGCAAACCGAACAGCGCCACCGGCACAGCCAGCCACACCGAAGGCCAGCGCACGCCGCTGAGGTTGCCCAGCAGCCAGAACAGGATGCCGCGTGCCTGCTCGGCGGTGGCCGACTTGGTGATCAGGAAGGCCGTGAGGGCGTTGAACAGTTGCGAGCCGGCGATCCCGGCGAGGATCACTTGGGCGTTGTTGCTGCTGGGGCCAGCGGCGCGGGCCAGCACCAGCACCAGCGCGAAGGCGGCCAGGGCGCCGATGAAGGCCCCGGCGGACATGCTCAAGGCCAGGCTGCCAAGCCCCAGCAGGCCGACCAGTACGGCCCCGGTCGAGGCACCGGCAGACAGCCCCAGCAGGTAGGGTTCGGCCAAGGGGTTGCGCAACAGCGCCTGCAGGATCACCCCGCAGGTGGCCAGGCCAGCACCGCAAGCCGCCGCGACCAGGCTACGGGTCAGGCGGTAGTTCCAGACGATGCCGGCGTCGATCGGGTCGACCGGGTAGCCGGCCTGCCACAAGTGGTTGGCCAGTACCTGGCCGACCACGCTGGGCGGCAGGTTGGTTTCGCCGATGGCAGTGCCGGCCAGCAGGGCGACCAGCAAGGCCGCCACGGCAACTGCGATGCAGGGTAACAGGCGCGTTATCACTGGGTTGCTTTACCGCTGGCGAAGGCTGTGGACAAGGTCTGCAGCCCGGTGAACAGGCGGATACCGGCCTGCATGGCATCGGCATCGAGGATGATGATGCGGTCGTGTTTTACCGCGTCCATGTTGCGCGTGACCGGGTCGCTGCGCAGGAATTCCAGCTTTTTCTGGTAGTCGTCGGCAGGGAAGCGGCGGCGGTCCATGCGGGCGATGATCAGCCAGGTCGGGTTGGCCTTGGCCAGGGTTTCCCAGCCTACGGTTGGCCATTCTTCGCTGGACTCGACCACGTTACGCACGCCGAGGGTGCGCAGCATGAAGTCGGCGACACCCTGGCGGCCCGCCACATACGGGTCGATGTCGAGGTCGGCGCTGGAAAACCAGAACAGCGCCGAAGTGGACGACAGGTCCTTGCCGGCCAGTTGCGCCCTGGCGTTGTCCAGGCGGCCTTTAAGCTCGGCGTTCAGCGCCGACCCGCGCGCCTGCACGTCGAAGATTTCCGCCAGCTGGCTGACGCTCTTGTAGATGCTGTCTACCTGAAACGCCTGCAGGCGGGTGCCGTCGGCGCCGATCAGGTTGTCCTTGCCTTCGCAGTCCGAGGGCAGCAGGTAGGTGGGGATCTTCAGCTCATCGAACTGCTCACGGGTGCCGACTACGCCCTGTGCGCCGACCATCCATTCGAACTGCACCGCTACCAGCTGCGGGCGTTTGCCGACCACCGCCTCGAAGCTGGGGTCGTTGTCGGCCAGGCGCGGCACCTTGGCGTTCACCGCCTGGTACTCGGGCAGCACGTTGTTGAACCACAGCGAGGTACCCGCCAGCTTGTCGCCCAGGCCCAGCGCATAGAGCATTTCGGTACCAGCCTGGCCGATGGTGACCGCGCGCTGCGGCGCTTGGGCGAAGGTCTGCGGTTTGCCGCAGTTGTCGACCGTCAGCGGATAATGGGTGGCGGCAGCCTGGGCCAGGCCGGTGAGGCCTAGGCCGGCGAGCAGGGTGGCGAAACGGGGCAGCATGCTGGGCGATCTCCTATCGGACAGTTCACGGAATGAACGCACGGACAGGCATCGCCGAGCCCCCGCTGGCGGCAGGGGCAACACTGATGGCCAATCCCGGACACCCCGCCGGTTGGTGAATGTAGGCCGGCAGGTCTCCTGACTGGTGCGTCACGGCCCGGCTCCGGCCTTCCCGGGGTGTTATACCCAGTGGCATTGATGGAGCAGGCTCGGCACCTACAGTTGCGGGGGCAGTTCCGATTGGCTCGAAAGGACGAGCCCGGGATTCCCTATTAATTCCGTGGTGGAAACCGGCGGCCCGCATGGTAGACCATCGCGCCGCCGGTTAAAACGCTTTTCAGAAGTACTTCAGCCAGCGGATGTCGCGACGGCGCTGTTTCAGCCGGGCAAACCAGCGCACCGGCAGGTACAGCGAAACCGCCAGCAGCACGGCGCCCAGCCACACCCCGACTATGCCGTCGAAGCCGAAGTAGTCACCGTGGTTGAGGCCGAACAGTGCCACGCTGGCCAGGTACAGCAGCTTCAGCACATACAGGTGCAGCAGGTAGAAGAACATCGGTGCCGCACCGAATACCGCCAGGGCACTGATCCAGCGCGCCTGGCCGGCGCGTTCGAAGGCGCGCAGCAACAGCAGGCCGCAACCCAGGGTCAGGGCCAGGAACAGCAGCGACGGCGGGTATTTGGTGATGTTGAAGAAGCTCATCAGGGTTTGCGTGAAGGTGGGGTAGCCGCTCCACGGTGCTTCGCCATAACCGTTGAACATACGCAGTACGACAAAGCCCAGCAGTGCGAGCAAACCGACCAGCAACAGGCGGTGCTGACGTTGCCCGGCCTCGCTGCCACGGGCGAACCAAGGGCCCAGGCCATAGCCCAGGGCGATGACGCCGATCCACGGCAGCACCGGGTACGAGGTGCGCAGGCGCAGGCTGTCGGAGAATTCCAGCCAACCGCGGTCATGCAGGATCGCCCATGGCACATGCAGGGCCGATTCCACACCAAAGTGCAGGCTGTCGAGCAGGTTGTGGCCAGCGATGATGACCGCACCCAGCGCCAGCAGCGCGGCGCGTGGCAGCCATACCAGCAGCGACAGGGCAATCATGCTGACACCGATGGCCCAGATGACCTGCAGGTAGATCACGCTGGGCGGCAGCTGGAAGGTCCAGGCGAAGTTGACCAGGGTGAACTCCAGCACTACCAGGAACAGCCCGCGCTTGAACAGAAACGCCGAGACATCACCACGGCCTTGGTATTTCTCGCCGTACAGCCAGGCCGAAAGACCGGTCAGCAGGACGAACACCGGCGCACACAGGTGGGCCAGGGTGCGGCTGACGAACAGCGACGGCTCGGTGGTGTCGATGGCCATCGGGTCGCCGACCTGGCGGTGCAGGAAGAAGGTCTCGCGGACGTGGTCCAGGAGCATGAACAGGATCACCAGGCCGCGCAGGGCATCGATGCTCTGCAGGCGCTGGGTAAGCAGGGTAGGGGTGGCGCTGGCGCTTGTCATGGAGGGTCGCTGATGGGAATTGATGTCAAGTGAAACGTTATCTTATAACTAATTGATTAGGGGTTGGTAGTGGTTTTTGTGTGGCCTGTGCCGGCCTCTTCGCGGGTGAACCCGCTCCCACAGTCACAAAGCCAACGCCATACCCGTGGGAGCGGGTTCACCCGCGAAGAGGCCGGCACAGGCCAGCTCAGATCAGAAGCTGTAATCCACCGTCGCAAAATACGACCGCGGCATCCCCATCAGCCACTGCTGCCCGCTGAACGCCGACTGCACATACTCGCGATCAAACAGGTTGTTCAACTGCAAGCCCAGCTTCACATCCGGCAGCACCTGCCAGGCGATATTGGCATCGACCACGGTATAACCGGGTGCGCTCTGGGTATTGGCGGTGTCGGCATAGCGTTCATCCACATAGCGCGCACCAATGCCGGCCTCCACCTGCTGGCCGAAGCCTTTGCTCAGCCACAGGTTGGCCGTACGCCGCGGCACGTTGGTTGGCCGATTGCCGGCGCGGTCCTGCGCCACACCACCAACCACCTCGTCAAAGTCGTCATACCTGGCGCGTACCAGCGAGGCGTTGGCCGACACCTGCCACTGGTGCGCCAGCGCCAGTTCCAGGGTGGCTTCCAGGCCATCGGATGTCTGCTGGCCGGCCTGTTGAGCTTCGTGCGTGATCGGGTCGTCCACCAGCAGTTTCTTCTTGACGATGTGGTAGGCCGCCAGGGTCCATTCGCCACGGCCGTCCCAGAAGCGTTGCTTGAGGCCCACTTCGGTCTGCTTCGCTTCGGTCAGGTCATAGTGCATCTGGCTCGGGCTGAGGCTGATCAGGTTGTTGACCCCGTCTTCGCTGGTGGAGTACTGGCCATACAGCGACAGGTCGTCACTGAGCGCGTACACCAGCCCGACGCGCCAGTTGCCACCTTGTAGGCTGCGGTCGCTGCGGCTGTCGTTGGTCAGGTTGTCGCGGTCGATGTGGTTCTGGTCGCGGCGCACGCCGGTCACCAGCGACAGGCGATCGCTCAGCTGCAGGCGGTTTTCGGCGAACAGGGCAAAGGTGTGGGTGGTGGACAGGGTTTGCGGGCGCAGTGGCGAGGCACTGTGGAACCAGCCCGGTTGCGGTTGCCACGGGTCGATGTAATCGCCGCCGACATCGTTGTACGGGGCGTTGCTGTCGACGTTGAAGCGCACCTTGTTGTATTCGGCGCCGAGCACGGTCTTGCTGGCCAGGCCGAACAACGCGTGATCGAAGGTGAACGTCTGGCGGTCGCCGAACTGCTCCTGGTTGTGCTTGATCTCCAGGTAGCTGCCGCGCTGCAACTGCTGGCGCTCGGCGTCCCAGTCGTAGTTCTCGGCATTGCGCCAGTGGCGGCGGCTCTTGATGTAGTACAGCTGGTTGCTGGCGCTGACATGGTCGTTCAAGGTCCAGTCGGTGGTCAGCCGGGTCCACTCATCGTCGTAGCGCTGCACGTCGTTCTGCACGTTGTAGTTTTTCTTGCGCAGGCTGCTGCGGTAGTGGCCGTCGATCAGCGGGGTGCCGTAGTAGTTGGCAGGTTGTGCCTCACCGCGGTCATGGGCAAGGGTGAAACTGAGGTCTTCACTGGCGTCGAAACGCAGTGCCGCGCTCAGGGCCAGGCTGCGTGACGTGGTGCGGTCGACCCAGCCATTGCCGGCCTGCTGGTTCAGGGTCAGGCGATAGCTCAGGCGCTCACTGAGGCTGCCGCCGCTGTCCAGGCCCAGTTGCTGGCGGTCCCACGAACCGTATCCCAGGCGCAGGTGGTTGCGCACGTCGCCGGCAAACGGCTTTTTCGGAATCACGTTGACCACTGCACCGGTGGCGCCTTCGCCGTACAGCACCGATGCCGGGCCGCGAATCACGTCGATACGCTCGACCATCCACGGGTCGACCGGGAAGGTCTGGGTGCCGGCACCGGTGAACAGGCGGGCGCCGTCGAACAGGGTCATGACCGAGCTGTGTCCGGCAAAGCCGCGGGCAGACAGGCCGGTGCCGCCGTCGCCCGGGGAGCCGACGAAGGTGATGCCGGGCGAGCGGGTTACGGCATCTTGCACGGTGAGGTTGTTGCGTTGCTGGATCTGCTCGGCACTGATGCTGCTGGTGCTGGCTGGTGTTTCCAGGGCACTCAGACCAAGGCGCGAGCCGACCTGGGTAGGTGTGGCCAGGTCGATGGCGCGGCTGTCGAGGCTGCCGGTGATGGCCGTAGAAGGCAAGGCCAGGGGCTGCGGCTCACGGTCGTCGGCCAGGGCTGGCAGGGCGACGGCCAGGCAGGCCGCCAAGGGGTGAAGCTTGAACATACGGGACATGTCGTTCCACTGCTGCAGGAATGATTGGATCCCGGTGGAAAACACGCAAAGGAGGCGTTCCGTACAGGCAGGCGCGCGCACGGATACCGGCCTGCGCCCGCCCACCGCGGGTTGCCAAGTGACGCTTCAGGCCGGTCTCCGGGCTTGCGAGGGGCATGAAACCTTCACCTTCCCATGCGTGTGCACAGTGGTCTGTCGAAGGGTTCGCTCGCTTACCGTTGCGGGGGCAGCGCCGGACTTGTCGTGGGCAACACGACGCACCGGCTTCCCGTTTCACCCTGCGCGCGGCGGCGCAGGGCACCTGAAACTGGCGCGCATCTGACCACTCGGCAGCACGGTCGTCAACCTTGCAATGGGCTGGCAGTACCGTGATAGACGGCAAATTTCTGAATGTTTAGTGAAATTATTTCGAACTTTGGCGGCGTGGCTATTCTCGGTATTAGGGATCGCAATTCGTTCACATGTCATGGAGACATTAATGCATGCCTAGCCATAACCTACTGCGTCACACCTGCCTGCTGGCCCTGATGGGCAGCCCGTTGGCTGCCAATGCCGCACCCAGCACCGAGCCACTGTTCACGGTCGGCATACTGGGCGCCTACGACGAGTTCAAGTTTCAGGGCGGCAGTGAAACGCAGACCGAACATGTTGATGAGGGCGGTATCTTCGCCAGCTTTGGTAACAAGATGACTGCGGAGTCCGGCTTCATCTACCAGGTGGGTGCCGAAGGCAAATATGCCGAGAAGCACGATAACAAACTCAAGGAGGGCCAGGCAGGACTGGACCTTGGCTGGCGTGCGGCGCTGGATGCGCGCAACTTCGTCGATGTGATCGTCGGTGGCGGCTACATGTGGTCACGCTTTGAGACCGAACACCGCAGAATCGAAAGCGAACTGACTTACAAGGCACCTTTTGCAAAAGCGGCGCTGGGTTACAACCACCAGTTCGATTCGGCCACCTTGCGCATGGAGGCCGGGGTGCGGCGCACGATGGATGGCCGGGTAAACCTGGATGTAAAACACTATGGCAGTGACAGTGCGGACATGAAAGACCGCACCAACCCCTACGCCGAGGTGACTCTGCTGATGAACCAGCAAGGCAACCTGCCCATCCAGGCAGGCGTGTACTACACCCGCACCGAGTACCGGCTGGATGACGAGACGTTGCTGGCCGATAACACCGAGCTCAAGCGTGATGAGTACGGTTTCAAGTTAGGGTTGGCTTTCTGAGGTTGATGGGCTGACGGGGCCGGCCTCTTCGCGGGTGAACCCGCTCCTACATCAATTGCACTGACCTCAAGCCATGTGCAATACCTGTGGGAGCGGGTTTACCCGCGAAGAGGCCGGCCCTGCTTGAGCCAATCAGCGCCCACGCCGGCGCGAAACCCGTGCCTCGATATTCTTGCGCCCGATCAGCAGTGGCGGCTTCTCTACCACCGGCTCATCGGCCAGCCACTTGTACATCACCAGGCAGTCCACCAGCCCCAGGCGGGCATGGCGATAGGCCTTGGGCAAGCGGCCAACGGTCTCGAAGCCCAGCTTGTGCCACAGCGCCACGGCCACTTCATTGCTGGCGACCACCGAGTTGAACTGCAGGGCCAGAAAACCTTCCTGGCGGGCCAGCTTCTGCGAGTGCTCGCACATCAACCGGGCCACGCCGCGCCCCCGCGCCTGTTCGCAGACCATGTAGCCGCAGTTGCCCACATGCGCGCCAGGCCCGGCTGCATTGGCCTTCAGGTAGTACGAGCCCAGCAGTACGCCGTCCTCTTCGGCCAGCAGCGTGTGCAAGGGCAGCTCCAGCCACAATTGGCGGGCTTGCTCTACGCTGAGGGATGGGTCGAAAGCGTAGGTTTCGCGGGCCTGGACAATGGCCTGGAAGGTGGGCCAGAAGCGCTCGAAGTCTTCGGCGGCCATGGGGCGGATGTGGATCATGCGGGTTCCTGAGCGGGCTAAGGCGCCCAGTCTGGAGGCCGCGGCGCCATCGTGCAAGGGCGACGGCGCCGCAGGGGCTCAGCCGCTGGCCTTGCCCACGGCATCCATGGCCCGCGCCGAGTAGACCAGCGCGGCACCGGCGTTCATGGCCACGGCCACGCCGAGTGCCTCGGCAATTTCCTCGCGGCTGGCGCCATGCTTGACCGCCTGCTGCGAATGCACGGCGATGCAGCCGTCACAACGGGTGGTTACGGCCACGGCCAGGGAGATCAGCTCGCGGGTCTTGGCGTCCAGGTGGTTGGTCTTGGCCCCGGCACCGCTGGCGGTCATGTAGCCGGCCACGGTGTCGGGGGACAGTTGCTTGAGATCGCCGATGCCGGCCATCAACTGCTTACGGTAGGCGTCCCAGTCCATCATGCTCATCGTCGTCACCTTGGGGTGGTTGCGAGTGGAGCTTTCAGGCTAGACGAAGAGTGGCAGGTGTGAGGCTTGTACTTTGGGTGGGTAAATGCTGGCCTTTGTAGGAACGGGTTTACCCGCGAAGCAGGCGACGCGGTGGATGGCACCGGCTGCGCCGGTGTTCGCGGCTAAAGCCGCTCCTACAGCCGCTCCTACAGCCGCACCTACAAGGGATTGCGTACAGCCGTCAGATGTAGATGAACACCAGTACCAAGGCTGCCACCACGGCCCACTTCTCCAAGTAGTAGCGCATGCGGTTACGTTTCTTCAGCGCCTTGCCGCGCTCGCGGATCTTGTAGATGCGGGTGAACAGGCGGTTGATGCCGCCGGTCTTGTCGCCGGCCGTATTGGGTGCGGCGGCAGCAGCCATGACGTTGCGGCTGAACCAGCGGTTGAACGCGGTTGCCCAGCGGTACTTGAGCGGGCGCTCGACATCGCAGAACAGGATGATGCGGTTGTGTTCGGTGTTGTTGGCGGCGTAGTGGATGTAGGTTTCGTCGAAGATCACCCCCTCACCATCGCGCCACGAATATTTCTCGCCGTCCACGTCAATGTAGCAACCGTCATCGTTCGGCGTGTCCAGGCCCAGGTGGTAGCGGTACGAACCGGCATACGGGTCACGGTGGCGTACCAGCTTGGCGCCTGGTGGCAGGGTGGCGAACATGGCCGCCTTGACCGTGCCGATACCTTGCAGCAGCTCGGTGGTACGGGGGCACAGGGCCATCGCCGACGGGTGGCTCTCGCCGTACCACTTCAGGTAAAAACGCTTCCAGCCGGTCTTGAAGAACGAATTGAAACCGACGTCATCGTAATTTTCGGACTTCTTGATTTCGCCCACTTGCAGCAACTGGCGGCCTTCCTCGCGGATTTCCTGCCAGTGGTCCTGCAACGGTTTCAGTTCGGGGAAGGCCTCGACCGGCAGGTAAGGCTTTGCCGGGTGCCTGGAAAACAGATAGAGGAAGCTGTTGACCGGGGCCAGGAAACTGGAGTGGTCGCCCAACTGACGGGTCAGCTTGTGGCGCACCCGACCGCGCAGGTGAACATAGGCGATCGAGAGGACGAAGATAAGTACGAGTGCAATTTTCATGGACGTTTACTTGTCGGAAAAAGGCCATGTGCCATGGCATAAGCCCGCCAGCATAAACAATCATGAGGGTTGTTTGTACTTATTGTTACGAAACTGCAGGGCGACATTGGTGTAATGCCCTACAGTCTTGCGCAAACGTTTCAGGTTCAGGAGTTCGTATGGTTCAGGATCTACGCCCCAGTGGCAGCCCGTTCAAGCGGCTGTTCTTCGCCTTGCCGGTCAGCGATGCCCAGCGCCGTGCGTTGGCCCGGTGGCGGCGCAACCTGAACCTGCGCAGTGGCAAGCCGGTGCCGGCTGCCAACTTCCATGTGACGTTGCTGTTCCTGGGTGACGTTGATGCCGCTCAGGTGCCTGCAATATGTGCGGCAGTCGACCAGTTGACGCTACCAGGCTCGGCGCCTCGCTTGCTGCTCGACCGCCTGCAGGTGTGGCCGCGGGCCGGCGCCCTGGTGCTGGAGGCGCAGCAGGTACCGCCGGCACTGCTGCAGCTGGTGTACGGCCTGCAGCAAGCGCTGCTGCCGTTGGGGGTGGAAGCGGCCAGCCGCGATTATCGCCCGCACCTGACCCTGTCCAGGGATTACCGCGGCCAGCCGCCAGAGGCCAGCAGTGCGCCGGAATTCTTCCTCGGCGCCCGGCACTTCGGCCTGTACGAATCACGCAAGGGCGCGTACTGGCCTTTGGCCGAATGGCCGCTGGGGCAATGACCGTGGCTCACAGCTCGGGGGTGTATTTGACCGTCAACAGGAAGTTGCGCGGCTCGCCGTAGTTGTTGCTGCCATTGAGCTGGTTGAAGCCCGCGACCCAGTACTTCTTGTCGAACAGGTTGTTGGCGTTGACGGCAACGTTCACTTCTGGCGTCAGCTGGTAAGCCAGGCGGGCGCTCCACACCGTGTAGCCGGGCACGGTGTAGGTGCGCTCGTAGCCCAAGGTGTGGCTCTGGGTGGTGAAGCCCAGGCCGGTGCTCCAGCGTTGGCCGTCCAGCGGCAAGGTGTAGTCGGCCCATGCACGCAGCATGTGCTTGGGGGGCCACTGGCTGAAGGTTCGGCCCTTGCTGTCGGGGTCATCAAGGAATTTGGTGGTGTTGTAGGTATAGCCGGCAAACAGTTGCAGGCCACTCAGCACTTCGCCGCTGATCTCGGCTTCGACACCCTGGCTGCGCACCTTGCCGGCAGCGGTAGAGCAGTACCAGTCGTCGCAGGCGAAGCCCGAGGCCACGTCGGTGACGGCGCGGTTTTCCTGGTCATAGCGGAACAGGGCAAGCGAGGCGTTGACCCGGCCGTCAAGCAATTCGCCCTTCAGGCCTGTTTCGTAGTTGCTGCCGATGATCGGTTTGAGTGGTGTATTGCCCACCGCGCGTTCGGTTTGCGGCACGAACACGTCGGTGTAGCTGGCGTACCAGGCCCATTCGCGGGTCAGGTCGTAGATGAAGCCGGCGTAAGGGGTGACCTGCCCCGATTCGGTCATGCGGCTGGTCGGGTAGCGGGTACCCGGGTCGGTCAGGCTGTTGAAGTCGATCGAGTCCCAACTGTAGTCGAACCAGCTGACACGTGAGCCGAGAACCAGCGTAAGGTCCTGGGTCGGTTTGACGCGCCAGGCACCATACAGGCCCTTCTGGCGGATGTCGTAGCTGGCCCGGTTGGAACGTGCCACGTCGCCGTCGAAGATGCTGTCACGGCTGGGTTCCAGGCGGTCATGGTCGATGTCGAAGATGTTGCCGCCAGCATCGAAGTTGCGCCAGTAGGCGTCGTCCGAGGTCAGCTTGGAGTAGTTGCCGCCCAAGGTGATTTCGTGGGCGAGGGGGCCGGTGTCGAAGTGGCCGACCACGTTCATGTCCAGGCCGAGTTTGGTCGAGTGAAAATCAGTGAGCCAGTCGGCGTAGGTGATGCCGCTGCCGTCGGGTTGAACGCCTGTGCCGGTGCTCTGCACGCGCTGGTGCGTGGACGTGTTCACTTCGTCCATGCGCACGGCTGCGGCCTTGAACGCCCAGTCATCGTTGAAGCGGTGTTCCAGGTCCAGGTAGTAGGTGGTGACGTCGTTTTCTGCGCGGCTCCAGCGCGCGCCCGTGTAGGTCGAACGCGGCAAGTCCACTGCCTGGCCGGTAGCGTAGCGCGGGATGCCGCGCAGCATCGGCCTGGACTGCTGTCGGCTGTAGCTGATACCGCCGCCTACGGTGGTTGCATCGCTCAGGTCAATGTCCAGCGCACCGTACAGCGAGTGGTTCTTTGTCCACACATAATCGATGAAGCTGTCGCTCTGGTCTTCGTCGGCGACAATCCGCCCGCGCACCCGGCCGTCGCTGGTCAGCGGGCCGCCGGCATCCAGTTGCAGGCCGTAATGGTCCCAGGAACCGGCCTTGCCGGTGAGGGTAACGGTCGGTGCCGCCTGGCCGCGCTTGCGCACCAGGTTGATCGCGCCACCTGGGCTGCCGGTGCCTTGCAACAGGCCGGAAGCCCCACGCAGCACTTCGACGCGGTCGAAGAACACCAGGTCCTGGGTCGCCCAGTTGCCCAGCGAATAGTTGTTACGCGGGATCGGCACGCCATCGTACTGCCAGTCGTCGATCTGGAAGCCGCGCGAAGTCACCACCACGCCTGGGCCAATGCCCTGTGCGCCGACAATGCCAGTGGTGTGGTTGAGCGCGTCCTGCAAGTCGGTGATGCCCTGGTCATCCAGTTGCTTGCGGGTGATGACGGTGACGGACTGGGGGATTTCCTTGAGGGTGTGGGTGCCTTTGCCCAGGGTTACTGCTCGCGCGGCATACGAGCCGCTGCCTTCGCTGGTGGCGCCCTGATAGTTGTCGTTGATGCTGGTTGTGCCCAGCTCCATTACGTCATCCCCCAGGCTGGCGGGGGCCACGCTGAAGTGACCCTCGGCAGAAACCCGCAACTGCAGGCCACTGCCGGCCAGCGCGGCCTGCATCGCCTGTTCGGCGCTCATCTGGCCGACCACGGCAGGCGCCTGCTTACCGCGCACCAGCCCAGGCTCCAGGGCGATGATGTGCCCGCTCTGGCTGGCTATACGGTTGAGCGTATGGGCAAGGCTGGCGGGGGGCAGGTCGAACGCCAGGGTTTGTGCCTGGGCAAGCACATTGAAGCTGGCGAGCGCGGCGACAAAAGGCAGGGCGCGGGGCAGGGGGTTGTACACGGATTACTCCCGAATGAAGTGGCTTTCAGGAGGTATGTGGGACGAGCGCGGAAAACTTGCCAGATTTGCGAATGATTTTCAGAAATATTTTCATTGGGTGGTTTTTCGATCAATCAAGGTCAGCCATGGGCCGCAGCGTTCGACGGTGATCGGCAAGGCTTCAGCCAATACCGAAAGGGCCTGTTGCGGTTGGTCCAGCGGGAACACACCTTGCACACGCAGGTCACGTGCGGCGGGGGCAAGCCGGATGTAGCCACGCTGATAGGGGCGTAGTGCTTCAACCACGGCATGCAGCGGCTGGTCGAGCACCTCCAGGCGGCCGTCCAGCCAAGCGGCCCGTTGCAGTTGCTCGCCGCTCAGGCGCTCGATGCCGTGGTTGTGCAGCAAGGCTGCCTGACCTTGTTGCAGCTCTGCCCACTGGCCATCGGCCAGGCTGACGCGGACACTGTGTTGCAGCACCACCACACGGGTGGCGTTGTGTTCCTGGCAGAGGGGGCGACAGCCTCGGGCAGCCGGGCCAGATGTTCCAGGTAGGCCTGTTCGAGTTGTCGGCGGCGATGGCGGTCGAAGATCAGCCGGCGGGCGATGACCGTCAGGTAGGCGCGCGGCTGCTGGATGGTGTCCGGGTCGACCCGTGCGCCGAGCATCTGGCAGAACGTTTCGGCGGCGGTGTCTTCGGCATCGGCGTGGTTACGCAGGCGTTTGTGGATGTGCTGGAGCAACCAGCGATGGTGGTCGCTGAAGAAGAAGCCCAGTTTTCGGGTTGATGTGCTGTCCAGCGCCTGGCATCCGCTCGTGAGTGAAAATCGTTCTCAATGGTAGCCGGGTCGTTTGCTGTCCTGCAATGGGGCGGCGCGCCGGGCCGAGGGTGTCGCTCTTCGGCCAGCGGCGCGCGGGCTTGGCTCAGGCTGCGGCCTGGCGATCGCCAAACAGGTTTTTGCCCACTGCGTGGGCGTGCTGCAAATGGCGAAGCGGATCGAGCCCTTCACTGTCATCCAGCAACGTCGAGCCGAGCACTTCGGCACCGCAGTAGTCGAAAATGCCGTGCTCGATCTGCACGCGCATCGCCGCGCCATAACCGTGGCGTTCGAACGTGGCTGTATCGGCACCGGCTACGCTGATCAGGTGCACTTTCATGCCGCGCAGCTTCTTCACGGTGCTGGTCCCGTCGAAGTCAAACGCCCAGCCGTTGCTGAATACCCGTTCGACCCAACCCTTGAGCAGCGCGGGCAGCGACCACCAATAGATGGGGTAGACCAGCACCAGCGCATCGGCGCGGTCGATGCGCGACTGTTCCTTGAGCACATCAGCCGACGGGGCTGCCAAGCGACGGTGTACGGCATGGTCAGCCAGGCCAAAGCGCGGATCGAAACCTTCACTGGCCAGGTCGGCAATTTCGCTGCTGTGGCCGGCGCTGGCCAGGCCCTCAGCCACCTGCCGGGCCAGGGCATGGGTGAGGGATTGCGGGTCGTGGTGAGCGACAACGATCAAGGCATGCATGGTGGGTTCTCCAGGGCGGGGTGCGGAATTACCCTGAGCGCTATATACTCAAGGTAAGTTACGTTTAGTAAGTTACTTTTGGTAGGTAATCGATGTCAAGCGATGATCAAGCCCGTTCACGCAAGCGCCTTAGTCGCGATGAACGCCGTCGGCAGCTGCTCGATGTGGCCTGGCAACTGGTGCGCGAGGAAGGTACCGATGCGCTGAGCCTGGGCCGTTTGGCGGAACAGGCCGGGGTGACCAAACCCGTGGTCTACGACCATTTCGAAACCCGTACCGGGCTGTTGGTGGCGCTGTATCAGGAATACGATGCGCGGCAGTCGCAGATGCTCGAGCAGGCCCTGGCTAGCTGCGAGCCCAGCCTGGCCAGCCGTGCCCGGGTGATTGCGCAGGCGTATGTGGATTGCGTGATGAGCCAGGGGCGGGAGATACCTGGGGTGTCGGCGGCGTTGGCCGGGTCGCCGGAGATGGAAGCGTTGAAGCGGGCCTATGAGCAGCCGTTTCTGGACAAGTGCCGAGAGGCACTGGCCGGGTTTTCGCCCAGCGGGAACGTAGGCGTTGCCGGCATGCGTCTGCTGGTGGGGGCGGCGGATGCCTTGTCGCAGGCGGCTGCGGCAGGGGAACTGGAGGCTGGCCAGGCCAAGGCTGAACTCAAGGCGGCAATCATCGCTATGGTCGAACGACAATCATGAGGCCTACGCGATCAGTGTGGGAGCGGGCTTGCCCGCGAACACCGGCAAAGCCGGTGCCAGCCACCGCGTCGTCTGCTTCGCGGGCACGCCCGCTCCCACATTGATCGTGCATGCTTTAGAGATTTGTCTGTTACACCGGCAAACTCTGATACGGCAACTCATCCCCCGGGCTGCGCTCGAACTGGCGTTTGTACTCGCGGCTGAACTGCGACGTGCTCTGGTAGCCCACCCGGTGCGCCGCCTGCGCCACGCCCAGGCCTTCGCCAATCAGCATTTGCTGTGCCTTGAGCAGCCGCAAACGCTTCAGGTACTGCATCGGCGCCATGTCGGTGCAGCGCTTGAAGTGCTCGTGAAAGGTCGAAACGCTCATGTTGGCGCGCGCGGCCAGGGCTTCCACGCTCAAAGGCTCGCTGTAGTGCTCACGCAAGTGGGCGAGGGCTGCGCCGATGCGGGCGAAGTGCCCTTGCTGTTCCACCAGCGCCCGCAACACGCCAGCTTGCGGGCCGCGCAGGGCGGTGTACAACACCTCGCGCACACGCGCCGGGCCCAGCACTTTGGCATCCAGCGGGTCCTGCAGGCAGTGCAGCAGCCGCTCCACGCTTTCGCGCATCGGCGCATCTAGCGCTGCGGAGGTCATCGATTGCGGGGTTTGCGCCTGCACCGCAGCGTCTGGCGCCAGGTCCATGCTCTGCACCAACTCACCCAGCACACCGCGGTCGATATCCACCGCCACGCCCAGCAGGGGCGCTTCGCGGGTGGCGAAGGTTTCGCACATGAACGGCACTGACAGCGCCTGCACCAGGTAATGCCCGGCACCGTACTCCAGGGTGCGCGGCCCCAGGCGCGCCAGCTTGCTGCCCTGGGCCAGGATCATCAGGCTGGGCTCGTAGATCTGTGGGCTGCTGGCCACGTAGTGGTCCCAGCTCAGTACCTGCACCTGGGGCAGGTGCGTAGGTACGAAGCCTGGTCGCGTGGCCAGGCTGCGGATCAGTGCGCAAAGTGGCGCGTTGGCGTCGACGTGGCGGGTCAGTTGCATGGTCAACCAGAGGGCAGAGAATCAGACAGCCTAATCATCGCAGATTGACGGCATGGCGCCAGATGGCGGGTGGCATATTCGGAGAATCAGGCATGCATACCGGAGAATCAACCGTGGGCGCAGCGACAAACGGCGCGCAGAATGCGCCGCCTGAATCGTTTCACTTTCCTGCGAGGCCCTGCATGTACACCGCCATCGGTTACGCCGCCCAAACCCCCACCAGCCCACTGGCCCCCATGACGTTCGAGCGCCGTAGCCCGCGCCCGGACGACGTTGCCATCGAAATCCTGTACTGCGGCGTGTGCCACTCCGACATCCACCAGGCGCGCAACGAATGGGGCATTGCCGTATACCCGCTGATGCCTGGCCACGAGATCATCGGCCGGGTTACGGCGGTGGGTGACCAGGTCACCACGCACAAAGTCGGTGACCTGGTGGGCGTTGGCTGCATGGTTGATTCGTGCCGTCACTGCGAGGCCTGCGCCAAGGACCTGGAGCAGTACTGCCTGGAGGGCCCGACCATGACCTACGCCACCCCGGACCGGGTCGACGGCAGCAACACCATGGGCGGTTATTCCAGCAGCATCGTGGTCAGCGAGCACTTCGTGGTGCGCATCCCGGCCGGCATGGACCTGCCCAGCGCCGCGCCAATCCTGTGCGCCGGCATTACTACCTATTCGCCGCTCAAGCACCACGGCGTAGGCCCGGGCCATAAGGTCGGCATCCTCGGCATGGGCGGCCTGGGCCATATGGGCATCAAGCTGGCCAAGGCGCTGGGCGCGGAAGTGACCCTGTTCACCCGTTCCCAGGCCAAGGCCGAGGAAGCCCGGCGCCAGGGGGCCGACCATGTGATCGTGTCCACTGACGCCGAACAGATGCGCGCTGCAGCCGACCGTTTCGATTTCCTGCTCGACACCATTCCGGTGCAGCACGACCTGAACCCGTACCTGGAAACCCTGAAGTTCGACGGTGTGCACATTCTGGTCGGCCTGATCGAACCGATCGACCCGGCGGTACACGCGGCCAACCTGGTACTCAAGCGCCGGGTGCTGGCGGGGTCGTTGATTGGTGGTATTGCGGAGACTCAGGAAGTGCTGGACTTCTGTGCCGAGCATGACATCCGTTGCGACATCGAGATGCTGGATATCCGCAATATCAACCAGGCCTATGAGCGCATGATCGCCGGGGATGTGAAGTACCGCTTCGTGATCGACATGGCCACATTGCAGGGCTGATGAATCAGTTGCCTGAACTGGCCTATTCGCGGGTAAACCCGCTCCTACAAGGACCGCGCAGAGTCTGAACTTTGTTGCGTCCCCTGTAGGAGCGGGTTTACCCGCGAAGAGGCCGGCACAGGCAACAAAGATGATGGCGCGGTTACCAGGCCATCGCCCTGTCCCAGCCTTTCCAGAACAACCACCGCCGCACCTCGCCATGTGCCCCGGTCCCGATCTGCCACGCTGGCCGCCCGCCGTCCAGGGCAATCACCGACACGATCCCCGCATGGCTCGCCGCCACCAGCGTGCCCCCGTCGGCACTGATATCCATGGCACTGATGGTCGACCCCAAGTAGTGCTGCCAATGCTCTGTGCCATCCTCGCCAAATGCCCGCAGGTAACCATAGGCATCCCCCACGATGTATTCGCCAGCACGCGCCACCCCGGCATACACCCGCGCGCCATCCTGCACCAGCGGGGTACGCGGGTCCTGGCTGTAGTAATCGGTTTGCAGCCCCGGCAGGTCAGCCACCCGGGCTGCCAGCGTGGCACCGCTGTAGAAGTGGCAGGCATTGAGGATCAATTGGTCACCAGCCTGGTTGAACAGCGCAAAGTGCGGGTATTCGCTGCCAGGGCCGATGTCGGCCACAAGCCTGAGCTGGTCGTCCAGCACCCGGTGCCGGCTGCCTTGCTCACCCACCACGATCCAGCGGCCATCCGCCGACACTGCGCCATGCTCCATGCTCAGCCCTAGGCTGATGTCTTCCGGCTCGGTACCTTCGGCCAGCTCATCGAGTACCCGCGTCTGGTCTGGCAGCAGACGCGTCGCACCCTCGGTGGCCAGTACAAAGGTGCCTTCGGCACTCACCAGCAGCACGCGCTGGCCATCGGGGAAGGGCGTCAGCGTGGTCGGCGTGGGCGGCAGGTCGAATGGCTCGAACGGGTAGCCCGCTGGCAACCCCTCCAACCCGGTCGGCCAGGCCAGCCGCTGCACCTGCGGGCCGCCCCAGCCATCGGTCACGCGCACACCCTCGGCATTGGCCAGGGCGAAGTAGCGGCGGGCCGGGCAGCGACCGAAATACTCGATGCCGATCACCGGGGTTACCCCGTGGTGGTCGATACGCACCACCTGGCCCTTTTCGTAGGGCATGCCGATGCGCGCCAGCAGGCTGTTGTCATCCAGCAGCAGGACATTGCTGATACCTTGGCCGTGGTCATCGAGCAACGGCAGCAAGGGTTGATGCGCGGGGGGCCAGGCTGCGCGGAAGGCCTGGCGTTGTTGCTCGTCGGCATCTGGGCGGTTGGCCGCCTGCAGGGCTGCCAGCCAGGCGTCGAGCAGGTGCCCGGTGGCTGGCACCGCTGGTTCTTCAAGATTGTCCCAGCCTTGCGCACGGCCCTGCGCGATATAGTCGTTGACAGCCTGGGCATAGGCGGTAACCGCCTGCTGCCATTGCTGCTGGGGGTGCTGCTTGTCCATGAGCGGATCGGGCTCCTTGTTGCACATGCGTTTCATGCAAAGCGCGCATGGTACTCCTTCTGCCTGAGTTGCGGTTGTGAGGCCCCGGCTTGACGCGTACCATGCCGGGCATTCCTATTCATAACAATGCGTACGTCGGCAGCCTTGCAAGCGGGTGGCTGGCGTGCGACCTGTTGCCTTGTCTGCGGAGAAGCATTTTTCACCCATGAACGGACCCACCCCCACCCACATGCCGCCCACGACGGGCGGCGGCAGCTGGCTGAGCGTCATTGCCCTGGCTTTGGCGGCCTTCATCTTCAACACCACCGAATTTGTCCCGGTGGCGTTGCTCAGCGACATTGGCCGCAGCTTCGACATGAGCACTGCCCAGGTCGGCCTGATGCTGACTATTTACGCCTGGGTGGTGGCGCTGGCCTCGTTGCCGATGATGCTGCTTACCCGCAACATCGAACGGCGGCGCCTGCTGCTGTTCGTGTTCCTGGTGTTCATCGTCAGCCACTTGCTGTCGTGGCTGTCACAAAGCTTTGCCATGTTGCTGGTCAGCCGTATCGGCATTGCCCTGGCGCATGCGGTGTTCTGGGCCATCACCGCTTCGCTGGCCGTGCGCGTGGCGCCGCCAGGCCAGCAGGCCAAGGCGCTGGGCCTGCTGGCCACCGGCACCACCCTGGCCATGGTTTTGGGCATCCCGTTGGGCCGCGTGGTGGGTGAGGCGCTGGGCTGGCGCATCACCTTCCTGAGCATTGCCGGGGTGGCGCTGGCTACCATGCTGTGCCTGATGAAATCGCTGCCGCTGCTGCCCAGCCAGAATTCCGGCTCGCTGCGCAGCTTGCCGGTCCTGTTCAAGCGCCCGGCGTTGGTCATTACCTACCTGCTGGTGACGCTGGTGATCACGGCGCAATTCACCGCGTACAGCTACATCGAGCCGTTCGCCTTGCACGTGGCACAGATTGGCGGCGAGCGCACCACGCTGTTGCTGCTGCTGTTCGGCGGCGCCGGGGTGTTTGGCTCGTTGCTGTTCAGCCGCTACAGCGAGCGCTTCCCGCATGGCTTCCTGGTGGGCTCGATCGGCGTGCTGGCGGCATGCCTGCTACTGCTATTGCCGCTGTCGGGCAACTTCTACCTCTTCGCGGTGTTGAGCATGTTCTGGGGTGTGGCGATTCTCAGCTTCAGCCTGTCGCTGCAGTCCAAGACGCTGAAACTGGCGTCTGACGCAACCGATGTGGCCATGGCGCTGTTCTCGGGCATCTACAACATCGGTATCGGTGGTGGTGCGTTGCTGGGCAGTATCGTCAGCAGCCAGATGGATGTGGCGGATATCGGCCTGGTGGGCGGTAGCGTGGCGGTGGTCGGATTGCTGCTGGCAATGGCCAGCACCCGACGCTTTCGCGAGGCGCTGGCACACTGACTGGGCAGCTTTGCGTGGCCGTACCGGTATCTTGGCGGGTGCAGCTTTCAGGGCTTGAGTAAGGCTCAGCTATTCCAGTCCGGCGCAAACGCCGGGCTGACCACGCGTTGGTCCTTCGGCAGCCCGGCGATCGCCGCGCGGTCTTCATCGTCCAGTTGCACGTCCAGTGCTGCCAGGTTGGCCAACTGGTTTTCCCGGCTGCTGGCCTTGGGGATCGCCGCCACACCGTCCTGGTCCAGCAGCCACTTCAGTGCCACTTGGCTGGGCAGCACGCCGTGCTTGCGGGCGATGTCCTGAATCACCGGCTGCGCCGCCGCCTGGCCCCGGGCCAGCGGGGTGTAGGCGGTGAGCAGCAGGTCACGGCTGCGGGCATACTCGAGCAGCGGTTGCTGGCTGAGCAGTACGTGGTACTCCACCTGGATCGCCGACAGCGGCGCACCCAGGGTTTCCATCACTTGGCGCAGCAGCCCCAGCGGGAAGTTGGCCACACCGATGTGGCGCGCCTTGCCCTCGTCACGCAGTGCCACCAGGGTGTCGATACTGCGGGCCAGGTCCCAGTCCTGGCCAGGCCAGTGGATATGGAACAGGTCGACCTGCTCGGTACCCAGGGCGCGCAGGCTGTCTTCCAGCGACTGGCGCATGGCCTTGGGCGCCAGGCGGTCCCACCACACTTTGGTGGTCAGGTGGATCTGTTCGCGCGGCACGTCGCTGTCGCGCAGGGCCTGGCCGACGGCCGCTTCGTTGTCGTAGGCGGTGGCAGTGTCGATGTGCCGGTAACCCACATCCAGCGCCTGGCGCACGGCCTGGGTGCACGCGTCGCCGGTCATGGGCCAGGTGCCCAGGCCGATTGCAGGCAGGTTGAGGCCGTTACGGGTGGTGAGCCTTTGCATGTAAATTCCTTGTAGGGTGTGCAGGGTTCGCGGTCGATGGTCGGCGATCAGCACCGCACGGGCCATGCGCACGGAGCGCAAAGTGGTCGATCAGCGAACACAAATTGCTTTGAGCCTGGACAAGCGGCAAATGAACTTCCTTATCCTGCGGCATCTCTTCTAGAATCCGAGCTGTTGCATCCGCCAAGCCAGGCCTGTGCGGCCTTCCCTGGGCGTGGCGTGCCGCCGCGTCGTCATCGAGAGAGCCATGAGTTCCAGCACACCGCTGTCCGGCGTCAACCAACCCCTGCGCGGCATCGCCCTGGTGGTGGTGGCGACGTTCCTGTTTGCCAGCCACGATGCCTTGTCCAAATTCCTTGGCGGCCTGTACCCGATCGTCATGGTGGTGTGGGCGCGGTATGTGGTGCATACGCTGCTGATGGCCGGCATTTTCCTGCCCAAGTCCGGCCTCAACGTACTGCGCACCCGCCGCCCGCTATTGCAGACCTTGCGTGCCCTGAGCCTGTTGAGTACCAGCCTGCTGTTCACCACCGGCCTGCAATACCTGCCGCTGGCCGAGGCCACGGCGGTCAACTTCCTGGCCCCGGTGCTGGTCACCGCGCTGTCGGCACCATTGCTGAAAGAGCGGGTGACGGTCGGGCAGTGGGTGGCGGTGGTGCTGGGTTTTATCGGCGTGCTGGTGGTGGTGCACCCGGGTGGCGCAATGTTCACCCCGGCGATCCTGTACCCGTTCGGTTCGGCCTTGGGCTTCTGTTTCTACCAGTTGCTGACGCGCATTCTGGCTGCGTATGACAGCCCGACCACCAGCAACTTCTATGCGGGGCTGTGCAACACCCTGGCGATGAGTGCGCTGGTGCCGTTCTTCTGGGAGGTGCCGCGCTGGGACCACGCCTTGCTGATGCTGGCGCTGGGTGGCTTCGGCATGACCGCACACCTGCTGCTGACCCAGGCCTTCCGCCATGCGGCACCGGCGTTGCTGGCGCCGTTCAGCTATTGCCAGATCGTGTTTGCCGGGTTGCTTGGGCTGGTGGTGTATAGTCAGGTGCCGGATACCTTGAGCCTGGTGGGCATTTCGGTGATCTGCCTCAGCGGGCTGGGGGCGGCGTGGATGCAGCGGGGCAAGTAGAAGCTAGACAGGTTAACGCGGACCCTTGTAGGAGCGGGGGGGGGGGGGGGGGGGGGGGGGGGGGGGGGGGG
>NZ_JACVZC010000078.1 GCF_016658545.1 Pseudomonas sp. S37 | reverse complement strand
GGCCGGGCCTGCGGGCCTATATCTCCTGGTCGTTCACCGTCGCAGTTGCCACCGTATTCGCGGGTGAACCCGCTCCTACATTGATTGGGGGTGCATACACATCGGTGGTCCGGCACACGCCGGTGATGCACACACATCGGTGGTCCGGCACACGCCGGTGGTGCACACACATTGGTGGTTCGGCACAGGCCGTTGTAGGAGCGGGTTTACCCGCGAAGAGGCCGGGCCTGCGGGCCTATATCTCCTGGTCGTTCACCGTCGTAGTTGCCACCGTATTCGCGGGTGAACCCGCTCCTACATTGGTTGGTGGTGGCCACATATCGGGGGTGCGTGCACATTCTGAAACGGTTGAATCACCGCACACGCCATAAAGGCATCTACGCTGGCTCGGGCTATCGCGAATTCAAGGATGAACACATGCACTACGCCCATGCCCACCACCTGCGCCGCCACCGGGCATCACACCCCGGCAGGCTGTACATGCTGACCACCGTCACCCACCTGCGTCGCCCCTTGTTCCACAACTTCACCCTGGCCAGGCTGGTCATCGCCCACCTGCGTCAGGCCGACCGGGAGAACAGCTGCGTCACCTTGGCCTGGGTAGTCATGCCCGACCATGTGCATTGGCTAATAGAGTTGAAACAGGTAACCCTGGCCACCTTGATGCGCCGTTTCAAATCCAGGTCCAGCCTTGCCTTGCGCAAGGCCGGGGTAACACCCTTGCCCATCTGGCAGGCGGGCTACTGCGATCGCGCCATGCGCAAGGATGATGACCTGCTCAAGGCCGCGCGGTACATCATTGCCAACCCGGTCAGGGCCGGCCTGGCTGCCAATGTCGGCGACTACCCGCACTGGGATGCCATCTGGCTGTAGGCATCAATCTCAGCCCAACCGCGCCATCTCCTCCGCCACCACCGCCACGGTATGCCGCACCTGTTCTTCCGTATGCTCGCAAGACACAAAAAACCGCACCCGCGCCGAATGCTCCGGCACCGCCGGGTACAAGATCGGCTGGGCATTGATGCCGCGTTCAAACAGGGCTTGAGACAAGCGCCCGGCCTTGAACGAGCTGCCGGTAATCACCGGAATCACCGCCAGGCCAGTACTGGTCGCAGTGTCCAGCCCCGCCTCCTTGGCCAGGCGCAGGAACAACTCGCCACGCGCCTGCACCTGCGCCACGCGCCCGTGGTCTTCCGCCAGCAGCTTCAACGCCGCCAGCGCAGCCGCCGTGACCGCAGGTGGCATGCCAACGCTGTACAGAAAACCCGGCGCCAGGAACTTCAGGTGCTCGATCAAGGCAGTACTGCCGGCAATGTAACCGCCGCAACTGGCCAGGGTCTTGCTCAACGTCCCCATCCAGATATCAACGTCATCACCAGCCAGGCCAAAGTGCTCACGAATGCCTTTGCCGGTGGTGCCCATCACCCCCAGCGAATGCGCTTCATCCACCATCAGGAAGACTTTGTGCTTGTGCTTGAGCTCGACGAACCGGGGCAGTTCGGGGTAGTCGCCATCCATGCTGTAGATGCCTTCCACCACCACCAGCACCCGCTCGAAGTGCTGGCGCTGCTCGCCCAGCAAGCGGTCCAGCGCCTGCCAGTCGTTGTGGGCAAAACTCAGGCGGCGGGCGCCGGACAGCTGAATGCCCTGCAGCACGCTGTTGTGAATCAGCTCGTCATGCACCACCAGGTCACGCGGGCCGAACAGGTAGCCAATGGTGGTGACATTGGTGGCGTGGCCGCTGACCATCACCACCGCATCGTCCACCTCGTACAGCCTGGCCAGCTCGCGCTCAAGCTCGCGGTGCAGCGGGCGGTCACCGGAAACCGGGCGGCTGGCCGACACCGAGGTGCCGTAGCGGTCGATCGCTGCCTTGGCCGCTTCGGCCACGCTTGGGTGGCCGGAATAGCCCAGGTAGTTGTAGCTGGCAAAGTTCAGGTACTGCTGCTCGCCAATCTGCGTCTGCGCACCGGCCGTGCCCTGGTGCAGGCGGAAGAACGGGTTGCTCAGGCCCAGGCGCATGCCGCTCTGCTGGATCACCCGCAGTTGCTGGTACCCCGGGTGCTGATCAAAGCGATAGTGCGCCTCGGGCACCTTCAGGGCAGCCTGCTGCACCTGCTCCAGGGTCGCGCCCTGCTCGCCTTCGGCCGCCACATGGCGGCGTCGGGCGAGGGCTTGCTGGATCAGGCGTTGCTTGGCATCGCCACCAAGGCCGGTCGGGGTTCTGGCTGTCATCTGGCGCTCTTAATCAATCAATCGGTTAGGTGCCGCGCTGCTGTCGGCCAAGGCTGCGTTCATCTGTGCCAACTCTTCGGCACTGTGTTCACTGCCATGGCGGGCAAGCACATTCTGCGCCAGTTGCTCTTCGCCACTGCCCGCGTCACCGCGCAGCAGCTCCAGCAGGCGTACGGCCAGCTTGTCGATGCTGGAACTGTCGCTCAGCTCCATTACCGGCAGGCGAATACCAAAACGCTCCTCCAGCGCCACCACCAGCTCCACGCTCATCAACGAATCGAGCCCCAGTTCCTGCAGCGGCCGCTGGGCATCCAGGCGGGCCGGCGGCAGGCGCAGAATCTCGCACACCTCATGCTTGAGCATCTCGGCGAAGCGTTCGAGCAGCTCGGCATCGTCAAGTTCCGCCAGCATGCGCTGGATGTCTTCGCTGCTGCCTTCGTCTTCCTGGTCACCGCCATAGGCGCGCGCCAGTTCCACAAAGCGTGGCGTGCCAGCACTCGGCAGGAAGCGCGCCAGCGCCTTGAAGTCCAGCTCCAGCACGCCATGGCCGTTGTCGCCGTCCAGCAACATGGCCTCGAGCTGGGCCAGGGCCACGTCGGCACGCAAGGCGGCGCCGCCCATGCGGCTTTGCAGGGCGTCCTTGATCTGGCTGTTGCGCGCCAGGAAGCCGACATCGTCAATGGCGCCCCACAGCACGGCAGTGGCTGCCTGGCCCTGGGCACGGCGGTGCCGCGCAAGGGCTTCGAGCCAGTGGTTGGCCGCCACGTAGTTGGCCTGGCCGGGGTTGCCGAACAGGGTGGTGGCCGAGGAGAACATCACGAAGAAGTCCAGTGCCAGGCCCTGCGTCAGCTCATGCAGGTACTGCGCGCCCTTCGCCTTGGGCTCCAGCACACGGCGCAGCTGGTCTGCCTCAAGGTTGCGGATCAGGCTGTCGTCGATCACGGTGGCCGCATGCACCAGGCCACGCAGTGGCCATGGGCTGGCGGCGATGCGCTCGAACACGCCCTGCAGTTGCCCGCGGTCGGTGATGTCGCAGGCCACCGCCTGCACATCGATGCCTTGGGCCTGCCACAGCGCCAGCTGCGGCTGGGCTTCGGCGCTGGCCGGGCCACGACGGCCCAGCAGCACCAGGTGGCGGGCACCCTTGTCGATCAGCCACTGCGCCGTGCGCAAGCCAAAGCCACCCACGCCACCGGTGACCAGGTAGCTGGCATCGGCGGCCAGTTGCAAGGCGCGGGCCGGCTGCGCACGGGTGTCGACGGTCTGCTGGATGGGGTTGGCGTAGGTCACCACCACCTTGCCGATCTGCCGCGCCTGCTGCATGTAGCGATAGGCCTCGACCACCTGGTTGGCGTCGAATTCGCGGAACGGCAGCGGGTGCAGAATGCCCTGGGCAAACAGCTCCATCATTTCGGCGAACAGCCGGCGGGTAAGCGTTGGGCGCTCGCTCATCAGCTGGTCGGCGTCGATACCGAAGTAACTGATGTTGTTGCGGAACGGGCGCAGGCCGATGCGGGTGTTCTGGTAGAAGTCGCGCTTGCCCAGCTCCAGGAAGCGGCCAAACGGCTTGAGCACCTGGAAGTTGCGGTTGATGGCCTCACCGGCCAGCGAGTTCAGCACCACGTCCACGCCACGCCCGCCAGTGGCCGCCAGTACTTGGTCGGCATAGGCCAGCGAGCGCGAGTCGTAGACGTTGTTTACGCCCAGCAGGCGCAGGAAGTCGCGCTTCTCGTCGCTGCCGGCCGTGGCATGGATCTCTGCCCCCAGCCACTTGGCAATCTGGATGGCAGCAATGCCCACGCCACCGGCCGCACCGTGAATCAGCACCTTCTCGCCCGGCTCCAGGCGTGCCAGGTGGTGCAGCGCGTAGTACACGGTGAAGAAGGTACTCGGAATGGTCGCCGCCGCCTCGAACGACATCCCTTCAGGGATGCGCGCCACGGCGTTGGCGTTGGTCACCAGGCGGTTGGCGAAGCTGCACGGGCCAAAGCCCACCACGCGGTCACCGGGGGCAAAGTCGCCGAGCACGTCGGCACCTTTACCTTCGACCACACCGGCAAATTCAAAGCCCAGGGTGGGGCCGGAGAACCCGTTTTCGATGGCTTCGTCCGACAGCAGGCCAAGGGCGAACATCACATCACGGAAGTTAAGGCCGGTGGCGCGCACGGCGATATCCAGCTCGTCTGCCACCGGCTGGCGCGGCTCGCGCACTTCCCAGCGCAGGTTACGCAGCTGGCCAGGCAGGTCGAAGCCCAGGCATACCCACTGCGCTGCGCTGGCGCTGTGGCGCGGCTGGTCAGCCAACACCCGCAGGCGCGGCACGTAGCGACGGCCTTCGGCATCCAGGGCCAGCTCGGTTTCGTTGTCGGCCTGCAGCAACGCTGGCAACGCCAGTTCGATTGTTGCCGCGTGGGCCAGGTCGAGCTGACGGATACGGCAGGTGGGCGACTCGTTGGCCAGGGTGCGGCCAAAGCCCCAGAATGCGGCGTCGGCAATGCCCGCCACGTCAGCGGCGCTGTCGGCGCTGTACAGGTGCCCGGCAGCGCCGCGGCTGAACAGCCAGCACTGCGGCGCAATCGCCTGCGACTCGCAGGCCTGCACCAGTGCAGCCGCCAGCATGCAACGCTCGGCCTGGCCGTCCAGGCCGGCAGCGCTGTCGAAGCCTGCCAGGTGCAACACATGCTCCGGGGCCTGGGCCAGGGCGCCAAGCTGGGCCGCCAGCGCCTGGGCATCACCCGGCAACAGCAGGTCGACCTGCTGGCCGTGGGCGCGCAGTTGCTCGGCCAGGCTCAGGGCCGCGGCCTGCCCGGCTTCGGCAAGCACTGCCCAGCGCTGCACCGCCACGCTTGGCACAGCTTCAGCCGCCGCAGGCTTGTCGGCCAGCAACAGGTAGCTGCCACAGGCGCTACCCGGCAAGGCGTCCAGCGTGCGCAGCGCGGTCAGGCCGTGGCGCTGCAGTTCGTGGCTCCAGAATGCCGGGGCCTGCTGACGCGACAATGCCTGCTGCGGGCCGGCCAGCCACCACTCGGGCTGGGCACCAAAGACGAAATCGGCCCAGCGTGCCGGGTACTGCCCCAGCAGCGCCAGCTGGCCGTGCGGGTTGAGTTGGCCACAGGCCAGGCGCAAGGCATCGCCCACCGCGCCCAGTGCACCCAAGTCGGTTGGTACCAGCACCCAGTCGAAGCTACCGGCCTCAGCCAGTTGCTCCAGGCCAAGCACCTCCAGCGCCGGGCAATCGTCACGCAGGCGCTGCTCAAGCTCAGGCTCGGCCACGCAGTAGGCATAATCGAGGCGGTCGAAATCCAGGCCGGCGTACAACAGCTCGGCAAACGAGGCACCGCCAAAGCCGATTTCCAGCACGCGCAGGCGCTGGCCAGCCGGCAGTTGCGCCAGGCGCTCGGCCAAGGTCTGGCCGATGCCGCTCAGCAACTGCTGCTGCCCCGCCGCGCCCAGCACCAGGCGCGCCAGGCTGGCTGCGCTGGTTTCCCGTGGTTGCAGGGTGTCGAACTGCACGCTGCCATCGAGCAAGGCCGGCAGGTGGCGGCCGATACGGCCCACCGTATGGATAATCTGGAAGTACTCGGGGTAGCTCTGGAACAGCTCTTGCCAGATGGCCTCCGACGCCGGGCGCTCGCCCTGGTCGGCCAGCTGCCAGCCGCCGTCGGCGCTGCGCAGCAAGCTGCCGTCCTGCTCGGCATGGCGCAGCAGCGCCGCCGGGAAATCGCCCTGGGCCTGCGACCACAGCGCCACCTGCTCGGCACTCAGGCGGCCACCGGCCTGCTCCACGGCATCCAGCACAAAGCTACTGCACAGCACGTCCAGCAGCGGTTCCACTTCGTTCAGGTAACGCACCTGCGCCGGCTCGTCGGCCAGGCGTTGCAGGGCCTCGGCCAGCGGCGTGCGGGCCACGGCATGGCGTTGCAGCGGCACCACCTTGCCCGGCGCCGCCAGACCCACATGGCCCATGCGCTTGATATCGCCGCTGCGGTCGTACTGCAGGCGTACGGCGCGCATGCGCGCGTCCTTGATCGCCAGCACGGCAGCGCCGCTGGCATCGAACAGGGTGAAGTCGACCAGCAGCGAATGCGCGGTGCGCTTGCGCTGGCGCACTTCGGCCAGCACCGGCACGCCGCCGGCGTTGGTGAAGGCGATGCGGCCCAGCTTGACCGGGATAAAGGCCAGGCCGTCATTACGGCCCGGGCGGCTGGCCAGCAGCTCGGTAATCAGCTGGAAGGCACCGTCCAGCAAAGCCGGGTGCAGGTGCAGGCCGGCCAGTTCGTGTTCGATGGCAGCCGGCACAGCCAACTGGGCCAACACCTGCTCTTGCGTTACCCAGGCCGCGGCCACGGTCTGGTAGGCCGGGCCGTAGTTCAGGCCCACCGCGCGGGTCATCGCCAGGTGCTGCTCACCGGTGAAGTCGGCCGGGCGTGCCGGCAGCGCCGGGGCGCGGGCGTCCAGCAGCACACCGCGGGCTTCGCCCGGCAGGCGGGCTACCACGTGCTGCACCCAGTCTTCGCGGTGCATCAGCGTGCGCGAGCTGATACGCAAGGTGCCGTCGGCCTCTTCCACCTGCACGCGCACTTTCTTGCTAGCGTCGCTGCTCAGCAGCAGCGGGTTGTGGATTTCCAGCTCTTCGATATCAACGAACTCGCCCGGCTGGTGCAGTTGCGCCACGGCCAGGGCCAGTTCGGTAAAGCCTGCCCCTGGGAACAGCACCGACTCACCGACCTTGTGGTCGGCCAGGGTCGGGTACTGCTGGGTGTCCAGGCGGTTTTCCCAGGTCAGAGCGCGGTCGGGTACCGGGTAGCCGAGCAGCGGGTGGACGCGCTGGTGGGTCAGTTGGCCATTGGCCTCTGCACTCACCGGCAAGCTGAAGTGGTCATGCTGCCAGGCATAGTTGGGCAGGCGCAGCGGGCGCCCGGCCACCGGGAAGCGCACCGGCCACTGTGGCTCGACCGCGGCAATCTGCAGGCGCGCTACGGTACGCTCCAGCAGCAGCGGGCTGTGGTCGTTGCGCTTGAGGGTGGCAATTACCTGCCCCGGTTGTTCGCACTCGGCCAGCACGTCGGTGACGTAGCTGCGCAGGATCGCATGCGGGCCCACTTCGACAAACAGGTTCAGGCCGCTGCGCACCAGCGCCGCCAGCGCGCCCTGGAACAGCACCGGGAAGCGAATGTTCTGCCACCAGTACTGGCTGTCCAGGCGTTCGCCGTCCAGTTGGCCACCGACCACGGTGGAGTAGAACGGAATGTGCGTGGCACGCGGGCGAACGTGTGCGAGGTCGGCGATGACCGCCTGCTCGATGGGGTTCATGGCTGGCGAATGGAAGGCGTAGTCCAGGTCCAGGCGGCGGGCGAACACCTGGCGCTCGCCCAGGGCTTCTTCCAGCACTGCCAGCGCGTCGACTTCACCGGCCACGGTGGCGCCGCGCGCGCTGTTCTCGCCGGCCACCACCAGGCGGCCGTCCAGCTTCAGTTCGGCAATCAGTTGCGCCGTGGCCTCACCCGACAGGCCGACCGCGGTCATCTGCCCGGTGCCACGGGTCAGGCCTTGCAGGCGGCTGCGGTGGTAGATGACCTGGGTGGCGTCTTCCAGGCTCAGCGCCCCGCTGGCCCAGGCGGCGGCCACTTCACCCACACTGTGGCCGATCACCGCCACCGGCTGTATACCTTCAGCAGCCAGTACCTTGGTCACCGCCACTTGCAGGGCAAACAGCGCCGGCTGGGCGATTTCGGTGCGGGCATAGCGGCCTTCGCCATTGTCACCCAGCAGTTCGGCGCGCAGCGAGTAGCCGGCCAGCGGCTGGAACAGTGCGTCCACTTCATCCACAGCAGCGGCGAACAGCGGCTGGTCGAGCAGCGCCCGGCCCATGCCCTGCCATTGCGAGCCGTTGCCGGAATAGACAAACACCGGGGCCGACGCGCCGTCCAGCGCCTGGCCGGCCTCCAGCAGCGCGCTCAGCTCGCTAAGGGTCGGGTCCTGGGCGTAGTCGTCCAGCGCCTGGGCGGCTTCGGCAGCATTGTCGCTGACCAGCAGCAGGCGGTGGCTGTGCGCATCGCGGCGGTACATGGCCTGGTAGGCGACATCGTAGTAGTCAGCCTGGGGATGCTCGGCCAGGTAGGCGGCAAAGCGCTCGGCGGTTGCGCGCAGGCCTTCTTCGCTTTTGGCGCTGAGCAGCAGCGGCACCCGCTGGGCAACAGTTGCTGGTGCAGCAGGTGCTTGCGGCTCGGGGCTTTGCAGGATGACGTGGGCGTTGGCCCCGCCAAAGCCGAACGAGTTCACACCCACGGTCAGCTGGCCTTCGGCCTTCAGCGGCAAGGGCTCGGTAACCACCTGCAGGTTGAGGTCGGCAAAGGCGATGTTCGGGTTCAGCGCCTGCACGCCAATAGTGGCAGGCACGGTGCGCTCGGTCAGGCAGTTCAGCGCCTTCATCAGGCCGGCCGCACCCGAGGCTGCCTCCAGGTGGCCGAGGTTGCTTTTCACCGAGCCGATTGGCAGCGGGTTGCCGGCGCCACGCGCCTGGCCCAGTGCCTCGCCGATGGCGCGGGTTTCGATCGGGTCACCCACGGCGGTACCGGTGCCATGGGCTTCCAGGTAATCCAGTTGCCCGGGGGCAATACCGGCCTGGGCGTAGGCGCGTTTGAGCAAGGCGGCCTGGGCCTCGGCATTGGGCAGGGTCAGGCTGGACTTGCGCCCGTCGGTGTTCACCGCACTGGCCGCCACCACCGCCAGAATGGTGTTGCCATCGGCCACGGCCTGGTCGTAGTCCTTGAGCAAGAACAGCCCGCCGCCTTCGGACCGGGCGTAACCGTCGCCGTTTTCGTCGAACGACTGGCAGCGGCCGGTGCGCGACAGCATGGTCGCCTTGGCGAAGATCATGAAACCGAACGGGTGCATGTGCAGGCTGATGCCGCCGGTCACGGCCTGGTCGACATCACCGCTGAGGATGGCCTGGCAGGCCTGGTGGAAGGCCACCAGCGACGATGAGCACGCGGTGTCGATGGCCATGCTCGGCCCGCGCAGGTCGTAGAAGAACGACAGGCGGTTGGCCGCGATGCTCATGGTATTGCCGGTGGCTGTAGCGCCATCGATGGACGACAGGTCTTCGAGCAGGCGGTACGACTGCTCGACACCGGCAATGCCCAGGTACACGCCGCAGTTGCTGCCGCGCAGGCTTGAAGGTTTGATCCCGGCGTTTTCGAAGGTTTCCCAGCACATTTCCAGCAGCATGCGCTGCTGCGGGTCCATCATCGCGGCTTCACGCGGCGAGATGCTGAAGAAGCCTGCGTCGAATGCGCTGATATCGCCCAGGGTGCCAGAGGCGAAGGTGTAGCTGGTTGCAGGGCTGGCCTTGTCCGGGTGCAGGAACTCGCGTTTGTCCCAACGCGACGGGTCGACCTGGGTCACCAGGTCGCGACCGTCCATCAGGTTTTGCCAGAAGCCGGCATTGGAAGAGCCAGGGAAGCGGTACGCACTGCCAACGATTGCAACCTTTCTACGCTTGATCAAAACCTATTCCTTCAAATCTCATCGGGCACCGTCCCATCCGCTGGACAGCCGGCATGCCTGGCCAGGCCATGAAGCTGGCCGGTCGTTGTAGTCACTGATGATTGTCTGGGTATCTGAAAGCGCCATGCACGCGGGGTGCGCAAGACTTTTGGTCTGGGGCTGGCGTGGGATTATTCAGATTTGTGTGTGCGGATGATACGCGGGTTGTGAGGGTGGGAAAACCCTGGGGTGTGGCAAGGCCCGCATCGGGCCTGGGTCGCGCAGTGGCCACAAGCCATCAGCAGCGACTGGCCAGCACCGTGGACGTCGGCTTTGCAGAGAACCACCGCCCCCCCCCTTTCCGCCCATGGGGAACTCTGCGCATTTTACGCTGCCAGACTGCACTCGACGGCTATGTACATTCTTCCGTGCATTCAAGGCCTGCCTGGTGCCGGACTTTCCTAAATTTAAGGCAATAACATGGAAAAGTCCTACAGCCAGATTCGAATTATCTACGAGCAAAATCCTTCCTGCTGTTCACCCGGTGAAATGTCCGCTCCCGTGCTCTATTCAAGCCCCTTGCCAGCGTCATCCTATGCAGTATTATTACCGGCCTCCCACACTCGGCTGCCTTGCTGCTGTAGGGCCTGGCGGGAGCTGCTTGCGCCGCACCATAACAATAACGGGCCTTGCGCCCCGAACCACCCCGCGTAGGCAACCGGAATGCCGAACTCTATTAAACTCGGCATAGGGAGATGATGTTGAATAGTTGGTTGAAGAAATCCCTGGCACTCTATTCTGCCAATGGCCTGAATTTCCTACTCAATATCTTGATCATCCCGATTGTCGTGTACTTCATCGGGTTCGATGGTTATGGTTTCTATTCCATCTATATCATTCTCTCCAGCACCCTGCTGTTTCTCGATTCAGCCCTGTCCAAGTCGGTGGTCAGCAGCGCTTACTCGGCCAGCGACCAACAGCGCAGCCAGCTGATCCGCTCATCGCGGGCAACCTATATCATCACCGGCCTGGTACTGCTGATCAGCACGCCGCTGATTGCCGAAGGCGTCTCGCAGCTGTTCCCGCTGCGTACCGAACGCCTGGACCTTGCCTACTGGATTGGTGCCGCAGCGCTGGTCGAATACGTACTGGCTCTGCCTGGCCAGTACTTCCAGATGCTCAATGTGCTGCACGGCCGGCACTTCACCTATGCGCAATATCAACTGTGCATTCAGCTGAGCCGCTTCTTCACCGTGGCCATCGTTGCGGCCTGCACTCAACAGATCGAATGGTTACTGGCGGCCATCGTCCTGCGCAAGGTCCCCGACTACCTGATCCTCTGGCTGTTCTGGCGCGGCAAGGCCAGCGAAGCGGGCGGCCGGGTCGCCTGGGGTTTTGTCGGCGCACTCTATCGCCAGGCCGCCCCCATCGTCGGTGTCGCGCTGCTGCAGGTGCTGGCCACCGAATTCATCTCTATCTATATCAGCCATGCCTACGGCGCCGAAACACTGGGCAAGTACAGGTCGGTGTATGACGTACTCAACAAGGTATGGTTCGTCGCCACGCTGTACCCGGTGCTGGTCTATCCGCGCATATGCCAGTGGCTGGCCGACGCCCAAAAGCGTACGTGGCTGCAAGGTATGATCAGCCAGATAAACCTGGGCAGCGCCCTGGTTTACGCCACACTCACATTGGCCGGGCTGGCGGTGTTCCCGCTGCTGGCAAAAGGGTTCCCGCCACTGCAGGCAGCCGCGCCGTTTGCCGCAGGGCTGCTGGCCGGTATCTGCATGTCTGGCCATGTGCGCCTGGGCTACGAGTTCCTGCAGGCCCAGAAAGATGCCGGCACGGCCCTGCTCATCAACCTGCTGTCGCTGGCAGCCGGCGCCGCCACCCTGTATGCCTTCCAGGGCGAGGGTACGCGGGAAATCGGCTGGGCCTGGTTCGCCTCCCAGTTGCTTGCCGTGGTCATTGTCGACTGCCGCAACGGCGCCCTGCTGGCGTCGCCGTGGGCCAGGTCGGTACGGGGCCTGCTGCCCTGGGCCGGCGTCGCCATCGGTGTGTTTGCTATCCCCTTCATTCCCGGCATGGCGGCAGCACTACCCCTGCTGCTGCTGGCCGTATCGATAGGCTGCCTCGCCCTTCTGGCGAAGCAGTTGCATGTACTCAGGTAGGTGTAATGAGCAAGGTGAATTCCATTGCCATCGGCGCGGCGCTGGTCGTTTTCGCATCGGTCGCGACTGCGCTGCGTTTTGGCAGCATGCCGATAGGCATCGGCGAAGTCGCGGTGATGCTGCTGTTTATCTGGGCCCTGCGCTACAGGCAGGCCCTGCGTTATCTCACCCATCCGGTGATGCTGTTCTGGATGGGTTTCATTGCCATCGCTGCAGTGGCCATGCTGCTGGGCACGGTCAAGGGCGCCAGCTCCACGCATACCGCTGCGGCGTACCTGTATTCAGGCTGTTTCTCGCTCATGGCCATCGCTTGCCTGGAACAGGCCTCGAAGCAACAGTTCGAAAGCTTCATCAAGGCACTGGTGGTCATCCCCGGGCTGATGCTGCTCATACCGTTCCTGTGCTTTGCGACCGATGCGAACGAGCTGGCAGGCATGCTGGGTATCAATACCGATTTCCCGTCGCGCCTGTCTGCGTGGTCTACCAACCCGAACCAGCTTGGCCTGCTGTTGCTGCCAATCCCGTTCTGGCTGCTGGCGGTCTACCGTGATGCCAAATGGCAAGGCAAGCGCTGGTTGCGTAACTTCGGGCTGATCTGGGCGTTTTTCGTGCTGGGTATCTGCGTACGCAGCGATGCCTTGCTGCTGGCCTGGTTCATCGGTCTGCCCCTGCTGACCGGCGTGGCGCTGGTCTGGGCCAAGCCGTTCAACTGGCGGCTGTTCGGCACCACCCTGGCCGCGTTCGTCCTGGCCTTTGCCAGCTTCAAGTTCATGGTCGATGGCCCGGGCCGCGATCAACTGGTCAAGGCCGAGGCCGCCGTTTCCGGGGCCATGGCCTCTGTCTTCGGTACCGCTCCGGCAAAAGGCGGCAGCCCTACCTTTGCCCCCGGCAAGTCCGATTCGGTCATCGGCGTCGGCTTCGACCAGAACAAGAGCGGTGTGCGCAAGACCCTGTGGATTCATGCCTATGAGGCCTGGCTGCAGGCCCCGTTCATCGGCCATGGCCCAGGGGCATTCTCATACCTTGAAGACCCGGCTAAAAAGGAAGAGGCCCATAACCTGGGCTTCGACATGCTGACCCAGGTGGGCATTGCCGGCGTGCTACTGTTTGCAGCCTTGTACCTGTGGCTGCTGGTAAAGGCCTGCCAGGCCCGTGACCCTTATTCGCTGGCAGTACTGGTAGTGTTGATGGTTTTCTCCGGCGCCCATTTCATGCTCCGTCAGCCCGTCTTCAGCCTTTACATGATCATCTGTGCCCTTGCGGTCAAACATGGCATCTTCACTGCCTTGCGCGAGAAACCTCAACCCAATTGATTATCAAGGGATTGTGCTATGTGTGGTATTGCAGGGTTCTGGCACCCCAACAGCCAAGGCAGGTACGACGCGCCCAGCGCCCTGACCCGCATGACCGACGCCATCGTGCACCGTGGCCCGGATGATGCTGGCGCCTGGGACAACGGTGCCGGCTTGTTCCTTGGCCACCGTCGGCTGTCCATCGTCGACCTGAGCGCAGCAGGCCACCAGCCCATGGCGTCGGCCAACGGCCGCTATGTCATGGTCTTCAATGGCGAGATCTACAACTTCCAGGCGTTGCGCAAAACCCTCGAAGCTGCAGCCCAGGGCTCAATCCCCTGGCGCGGCCACTCGGACACCGAGGTCATGCTGGCCGCGTTCGAGCAGTGGGGGATCGAGCAAACCCTGTGCAAGCTGGTCGGCATGTTTGCCCTGGCAGTATGGGACCGCGACCGCGAAACCCTTACCCTTGCCCGCGACCGCATTGGCGAAAAACCGCTGTATTACGGCTTCCAGAACGGCGCACTGCTGTTCGCTTCCGAACTGCAGGCCATGGAGGCGCACCCGGGCTTTCACGCCGACATCAGCCGCGACAGCCTGGCACTGCTGCTGAAGTACGCCTATGTCCCGGCGCCCCACTCCATCTACCAGGGCATTCACAAATTGCCGCCCGGCACCTGGCTGGAGCTCGGCCGCGCCGCACTGGACAGCGGCACCACCGGTGCCCCGCAGCGCTACTGGGAAGTGCCGAATGTGGCTGCCGGCGCTCAGGCGCACTACGGCGATAACGAAGCGGTCGATAAACTGCATGAACTGCTGCGCAGCACCATCAGCGACCAGATGGTCGCGGATGTGCCGCTGGGCGCATTCCTGTCCGGCGGCATCGACTCTTCGCTGATTGTCAGCCTGATGCAGTCGCTGTCGGCGCAGAAGGTCAAGACCTTCACCATCGGCTTCGACAACCCGGGCTACAACGAAGCCGAGCACGCCAAGGCCGTGGCCCGCCACTTGGGTACAGAGCACACCGAGCTTTATGTATCGGGTGACGATGCATTGAATGTCGTGCCGAAACTGCCGGACATCTATGGCGAGCCCTTCGCCGACTCGTCACAGATTCCGACCTTTCTGGTTTCGCAGATGGCGCGCCAACATGTCACCGTCAGTTTGTCGGGCGATGCCGGGGACGAGCTGTTCGGTGGCTACAACCGCTACCAGTACCTGCCCAAGGTGTGGCACAAGCTGGGTCGCTTGCCAGCCCCGGCACGCAAGCTCGCCGCACGCCTGATTGAAGCTGCGCCGCCAAGCCGTTGGGACGCCATTGCCAGCGGGTTGAGCCCGGTCACCCCGGCGTCGCTACGGGTCCGCTTGCCGGGCGAAAAGCTGCACAAGCTCGCCGGCGTGATGCGCCACGATAGCGCCAGCCAGATGTACGACCATGTGGTATCGCAATGGCAGAATGCTGAAGATGTGGTCATCGGTTCCCGCTTGCCAGGTTTGGCATCGCTGGGTGACAGTGATTTCGCTGCCTGGATGATGCGCCAGGACACGTTGACTTACTTGCCAGACGATATATTGGCCAAGGTCGATCGCGCGGCGATGGCCGTCAGCCTCGAGACACGCGTACCGTTCCTGGACCATCGCATCGTGGAGTTTGCCTCGACGTTGCCCATGTCGCTGAAAATCCGTAATGGCAACACCAAGTGGATACTTCGCGAGCTACTCTATCGCTACGTTCCACGCGAACTTATCGAACGCCCGAAAATGGGCTTTGGCATTCCACTTCACGATTGGTTGCGCGGCCCGTTGCGCGCTTGGGCAGAAGCTTTGCTCGACCCGCAACGGCTGGCAAAAGAAGGTTATTTCGTACCCGGCCCGATTCGCAGCGTCTGGGAAAAGCACCTTCGCGGTCAGGGCAACTATCAGCAACAGCTTTGGCCCGTACTGATGTTCCAGGCCTGGCTCGATCGTAAAAGCACCTTCTGAACAGCAGCTTTCATAATTTTTTGAGGTATGTCGATGTATCCGAGAAAGGTATCAGTGGTCGGGCTGGGTTATGTAGGCTTGCCCGTAGCCGTCGCATTTGGCAAACACGGGCCGGTAGTCGGCTTCGATATCAACGAGGGTCGCCTGCAGGAGCTTCGCACGGGCCACGACCGCACCAACGAAGTCACCCAGGAAGAGCTCGCGCAAGGGCAGATCGAATTCACCAGCCAGACCGACGTGCTGGCCAAGGCAGACTTCCATATTGTCGCGGTCCCCACGCCGATCGACGATGCGCACCAGCCAGACCTCACGCCTGTGGTCAAAGCGTCCGAAACCGTTGGCAAGGCGCTGAAACAGGGCGACATCGTCGTCTATGAGTCCACCGTTTATCCCGGGGTGACCGAGGAAATCTGCGTGCCGATCCTGGAGCGCGTTTCCGGCCTGAAATGCGGCGTGGACTTTACCGTGGGCTATAGCCCGGAGCGCATCAATCCGGGCGACAAGGAACACACGTTCACCAAGATCAAGAAGGTGGTTTCCGGGCAAGACGCCGCCACCCTCGACATCGTCGCCGACGTGTATGCCTCGGTCGTCACTGCCGGGGTGCACAAAGCCGCCTCGATCAAGGTAGCCGAGGCCGCCAAGGTCATCGAAAACACCCAGCGCGACCTGAACATCGCACTGATGAACGAACTGGCACTGATCTTCGATCGCATGGGCATCGACACGCTCGACGTGCTGGAAGCTGCCGGCACCAAGTGGAACTTCCTGAAGTTCAAGCCAGGCCTGGTCGGCGGGCACTGCATTGGTGTCGACCCGTATTACCTGACGCACAAGGCCGAAAAACTCGGCTACATCCCTCAGGTGATCCTGGCCGGGCGCCGTATCAACGACAGCATGGGTGCGTTCATTGCCCAGCAGACCATCAAGCAGATGATCCATGCCGGCCACCCGATTGCCGGCGCGGTGGTTACCCTGCTCGGCCTGACCTTCAAGGAAAACTGCCCGGACCTGCGCAACTCGCGCGTCATCGACATCATCAAGGAGCTTGAGGACTTCGGCGTCACGGTACAGGTATTCGACCCTGAAGCCGCCGCCGAGGAAGCCGAGCACGAGTACGGCGTTACCTTGCTGGGCCTGGACCAGCTCAAGCCAGCCGCGGCAGTGGTCGTGGCAGTGGCACACGACGCCTACGCGCGCTGGGCGCCTGAGCAATACCTGAAACTGATGCACACCGCCCCTGTCGTCATCGATGTCAAAGGGGTCTGCGACGGCCCGGCCCTGGAACAAGCGGGCGCGCGCTTCTGGCGGCTGTAATGGAGAATGGCATGAACAACTACCAAACACTGCTTGGCGAACTGGCCACTGCGCCGCGTACCTGGCTGGTCACCGGCGTTGCCGGCTTCATCGGCTCGAACCTGCTCGAAACCCTGCTGGGGCTGAACCAGCGCGTTATCGGCCTGGACAACTTCGAAACCGGCCACCAGAAAAACCTCGACCTGGTACAACAGGCTGTTGCACCGGCTGCCTGGGCAAACTTCAAGTTCGTGCAGGGTGACATCCGCAAGCTGGAAGACTGCCAGCTGGCCCTGGCGGAGGGTGTCGACTACGTGCTTCACCAGGCGGCCCTCGGCAGCGTTCCACGCTCCCTGGAAGACCCGATCCGCACCAACAGCACCAACATCGACGGTTTCCTCAACATGCTGGTGGCCAGCCGTGATGCGAGCGTCAAGCGTTTTGTCTACGCGGCGTCCAGCTCGACGTACGGCGACCACCCTGGCCTGCCCAAGGTTGAAGACCGTATCGGCAAGCCGCTGTCTCCGTATGCCGTCACCAAGTACGTCAACGAACTGTACGCCGACGTGTTCGCCCGCTGCTATGGCTTGCAAACCATCGGGCTGCGCTACTTCAACGTGTTCGGCCCAAGGCAGGACCCGGATGGCGCCTATGCGGCGGTCATTCCAAAATGGTTTGGCGCCCTGCTGCGCGATGAGCCCATCTACATCAATGGCGACGGCGAGACCAGCCGCGACTTCTGCTTTGTCGCCAATGCCGTGCAGGCCAACCTGCTGGCTGCCACGACCCAGAACGCCGATGCGTTCAACCAGGTCTACAACGTGGCGGTGGGCGACCGCACGACACTGAACGAGTTGTTCGGACATGTTCGCGACCTGGCCGCTGCCAGCCAACCGCAACTCAAGGACGCGGCCCCTGTTTACCGCGACTTCAGGGCTGCCGATGTACGCCACTCGCAGGCAGACATCAGCAAGGCGCAATCCTTGCTGGGTTACGCGCCAACCCATCGCATTGCAGACGGCCTGCAGGACTGCGCAGCGTATTACATCACCCATGTAGGCAAGCATGTCTAGAATCGCCGTCATTGCCGGGCATGCCGAGTCGCTGATTCGGTTTCGCGGGGACCTTCTGGATGCGCTGCGCGCCAATGGCCATGAAGTCGTGGCCATTGCTCCCGAAGATGATGCCTCTGTTCGTCAACGGCTGGCCGACAAGGGCGTCGGGTACCATGTGGTACCCATGTCCCGGGCCGGGTTGAACCCCTTCGCCGACCTCAAGTACTTGCTGCAGGTCAGCCAGTGCCTGCGTGCAGTCAAGGCAGATGTGGTGCTGGCCTATACCATCAAGCCGGTGGTGTATGGCCTGCCTGCGGCAGCTTTGGCCGGTGTCAGGCATCGCTATGCACTGATCACCGGGCTGGGCTATGCCTTCACCGACGTGGATTCGAGCTTCAAGCGCAAGCTGATCAACCGTATCGCCTCCGGGTTGTACCGCTTCGGCTTGCGCTTCGCCCATGGGTTGTTCTTCCAGAACCCGGATGACCAGCAGCTGTTCAAGGAACAGCACCTGGTGAAAGCCGCGCTGCCAACCTGGGTGGTCAATGGCTCGGGTGTCGACACCCAGCGCTACCCGGTGGCACCGCTGCCGCCGCTGCCGCGCTTCTTGTTCGTGGGCCGGTTGCTGAAGGACAAAGGCGTACTCGAGTACGTCGATGCGGCCCGCACGCTCAAGGCGCAACACCCGGACGCCGAGGTGCATCTGGTCGGCCCCCTGGACTCGAACCCGTCAGGCATCAACGCCGAGGTGGTGGACGGCTGGGTACGGGAGGGCATCGTCCACTATCACGGCGCGGTCAGCGATGTGAAACCCTACCTCGCCAACTGCAGCGTGTTCGTGCTGCCCTCGTATCGCGAAGGCACGCCACGTTCGGTACTCGAAGCCATGTCCAGCGGGCGGGCAGTGATCACCACCGATGCCCCAGGGTGCCGCGAGACGGTACAGGACGGGGTCAACGGTTTTCTGGTCGCGCCAGGCAGCGCAGGCGAACTGGCGACGGCCATGGCCCGCCTGGCCGGCTCAGGCGAGCTGCGCGAGCACATGGGGCGCACGAGCCGGGCACTGGCCGAAGAAAAATATGATGTTCACCGCGTGAATGCGGCAATGCTCGAGGCAATGAAACTGGGCCGCTAGCACAGGGCTCGGCGTGATGGACAAGCAGGGAACCACCACTGATGAAGGATCGTGATTCGCATGTTCAGCAAATACGGTGTATTCGATTCAGCTTGCAACCCGCGTAATGTCGCACTGGTTTCTGTTGCCCTGATACCGCTGTTCTTCTGCCTCTGGCTGATGGCCCCCGAGTCTGCGACGCTGCAACAGGCGCAGGCGTGGGCGACGATCAGCATGGTGGGGTCACTGGCCTTCATGCTCGTATCCAGCGCACTGGTGCATCGCACGCTGGTACATAGCTATATCTTCTTCCTCGGCTGCACGGCGTTGTTCATTGGTGGCCGCTTCATTGCCTATGCCATGGGCTTTGACGTGGCCATGCTGAAGATGGAAAGCAATTTCTTCTCGGTGCACCGGCCGGATTTCGTCTCCATCGAGCTGACCGCGCGTGAGGGTTTGCGGCTGACGCTGTACCTGGTGACCTGCCTGCATGCCATGCACGCCGGGTACATGTTCAGCCTGTGGAAAAAGCCGGTAAGCGTCGCCCCCCGGCAAGACCTGCAATGGACCTCATCCCTGCTCATCCCGGCCATTGCGTTGGCCAGCGTTTCCGCACTGGCGTTCATGGTCAGCTTCCCGGATGCCTACCGGGCTGTTCACAACAACGGCTACGTGGCGTTGTATGGGTCTGCATCGGCCGACTTCACCACGCGCGGCAGCACGGCTGCACAATATGGGCTGTTGCTGGCGCTGGGCCTGGCGTTCGCTTCGCGAAACAAGTGGCTGGGCTGGTGTGTGCTGGGGCTATTGGCCATTTACTACACCGCCAACCTTCAATTGGGTGTTCGCGGCGGGATCATGGGTTTTGTCCTGCTGTGCGCCTGGCTGTTTCACACGAAAATACGGCGTATCGACCGCATTGCCTTGTTGGCCATCCCGTTATTGCTGGGCGGCGTCGTGGTGATGGCGGCAATGGGTACGCGCGGTATCGACTTCGGCGCGAGCAAGGCGCTGTTGCTGCCCTGGTTCATTGATAACCAGGGGCTGACTGCGCTGTATATCCATTCTGCGCTGCAGATCGAGCACTACCCTGCCCTTGCCTACGTGCATGGCGTGCTGCCGATTACGCCGATGCTGGCGGCCCTCAACGGCACCAGTATTCCGCTGGATCAGCTGTATTTCGGGCAGTACCTGTCCAAAGCCGTGCTGGCGGGGGATGCCTACCAGAAAGGCTTTGGCATGGGCTGGTCGCTGTTCGCGGACTTTTATGCGTTCACCCTGTGGGTGCCGGGTGCTTACCTGATTGCAGCCGCTACGTTCGGCGCGCTGCTGGCGAGATTGGTCAATGCGACCCACCCGCTGGTGTTTGGCGCCCATGTGATGATTTTCGTGAAGCTGATGTTGCTGCCCCGTACCGGGCTTTACAGCGTCATCCCCTTCCTGCTGGTGTATGCGGGAATCGTGGTCGCCTGTTACATCGGCAGCCGCCTGTGGCGGCGCAGGCTGGGCCAGGTCTGAGGCAGGGTATACCGGCCGATGGCACCGGCTACGCCGGTCTTCTACAACGGGCAGCGGTTGGCCATGCGGGTAATACAGGTCAGTGTAGGAGCGGGTTTACCCGCGAAGAGGGCCACGCGGTGCATGGCACCGGCTGCGCCGGTGTTCGCGGGTGAACCCGCTCCTACAACGGGCAGAGGTTGGCCAGGTGGGTAATACAGGCCAGTGTAGGAGCGGGTCTACCCGCGAAGAGAGCCACGCGGTGCATGGCACCGGCTGCGCCGGTGTTCGCGGGGCAAGCCCGCCCCCAAAGCTTCAGACTCGATCAGTCACGCAGGCTTTTCGGCTTCATTGCTTTCAAGGCCGAACAGCCGATTCTTGATAATCACCGCACACATGACCATGTACAGCGTGAACACCGGCTGGCGAAGCATGAAGTGCGCGCCGGAGAACACCATCAAGATCACCAGCAGGGTAATCGAGTACGGGTCGCGCGCCTTGATCGCGCCTGCCAGCAGCCAGAGGTACAAGGCCGCAAACAGAACAACCCCTACAACCCCCACCTGAGTCAGCATGTCCAGCAGCAGGTTATGCGCCTCCTGCCGTTGCTCCGGCGAATCAAGGTAGGAAAACGCACCCGGCCCATGCCCCACGATTGGTGACAGCTTCCAGACCTCCAGGGCATGAATCCATAGGGTCTTGCGCACGCCCGCCTTGTTCGGGTCCATGCCTATGCCTATCGCCGAGTCCGAACGCCCGAATGAAGGCTGACCCGGTATTGCCTGATGCTCGGTTTCGCTATCAGCTGGCGGCGCAAGGGCCTTGGCACTTTCCAGAATGGCGGTGAATGCCGAAGGCTTTTCAGCGTCGCCACCTTTGCTTTCGTTGGCCGCCACCTCCCGCTCATGTGTGGCCAGGCGCTCGGCAATCTCTGCCCGCATGTTCTGGAACAACTGCTGGCCTGGGCCATCGAAGAAAAACTTGAATGAACCGAATGCCAGTACAAACGCTGTGAGCATGGTGGCAAAGAACTTCCAGTTCAAACGCCCCAGCCACCACCAGGCCATGCCGGTCAACAAGGGCAAACCAATGCACCATGCCAACAACAGGGCATCACTGCGCACGCAAAAGCCGAGGAAGAAGAAGAACCACAAGAAAAAGAACTTTTTGAACAGCCGCAAGCCTTGCCATTGGGTGTTCTGGTAAATGGCGGCCAGCCAGATCGGTACGGGCAACAGGAACAGCGCGAGCTGATTGGGGTTGGTTGACCACGCCGATACACGTGATGGATAGAACGTGGTGTTGATCTCCAGCATGTCGGAGAGCCAGACACTGCCGATCAGGAAAATGAACAGCGGAATGGCCAGCAACAGGACCGGGATCGTGCCCATTGCCCGAATGAATCGCTGGAAACCCACTTTGTTCAAATCGCCGACATAGGCCAGCACGATCAAGGTAAAGCCCGCCGCATAGACGTAGGCAATGGCCGTGTGGATCGTACCCTCGCCCTGCACCTTCCTGACGAAATAACCCACTATGGCCGTGGCAATGAAGGCCAGCCAGAACAACATCAATGGATGCTTGAGGTTCTGCAGAAAATTCCCGCGCCGTATGAATATACAGGCCGCCAATACCACAATGATTTCACCTATCCCCACCGGCAATCCAGGAAAACGCAACATGGTTGAAACCGACAGGAAAGCGACCAGCGCCGCAATTACGGGTACAACACTACTCTTATGCATTGGGGAACGGATCCTTTCATCAACGACAAGCGAGGCGGGTAGCTATCAGGAGGGGGGCGGTTGAGCGAGGTGCCGCACACCCGAGTATGCCATAGGCCACAAGGGTGGTTATTCAGTTCCGTTTTAAATAAACAATATTAAGGAAATACCTTCGTGGCCGGTTTCGCCACGCTCAACCAGGGCCATCAAGGGCTGTACAGCACCCTCGATGGCCTTGTCCGGGGCAGCCTCAGGGGTCAAGCCGATGCTGCTGGTAGAACCAATCCACAATCTCGCCGTCCGGCGTGTAACCACTGACAGAATCACGTAACAACTGGCGCACGCGCGCATAGTCGTCCTGGCCAACCGCACTGACCAGCTCAGCAATCCGTGGTTTGAGGACATCCCAGGGCAGGAAGTCTTCATGGGCGCTCATGATCATGGGGTGCGAAGTGGCAATTACGCCATCGCCGATCAACAGCTCTTCATAGAGCTTTTCACCCGGGCGCAAGCCCGTGAACTTGATCGCCACATCGCCATGGGGGTTGCGCTCAGAGCGCACACTCAGCCCAGACAGGTGAATCATTTTTTCCGCCAGCTCGGCAATTTTTACCGGCTCGCCCATATCGAGCACGAACACGTCGCCACCCTGCCCCATGGAGCCAGCCTGAATGACCAACTGTGCGGCTTCTGGAATGGTCATGAAGTAACGCGTGATGTTGGGGTGGGTAACCGTAAGCGGCCCACCCGACTTGATCTGTTTGTGGAACAGCGGGATGACCGAACCTGATGAACCCAGCACATTACCGAAGCGCACCATGGTAAAACGCGTCTTGTTCACCTGGGAGACGTTATCCACATCACCAAAAAGGACCGGTGCAGCTTCCCGGCTGAGTGCCTGCAAGGTCATCTCGGCCAAGCGCTTGGTGCTGCCCATGACATTGGTCGGGCGCACGGCCTTGTCGGTCGAGATCAGGACGAAGTTGGATACCCTGGCCTGCAAGGCTGCCTGGGCCGTATTCAGCGTGCCAATGATGTTGTTCAGCACGCCCTCGGCAATATTGTGCTCGACCATCGGCACATGCTTGTAGGCAGCGGCATGGTAGACCGTGTCGACCTTCCACGCCTTCATCACTTCCAGCAGTTTTGCTTCGTTGCGTATCGACCCCAGTATCGGCAGCACATTCACCGACAGCGATTCGCGACTGACGCGTTGCTCCAGTTCGGTCTGAATGCTGTAGAGGTTGAATTCACTGTGTTCGAACAACAGCAGCGTCTTGGGTTGAGCCCCCAGAATCTGTCGGCACAACTCCGAACCGATGGAGCCACCCGCGCCCGTTACCATGACACACTGGCCCTCGATGCAACGCGAGAACAGGTCTTTTTGCGCAGGCACGGGGTCACGCCCCAGCAGGTCGGCAATATCCACTTCCTGAATATCGTCAACCTTGACCCGGCCACTGGCCAGGTCCATGAAGCCTGGCACGGTACGCACGTGCAGCGGGAACGATTCCAGGAAGTTCAGGATTTCGCGGCGTCGGCCGCGGCTTGCAGACGGCACCGCCAGCAGGATCTCCTCTGCGCCTGTCGAGTCGATAAGCTGCTGGATATGTTTCGGGGTATAGACCTGCAAACCGGCAATCACCCGCCCGGCGAGGCTACGGTCGTCGTCAATGAACGCCACCGGGCGCATCTGCCGCCCCATTCTCAGCGCAACGACCAACTGGTTGCCCGCCGAGCCGGCACCATAAATGGCCACTTTGGGCAAACCATTGCTGCGATTGCCAAATGGCACATGCTGCACCGCAGCGTACCAGTCCCCGAGGAAGTACTGACGCATGGCCAGTCGTAGCCCGCCGACCATGATCAGGCTCAGCCACCAGTAATTGAAAATGACCGAACGCGGCACCACTGCCTGGTGGCTGCCAAAGGCATAGACGATAACCGTCAACACCAGTGCCGAAAGGCTGACGGCCTTGATGATGGCGATCAGCGCATCGTTGCCGAAATAGCGCATGACCGCACGGTACAACCCGCAGCGAATAAACAGAGGGATTGCCACGACAGGGGCACAGACGAACAGCCAGCGGTGCTCTTCCAGGGGATTGATGGCCTCCTCGATACCCAGGCGCACCACGAATGCCATCCACAGTGCCAACCAAATCAGCAGAACGTCGGTAACAACCTGGATCAGCCGCTTTTTCCTACGCGATAGCCCTAGCAACAATGCCCGTGCTCTATCCATAAATCCCTCTAAGCCCTGGACCTTCACGAACCGCCAGAAAGGGCGGTTCGGCCTCTACTATGTGACGTTCATCGTCAGCCATTGCGGCATGGCAAAGCCATGGCGTGCTCTCAATCCAACGCGACCCGGCATTGGTCGATGGCAGTAGAACTGAAAGCACGATCAGAAGTTCAAACGGCCTGCGCCTCACGCATGACGTCTTGCAGGACCTGGCAGGTCTTGTCGATTTCGGCAGGCGTCAGTGTCGGGTGGACCATGAACATCAAGCTGGTCTCCCCCAGTTGTGCTGCTTCCGGCAGGCGCTGGGCCGGACGCCAAGGCGTACCGTCGAATGCCTTTTCCAGATAGACCTCGGAGCACGACCCTGAAAAGCATGGCACACCACGAGCGGCGATTTCGTTGAGGATCCTGTCGCGCGTCCAGTCCGGCTTCAATGACTGCGGTTCAACGAACACATAGCACTTGTAGGCCGCATGCAGGATGTCTTGCGGAACGGCTGGAACACGCAGACCCACCAACTGGCTGGCGGTATCCCAGATCTTGCGGGCATTGGCCAGGCGGGTCTCTTGCCACTGCGCCATTCGCTGCAGCTGAATACGCCCCAGCACGCCCTGCACTTCCATCATGCGCCAGTTCGTACCAAAACTTTCATGCAGCCAACGGAAGCCTGGGGCGTGCTGACGCTCGTAAACGGCTTCCCAGCTCTTGCCATGGTCCTTGTATGACCACATGGCCGACCACAGGCTACGGTCGTTGGTGGTCACCATGCCACCCTCGCCACCGGTGGTCATGATCTTGTCCTGGCAGAACGACCATGCGCCCACATGCCCGATGGAACCGACCGGGCGCCCCTTGTACTTGGCACCGTGGGCCTGCGCACAATCTTCAATGACCTTCAGGCCGTGCTGTTCGGCCAGCGCCATGATCGGGTCCATGTCGCAAGGCCAGCCAGCCAGATGCACACAGACAACCGCCCGGGTACGCGAAGTGAGCACGGCTTCGATGGTCTGTGCGGTGATGTTCTGCGAATCGGCATCGACATCGGCAAACACAGGCGTGGCGCCGGCATTCACAATGCTGGAAACCGAAGCCAGGAAGGTTCTCGAAGTGACAATCACCTCATCCCCTGCGCCAATGCCCAATGCCTGGAACGCCAGATCAAGCGCGACAGTGCCGTTGGTCAGTGCGACCGCGTGAGCGCAACCACTCCAGGCAGCAAATTCTTTCTCGAACTCACGGCATTCCTGCCCTGTCCAGTAATTGACTTTGTTGGAGAGGATGACGTCGCGTACTGCATTGGCTTCTTCTTCAGAAAAAGACGGCCAAGGGGAAAAAGGAGAATTCAGCACAGTTCACACCCACCAATTGCAAAATGAAAATTCGGGAAATCAAACATTTACGAAGCCTGTAACGCTGCATTCAGGATAGTTGATTTCAACTCACCCTGTTACGACGACTTTCGCTGGCACACCCACGACTACCTGGCCATCCGCTACATCGCTGACCACGCAGGCACCTGCACCCACGGTCACATCGCAACCCAGCCTGATCAGTTGCCTGGCACAGGCACCAATCCCCACCCAGCTGCGGTCACCCACGCTGACAGCGCCGGCAAGCCTGGCACCCGGGCTTACGTGAACAGCATTCCCCAGCACACAATCATGGTCAACGCTGCAGCCGGTATTGAGGATCGCGCCGTAACCCACGCGCGCATCGGCATTGACCACAGCACCTGCGAACACCACAGACCCTGGGCCGATGGACGCATATTGGCTGACAAAAGCCATAGGGTGCAGCAATGAAACCAGGGGCGCACCGGCACCCGAAAGCGCTTCAAGCTTGGCATGGCGAATGCCGTTGTTGCCGATCGCAACTATCACGCCTTCGTAGTCCTGAAGCCGTGCGTGCAATGCTGCAGAATCGCCCACCACTGGCCAGTGCCCGTTGTGCGTTCGGCCGGGCCATGCGTCGTCAAAGAAATCGACCTGCTCCCAGCCACAACTTTGAGCAGTGTCGGCCACGACCTTTCCATGCCCACTGGCACCCAGTACGGCCAGCCGCTTCACTGCTTGCCCCCGGTAAACTTGGACATGGTGACGTTGCCTTCGGCACTGATGCCCTCTTTGACAAGCACCTTTTTTACCGTCATGAACAGGATCTTGAAGTCGAGCAGTAGACTTTGGTTGTCGACATACCAAACATCCAGCTTGAACTTGTCTTCCCAACTCAACGCATTGCGGCCGTTTACCTGTGCCCACCCGGTGACGCCGGGGCGCACCTCATGACGACGGCGCTGTTCCGGGCTATAAAGTGGCAAGTATTCCATCAGCAATGGGCGCGGCCCCACCAGGCTCATGTCACCCTTCAGCACGTTCCACAACTCCGGCAACTCATCCAGGCTGCTGGCGCGCAAGAAGCTGCCAAAGGGCGTCATCCGCTCTGCATCGGCCAGCGGATTACCCTGCGCATCCACTGCGTCGCGCATGGTTCGGAACTTTACCATTTCAAAGGGTTTGCCGTTACGCCCTGGACGCACCTGACGAAACAGCACAGGTGAACCGAGTTTTTTGCGAATATTCCAGGCAACTACAGCCATTACCGGAGACAGGAGTATCAGAGCGCATAATGACGCGCAGATATCGATAAGACGCTTAAACATTTAGTTGACTCGGTATTGTTTGAGTGCGGGCACGTATTGAATGCAGTGCAATGCTGGAGCGTGCGCGGAACGCTGGCTGCGGTTTAAATTCGGGTCAAGCCAACTTGACATGTCTACCGCAGATTACCGTGCCGATCAAGGTGCCCTGATTGAAGGTTTGGGCTGGGCGATGCCAACCCGGATCTCAGGTAAGCCAAGGTCAGCCTGAAACTGACACCTGACGCTTTTGCATAATGTATGAACTGACCGGTTCAAAGAACAGGTGGTAACTTGCATATGCCGAAAAGCGAGCCTTGATCGCGATTGACTGCTGGCCACCAAGGTACCGAACAGAGGCCTTGAAAAGCCAGCTTTTTCTGATTACCGACTGCCCTCAATCAACCCCCGATACACACCTCGGTTGCGACTCCGGCTTGCCGGTACTGCTCCGTCAGGGCCGCCTGCAGGGCACTTTTCGCACGCTGATCACCATGCACCAGCACCACTCGCTGCATTGGCGAGCCGACCTCACAGGCAAATTTCACCAGGCCTTGGCGGTCAAGGTGGCCGGAGTAGCCGTCCAGTGTCACCACCTTGGCCCTGATTTCCCGCATTTGCCCATCCAGATCAATCTGCACAAACCCCTCCGCCCCCTCACTCGCCTGAATCACCGCTCCCGGCGTTCCCTTGGCCTGATACCCCACAAACATCACCTCATGCCGCGGATCCCCCAGCATGGCCTTGAGGTAATTCACAATCCGCCCACCCGAACACATGCCGTTGCCCGCGATGACGATTGCCGGGCGCCCGGTGCTACTCAGGTAGTTGACCACTTGCTGGTGCCTGGGATGGCTATCAACGCAGATTAGTTGGCTAAACCCCAGCGGGTCACGCCCCTCAGCAAGCCGCGCCCTCGCCTCTTCGTTCCAGAACTCATGCAATTCCCGGTATACGCCGGTGATACGCTGGGCCAACGGCGAGTCAAGGATAATGGGCAATTGCGACCAGTTGACCGGATCATCCCCGCCGGCAGGGTCTTCAACACCCAACAGCGCCTTGCGATGCAGAATATCTTCCAGCTCGTACAGCAGTTCCTGCGTTCGGCCCAGGCTGAATGCCGGAATAAGGATGGTGCCCTTGTCTGCCAGGGCTCGATCGATTGCAGCCTCCAGCTGCTGCAGACGATCGCCCGCCACTGGGTGCAAGCGGTCGCCGTAGGTGCTTTCCAGCACAAGCACGTCTGCCCGCTCCGGAGGCTGGAGCGGGCGCAGCAAAGGGTTGCCGGCGCTGCCCAGGTCACCTGAAAACACGTAGCGGGTGTTTGCCTGCCCAAGCAGCAGGTCGCACTCGACATATGCAGAACCCAGCAGGTGCCCTGCACGCTGCAGGCGGATGCGGCATTCCAGCTCCGGCTCCAGGACAACGTCATGCCACTGCTCGAACGGCAAAGGCACTATCAGCCCTTCAACAAACTCGAGATACCGCGCCACATGAGCAGGCTCGCGACTGATGTTCAGTTTGTAGGCATCTTCCAGCACCAGTGGAAGCAGCTTGGCAGAAGGCTCGCTGCAGAAGATCGGGCCTCGGTAGCCCGCCGCCAGTAAAGCGGGTATGCGACCGACATGGTCGAGGTGCACATGGGTAACGATCAGCGCCCGAATACCCTGGACATCAAAACCGAGCGGGGCGGAGGCTGAACCGGGCAGCGCATCGGCACCTTGTTCAAGGCCGCAGTCGACCAGCAAGCTGGTGGACGGGCCCAGGTGCAGTTGGTGACAGGACCCGGTGACACCCCGGGTACCACCGTGATGGGAAAGGCTGGGATATTCCATGCTGCGCACACTCGCCGGGGCCGAAAATGAAGTGCGCTATTACTCCATGACGGCCAGTGCATGCATAGGTGAGTCTTTCCTAAGCGGGCGTAGGAAATCTCCTTAATTGCCGCTCAGTGCTGCCTGTCGAGCAGACGCCTTGATTCTGCGCTTGCTGCGCTGCACGCCGTAGGCGCCCAGCAACGGCCCAACTGCCAACCCGATGACCAGCGCAGCGAGCACCAGCACGGCAACCGGCACTTCCGGCGCAGCCCAGCCGAACAGGACCAACGATACGGCCTGCTGGTTCTCCAGCACGAAGAACAGCACCACAGCCGCCAAGAGCAGCACGAACACCGCCGCCAGGGCGCGCTTGAGGTTACGCATCAGATTGCTCCTTGATTGATCAGGCTTCGGCCTCGTCTTCTTCATTGACCCGGTCGCGCAGCTCTTTACCGGGTTTGAAGTGTGGCACGAACTTGCCTTCGAGGCTGACCGACTGGCCGGTCTTTGGGTTACGACCTACGCGAGGGGCGCGATAGTGCAGCGAGAAGCTGCCAAAACCGCGGATCTCGATGCGATCGCCGGTAGCCAGGCATTGTGACATCTGCTCAAGCATGGTCTTGATGGCCAGCTCAACGTCCTTGGACGAAAGCAGCCCCTGATGGGTGACAATACGTTCGATCAGCTCCGACTTCGTCATATTTTTCCCTTCGTTATCAAGCAGCTAGATCATTGCTTAACCAGTTTGTAGCACGCCGGGAAGGATTTGAACAGGGTGGATCTTGACTTAATAAAAAAATTCAAGATTGAAGTAATTCAAGAATGGTCTACGGCCCGATGCACCACGGCGCCTGCGCTATCAGTGTAGGAGCGGGTTTACCCGCGAACACCGGCAACGCCGGTGCCATACACC
>NZ_JACVZC010000077.1 GCF_016658545.1 Pseudomonas sp. S37 | reverse complement strand
GCCTTGCGTCGCGAAAGGGCTGCGCAGCAGCCCCGGCGATCTCTGCATTAACGCCAAAATCCGGGGCCGCGTTGCGGCCCATCGCGACGCAAGGCCGCTCCCACAGGTTATCTCGTCAGTCTTGAGGCTTGCGAAGGGCATTGTAGGAGCGGGTTTACCCGCGAAAGGGCCCGCACAGCCCCCGTATTATTGGATCAATGCCGCGGCTCCAGGTCCCCCGAATACAGCTCATCCTCGGACTCTTCCGACCCCGGTATTTTATGGTCTTCAGCCGCCCAGGCCCCCAGGTCGATCAGCTTGCACCGGTCCGAACAAAACGGCCGGAACGCGCTTTTCTCGTTCCATTCCACAGGTGCGCCGCAGGTCGGGCAATCGACGGTCAATGGCTGGCTCATGGCTGGCCTCCTTTCAAAGTCAGGTAAAAGTGGTGCAGGCGGTCAATCTGCTCATGCAGCGCGGCCAGGTCGCCGTCATTGACCACCACATCATCGGCATGGCGCAGGCGCTCCTCACGGCCCAGCTGGGCCTGCAGTATCGCCTGCACCTGCTCGGCACTGGTGTTGTCCCGCGCCAGGGTACGCGCTATCTGCAGTTCCTGCGGCACATCGATCACCAGCACGCGCTGGGTCTTATGGTATTGCCCCGACTCAATCAGCAGTGGCGACACATATACCGCATACGGCGACTCGGCCTTGGCCAGGTAGCTGAAAATCTCCTGCCCGATCAGCGGGTGCAGCAGCTGCTCCAGCCATTTGCGCTGCGCCGGATCGGCGAAGATCAACTGGCGCAGGGCCGCACGGTCCAGCTGGCCGTCCGCCTGCAAAACACCCGCGCCAAAGCGTTCGACGATTCTGGCGAGGGCCGGGCGGCCAGGTTCCACAACCCAGCGCGCCGCCTGGTCGGCATCGACCAGGTGCACGCCAAGCTCGACGAAGCGCTCGGCAGCGGCGCTCTTGCCGCTACCAATGCCGCCGGTCAGGCCGAGAATCCAGGGGGTAAAGGCCGCAGTGGTCATCAGTATCCAAGCAGTTGCAGGTAAGAGGCGTATATTTCATCACCCCAGAGCACGGCAATCCACCCCGCAATCGCCAGATAAGGGCCAAACGGCATGGCCGTGCCCAGTGCATGCCGGCGCAAACGCAGCAGGCACAGGCCCACCAACGCCCCGACCACCGACGACAACAGCAGCGTCAACGGCAACACCTGCCAGCCACCCCAGGCGCCAATCAGCGCCATCAGCTTGAAGTCGCCATAGCCCATGCCTTCCTTGCCGGTGACCAGCTTGAACACCCAGTACACCGACCACAGGCTGAGGTACCCGGCCACCGCGCCCCACAGCGCGTCGCTGAGCGGCACGTAGAGGCCAAAGGCATTGACGATCAGCCCCAGCCACAGCATCGGCAGCACCAGCACATCCGGCAACAGCTGGTGATCGGCATCGATAAGGCTCAGCGCCAACAGGCACCAGGTCAACGGCAATGCCAGCAACCCTTCGGCCGTAGCCCCAAAGCGCCAGGCCACCAGCAGCGACAGCAGCGCGGTGGCCACCTCCACCACCGGGTAGCGCGGGCTGATGCGGGTTTTGCAGGCCGAGCAGCGTCCACGCAAAGCCAGGTAGCTAATGACAGGAATGTTCTCCCACGCACGAATCTGATGCGCGCAATGCGGGCAGCGCGAGGCGGGCAGGCACAGATCGAAGCGTTCGTGCGGCGTGGTCGGCAACCCCAATACCTCCTGCGCCTCACGCTGCCATTGCCGCTCCAGCATGATCGGCAGGCGATACACCAGCACATTGAGAAAACTGCCTACCAGCAAGCCGAGCAGCGTGGCCAGGGTGAAGAAATACGCCGGCTGCTCAGCCAGGAAAGTCCATAAAGTCATGTTCAGATCAAGCTACCCAACTGGAAAATCGGCAAGTACATCGCCACCACCAGGCCACCGACCAGCAGGCCCAGGACCAGCACGATGGCCGGCTCCAGCAGGCTGGTCAACTGGTCCAGCGCCTGGCTGACCTGTTCCTCATAATGGCTGGCGGCTTTCTCCAGCATCTGGTCCAGCGTGCCGCTGGACTCACCGATGGCCGTCAGTTGCACCAGCAACGGCGGAAACAGCGGCTCAGCCGCCATCACCTGGTTCAACCCCTGCCCATTGGCCATGCCCTGGCGCAGCCGCAACACCGCCTGCTCATGCAAATCGCCACCCGTTACCCGCGCCACCGTACCCAGTGCATCCAGCAACGGCACCCCGGCGCCATAGGATGTCGCCAGGCTACGCGCAAACCGCGCCAACGCCGCCTGCCCCAGTAACTGGCCGAACACCGGCAAACCCAGCACCCGTTGAGCTATCCACAGGCGCGCTGGCGCATGCTGCCGGTACAGCTGGCGCACGGCAAAACCTAGCACCACGGCCATCACCAGCAACAGCGGTGCAAACCGACCCAGCCCTGTGGACAAGTCGATCACCCACTGGGTAAAGGCCGGCAACTGCGCGCCCATACCAGAGAACATGCCCTCGAACTTAGGGATCACCTCCAGCAACAAGATCGCCGCTACCCCCAGCCCGGTCAGCAACAGCAGCAGCGGGTAGACCATCGCCTTGCGCACCTTCTTGTGCAGCGCTCGCCGCTGTTCCAGCATGCCCGCCAGTTGCTCCAGCTGCCGGTCCAGCGTGCCGGACTGCTCCCCCACCCGCACCAGGTTGCAGTACAGCGCATCGAACCAGGCCGGGTGCCGCTGCAGCGCATCCGCCAGCCCCAGCCCCGAAGCCACATCCTGTTTCAATCTACCCAGCAACGCCGCCAGCGCCGCATCGCAGCCACTGCGCCCCATCACCTCGAACGCCTGCAACAGCGGCACCCCGGCCTTGAGCAAGGTCGCCAGTTGCCGGCTGAACCCCGCCGGGTCGGCCTTCTCCCGCCGTTTGGGCAAACTGAGTTTTACCCCGCTGGCCGGCCGCAAACTGGCGACGGTAATGCCTTGGCGAATCAGCCCGGCACGCACATAGGCCGGGCTGCGCCCGGGCGTCTGGCCGCTGACCGGCGCGCCGTTGGCATCGGTGCCGTGCCAGCTGTAAAGCGGTGTGGATGTACTCATGCAAAGGTCCTTGTTCTGCCCCTGCGACAAGCCTGGAAACAGCTTGCCGCGTCCATGAAAGGGCGCGCGTCCATGATGCTCACTAGAGTAGTTCAGCGAAGATGACGCCCAAGCGGGCAGGGGTGACAAAAGGTGTCTGTTCAGGCCTACTGCGCCGCTGCCGCTTGGGGCGCGACCGACCTCAATGCGTAAGCGAACACACAAGGGAAATACGTTCATGAAAGGGCAACGCGGTATCACCCTGATCGAACTGATGATCGTGATTGCGATCATCGGCATTCTGACCACCATCGCCTTACCGATGTACACCAACCACCAGGCCCGCGCGAAGGCTGCGGCCGGGTTGCTGGAGATCAGTGCGCTGAAGACGGCCATGGACCTGCGCCTGAATGATGGTAAGGACGTGGCCGGCGCGGCCGAGTTGGGTGGCCAGCCGGCAACGGCGAACTGTGCGATCACGGCCAGCGGCAAGGCGGCGGATGGCAGCGGCAGCATTGTTTGCACGCTGGTGGATGCGCCGGCCAATGTGCTGGGCAAGGCAGTGACTTTGACCCGTTCTACCACTGGGTGGGCGTGCACGACCGACATCGAGGAAGACCTGGCGCCGAAGGGCTGCAAGGGGGCCTGAGGGTAGGGCAATAAAGTAGTGGAAACAGGGGTTTGCGTAACGGGTGCGAGCAGTGGTACGTTGCGCTACACGCCGGTGTAGCTCAGTCGGTAGAGCAGCGCACTCGTAACGCGAAGGTCGCAGGTTCGATTCCTGTCTCCGGCACCAGTTCAGGTTCCAGCGAAGGCCACTAAAATCTCTAGAACCCCCGTAAAACCCGCCTTCTGGCGGGTTTTTTCGTTATGGCGTTCCGTCGGAATCCGACAGTTGCCAACCGATTTAGGGGTAACGTTTGGGATAAAGTCGATTCGATAACGGGGTTTACCCTTATGGCTCGTACTACTGCTCCCCTGACCGATACCGCATGCTGTTCGGCCAAGCCTACTGACCGCCCCTACAAGCTTTTTGACGGTGACGGTCTTTACCTCCTCGTTTACCCCAATGGCCGCAAAGGCTGGCGCTTCCGGTATGTGAAACCGGATGGGCGCGAGGGGCTGACCTCGTTTGGAAACTATCCCGTCATCGGTCTCGCAGATGCTCGGCAGAAGCGTCTGGAGACTAAGCGGATGCTGGCTGAAGGCATTGATCCGATTGCGTCCAAGCAGCAGGCCAAGGCCGAGGCGGTTGTCAGAGGCCACACATTCGAGCGCGTTGCCTTGGACTGGCATAAGGAAATGTCCGTGAAATGGGCGCCTGGCCATTCCAGGACCGTGCTGAGTCGTTTGAAGACCCACGTATTCCCGCTGCTAGGCGCACGGGCCATCGTTGATCTGGATACCTACGACCTCATGCAGCCGCTTGAGGCGATCAAGAAGCGCGGCACGATCGATGTGGCGTTAAGGGTACAAAACTACCTGCAGAGCATCATGCGTGAGGCGAAGCGGTTGCGGCTGATTACGGTGAACCCTGCATATGATCTTGAGGGCTTCATCAGCGCGCCACGGGTTATGCACCGGCCTGCACTCCCGCTGTCACGTCTGCCTGAGTTGATGGACCGCATCGAGAACTACAAGGGACGCACGCTCACTCGGCTGACAGTCATGTTGTCGCTGCATGTGTTCGTACGCTCCAGCGAGTTGCGCTTCGCACGCTGGAGTGAGTTCGACCTGAAGCGCGGTATCTGGGAGATACCTGACACGCGGCCCGCGTTGGACGGCGTTCCGTATTCGACCAGGGGAACGAAGATGGCGGGTGACATCCATCTGGTCCCGCTTTCACCGCAGGCTGTGGCGTTGCTCGAACAGATTCATGCGATCACGGGGTACTTCGACCTGGTGTTCACCAGTGACGCTCGCTCGTGGAAGCCTATGTCCGAGAACACGGTCAACAGCGCTTTGCGGAACATGGGCTACGACACCAAGACCGAAATCTGCGGGCATGGCTTTCGGTCCATGGCGTGCAGTGCCTTGGTCGAATCCGGGTTGTGGTCAGAGACGGCTATCGAGCGGCAGATGAGCCACAGGGAGCGCAACAACGTTCGGGCGGCATATATCCACAAGGCCGAGTTCCTGGAGGAGCGGCGAATGATCATGAGCTGGTGGAGCCGTTATCTCGACGCGAACCGGCAGGAGCATATCTCGCCGCATGAGTTCGCGAATCAGACCGGGGCAAACGTTTCTAGCCTAAGAGCAAGGCGTGGCGCAGTCGAGTGAGCGCACGGCTTTGAAGTTTCGATGATCCGCTTTCCATACGGGTCCATCCAAACAGGGCTGCAAAGCCGCCCTGTTTGGATGGACCTCACCTAAAAAATCAAAAGCACCAAATCGGCCACTGGAAACCACGGGATTCCGTACACGCCCAATACCATTTTCAACCACAAAATCCAGCGGGCGTGTCGCTTGACCCTCTCGAATTGCGGGCGTAGAAAAGACAGTGCAAAGGCTGTCGTTGACAGCACCCCAGGTGACCCGAGCCTTCAAGGTCACGCCGCTCCCACGGTGGTTCTCCCCAAGGGCGATTCGCATCCGGCAGCTCGCCCGGTCACTACCCATGTGATGGATGCTCTTACACATATAGCGCTCGTGCGCCAGATACACCGTACCTCGCTGCCCTGCAGCAACATATCCGCTTGGCCGAATCTTGCGCCAACCTATGCCCGTCTCTTTCTGGAAAGAGACGGGCACTTCTAATACTGCTGCAGCCCTGATCGCACAAGGCTTTGCGGCATTCCCCCTCGTGACAATCGGCGTGACAAACGCCGATGTCACCAGGAACAGCGCTGTAGATGATGGTGCCGCAGACCAAGGAATGGACTGCACCTGACTGACAATCAGGCACGCCCCGGTCATCGCAGTGCTGCGTTCACCCGGCTCAGGATCTTCAGGCGCTGGTCTAGTCAGCCAGTGCTGCCTCCACCCGCCCACCGGTAACGGTGTTCAGGAGGCCAGATCATGAGATGCCCGTGCTCCCGGTCGTAAGGAGCCGCCAGTCCCGCGTAGAGGACATTCCCCACAGGTCGCAGGGGCCTTGATCCCTGATAACACTCAACATTCTTGGCGGGATGACGTGGGGCGAGGATCGGAAAACGGCAGATGAGGTGACCGACATGGCATTGGTAGGCAGACGTGATGGCCGCAATTTCGGTTACGGCAGACAATTGAGCTACGCAGGACCGCAGGCGCTGAAAGACATGTTTGGCGGCGGCCATTACGGCACGGTCAAAGCGCACTGTGACCGGTGGCTGGCATTCGTGAAATGGTACCGCTCCGAACACGGACCTGGTCTCAATGATGCGCGGCAGATTGATCGCAAAGTGTTGGCAGACTACGCGGCGTATCTGCGCGACCTGGTTCGGCGCGGTGACCTCGCCGTCAGCACCGCACAAAACCGGCTATCCAGCGTTAACAGGACCATGGCAGCGCTTCGCGGTGATCAGTGCGTGAAGTTGCCAAGTCCGAGCAAGGCGTTGGGTATGCAGCGCACCGGGGTTCGCCAATCGGTGCCGCAGGGCCAAGACCGTGAACAGGTTAAGCAGATCGTCGATGCGCTTTGCAATCGTGACCAGAGACGGGCCGCCGCGATAGTTCTGTTGGCGCGAGCCACCGGCATGCGCTTGCGTGAGGCGATCCTAGCCGACTTGCCACGGCTGAGCCGTGAGGCTAACGGCCTAGGCAGGATCAACATCCAGGATGGCACCAAAGGCGGCCGAGCTGGCGCCTCGGCGCCACGTTGGATTACGGTGGACGACCATGTTCGAGGAGCACTTGGGTTTGCACGGCAGGTGTCGCCTGCGGGTAGCCGCAATCTGATTGCGCCACACGAAAGCTATCTAAATCTTCTGCAAGAAATCATCCGCCCAGCGAGAGACATCCTGCATGCCCACAAGCTCAAAGGCTTCCATGAGCTACGAGCGGCGTACGCATGTGAGCGCTATGAGCAAATCACCCAACACGGCGCCCCTATCAACGGCGGCCAATGTTGCCAGGCAAATAGGCACCTTGATCGTGAGGCACGGAGGCAAATCAGCTACGAGTTGGGGCACGGTCGGATCGATGTGGTTGCTGCCTACGTAGGAGGTCGCAGATGAGTAAGGTATTCGATATGGAGCTGTTCTTGGCAGCGGTGCTGACGGGGTCGTACGCAACGCGGCAGCGCCATTTACGGCAGGCGAAGTTTATCCAAGCTGAGATCTCTAAACGGTGGGGTCGAGAGACACCTTGGACTTGGCAGAGGAAGCATGTGACCTGGTTTCTAGAGCATTGCTTAGCTAATCGCAGTGAGGAGACTCGGTATTACTACGTGCTCACAGTGCGCTTGCTTACTTGCCGTTTAAAAAAACTATGGGTCTTCAAGTGCCAAGCAAAGATCTGATTTTGATAGTCACAACCTATACCTGACGCACCTTGCAGGTGAGAGCAAGGTGCCTGTAGACCGGAATAAATGGTCCCGGCAGTCAGGTACAAAATCCCCTGCTGTGTCGGGCCAGTATACGAATTTATATACCAGATCAATACTTGGCTTACCAATCGTTCCAAAGATTGACTATGGCTTCAATGAAGGCGTCACAGTTGGTCTGCGTCCAGCTTGTGTGATAGCCGTCGCGCAGCAAGTAATACTGTTCGTTGGCGCACAACAGATTTGACTTATCTGCCTCTTGGCGATACCAGTTAAGAATGTTGACAAGGCAATCCTGATAGCTTGTAGTTAGTTTCGTGGTTGGAACGTTGTAGAGCAGGCCTTCGATATAGTACGATGGGGCGCTGCCAGCCTCAATCAATCCATCGTCAACCATTCTGCTACGTATGTTCTTGAGCACGCGAGCCATAGGCTTCAGCCACCTAGATGAGTCCTGATGCTTGGTCGTCAGATTTGCCGAGTGTTGCTTGGGATAGTTTGCAATTAGTTCGCCGTTCTTATTGAAAAAACATATTCCCTCAACGTACGTAGAGTCGCTAATTGAACGAAACTTTGAGTATCGCCGGAATGCAGTGGCCGCAATTACATCGGCCTTTCGGCGCGCGCCAGAAGCATCAATGGCGATAGCCTTTTCACCTGGATTGACTGCCTGTCCATACTGAGCCTCCAAAACAGACAGGACATCGTGCTTGAAATCAGAATACGCATAGGCCGCGGATTCGAAGGCACGACCGTGCGCCTCCTTTTCCTCGTCAGTCAAGCTGACTATATCGCTATAGAAGCAGTCGTCAAGTCTAACAACGATATCCACATCGCTTTCTGCGTATATATTCGTATCGTTGCCATAGGAACCTTGTAGAAAAACTTTGAATTTTTTGCCGGCATACGGCGTCGTAGGGGTCTCAAGTAGGTTTTTAATCGAATTGTAGGTCCGGCTAGACTGTTCGATTGACCCTTGGTGAGACCACGTTTCAAGCTGAGATTCAGGTATAGGCATCCACCCCTCCTTTCTAGATCAAATACTCGCGGAGCTGTAGCTCTCTCGAGGCAAATGACTCGCGGCCACGCTGAAACAAGAGCCCTAGCTTGTTAAGGTCGTGTTCTAGCAGATCGGTGGCCATTTCCGGCGAGACGTATGAGTCACTAATCCGGATGGTCGGTACGTCATGGAAAAGTACTTGTCGCAATTGGTCCATCGACTGAGTATTAATCTCCAGAGTCTTTTGTAGCAACTGGAGACTGATGAGATATTTTTTTGCGAACCGCATTAGCAATCCCGGCTTCGGATCTGGGTATATTCCTACGCCGATACTCACAAGCCGAATGTCCTGCCTGTTGTGCTTAATAGCCTCAACGGCATCCGCAAGAGCGTAGAGCGTAGGGTTGTTCGCGCAGTAGCCTCCATCAATTAGCTCGATGTCTTCCCCACTCGATGTTCGGACGGTGGTACGCTCAAAGAAAGGATACGCGGAGCAGGAGGCCTTGACGGCGTCCGCGATGGATACGCCGAAACCGGGAACAAATGTACTCGTCCTACCATGTGCTTGGGAAACCGTACCCTTGAAGATCATAGGACGTTCGGTCATCCACTTGGCTGTGACGATTCCTACTCCTGTCTTTATGTCACTGAATGTGGCTTCACCGAAAATTTCGTCGGCTAGTAGCTTCAATGCCGCAGACCTGGCCGATGCCTTTTTATGCGACATCACTGTCGGCACATGTTTTCGATACAAATCCAAGATGGAGTCGACGCTATGACCAAGTGCGATCAGAGCGGCAATTATGGCGCCGGTGCTCGTGCCAAACACCAGATCGAACTTCGTGTGCAGAGGCCCTCCAAGCATCGCCTCAATTTCTTTAAGGACACCCAGAGTGTAGAAGCCTTTGGCCCCTCCGCCATCCAGGGTCAGCACACGAAGCCGAGGCAGAGAACTGGATTCATCCTTTCCTTGTGTCATTTACGCGCACTCTTCCTTAGTGTGAGAGATGATGCTGACCTAGCGATAGTACTCGCATCTAACTTCGCCGGAAATGGGCAAAGGAAGGGGCTAGAGTCGTTGAGATGGCTAGGTCCAGGCTATCAATTCCGCCATCAGGAGCTAGAGTGACTGATGCCGAGATGATCGTCACAGTTAAGTAATCTGCCGCAGATTGCGGCACCTTCACGAACTAGGGAGTTGCAATGGCTGGTCGTTCCATCAACCTTTTCATGTGGGGATACCAGGTCAGCTACCGAATTCATGTTCGGTCATTGGTGCATGACGTGCTAAAGCTTCTAGGAGCTCCAGTGGAGGCAGAGGTGCTGCTAGTAGGTGCCCGCAAGCCCGGAAGCATGAATCAAAATCCGGTGTGCGTGGAGCCGGAGGACGGAATGTGGCCTCTGGCTCTCTTCGGCGAGCTGCTCGATTCCGTGGAGTACACCTATACAAACCATGATCTGCAGAACATGTTTTACAGTGACGCAGCCAGCATGCGCGATAAGCCGGAATGGATGCGTCGCGATGCCGTTCGGACCTCGGTGCGCGATGCGCTCAAGGTCTTCGACACAGCGCACGACGTGACTTCGTTCTGCGGCGAGGTCCGGCGCATCGATGAATACTACGTCACAACTGTCATACAGATTCCTAACAGCACTTTCGCCCAATTTTCTCCCTTACCTGACAGGCCTACTGAGGGGCGGCGGCAGGGATACGGACATCGCAGCCTGATCCATGCAGCCATGTCCGCCGTCCTTCATGAAGCAGCGGGAGAGTTGAACCATCCTGAGCCCGGCCGCCTTAGGCGTGACAGCATGAGAAGCGCGGAGGAAGTCATTCGCGTTGGAGCAAGAGACTTTCTACATACGGCAGGGCTTTCGATCGAACGGCAATATTTTCATACTGATCTATTTAGCGCGCTCAATCTTGTCTCGTCTTTGATGTACGAGGGCGCTAAAGGCGTAGGTAACCTCATCCTTGTCAACCCCGAGAACGAATGCGTTGAATTCCTCGCCAAATTCACCGATCCCGTGCCGTTCCGTCAGCCGAGATGGGTGCGAAAAGTTCTGCAGATGGCCTCCACCGGCGTGGGCATCGTCGCAGACAGTCGTCAAATTTATGGCCTAGGGAAATTAAAGGACTCTCACGACGCCTACGCTGCGCAAGATGCGTTTACTGTTGCCTTCATTGATCATTATCACTGGGAGTTACAATGTGGTGATCATGTACTTATTCGCAGTCAATATGGAGTTCCCAAACTTCCGCAGGAGCCTTTCGATAAAGTAGCTTTTCTTGCCAGCTATGTGCGGCTTTTTCCAGGTGCTTTGCCAGAAGATGGATTAAATCTCTGGAGACTGCTGTTAGTACAGATCAATCAAAAACACGGCAGTATGGTGGTGGTCGCGGACGATGCGCCTAGTGAGGCATTGCGGCTTGGCAGTCAAGGGACGCGTATCGAGCCAACCCGGCTGACCGGGTCGTTACTTCGTAGTTTCAGCGGTATCGATGGGACTATACTTCTCGCCCCAGATGGGCTATGTCACGCTATCGGAGTTATTCTTGATGGCGAAGCCACCGATCAATGCACCCCTTCTCGGGGATCACGATACAACTCTGCAATCCGTTACGTGGAAACTGGTCGAGCGCGTAGGCTGGCGATTATAGTTTCTGATGATCGTACGGTCGATATAACGCCTCGTATTCGGCCGTTGGTTAGTCGAGCCAAGCTTGAACAGCAAATAGCAGTATTCGAAATGTCGACAGTTGACAATTATCATGACGCTCGAAACTGGCTCAGTGATCATCGATTCTATATAAATCAAGAACAATGTGCTAGGGTGAATACAGTGCTCGACAGGTTGGATTCTGCCCCAAGGGAAGTTGGTGTCCTCTACATAGAAACTAATCGATTCGTAGCCTATCCCGACATGGAGGACAGTTACCTCACAGACTGATTCGTTGATGCTCCGAGCCAGCGAATCGTAATGCACATAACCACTGACTGTCCTTCAAAGGCCATTTATCGCAGTTAGCGGCCCGTGAAACCTCTGCTCTGGTCGATATCTGCCATTCGCAGAATCGCCTGAGGGCGGCTTTGACACGTGTGTGGTACAGCCCTTCGGTGACCTTCCATCATTCTACTGGGGCTTTGCTGGACCTAGCCCGTTAGCTCCCTAACAGTCACCGGACCTTTTATTTTTCAGCCTTATTAGGGGGTCTGGAGCTCAAGAAAAAATGACGTCAGGATCACGACGTTTAGATTCGGATAGTCCATTGATTTCAAAGGCTCAAAATCTGTCTAAGACCGAGAGTGTTTCAAGATACTACAGAAAGGCCTTGCTATGAGCCGCGATTTTGAAGGGCTGTCCATCCATACAGGGTGGAAACGGATCCAATCAACGGTTTGGGCGCAAGTTATCCACAAGGAACGCGCCTTGCATTGTCGAAATTGCCCCATTATTTTGTATCTCGACCTGACAGACATCCTACATATTGTGTTCTGGCGGGTACGCTGCGGAATCAGATTAGGCAGCGGGTATGCGTGCAAAGTTTGGTCGCCGAACACGCATATCCGCCACCCTGAACCAATGCGGACATTGGCAGGATGCGCATTAGAGAAAAACCGACTCTGGCTGTCAACCATCCAGCCCAGTTTTCCGCTCAAGGTGTTCCTGCCTAATCGATACCACGTAGATACAGGAGCACCTGATCGTGCCGAAAAATACGAAGCAAACCTCGTCCCCGGTAGCCAGTCTGGCTTCCAAGATTCTCCGTAGTGACAGCTCTTCGTCCATCCAGAAAGAATTGGCGGGATCGGCTATGTCGCAGGCATCAACTGGTAAGCAAACGGGTGTCGATATGGAGAGCAAGGCCAGCCGCGTACTTGATAGCGAGAAGTATAACGCCACCACCAAAACCCTCGCGGCTTCGGTACTCGCCCAATCGAACAAAGAGCGGGGTGAGTGACATGCCTCAGTCTTACCTGAACCGTAACCCCCAGAGTAACGGTGACCATGAGGTGCATATCAGCACGCCCGTCTTCTTGCCGGCATCTCACAACCGTCTCGATCTCAGCTATCACACTACCTGTCTGACCGCGGTGCGCCAGGCGCGAATTACCTACCCGCAGTCGAATGGCTGTCGGACGTACTCTTCGGTTTGCCATACCCAATAGGCCTGTAGCGGTCATGTTGGATCGGGGCAGCCGCAAGGCTGACTCCCAAGTTATAAGTTTGTCGAATTCTTTCCGCTCAACCGCTTGGACGGTCGCTTCGAATGATTCACGATCATGAATACAGTTTGTTGGGTGGGGTCAACCGAGCGTTGATCGGTAGATATCTGACGATATTGGCAAGCTCCATTTCAGGTGTTGCAGTTTTTTTGTTGCTTTCAGCTGAAGATCTAGCGAAAAAATATCAACTTCCTGTAAACCTTCCGCCAACGGTTCTATCGTTGTTGGGAGCAGGAGTGGTTTTTGCTTTCATCTATGCTCTGTTCAATAAGACTGTGTGGAAATGGCGCTGGGCGGTAAAATATCTGAAAGTCCCTGATCTGTCGGGCGAATGGCAGTGTGTTGGTACGAGTTTGGACTCTGAGGGAAGACCAACTTATAGCTGGGATGCAGATGTATACATCTGTCAAACTTGGGATAAGATCCGAGTGCGGCTGAGGACTAGGCAATCTGGATCTAACAGCATTACTGCGGCGCTGGTCTATGACGAAGCCGATGGGTATCGACTACTTTATAACTACAGGAATGACCCTAATCCTGGCGAGCCTGAACTCAGAGGGCATGTGGGTAGTGCAAATCTTTTATTTTCCAAGTCATTAGATACCGCTACGGGTGACTATTTTAATGGTCACGGGCGACCCACCTATGGCCGGATGGAGCTACGGAGGAAAAATGAGCAACTCAATTAATGACCGTATTTATCGTCTCCGCTCCAGGCGCTCCGGACTCGATAGGGCCTCCGTAATCGCAATGGATGCGAAGGATTTCATCGTGAATCGTAGCCTTACTCAGGAGGTGTGGGAGAGTCGGGCAAAAGACAAGCCCAACACGACATTTGCTCTAGGCGCAATGCAGGAGGTCGACCCCACCTACACTCGCATAAGCCTTGAAACGGCAGAGAGGGTAAGCAACCAGCTCGCGAAACGGATGAATGGCAATATGGAGTTCGAGTTACAGGGATCGGTACCGCTGAACGTACATATTCGCGGTGTCAGCGATGTTGACCTCCTAGCCTTGGAAGCTGATTTCCTTACCTATGATACTCGTGGAGTCATAAGTAGAGGAGGGCAGTACAACTCTCCAACTACACGTACATCTGTTGGCGTACTGGCCGCTAGAAGGGCTGAAATAAGTCGCGTCCTCCGTGAGGCATTTCCCGCAGCTCACGTGGATACATCCGGCTCTAAAGCTATAAAGTTGCTAGGAGGGTCTTTGGCTCGGCCTGTTGATGTTGTGCCTTCCCATTGGCACGATACTGTAGAATATCAAGCTTCGGGCCAAAAACATGATCGTGCAGTTGCAATTCTCGATTCTAATAAAGGTGCCACTGTCGAGAATTGGCCTTTCTTGCACATCAAGCGGGTGCGCGAGCGCTGCGAGAGCACTAGTGGTGGCCTTCGTAAATCAATCAGGTTGTGCAAAAATTTGAAGGCCGAACTTGAAGCCGAAGGTCGAAGCGTAAATATTTCTAGTTTCGATATTGCCTCAATTATGTATCGCGCCAATATGACTGGCCTCAGTGTTGGCTCGTTCTATGAGCTGGCTATCTTGGCGGAGACTCAAAGACATTTGGATTATCTGTGGAACAATAAGGAGGAAGCGAGGCGTTTGATTGTTCCAGACGGTTCACGTTTTATTTTCGATGCGGAAGAAAAGTTTAACGGTTTGCTACAACTCTCGGTGGCCATGGACAACCTTCTGCGAGAGGTAGCAAAAGAGCAGAGCTACCTGCTGAGCCTATCTGAGACGCCAATGCTGGACGCTAGCAGAGAGGCTGTAATTAAGACGATGATCTTCTAACGATATTTCACATACCAATTCCTGAGTGACCGCCCGTTGGGCGGTCTGAAGGTCAATAATGGCGTCCGGCCCCATTTCAGTATTAAGCAGTCTTGTGTGATATTTCACATAACCTTTTTTTAGCATCTTGAAATGACGTAACGCCATCGCAGTCGCGACAAACGAGCTCCAAGTAGATTTCCCCGTGTGTAGGCGTATTAGTCCAATACGTGCCACTCAAAGATAGCTGATCCCCCGCCAGCTTCAATTCACCTGCGCCACTGGTTAATGAATGAGCTCCTGAAAACAGTTTTCGTAATTCGAAAACATAGCAAAGTCGTGTCGCATCTGTTTTCGAGCTTCTCAAAAGTGCCTCTAGTCGTGACTCTCCTTCCTGCCTCTCAGTAAAAGATTGAACAGAAAGAGTTAGGTAGGTTTGGCGAATAACAAAGAATATAGGTACGGTTAAGCGATTACCATTAATGGAGCCGAAATCAGATTTCAGCTCTCCTCTCCAAACTCCGTGGACGAGCGGTCGGTTCATCCACTTGGCAAGTCTCTGCCAGCGCCAAGCTAATTTTGTAAATGCTCCAAATAATAATACGCCTAGCCCAAGCGATGAGCTAAACGCTTTCCAGGCTGCAGAGAGTACCGATGTTTGGAAATATCGCCACTGGATCAGGAATATTGCTAGGCATAGAGCGCTTATCAGCCAGCCAAATACTTTCAAAAGGCGTTCGAACTCTGCAGACGTCAAGCTAAGATTGTTCATTGATCCGCACCACTTTTCCCTTCCATGCCATTTTCATAGAGCTGTACGCCTCCAGTCGCCGATACAACTGCTGCAAACTCCACCTGCGGCAAACTCGAGATCAAAAGTGCTGTCATCTGGCGGGCGCCTGTTGGCCAAATTGCGAGTGGATTGGCAAGGGCAAAATCTAATGGAGGTGATACAAATTGCGCGATGTGAGTAAGATCACCACTGCAGGCATTAATAAGATGAAAACCATCATGCATTGAGCTTCCGCGAGTAGCTAATGATGCGAGAGCTTTCATGACATTGCTTGCACCAGAAATCGGTAATTTTATATCTATATCCAGACGTGATCCTAAAGGTACTACAGGTAAGTCTACAATGCTTCTGTAAACGATTACTCCCAGTCCTACAAAATCAGCAGGTCTCTGCGCTGCCAGCCCGATAAGAATCCTCTGAATCTCAGCTCTTTCTATCAACTTACCCTCCGCCTATTTTTTCGCTTAGGAGCAAATACAAAAAATTATAACTGGTACCATAAGTTATTATCGCTTTTGCTTCAAGTCGTTGTCGCATAAGATAGCTGTGCAGTTGCGGCTAGAGCTGTTTGCGGAGCTTAGTCATGACTGCGCATGGTCGCTCCATCACTCTCGATTTTTTGAAGTGTTCGTTTTTTGTGCTTTAATCGCCACGAACTGCCAGTTCAGTAACATGAAATAAGCTAGGTGGGCCAATATCAACAGCGGAGAGGAATGAGTCCGCACTGGTTGGCTACAACCACGGTAGTGATCAAGAGGCTTCGGGCTTTCGGATACCCATCATATTGTCGATGCAATTCCTCGCGTTCGTCCAGCAGCATAGTCTAAGCGATTATGTTAGTTTTCGGTTTTTTGGCTACGAGGACGTTTGTGGTAGGAAGCCCTCGCACGTGCTCTAATTTTTTCAATAACATATTTACCATTTCCAGCGGGAGCGTTTGCTAGCACCCAATTGTAAAGAGGCGGCTGTGATTCGTTTTCAGCTGTCCATCTCTCGCCTTCGGCCATATGGGCCCAGGCATACAGATCACGACAGCAGCTGGGTGCAGCCCAGTGCTTCGCATCCGGGTGTAGCTATGGTTTACACCTGTAAGCAACCCAGCCGGCACCTTGAGATAATTTTAGAGATAAAAAGCTAAATCCTTAACAATAATCATCATGAAATTCAGGAGCTTGTGTTCTGATACGATTCCTGTCTCCGGCACCACAAACCGTTACTTTCAGGTAAATATGCTGAAAGTTGAAGAACAATTTCTATACGGCCCGCTCAAAGCGGGCTTTTTGTATTGTTAAATATAATGTCTGAAGGTTTATTTATTTCTGAATGTGTTCTAGCGGAAGTAATGCTCGGTTAAGTTATTAAGGGATTAAAATGATTGATCTATTCTCCGTAGAAAATTACCGGTCTTTTGCGAGAAAGCAAGATATAGAGCTCAGGCCGTTAACCCTGCTTTTCGGCTGGAACAGTGGTGGGAAAAGTTCGCTGTTGCGCTTTCTGCCATTAATTGCCGAGTCGATCAAGGCCAATGGGCCGCCCGTTTGGCTCAGCGGTGACGTAGGTCGACAAGCTACTTGGCCGTCTTTGGTTTCCAAAGCTACTGGTCGAGGTGGATTGAGCTTTGCTCTAGGCTTGGGTTCTGACGATGAAGCCGTTGCTGAATGGAAAATCAATGGAGATCTTGAGGGGAGATGGCAAGAAATTGAGTCTCTTAAGTTTAAAGGGGCAGAGCTTGCGCATGGGGGCGGCTCCAAAGGGCTATTGCCGAACATGGAATGTCATAGTAATTGCGCAGAGTTAGTTGAGCTCAGAGAATCACTGAACAAACTTAGTGAGCAGGTTCAGTGGATTAGTGGTGTAAGAGTTAGGGCGCCAAGAGTTGTGACTTATGGGGGCGGCTCGTCTGCTGTTCTTAGTCCTGACGGTGCTGATGTAGTCGAACACTTGATTTCTGCGCAGTTGAGAAGTGGCGCTGACCAAATTTTGGAATCTACCCAGGCGTTTTTTGCAGCAATGGGAGAGCAAATTGTTTTAGATAATCCAGTGAATGGGGTCTGGAAGTTACTGCTCCATCCGTCTAGTGGTCCGCAGGTCCGCGTTGATCTTTGTGACACAGGCGAAGGTTACTCGCAAGTATTACCCGTGCTGGTTGCCTTGGCACGAGCTAAAGCTGGTGGGCCTCGTGTGCTGTGCTTGGAGCAGCCTGAACTTCACCTCCACATCAAGGCGCAAGTGGAGCTAGCGAAGCAGCTGGTCGATGTAGCTAAAAGTGACGTAGATCCTCGAATCTTAGTTGAGACCCATTCAGAAATTTTGTTGACAAGTGTGCAGCTGGCGATCGCCAATGGCGACATTGATCCGGGGTTAGTGAAGGTATATTGGGTTGAGTCGCGAGCGGACGGTACGAGTGACGCACTTCCGATAGAGTTCAATGACAAAGGGCAGCCTAATAATAGCCATCTGTTAGGCGCGTTTGGCGAGGCTCTGAGGCTTGGGCAGCAACTAATGACCAAGCAACTAAGGATGTCAAAAGGATGAAGGTTATAATTTCTGAGGGGATTATCAAGGATGCTGTTGACTCAGGGGTTATCCATAAGTTGCATAGGTTATTCTACTTCGCATGTGAAGGGCGGCATGCAGTGATTCCAGAATCTCTAAGTGAGGCGGAAGAGTGGTTAGCGTCTCTTGATGTACACACAAAATTAGTATATCAGCGCGCATTAGAGTTTTCCGCTCGTGCCTCTTCAACCCTAGCATCTAATGTTTCTACCGTAGTGGTTGTGGCCCAGGGTAGTGATGTGTGGGACGTGCGAACGTCTAGCCTGACTCTAGATAATGCTATTGCCATGCTAAATGAGCCACTTGGAATATTGCTCGAGAACGCCAACAATGATTGGTGTTTTTTATATGGCGTTATGAAAGAGTCCGAAAGGGCAGTAATGGCGCGAGCCATAGAAGAACGATGGGCCGAAACCCTCCATGGCGGGGGAAGTGATCTGATTCAGCGGGTAACCGAAAGGGCCAAAAGTCCAGCGCAGAGATTGAGAACTTTTGTTCTTTTTGATAGCGATAGAAGACATCCAGATGAACTGCGGCCAGAATGGGCCCCGAGGCAGCCTGAAGTTTGTCAAGGCTTTCAAAATGAAAGCGCTGTGGTACAAGCTAAAGTTGGTGGATATTGGCGGCTGCGTCGGCGATTTATCGAGTCTTATATGCCAAAAAGCGAGCTGGCTAAAATGCATGAAACCGATAAGGTTGAGTCATTTTTCAGGCTTACTACGCAAGCTCAATGGTATTTCAATATGAAGAAAGGTTTTCGCGGAGATGAACCTGCCGAAAACGCACACCGCTCAATGAATTTGTATGGTGCAGTGAGTCTAGAAGATAGGAAAGCCCTACACGAAGGTTTTGGTCGGAAGGTTGCGGATCACTACCAAAATTCTAAAAATTTCGAGTTTGACTGGGATGCTGATGCTTTAAGCGAATCAGCTGCGGAAGTCCCTAATTTGCTACGGTTATTATAAGGGTGGAGCTTATGTCTGAGGGTTTAACAGCGTTAGCATCTGAGAATCTTAACCCAAGTTTGAGAAGCTTGCTTGAAGATGTTCAAAGAGGCCATATTAGGGTGCCTAGATTTCAGAGGCCGTTCGTATGGACTGATAATCAGAGATTAGATCTTCTGAGGTCTGTGCGAGACAATATGCCAATAGGAAGTCTTCTGGTTTGGCGTACTGTTAAATTCAAACTCGCATCGTTTCCGGCTGTCGGCCCTCATGACATACCACAGATAGTAGAGGTCGCACCTGCAACAGGCTGGCAGTATCTTTTGGATGGTCATCAGCGAGTTTCAACTTTGCTGGGGCTCCTATTGCAATCGCAAGGGTTAGCTGATAACTGTCGTGCAAATGATTCAGACTCTATCGACTGGAATATCCAGTATGATCTTTTAGAGCAGGACTTTGTTTTTGGTAGAAAAGCCGATAGGGCAAAAACTAAACGCCCACTTTTGCCACTTTGGACTCTTCTTGATGGCCGGCTTGTTAATAAGCATATGCGGGAAATTAGGCGTCGAGCTGATTCTGAAGGTTGGACAGATGTCGAGTTGGAAGTCTGGGAGGAGAGAGCTGATCAGCTGTCATATAGGTTCCAGCAGTGCAGGGTCCCGATTGTAGTAATGGTGTCTGATGATTTGGAGTTAGCAGCAAAAACTTTCCAAAGAATCAATAGTCTCGGTACCCCTATGGGTGAGGCGCACTTGGTTGCTGCTCTAACTTGGCGTGACGACTTTGATTTGCGCGAGCAAATAGAATATCGGAAAAGAGATCTGCCAGCGGGATGGCAAAATATAGATGAAAGTCTATATTTGCAAGTGTGCAAGGGGCTGGCGGGGCTTGATGTTACTAAAGCTGGTCAAACTGAGCTGGTTAAAAGGTTGGGCGACGATACGACATTGCTTGAAAGGGCAAGTGAGGCTTTAAGGAGTGTGATAATATGGCTAGATAGCTATATTGGCGTCTCTCATGAGGAACTCCAACCTTATGCGCTGCAAGTAGTGATTTTGGCAACCGTCCTTGATAAGCTAGGGAAACCTACAATACCAACCGAAGCCTTTTCTTCATGGTTCTGGCGTACTAGTTGGTCTGAGGTTTTCGCAACTGCAGCGTACCGTGATGTTCGCTCAGAAATTGAAGCTCTCGAAAGCGCTGTAAATGGGGCAAGTGACCCGGTGTGGATAAGAGAGTCTGGGCTTCCAGATCGTTTTGATTTCAGGTCTGCTAGGGTAAGATTGTTTACATTGCGGCTTGCTAAGCGCAAGGGGTTGTCGAATTCGGCCGGTCAGGTGATTTTAGGAAAAGACCTGCTTGTCAGATACGGCCGAGACTCTCTTGTGCGGCTGTTCCCGCCGCAAAGGGCTGCTTCTCAAAAGCTCAAGCGTTTAACTCAAGGGGCGGGAAATCGCTTTCTAATTGATCCTGATCAGGCTCAAACATTTAGAGAGCGACTGAAGTATGGGCCTGATTATTCTGAAGAAGTGCTGTCTGCACATTTCATTGATAATGAAGGGCTTGAGGCCCTGAGAAATGGTCAGTTGGAGGACTTTCTTGCCAATCGAGCGAAGTTAATGGATTTGTGGGATTCACAAGAGTGGGGGCGTCAACAAGAATGCATCAAGCTCTCTGATTTGATTTGAGAGCTCAGTATTTGCTTATTACTCTTTCTGTGGTTAGGATGAGAGACTGTTCGGTTTGTGGATACTTCGACTATCCCATGAAGCCGATCCCGCCGAACAGTGCATTGCGGCCGTAGTAATTCTATTTCGATTGAAGGGTATACGATTTCTACAGTGTTCAACGAGAAATTTTGCAGTTGGACACCTGCTGTCGCGGCCAATTCCGCGACCGGGCTTGGTGATCCGAACGGAAAGGCGCATCGGTACCCTCGACCACAATTGCAAGCGGTCTGCAATTTCGTGTAATGGCGGCTGTGCGTGGGAGACCTTCGGATCTGCCGAGTTCCTTTTCCTCGGTTCGCCAACCTGCGTACAGCTGCCACCCTAATCGTTTGGCGACGGTCAGCGTGGTGCTTCAATCGAAAAGGACCGCATGCATGCTCACTTCAAGCCTGTCCCCGCATTCGTTCTCCACCGTCGTTTTTCGGCGGCCCTCAGTGACTTCACCATCAGCAACGCGTGCCTCATCTCTGCCCAATTGGAGGTGCGCTATGTTTGACCAAGAACGGCTATCCACTATCCAAAGCTACGCCTGGACCCTTGAACTGCTAGGCGAGTCCCTGGTCCATCACGACGAAATGCTGGAATGCGAACACAACCCGCGATTAAGCTTTCGCAACACGGCCGGGATCCATCAGGCGATTCGGATTATCAGCCGGTTGGCCAGTGAGCAGTGTGGGAAGGTGATGGAGCGGAACGGTCAAGAGTTGGACGTTTAGGCGAGATCATTGATGGGGGCCAGATATCGGAGTTGCGAGTGGCCCCTTCATGTTTAAGGCCGCTTGCGGGATATTTCTGCAGGTTCGGAGTATGGGGCTGCTTTGCAGCCCATCGCAGGCAAGCCAGCTCCTACACTGACCGCGTAAGTTCTGAGGTGTGCGTTGCTTGTGGCAGGCCGTTTTCCTACGAAATGCGCAGTCCTTTCGTACCCTGAGAAACTTGCGAAAACAGTCACCCGGGAATAAAGTCCCTCCGTCGCCGAAGCATCGGCGATGCGACCTTGGCCGGTCGGAATCGAAAGGCGCGTCAGCGCCCAGTCTTCATCGCAGGCGCTTTTTTTGTGCCCGCGATGTCGCGTTATGGCGGTGGTGCGCGGGACACCTTCGGGTGTGCCGGGCTCCTTTCGTCCCGGTCGGCCAACCCGCGTACTGCTGCCACCTTAACTTGCTTGGCCGCGAGCGGTGGCAGTTCCATCACGAAAGGAACTCATGCATGACCACCGCAAATCCGCTACAGATCCGCGTATACGTTCCCCACCGTCGTTCTTCGGCGGCCCCAAGCGACCTCACCGTCTGCACACTCGGCTTACTCTCCGCAAAACCGGAGGTGCACCATGTCTGACCAAGAACGCCTATCCACCATCCAAAGCTACGCCTGGACCCTCGAACTGCTAGGCGAGGCCCTGGTCCAGCACGATGAAATGCTGGAATGCGAACATAACCCGCGATTGAGTTTTCGCAACACGGCCGGCATTCATCAGGCGATCCGTATCATCAGCCGGTTGGCCAGTGAGCAATGTGGGAAGGTGATGAAGCAGGGCGGTCATGCCCCAGCTGATTAGCGTGCGGCGCTGCTGATTGGCCGACGTCGGGCTGCTGAGTAGCGCGTCACAGGCAAGCCTTTAAGCAGGTACCGCTTTGTATGGCACGGGCTTCGCCCGTGTTCGCGGGCTCGCCCGCTCCCACAGGGATTGCGCTGGCTTTCAATGTTGCGCAAGCCAGCGCCTGCATCGATCGCATCGGCCTCAAGCCTTGTGCATTACCGCTGGTATGGGGTACCAAGAGGCGGAAGATTCTCCCGTCCCATTCAAGAAAAGGAAATCACCATGTCCAATCACCACTGGAATGACTGGGCCGACGGAGTAGCGATCGTCCTTCAGGCAATCGTTTATATCCCACTGCTCTACATCATCCTGATGCCATGGCTTTGCCTGGCGCTGGTCAAGCTTGGAAAAATTCCGTTCTTCCCGGGGTTTTTCCAGGCAATGGCCTCGACTGGGTGGCTGGTTGCTTCTGGGCTAGTGGGCCTTGTAATACTGTTTGTTGTGGTGCGTGGCTTTGTCCGCTGATTTACCAGCAGGTAGCTGCAACCCGGGTCCACCTAACATTGAGGATACATTGCTATGGAAAGCACTTTCGCCCAAGTAAAAGACCAGCTGCACAATCGTCGTTTAGCAGTCGCCAACAACTCCCAGGGCCTGTCGGGCACTGGCACGGTTTTCCATTACCAGGTCGAAGGTGTTGCTATCACCAGCACGTACCAGGGTGGTCGGATTCGCACCGGTCACCAGGTGGGCCGAGTTACTGGCCCGGATACCATCGAACTGCTTTACCACTGCATCACTAACGACGGCGAGATGCTCGCCGGTTGGTCTCGTGGCAGGGTAGGGGTCGATGATGCAGGTCGTACCACGCTCCATTTCGTATGGGGTTGGTTGTCGGGCGCGCAGGGTGGTGGGGAGTCCAGCTACGTTGAAGTCCAAGAGGCAGGCGCACTGGCCGATTAGCTAGAGGCTTGGCAATCCTGATACCCGATATCAGTTTTGATGGCGTTTGTGCAGCGCCGGCTCAACGCCTGGCGCGAACACGGGCGAAGCCCGTGCCCTCTACCACGGCGTCGCTGGATGCCTCAGAACGTGTATTTCACCGACAGCATCAGGTTGCGTGGCTCACCATAGACGTTGCTCGGTACCGTGACCGAGTTGCTGAGCGCGTTGTAGTACTTCTTGTTGAATGCGTTGTTCAGGTTGACGCGGGCATCGATGTGCTCGGTCGGCTTGAAGCCCAACATGAAGTCGACCAGTGTGTAGCCATCCTGCTCGATCATGTAGGTGGTGTTCTTGTTGTAGATTCGATTCTGGTGATACAGGGAGGCGCCCACCCGCCACGGGTTGAATTGCCCAGGCAGCGTATAGGTTGTGCTCATCTTGAACAGATGGCGGGGAATGTCGGTGTCGAACAGGCGGCCCTCGTTTTCCTTTTTGGCATCCTTGACATATTTGGCCTCGGCGAAGGTATATCCGGCCGCCAGTTGCCAATCAGGCGTCAGTTGGCCTTGCACCTCCAACTCGATGCCCTTGCTGCGCACTTTTCCCGCCGCCTCGTAGCAGGGGGTGGTTGGAGCCGTAGGGCAGCCGTCGGTAAACGACTTGGCGCGGTCTTCCTGGTCGATCTGGAAAATGGCAGCCGATGCGTTCAACGCGCCCTCGAAGTACTCGCCCTTGATACCCAGTTCGTAGTTCTTTCCGGTGATCGGGGCAATGATGTTGTCGGCGGCATCCCGGTAGTTCTGCGGTTTGAAGATATCGGTGTAGCTCACATAGACGCTGTGATGTTCATCGATGTCATAGATCAGGCCGGCGTACTTGGTGATATGCCGCGTGACCTTCAGTTCGCTTGGCGCGGTGCCTTTGTAGGGTGAGGTGGTGGTGTTGTCATACCAGTCCAGGCGGCTGCCTACAATCAGCTTCAGCGGATCGGCCAGGCTCAGGCGCGTGGTGGCATAGAAACTGTTGAGCTTGGCGTTGGTATTTTGCCAGCCGTACTTGTCTTGGCTCTTCGGTTTCGGTGTGGCACCCGAGTCCCAGTTGTAGAGGTCGATATTGCTGTTCAACAGGATGTTGTAGGGGACGTCACCGTTGAACACCACGCGACGGTGGCTAGCACCTACTACCAGTTCATGCTCGCGATCCATCAAGCGGAACGGGCCGCTGGCGTAGGCATCGAAGCTGTTCTGGGTTTCCCGATAGTGCCCGGCACCGACGAACTGGTTATAGGTCTGAGTGGCTGTGCTGCCGACCAGATAGGTGCCCAGCATGTCCAGGTCGGCCCAGGTCTTGGTAGCCGAGAGGTTGAGCTTCCAGCCGTTGTCCAGGATGTGTTCAAGTGCGGCATAGGCAGACGTGCTGATTTTGTCCCAGTACTCCCAGTCACTGCTCAGTGAGGTAGAGCGGGACAGGTGCAGGTCGCTGCCGTCGAAGCCCACCGGCAGGCCGGTCCAGCCGTTGCCGTTGTTGTTGTCTTGCTGGCGCGATGCACTCAGGGTCAAGGTGGTGCTGTCGTCGAGATCGGCCTCCATGATGCCGTAGAACAGGCTGCGCTCGTTATCCAGCGTATCCCGGTAGCTGTTGCCGGTCTGGTAGGCCGTCACCATCCTGCCGCGAAGGGTTCCGTTTGGGTTAAGTGAGCCGCTGAGGTCGACCTCGGTGCGATACCGGTCCCAACTGCCCATGCTGCCTTCGATGCTGGCCTGAAACGCTCGCGTAGGCCGCTTGCGGATCAGGTTGATGGCGGCAGCAGGGTTGCCTGCGCCCTGCATCAAGCCAGTGGCGCCACGCACGACTTCAACCCGGTCATACATGGCCATGTCGGCCGACAACAGGTCCTGTGAGACCTGTGAGCTGTCCAGGCTGGTGGGCAGGCCGTCGTACATGATGTTGTCGAGGGAAAAGCCACGGGCGTAGTACGAGGAGCGTTCGGGGCCGGTCCGGCGCAGGGTAAGCCCAGGGGTGTTCTGTACCACTTCGTTGAGATTAGCGAGATTCTGGTCTTCGATGCGTTGGCGGGTGATGACCGTCACCGATTGGGGTGTTTCGCGCAGGGACAACGGCAGCTTGGTAGCCGTCTGGGCTGAGCGGGTGGTGTACGAGCCGGTACCTTCGGTCGTGCTACCCAGTACTGCACCCGTCACGGTAGTCGCGCCCAACTCCAGCGCCCCCTTGCTGTCCACAACTGCTTCCACTATGTAGCTGTCGGCGCTCTTGAGCGCTCGAAGGCCAGTGCCTGCCAGCAGTTGGGCCAGGCCATCTTTCACCGAATAGGTGCCATTGAGCCCCAGGCTGCGCTTGCCAGTTGTGAGTTGGGCATCGGCAGAAAGCAAAATCCCGGCCTCGCTCGCGAAGCGGTTCAGCGCCTGATCCAGGCCGCCAGCGGGTATGGCGTAGCTGCGGGAGTGCTCGCTGGCGCTAGCCGGTGCCGCAGGCAGCGCGAGCAGCAGCGGGCCGCTGCACAGCAGGCCGGCGAACAGGGCGTGACGAACCGCATGGCTCAGTCGGGAAGTGGATGTCGTGGGCAGATACGGCACTCTGGATGTTCCTCTTGAGAATGCTTCTGGGTTGGATTCAAGAGGTATCCCGGACGAGTCGGCAAAACCGACAAGGGCTGGCAGGATTTTTTTGTAATCCGGTTTGCTACGTCTGTCAGGCCGGGCTGATGGTGGTCCAGAAGCGTGTCAGCCTGTGCACTTTCACGGGCAGTGACTGTTCGAGGGCCAAGAGCACGCGGTCTGTGTCTGCCAGGGGGAACACGCCGGTCAGCGGCAGGGCGGCCACGGCCGGGTCGCAGCGCAGCATGCCGGGGCGGTGGCGAGCGAGTTCTGTGATGAACTGCCCCAGCGGTGTGCGCTCGGCGATCAAGCGGCCATCGTGCCAGGCGATGGCGTTGGGGTTTGCGGGCACGATGTCACCGACCCGGCTTGCGGAAAACCTGCAACCTTGTCCGGCGTGCAGGCGTATGGCGCGCGCATGCCGCGGGCGCAGCTCCAGTCTGCCTTCGAACAGCTCGACCTGGCATTCATCGCCATGTTGATAAACAGAAAAGCGCGTGCCCAGCGCCTGGATTTCCCCGGCTGCGGTGTCCACGATCAACGGGCGTTGCGCTCGGTCCTGGCCGCTGTCCAGTAGCAGCTCCCCGGTCAGCAGGCGAATGCGCCGCTCGCTGGCGCTGAACAGGATATCAACCGCACTGCCACTGTTCAGGCTCAGCCGGCTGCCATCGGCCAGCGTGCGCTGCAGGCGTTCGCCGGTGCCGCTGCGCAGGTCTGCCATTGCTTCGCGCCAGGGCAATTGCGACTGGGCGAGATAGCCGCTGCCGCCAGCCAACAACAATGTGCCGAGCAGTTTCAACGCCTGCCGGCGGCGCGCATCGGGCTGCTCTCGCAGCACGGTAAGGGCGGTATCCGCTGGCACGCCGCTCAGGGTGCTTTGCAATTGCTCAAGGCGCAGCCATGCGCGCTCATGTTCAGGGTCTGCCGCGCGCCATTCGATGAAGCGCCGCAGTTGTTCCTTGTCCAGTTCTCCGCCCCATTGCAGCATCAGCCAATGGCTGGCCTGCTCGACAATGTTGGCGGCGATCGGGGCTTCGCTGGCGCTTTTCATTCGGCGTACAGCACCTGGTAGCAGGCGGTGATCGCGCGCAGCATGTACTTTTGCACCGAGCTGACGCTGACCTGCAGGCGCTCGGCGATCTGTGGGTAGGTCAGCCCCTCGAACTGCGACAGCAAGAAAGCCTCACGCACTTTCGCCGGCATGCTGTCGAGCATGGCATCGATCTGCATCAGGGTTTCGATGACGATGGCACGGGTTTCCAGTGACGGGCTTTCCGGCTCGGGCAGGGCGGCCAGGCTGTCCAGGTAAGCCTGCTGGATTCGTTGGCGACGCCATTGGTCTATTACCAGGTTGCGGGCGATCTGTGCCAGGAATCGGCGCCCATCGCTCTGCTCGGGCAGGCGGCGTGTTACCAGCAGGCGCAGGAACGTGTCTTGCGCAATATCTGCCGCCCGCTCGCGATCACCCAGGCGCAGGCGCAGCCAGCCTTTCAACCAGCCGTGGTGGTCGCGATAAAGGCTGTCGAGTGGTTGCAAGGGAACGTCAGGGGGCACTTTCCTTTTCCCAAGAATGAGCTGCAGATAGGAATGAGTTGCAATTGTAGAGGGGGAGGGCGATTTTTGGAACAACCGCCGCTCAATAGGTTGGGCCCATCGGCCTACTGTTTTTAGCCGATCAGGCGTTTGCGCATGGGCGTGCAGGCCAGCTCAAGCCCCGACGGCGAGGTATAGATACCCTCAGCCTCGCCCTGATAACCACACCGATGGTAGAACGGTGTGGCATTCGGGGTGGCGTCCAGATGAATCTCGGTCAGCCCCGCCTCAAGCGCCAGTCGCTCCAGGTGGCGAACCATCGCCTTGCCAATACCCGTCCCCATGTATGCCGGCAGCACAAAAAGCGCACCCAGCTCCCCGGACTGGAAATCGATCAGCCCGGTGGCAACAGGTACATCGCCCCACCATGCAATGTGATAGTGCTGTTCCACGCTGGCCCTGTATGCCTCGGTCAGCGGCACCTGTGTCCAGGCCCGAACCTGTTCCGGTGTGTAGACGCTGATGCACTGGTGCCGAATCGCCTGAAACCGGATATCGAAAGCGGCCTCGGCGTCGCTGTACCTGGCGGGGCGGATCTGCAACATGTTCACTCTCCTTGTCATGAAATCCATGGACGGAGCATGAAAAAGCCCCGACCATTTTGTGGCGGGGCTCAGGGATGGATGCGTTCTGTTTGCGCGCGCAGCGTCCTATGGCCCGCCGAAGGCGGTCATCATGGGGCGCATCATTTCCACGTGCGTGTAAGTGGTCATTGGGAGATCTTCTGAAACTTCAGGTAAAGAGTCAAACGCCAATCCCATAGGTGCGCGATTCGTAAGCCTGCGTAGGCCTGTGGGAGCGGGTTCACCCGCGAAGAATCCAACGTGGTGGATGGCACCGGCGTTGCCGGTGTTCGCGGCTAAAGCCGCTCCCACAGAGAATTCGCAGGCTTTTAGAGTGCTTCCACAAGACTCCACGCAGGGCGGCCAAGCCACCTGGAAGCTGATTCAGCTCACAGTAACCGCCGCATTCAACACCAACACCACGATCAAACCGACCACCGCCACAATGGACTGCACCACCGAAATGGTCTTGGTCGCTTCGCCCATGGTCATGCCGAACGACTCCTTCACCATCCAGAACCCGGCATGGTTGGCATAGTTGAAGAACAGCGATCCGCAGCCGATGGACAAGGCCAGCAATGGCAGGTTCAGGCTGGGGTCAGCACCGGCAAGCGGCGCCAGCAAGCCGGCAGCGCCGACGATACCGACCGTGGCAGAGCCGGTGGACACCGACAGCAGCATCGCGATCACCCACCCCAGGATCAACGGCGGGAAGGAAGATTGCTGGGTCAGGTGCACAATGGCATCGCCGACCTTGGCGCTGGTCAGCATCTCCTGAAAGGCACCGCCGCCGGCGATGATCATGATGATCGAGGCGATCGGCTTGAGGCTTTTGCCCAGCGCATCGCGCAGTTGTTCGACGTCGCCACCGCGCGCCAGTACCAGGCTGAAGCCTGCGAACAGCACGCCCAGCAGCATGGCGATCAGCGGGTTGCCGAGGAAACTGGCCATTTGCAGCAGCGCATTGCCCTTGGGCAGCAGCATTTCGGCAACGGCATGCACCAGCATCAAAATTGCCGGCAGCAACGCGGCCAGCATGCCGACCAGTACGCCGGGGCGGGGTTGACCGTCGGCTTTCTCAGCCAGGGTGAACTGGTCCAGCAGTGCCTGATCGGGGCGGGTATTCATGCGCTTGGAAATGAACAGGCCATACAGCGGGCCGCCCAGGATCATGGCCGGGATTGCGGCAAGGAAGCCATACAGCATGGTCGGCCCGACCGAAGTCTTGAGCACGGCGATGGCGGTCAGCGGACCGGGGTGGGGCGGCACCATGCCGTGCATGGCGGCCAGCGCAGAAATGACCGGCACACCGACATACACATAGGCCGAGCCTTTGAAGCGGGCCTTGCTTTCCAGCTTGCGCGCCACGCTGAAGATCAGCGGCAGCATGATCACCAGGCCCACTTCGAAGAACATCGGGATGCCAATGACGAAGGCAACCAGCATCATCGCCCAGGGAATCATCCGGTCCGAAGTGCGCTTGAGGATCACATCCGCGACCTGTTCGGTGACGCCTGCGTCAGCCAGGATCTTGCCGAGCATTGCGCCCAGCGCGATCACCACCCCGACCGCACCCAAGGTCTTGCCGGCGCCGGTGAGCAGGTGCGAGACGATGCTGCCCGGTTCCATGCGGGTAGCGAAGCCCACGCCAATGGACACGACCAGTAATGCCAGAAGCGGATGCATCTTCAGGCGCGACACGATCAGTGCCACCAGCACCAGGACACTGACCAATGCGGTCAGCAACAGCTGAATATCTAAGGGAGTCATTCAAGGAATCTCGGTTAGGCAGGCGCGCTAGTGGCACTTGGGAGTGCGTTCACGATGCGATTCACCTTGTTATTTGGTCATCTATATGAATCTTTGCAAAGTATTCGGGCTTCAACTGGACAGTGTCAAGTGAACGTAGTCGGATCTTGGGAGATGCGTTGATCGCCTGTAGGAGCGGGTTCACCCGCGAAGCAGGCGACGCGGTGGATGGCACCGGC
>NZ_JACVZC010000076.1 GCF_016658545.1 Pseudomonas sp. S37 | reverse complement strand
CTGGGCCCGCCCGGGGCCCAAACGCCCCCCCGGCGATTTCTGCGGCGAAGCTGAAATTGTGGGGCCGCTGCGCGCCCCATCGCGACGCAAGGCCGCTCCTACAGGGATCGCGTCAGGCCAAAGCCAGAAACAACAACGGCCCGCAAGCGGGCCGTTGTCGAGGTGCGCCAGGTGCGGATCAGCTCAGGGCTGCCAGGACCTTGGCAGTAATGGCTTCAACCGAGCCAACGCCTTCGATGTGGCTGTACTTCGGCTTGCCGGCATTGGCAGCCGACAGCTTCTGGTAGAAGTCCACCAGCGGCTTGGTCTGGCTGTGGTAAACCGACAGGCGATGGCGAACGGTTTCTTCCTTGTCGTCGTCGCGCTGGATCAGGTCTTCGCCAGTGACGTCGTCCTTGCCTTCCACTTTCGGCGGGTTGTACTGAATGTGGTAGGTGCGGCCCGAGGCCAGGTGCACGCGGCGGCCAGCCATGCGGCCGACGATTTCTTCGTCGTCCACGGCAATTTCGACCACGGCGTCGATGTCGACACCGGCAGCGACCATGGCTTCGGCTTGCGGAATGGTGCGTGGGAAACCGTCGAACAGGCAGCCATTGGCGCAATCAGGCTGGGCGATGCGCTCCTTGACCAGGCTGATGATCAGCTCGTCGGAAACCAGCTGGCCGGCATCCATGACTTTCTTCAGTTCCAGGCCCAGCGGGGTGCCGGCCTTGACGGCGGCACGCAGCATGTCACCGGTGGAGATCTGGGGGATACCGAACTTTTCGGTGATGAACTTTGCCTGAGTACCTTTACCGGCCCCGGGAGCTCCCAGCAGAATTACGCGCATCTCGTGCTCCTCAAATTTTTTTATGAAATTCAATGGATTCGGCAACCTGGGCCAAGTCCGGAAAATCGGGTATGACCATAAATCGGTCAGAAGGCTGCTCAAGATACACAGCGCCCGGCAGCCAGACAAGCGTCCCAAAGTTGCAGGAATGCGCCACTTGCGGCTGACCAGGCAGGCGGTTGCGCCCGGCGCAACCACCCTCCCCGCCCTTGCGCCGGGCCTGCACGGCACATACCCGGCAGGGCCCTGGCATGCCTTCAGCCGGTGTTGCGCAAGCCTGCGGCGATACCGGCCACGGTCACCAGCAAGGCCTGCTCCAACGGGCTGTCCAGAGCGGCTTCGCGGCTGCGCGAGCGGGCCAGCAACTCGGCCTGCAGGCGGTGCAGCGGGTCCAGGTAGGTGTTGCGCAAGCTGATGAATTCCAGCGTCTCGGGGCTGTGCGCCAGTAGCACCGGTTGCCCGGTCAGGCCCAGCACCACCTGGCACGACTGCGACAATAGGTCGCGCAGGTGCGCACCCAAAGCAAGCAAGTGCGGTTGCACCAGACGTTCGTCGTAGGCCTCGGCGATTTGCGCATCGGCCTTGGCCAACACCATTTCCAGCATGTCGATGCGGGTGCGGAAGAATGGCCATTGCTCGCGCATCTGCGCCAGCAGCTCACCCTGGCCGCGCGCCAGCGCATTGCTCAGCGCCGTCTCCCAGCCCAGCCAGGCCGGCAGCATCAGCCGGGTCTGGGTCCAGCCGAAAATCCACGGGATGGCCCGCAGGCTTTCGATACCACCGGCGCGGCGCTTGGCCGGGCGGCTACCAAGCGGCAGGCGCCCCAGTTCCTGTTCCGGCGTCGACTGGCGGAAGTATTCGACGAAATCGGGGTTTTCCCGTACTACGCTGCGGTAGGCCTTGACGCCATCGGCGGCCAACTGGTCCATCACCTCGCGCCAGGCCGGCTGCGGTGGCGGGGGTGGCAACAGGGTGGCTTCAAGCACGGCGGCCAGGTACAGGTTGAGGTTCTGCTCGGCGATGCCCGGCAAACCGAACTTGAAGCGGATCATCTCGCCCTGCTCGGTCGTGCGGAAACGCCCCGCCACCGACCCCGGTGGCTGCGACAGGATCGCCGCATGGGCCGGGCCACCACCGCGCCCGACCGTGCCGCCACGGCCGTGGAACAGCAACAGCTCGACCTGGTGTTCGGCGCAGATGCGCACCAGGTTCTCCTGGGCCCGGTACTGCGCCCAGGCCGCCGCCGTGGTGCCAGCGTCCTTGGCCGAGTCGGAGTAGCCGATCATCACTTCCTGCGGGCCGCGCAGGCCGGCACGGTAGCCCGGCAGGCCCAGCAGGCGCTGCATCACCGGGCCGGCATTGTCGAGGTCGGCCAGGGTTTCGAACAGCGGCACCACGCGCATCGGCCGGGTCAGGCCGGCTTCCTTGAGCAGCAGCTGCACCGCCAGCACGTCCGAGGCGGCACCGGCCATGGAAATGACATAGGAACCCAGCGAGGCCGCCGGTGCTGCAGCCACTTCCCGGCAGGTGGCCAGCACTTCGGCGGTATCTGCCTGCGGCTTGAAATGCGCAGGCAGCAGCGGCCGGCGGTTTTTCAATTCGGCCTGGAGAAACTCGATGCGCTGCTCTTCATCCCAGTCGGCATAACGCCCCAAGCCCAGGTAATCGGTGATTTCGGTGAGTGCATCACGGTGGCGGGCCGCGTCCTGGCGCACGTCCAACCGGCCGAGGAACAGGCCAAAAGTGACGGCGCGACGCAGGCAGTCGAGCAACGGGCCTTCGGCAATCACGCCCATGCCGCATTCGTGCAGCGAGTGGTAGCACAGCTCCAGCGGCGCAACCAGGTCGCGGTTGTCTACCAGGACTTCGGCGCTGGCCGGTTGGTTGCTGGTCAAGGCCGAATGCGCCCAGGCGCGCGTAGCGCGCAGGCGGTCGCGCAATTGCTTGAGCACGGCGCGGTAAGGTTCGGCACTGTCGCCGGCCTGCTCGCGCAGGGCATCGTTGGCCTGCTGCATGGACAGTTCGGCGGCCAACGCGTCGATGTCGCGCAGGAACAGGTCGGCAGCCATCCAGCGCGCCAGCAGCAGCACCTCGCGGGTGACCACGGCGGTCACGTTGGGGTTGCCATCCCGGTCACCCCCCATCCACGAGGCAAAGCGGATGGGCGCTGCTTCCAGTGGCAGGCGCAGGCCGGTGGCATCCAGCAGGGCTTTGTCGACCTTGCGCAGGTGGCTGGGGATGGCGTGCCACAGCGAATGCTCGATTACCGCGAAGCCCCACTTGGCTTCGTCGACCGGGGTTGGCCGGGTGCGGCGGATTTCCTCGGTGTGCCAGGCCTCGGCGATCAACCGGCGCAGGCGTTCGCGCACCTGCTGGCGTTCAGCCGGGGTCAGGTCACGGTGGTCCTGTGCGGCCAACTGGCCGGCAATGGCGTCGTATTTCTGGATCAGCGTGCGCCGGGCCACTTCGGTGGGGTGTGCGGTGAGTACCAGCTGGATGTCGAGCTTGGCCAATTGCCGCGCCAAGGCATCGTTGCTGTGGCCGGCCTGTTTCAGACGCGCCAGCAACTCGGGCAGCACCCGCGCCTCGAACGGCTCGGGCTGGTCGGCGTCGCGGCGGCGAATCAACTGGTACTGCTCGGCCATGTTGGCCAGGTTGAGAAACTGGTTGAAGGCCCTGGCCACCGGCAGCAGGTCTTCTTCGGCGAGGTCCGCCAGGGTCGAACTCAGTTGCTCGCCAGGGCCACGGCGGTCGGCCTTGGCACTGTGGCGGATGGCTTCGATCTTCTGCAGGAACGCATCGCCATGCTGCTGGCGGATGGTTTCGCCCAGCAGCTCACCCAACACATGGACATCTTCACGCAAACGCACATCGATATCGGTCATTGGCCCCTCTCTCCCTGCATTCCATTCAAGGCTGGTCGCAGACCTGTGGGAGCGGGTTCACCCGCGAACACCGGCGAAGCCGGTGCCAGGCAGCGCGCTGGCTTCTTCGCGGGTAAACCCGCTCCCACAGGGGACTGCAGTACATTTCCGAAGAGTGCCCACAGCCGGGCAACGATGGCAAGCCGTGATCAGCCAAAGCAAACTAAAGTGAAAGCACAGCACTCCGATGCTATGCATGCCCTACGAGGCGTTTACAGAGGTCATCATGAAAATCCGTGAACTCGCCCAGCACTGGGAACAGAATGCCGCCGGCACCCTCAGCCGCACGGGCCATGTCCTGCACCTGGACCTGGAGTCCGAGGCGCGCCTGGCCGCGCTGATCGACATGTACCCCAAACGCACAGCCGAGGAACTGCTCGGCGAACTGGTAGCCGCCGCGCTTGAAGAAGTGGAAGCCAGCTTCCCTTATGTGCAAGGCCGCCAGGTCATCGCCACCGACGAAGAGGGCGACCCGCTGTACGAAGATGTGGGCTCTACGCCGCGCTTTCTGTCCCTCTCCCGGCAGCACCTGCACACCTTGAGCAACCCCGCCGACGACAGCAACAATTAACGCCCTGCATCACCGTTCCGGGCCATGCCAAGGCCCGGAATACCGTTTCAGCCGCTGAAAGTTCCAGAAAATTCACACTGACCGATCAGTCAGAAATACTTGCCCGCAATGGGCACTTTTTTCTGAACTATCCGAAAAACGCTCCAGTCACAGCCAATAGCCATCACGCTAAAACCCTGCACACCTGCCGTTGTGCACCGTTGATTTCAGCGCGCGGATTTGTCAGGGAATGAGCGATGGACTGCTACGGACATCGTTATCAGGAGTGATCCAATGGAGCTGACCACCATGAAAACCCGCACTAGCAAACTGTCATCCACTCATGTGCGCGGGTTCAAGCTGGCCGCGCTGGCCCTGGGCAGTAGCCTGGTCCTGGCCGGCTGTGCGGGCAACCCGCCCACCGAGCAGTATGCCGTTACCCAGTCCGCCGTGAACTCCGCCGTCAGCGCTGGCGGCACCGAGTTTGCCGCCGTGGAAATGAAAGCGGCGCAGGACAAGTTCAAGCAGGCCGAAATCGCCATGCACGATAAAAAGTACGACGACGCCAAGCGCCTGGCCGAACAGGCCGAGTGGGACGCGCGCCTCGCCGAACGCAAGGCCCAGGCGGCCAAGGCCCAGAAGGCCGTGCAGGATGCCCGCCAGGGCGTTCAGGACGTACGTGAGGAAGGCCTGCGCAGCGCTCAGTGAGCCCTGCCCCGCCAACCTTAGCCTTCGCACACGATCAAAGGATGAACACTATGCGCAATTACGTCATGATTCCCGCCCTGCTGGCCCTGAGCGTCGGTCTTGCTGCCTGCTCGCACGACCCGAACGCCAACCTCGAATCGGCCCGTACCAACTTCTCGGCGCTGCAGAGCGACCCGCAGTCGAGCAAGGTTGCGGCGCTGGAAACCAAGGATGCCCAGGACTGGCTGAACAAGGCCGACAAGGCCTACATGGACCGTGAAGACCAGAAGAAGGTCGACCAGCTGGCCTACCTGACCAACCAGCGCGTCGAGGTGGCCAAGCAGACCATCGCCCTGCGCACCGCCGAAGGTGAGCTGAAAAACGCCGCGGCCCAGCGCGCCCAGGCCAAGCTGGACGCCCGCGACGCGCAGATCGCCAAGCTGCAGGACAGCCTGAACGCCAAGCAGACCGACCGCGGTACGCTGGTAACCTTCGGTGACGTGCTGTTCGACTTCAACAAGGCCGAACTCAAGAGCAACGCCTACCCGAACATCACCAAGCTGGCGCAGTTCCTCCAGGAAAACCCGGAGCGCAAGGTGATCGTCGAGGGTTACACCGACAGCGTCGGCTCGGCCAACTACAACCAGACCCTGTCCGAGCGCCGTGCCAACAGCGTGCGCATGGCGCTGGTACGTGCCGGCGTAGACCCCGCGCGTGTCGTGTCCCAGGGTTATGGCAAGGAGTACCCGGTAGCGGACAACAGCAGCAACTCGGGCCGCGCGCAGAACCGTCGGGTGGAAGTGACCATTTCCAACGACAACCAGCCGGTGGCGCCACGCTCGGTGAGCCAGGTCAGCCAGTAAGACCGGTTGGCTATGCACCCAACCCCGCCCTAGTGGCGGGGTTTTTCTTGGGCTCAAATCGAAAAAAGCACCTTTAAAAGTACTTTGCGAAGCACTAGACTTCCTCCATCTACAACCACTCTCATGGGTTGATACAACTATGACCTACCCTGTTCTTGCCGATCTGGCAGCATCCATCACAGACCTGAAGAAAGACCCCATGGGCACTATCCGCGAAGCTGCCGGTGAAACCGTGGTCATCCTCAATCGCAACGAACCGGCTTTTTACGCGGTTCCGCCCGAGCGCTACGAAGCGATGATGGAACTGATCGACGATATGCAACTGGCTGAGCTTGTTCGCCAGCGGCGTGGTGGGCCCACTGTGCGAGTGGATATTGATGAGCTCATCGACGAAGCCGAAGGAAGCAAAAAGTTACGACCTTGAATTCGATGTGCGGGCCAGGAAGGAATTTCGAAAACTGGACAGTGAGTTACAACTGCAGTTTGCAAGAAAACTCAAGGAACGACTGGCTCAACCCAATGCAGGGCCTGTACCGGCCTCTTCGCGGCTAAAGCCGCTCCTACACGGACTGCGTTGACGCTGTCGTTGTAGGAGCGGCTTTAGCCGCGAAAGGGCCGGTACAGGCAACAGAGAGAATGGCTTACTGCACCTGCTGCGGTGTTTCCTCACCCATGCAGCGCACCGCGCGCTTGCGGTTGTCCACCAGCACGCCGGTCAGGCCTTTTTGCTGGGTGTCGAACAGCACCAGCACACCATCCAGGCACTGGGCCACTTGGGGCGCCGGGTCCAGCGATACTTTGTAGTCCTCGCCCGGAATGGTCTTGAGCATGGTGAAGTCCTGCAGCAACAGGGCATCCTCGGGCTTGGCGAAATGCAGGTAACCGTAGTACCACAAGGCCCCCACCGTCACGATGATGCTACCGACGCCGGTCAGGATCAGCGGGATGGCGTTGCGTTCTTCACTCATTGCTTGTTCTTCTCGTCAGGGAAATTGGGCACTTCGGCAAGCCGCCGCAGGCCGTTGAAATGGCTGGGGTCATCGAGGAAACGCAGCATCACCTGGCGCCACGTCGGGTCGGCGAAGGTCTGTACATGGCCACCTCGGGTCAGTTGCAGCACCCGCGGCGGTGGCGCGTGCTGGTACAGGCGGATGCCATTGGCCATCGGCACCAGGTTGTCGTCGATGCTGTGGAAGAACAGCTTGGGCGGGCTGCTCAGTTGCTCGATCGAGCGGATCGCGCTGTCGCCGTCCGGCACCAGCCAGGACAATGGCACTTGCAACGGCCAGGTCAGCCACGAGGTGCTGAGGGCATATCGCCCCACCGCACGGTAACTGGCCGGCACGCCATCGAACACCAGGGCGCTGAAGCGCTGACGCTGCTCGGGGTGGGCAGCCAGGTAGTGAATGGCCAGGGCGCCGCCCAGGCTCTGCCCCAGCAGCACCAGCGGCTTGCCCTTGACCTCGGCGGCCTGGTCCAGCCAGGCCATGGCCGCGTCGATGTCCTTGTACACTGCTGGCAGGCTCGGCTGGCCCTCGGACAAGCCATAGCCGCGGTAATCGACCATCAGCACCTGATAACCCTGCTCCGGCAACCAGTAGCTGGCCCCCAGGTGCCCTGGCAGGTTGCCGCCATTGCCATGCAGGTGCAGCACCGTGCCCTTGACCTCGACCCCCGCCTTGGCCGGTAGCCACCAGCCGTGCAAGCGCAGGCCGTCCGCAGTCACAAGGGTGACATCACGGTATTGCAGCTTGGCCCGTTCAGGCGTGAATGCCTGGCCAGGTTCGGGGTAGAACAACAGGCTGCTGCAGCCACCAAGGCCCAGCAGGACCAGGCCCAGCACCAGCAGGCGGCAGGACTCAGAGAATGTTCGCGTAGTCGGCTTCAATGCGATCCAGGCTCAGGTGGTTGAGGAAGTTGGAGAAGCACATCCAGGCCGACAGCGCGTTGAGGTCGCGGAACTGTTCAGGCAGGTACTTGGGCGGCTCGACCAGGCCTTCCTCGACCAGCTGGCGCAGGGTGCGCATGTCTTCCAGGGTGGTCTTGCCACAGAACAGCAACGGAATCTGCTCAAGCTTGCCCTTCTTCACGGCCAACTGAATGTAGTTGTAAACCATGATGAAGCCCTTGAGGTAGGACAAGTCCTTGGTGAATGGCAGGCCATTGGGCACCGAGCCACGGAACACCCGGCTGGCGTTGCTGTAGCTCTGCGCCATTTCGAAGCCCTGCTCACGGAAGAAGTTGAACACCTGGAGGAAATCGGCACCCTCCTCCACCATATGGATGGCGCGGGTGCGGTTGGTGAGCTTGCGCAGCCGGCTGGGGTAGGAGGCAAAGGCAATGACCTCCATCAGGATGGCCAGGCCTTCCTGGGTAACGGTCGAAGACGGCGGCCCCTTGGCCAGGAAGGTGCAGATCGGCTGGTTCTGGCCGTTCAGCGTAGTGCCCACGTGCACCAGCCCTTCGTGCACCTCCAGGGCACGCACGTCGCGGACGTTGAACATGGCGTCGGCGCGCACCTTGATGTAGTCGGCACCGGCCGCCGCATCGGCGACAATGCCGTCAGACTCGAATACGCGAATGGTTTCCTCGGCCTCGCCGAACACCTTGTTCAGCCGGCGCTGGAGGATGTCCACGGCCTCTTTGGCCGTCAGGTTCTTCGGTTCGTCCTTGAGGTCGCCGCGGCCGTCGATGTTGTTCAGGTAGTCGGAGAACATCATGCCCAGGTCGGCCAGGGTCGGGTCACCGGCGTGGAAGGCATCCGAGGCCGCGCCATACAGTTCCTGGGAGATCAGGCCGAAGTCCTCGGTACCGCGCGCTTCGAGCATGCGCACCACCATGCGGTACTCGCGGCACATGCGCTTCATGATCTGCCCGACCGGGTTGAACTGGCCGAGTTGGCGAATGATGTCGCGCTCAATGCCCTGGAACTCGGCCTTGACCGCGCTGGAGTCGAACGACAGCGGGCGCGACTGGTAATAGGCGCGGTCGACTGCCGGCGGCTCCTTGCCCTTGGCCTTGAGGAAGCCCTGGCGAATGTTGTCGTCCCATTTCACCGCGTCCAGGACCCGGATCGGGGTCTGCGCCGCGACGATGCGGTCGGACAGGGCGCGGATGGTTTGCTGGTATTCGTCCACCGGGGGACTCCTTTCTAGTACAAGAAACCTGTGCTGGCCTCTTCGCGGCTAACGCCGCTCCCACAGGGACCCCACAGTATTCAGGACCTGTGCAGTACCTGTGGGAGCGGCTTTAGCCGCGAAGAGGCCGGCACAGGTAATTACTTGCCGGAACGCTGGAACCGCGCCACTTCAACGAACAGGTCGGAGTTGGCCGGGTCGTCCAGGTACGCCAGCACCCGCGCCGACGGGCTGTCGATCAGCACGCCGTCGCCGTTGTCTTCCGGCACCTCGGTACTGCGCCCGGTCAGTTCCTTCTTGTCCACCGCCTGCTGCACCTGCTCGACATCCAGGTTGTACACCACCAACTCTTTGCCATCGACGATGTCGAACCCGCCGATCAGGAAATTGCCGCCCAGGCGCTTGGGCACGCCGGCCGACAGGTACCAGCGGTTGCCGTGGCGCGACACGGTGAACACGTATTCTTCAGGGGCCTTGCCCTTGGCCGTGGCCACCGCCTTGTAGGCATCACCACCGCTGCGGCTGATCACAAGCTTCAGCGGCTCACCCCAGGCGTCCTTGCTGCTCCACTTGCCCAGCAAGGCCTTGGGCGCCGCCTGGTTGCTCGGCAACGGCTCATGGAAGGTCACCAGACAACCGCCCAGCAGCAGGAATGACAAAGTCAACAACACCACACGCCAGGCTTTCATCAGGTTCTCCTTGAAAAGTGGGTCTCGCTCAGGCCGATGCCAGCACCAGTTGCAAGTATCGGGTAAGCATAGCGAGCATCTGCCCATCGGCTTGCGCATCGGCATCCTTGAGCAGGCCTTGATATTCCATCTGCTCGATAATCGCCGTCAACATTTGGGCGTCCTGCTCCGGTTGCCGCGAACCCACCACCTGCAGCAATTGCCGGGTGCCGTGCAGCAGGATCTGCTCATGGGCACACACCAGTTCGGCCAGGCGCGGGCACAGCAGCGCCTCCTGGCGGAAGGCCTGTTCGGCCATCAGGAAGTCACGGCGGTTGAGCAACTGGCGCTGCACATAGTCGGCGGTCATGCGCGCCACTTCGTCAGCCAGCCGGGCCCGTGCCTGCGGGCTGCCATCGCCCTGGGCCAGCAGCTGGCGCAACACCACTTCGGTGTTGGCCCACAGCTTGGCCATGTAGGCGGCGCTGCGCTCGACGTACTGGGCGAAGGTATCGGTGAGCAGGTCCTCGATGTCCTTGAAGTAGTAGGTGGTGGCCGACAACGGCACACCGGCCTCGGCGGCCACGGCGCGGTGGCGCACACCGCGCACGCCATCGCGCACGACAATGCGCATGGCGGCGTCGAGGATCAGCTGGCGGCGCTGTTCGCTGCCTTGGCGGGCAGTCTTGCGGCCTTGGTATTGCACGCTTTCGGCGACGGCGGTGGCGATGCCGGCGGCGCCCTGGTCAGGCATGGCGGGTGTCACGGGGATACCTCATGGACAGTGTTTTGTCAGTGCCGGCCTCTTCGCGGCTAAAGCCGCTCCTACAAGGGATTGCACAGGGCCTGGGGGCAGTGGGGTCCCTGTAGGAGCGGGTTTACCCGCGAAGAGGCCGGTACAGACAACATAATGCTTCAGGCAAGAAAAAGCCGCCTCGAAAGGCGGCTTGTTCACTTCACTCAGGCCTGTGGACGCATGTGCGGGAACAGGATCACGTCGCGGATCGACGGCGAGTTGGTCAGCAGCATCACCAGGCGGTCGATGCCGATGCCTTCACCGGCAGTTGGCGGCATGCCGTACTCCAGCGCACGGACGAAGTCGGCGTCGTAGTGCATGGCTTCGTCGTCACCGGCGTCCTTCTCGGCCACCTGGGCCAGGAAGCGCTCGGCCTGGTCTTCGGCATCGTTGAGCTCGGAGTAGGCGTTGGCGATTTCGCGGCCACCGATGAACAGCTCGAAGCGGTCGGTAACGGCCGGGTTGTCGTCGTTGCGACGGGCCAGCGGCGACACTTCGAACGGGTACTCGGTGATGAAGTGCGGCTGCTCCAGCTTATGCTCGACCAGCTCTTCGAAAATCATCACCTGCAGCTTGCCCAGGCCTTCGTGGCCCAGCACCTTGGCACCGGCCTTCTTGGCGATATCACGGGCACGGTCGACGTCCTGCAGGTCGGCAGCGGTCAGCTCAGGGTTGTACTTGAGGATCGAGTCGAACACCGACAGGCGCACGAACGGCTCGCCGAAGTGGAACACCTTGTCGCCGTACGGCACGTCGGTGCTGCCCAGTACCAGCTGCGCCAGCTCGCGGAACAGTTCCTCGGTGAGGTCCATGTTGTCGCGGTAGTCGGCGTAGGCCTGGTAGAACTCAAGCATGGTGAATTCTGGGTTGTGACGGGTCGAAACGCCTTCGTTACGGAAGTTGCGGTTGATCTCGAACACTTTTTCAAAGCCGCCAACCACCAGGCGCTTGAGGTACAGCTCCGGCGCGATACGCAGGAACATGGCCATGTCCAGGGCGTTGTGGTGGGTTTCGAACGGCTTGGCCGCGGCACCACCCGGAATGGTCTGCAGCATCGGCGTTTCGACTTCGAGGAAGTCGCGCTCGATGAGGAACTTGCGGATGTGCGAGATCACCTGCGAACGCACACGGAAGGTGTGGCGGGTTTCTTCGTTGACCATCAGGTCGACATAACGCTGGCGGTAGCGCTGCTCGGTGTCGGTCAGGCCGTGGTGCTTGTCGGGCAGCGGGCGCAGCGACTTGGTCAGCAGGCGCACGTTGGTCATCTCGACGTACAGGTCGCCCTTGCCGGAGCGGGCCAGGGTGCCTTCGGCGCTGATGATGTCGCCCAGATCCCAGGTCTTGACCGCTGCCAGGGTTTCTTCCGGCAGGGTCTTGCGGTTGACGTAGACCTGGATGCGGCCGGTCATGTCCTGGATGACCATGAACGAGCCACGGTTGAGCATGATGCGGCCGGCGACCTTGACCGGAATCGCGGCTGCTTCCAGCTCTTCCTTGGTCTTGTCCGCGTACTGCTTCTGCAGGTCGTTGCAGTAGCTGTCGCGACGGAAGTCATTGGGGAAGGCATTGCCCTTGGCGCGCTCGGCGGCAAGTTTTTCCTTGCGCAGGGCGATCAGGGCATTTTCTTCCTGTTGCAGGTCTTGCGATTCGGTCTTGAGGTCGCTCATGTCGTCATTCTTTCCATCAGGTATTCGTTGCCCTTGTCGGGCAGGGCACACGCTACCGGCGGTTGGCCGGTAGCGCGGCAGTGGTGTGCGGCTTACAGGCCCTGCTTGAGGCTCGCTTCCAGGTACTGGTCGATGTCGCCGTCCAGCACCTTGTTGCAGTCGCTGCGCTCGACGCCGGTACGCAGGTCCTTGATGCGCGAGTCATCCAGCACGTAGGAGCGGATCTGGTGGCCCCAGCCGATGTCCGACTTGCTGTCTTCCAGTGCCTGCGAAGCGGCGTTGCGCTTCTGCATTTCCAGCTCGTACAACTTGGCCCGCAGCATTTTCATGGCGGTGTCTTTGTTGGCGTGCTGCGAACGTTCGTTCTGGCAGGCCACCACGGTGTTGGTCGGTACGTGGGTGATACGTACGGCCGAGTCGGTGGTGTTCACGTGCTGACCACCGGCACCGGAGGAGCGGTAAGTGTCGATGCGCAGGTCGGACGGGTTGATGTCGATCTCGACCTTGTCGTCGATCTCGGGCGAGACGAACACCGCCGAGAACGAGGTGTGGCGACGGGCGCCGGAGTCGAACGGGCTCTTGCGCACCAGGCGGTGCACACCGATTTCGGTACGCAGCCAGCCAAAGGCGTACTCGCCCTTGATGTGCACGGTGGCACCCTTGATGCCGGCCACTTCACCTTCGGAAAGCTCGATGATGGTGGCGTCGAAACCACGCTTGTCGGCCCAGCGCAGGTACATGCGCAGCAGGATGTTGGCCCAGTCCTGCGCTTCGGTACCACCGGAGCCGGCCTGGATGTCCAGGTAGGCGTTGTTCATGTCCATCTCGCCGCTGAACATGCGACGGAACTCAAGCTGGGCCAGGCTTTCTTCCAGGCCTTCCAGCTCGGTCACGACGTCGCTGACGGCGCTTTCGTCTTCTTCCTCAACGGCCATGTCGAGCAGGTCTTTGCAGTCGGACAGGCCATTGGCCATCTTGTCCAGGGTCTCGACCACCTGCGCCAGCATGGCACGCTCGCGGCCCAGGGCCTGGGCGTACTCGGGCTTGTTCCAGACGTTGGGGTCTTCCAGCTCGCGGTTGACTTCGATCAGGCGGTCATGCTTGTGATCGTAGTCAAAGATACCCCCGAATTGACTGGGAACGCTCGGTGAGGTCCTTGATGGTGTTCAGGATCGGTTGGATTTCCATGGGCTGACTACTCGCACGAATTCGGTGAAAAGCCTGCGAGTATAACCGAGTCCGCCGCAGGGCGGCAGACCCGCCGGGCGGTCGCGTGTGAATAGCCCACTCCAGCATTACACGGTCACCTGTGGGAGCGGGTTTACCCGCGAAGACGGCGACTCGGTGCATGGCACCGGCTGCGCCGGTGTTCGCGGCTAAAGCCGCTCCCACAGAGGGCCGCGTCAACTTCAGTACTTTAGCTTGTCAGGCTATACCGACCTGGTTACGCCCGCTGTTCTTGGCCTGGTACAGGCCCTTGTCCGCTGCCGAGATCAGCTGCCGGCAGTGGCTGCCAACGGCCGGGGTCTGGGTTGCCAGGCCGATACTCACGGTCAGGAACGAGTCCGCCACCGGCGCGGTGTGCGGGATGCCCAGGCCGAGCACGGTCTGGCGCAGCTTTTCGGCCACCAGCCGCGCCCCGCCGGGCGAGGTGTTGGGCAGTACCAGGGCGAACTCTTCGCCACCGTAGCGCGCTGGCAGGTCGGTCGGCCGCGAGCACGAGCCACGAATGGACTCGGCGACCTGGCGCAAGGCTTCGTCGCCGGCCAGGTGGCCGAAGCTGTCGTTGTAGGCCTTGAAGTAGTCGACGTCGATCATCAGCAAAGACAGCTGCTGCTGTTCACGCATGGCCCGGCGCCACTCCAGCTCCAGGTACTCGTCGAAGTGACGACGGTTGGACAACCCGGTCAGGCCATCGGAGTTCATCAGCCGCTGCAGCATCAGGTTGGAATCCAGCAACTGCTGCTGGCTGACGCGCAGGGCACGGTAGGCCTCGTCACGCTGCAGCAAGGTCAGGTAGGAACGCGAGTGGTAGCGAATGCGTGCCACCAGTTCGATGGTGTCGGGCAGCTTGACCAGGTAATCGTTGGCCCCGGCAGCAAACGCCGCACTCTTGACCAGTGGGTCTTCCTTGGTCGACAGGACGATGATCGGAATGTCCTGGGTGGCCGGGTTGTTACGGTATTCGCGCACCAGGGTGAGGCCGTCCAGGCCAGGCATGACCAGGTCCTGAAGAATCACCGTAGGCTTGATGCGCATAGCCTGCGCCACCGCCTGGTGCGGGTCGGCACAGAAATGGAAGTCGATGTTGTCTTCGTTGGCCAGACCACGCCGCACCGCCTCGCCGATCATGGCCTGGTCATCGACCAACAGCACCATCGCCGAGTTGTCGTTGCTGCTCGCAAAACCTTCGATCGGTAAATCACTCATAGCTGCTCACCCGATCACTACCGGCTTGGCGGCGTGATCCAATACATGTCGTCATTTTCCGAAAATTTCCATCAAGCGCCCGGCTATGCGTTCCAACGGGCGGATTTCCACAGCAGCATCGATGGCCGCAGCGGCTTTGGGCATGCCGTACACGGCACTGCTGGCCTGGTCCTGGGCAATCGTCAGAAAGCCTTGCTGACGCATCTGTTTCAGGCCTTGGGCACCATCGCGCCCCATGCCGGTGAGCAGCACCCCCACTGCCTCACCGTTCCAGTAACGCGCCACGCTCTCGAAGAACACATCGATCGAGGGCCGGTAGATTTCATTGACAGGCTCGGCAGTGTAGGCCAGTTGGCCATTCTGTAGCAGGCGAATGTGGTGGTTGGTACCGGCCAGCAGCACCTGCCCCGGCTGCGGCGGTTCGCCTTCACGGGCCAGGCGCACCGGCATGCCGGCGGCGCTGCTGAGCCATTCGGCCATGCCTGCGGCAAACACCTGGTCGACATGCTGGACCAGCACGATGGCCGCCGGGAACGCCTGCGGCAGGCCCTTGAGCAGCACTTCCAGGGCTGCCGGGCCACCGGCCGACGAGCCGATCGCCACCAGGCCGCGGCGCTGGGAAGCTTCGCGCAGCGGCGCAGCCACCGGGCGCGAGGCCGGCGCACGCTGCTGGCCGATCAGCCAGCCGATGTTGAGGATCTTGCGCAGCAAGGGGGCGGCCGCTTCGCGGGGGTCACCCGCGCCCAGTGCCGGGGTGTCGACCACATCAAGCGCACCGTGGCCCATGGCCTCGAATACCCGGTGCACGTTCTGCTTGCGGTCGACCGTGACGATGACAATGGCACACGGGGTTTCGGCCATGATCCGCCGGGTTGCCTCGACGCCGTCCATCACTGGCATGATCAGGTCCATGAGGATCAGGTCCGGCAGTTGCTCGGTACAGCGCTGCACCGCCTCGGCGCCATTGCTGGCCACCCACACCACCTGGTGTGCGGGCTCGAAGGCGAGCGCCCGGCGCAGTGCCTCGACAGCCATGGGCATGTCATTGACGATGGCGATCTTCATCCCTGAGCACCTCCGATCAGCTCCACCACAGCATCCAGCAACGCATCGTCGTGGAAGCTGGCCTTTGCCAAATAGTAGTCGGCGCCAGCATCCAGGCCACGCCGTCGGTCTTCCTCACGGTCTTTATAAGACACCACCATCACTGGCAACGATTGCAGGCGCTGGTCGCGGCGCACCAGGGTAACCAGCTCGATACCGTCCATGCGTGGCATGTCGATATCGGTAATCAGCAGGTCGAAGTCTTCACTGCGCAGGGCGTTCCAGCCGTCCATGCCATCCACCGCCACCGCCACGTCGTAGCCACGGTGGCCCAGCAGCTTGCGCTGCAGTTCGCGCACGGTCAGCGAATCGTCGACGACCAGGATGCGTTTGCGGGCCACGCCACGGGCAGCGCTGTTGCCGCGCTCGATGCGCTCCAGGCTACCGGTACTGAGCAGTTTTTCCACCGAGCGCAGCAAGTCCTCGACATCGACGATCAGCACCACCGAGCCATCATCCAGCAACGCGCCCGAGGAAATGTCCTGCACCTTGCCCAGCCGGGGGTCGAGCGGCATCACCACCAGTACCCGTTCGCCCACCAGCCGCTCCACGGCCACGCCGTACAGTTGCTCACGCTCACGAATCACCACCACCCGCAGGTTGGTTTCGTCGCTCTGCCCAATTGGGCGGTTGAGCAACTGGCTGGCGGCCACCAGGCCGATGTGCCGGCCCTCGTGCCAGAAGTGTTGGCGACCTTCGATCTGCACGATCTGTTCGGCGGTCACTTCCAGGGTGCGTTCGATATGGGCCAGCGGGAAGGCGTAGGCCTCGCCGCCCACCTCGACCACCAGGCTACGCACCACCGACAGGGTCAACGGCACCTGCAGATGGAAGCGACACCCCTGCCCCGCCACCTGGGTCAACTCGATCGAGCCGCGCAACTCGCGGATCATGTGTTGCACCGCATCCAGCCCGACGCCGCGCCCGGACACTTCGGTAACCTTGTCGCGCAGGCTGAAACCGGGCAGGAACAGGAACGTCAGCAGCTCCGCCTCGCTCATGCGCGCCACCGTATCGGCAGGCGACAGGGCGCGTTCGACGATACTGCTGCGCAGGCGCTCCAGGTCGATACCGGCGCCGTCGTCGATCAGCTCCAGGCTGAGCATGCCGGCCTGGTGCGAGGCGCGCAGGCGCACCACGCCTTCGTCCGGTTTGCCCGCCAACAGGCGCCGTTCCGGTGCTTCAATGCCGTGGTCGACAGCATTGCGCAACAGGTGGGTCAACGGCGCTTCGAGCTTTTCCAGCACATCGCGGTCGACCTGGGTCTTTTCCCCCTCCACCACCAGCCGCACCGGTTTGCCCAGCGAGCGGCCAAGGTCGCGGACCATGCGGCTCTGGCCGGTCAGCACATCGGCAAACGGCCGCATCCGGCAAGCCAGGGCGGTGTCGTACAGCAATTGCGCGCGCTGGCTGGCCTGCCAGCCGAACTCGTCGAGGTCGGCCGCCTGCTGTTGCAGGATCTGCTGGGTTTCTGCCAGCAGGCGCTGGGTTTGCGCCAAGGCTTCGAGCACCTCGCTGCTCTGGCCACTGTCTTCCAGTTGCAGGCGCAAGCCGTCAAGTGCCTGCATGCCCTGGCCGTGCATGCGCTTGAGGCGCTGCAGGGTGGCCAGGTAAGGCTTGAGGCGCTGGGTTTCCACCAGCGACTTGCTGGACAGGTCGAGCAGGCTGTTGAGGCGGTCGGCGGTGACCCGCAGCACCCGCTCCCCTCCCTCGCCAACGCGCTTGCCAGCCTTGCGCCGCATGGCCGGCTCTGGTTCAGGCTCTGCTTCAGGCTCCGCCGGCTCGCTTGGCAACAGCAGCGGCTCAGCCGGCAAGGCTACCGGCGGCGGCGCCATGGGTTCCGCGGGTTGCACCCCTACAGCCCGTGGCGGAGCAGGCATGGCGGCCGCCTCCGGGTCGAGCAGGCTGGCCATTTGCGCAAGGAACACCGGCAGGGTCGCCTGCGCCCCGCTATCGCCTGGCGTGGCGATACGCATCAGCAAGTCGGTACCCTGCAACAGCGCGTCGATATGCTCGGCACTTAACCGCAGGCGGCCCTCCTGGGCGGCCACCAGGCAATCTTCCATGACGTGGGCGACGCTGACGCCAGCGTCCACGCCGACGATACGCGCGGCGCCCTTGAGCGAGTGGGCGGCACGCATGCAGGCTTCAAGCTGATCGGCCTGGGTAGGGTTGCGCTCAAGTGCCATCAGGCCGGCGCTGAGCACCTGGGTCTGCGCCTCGGCCTCCAGGCTGAACAGCTCGAGCAACGATGCGTCGCGCATTTGCTCTGGGGTCATGACAGGCTCCGCTGCACGGCAGACAGTAAGTGTTGATCGTCCAGCACCCGTACGCTGCGCCCGCGCCATTGCAGAACGGCGGCGGTAAAGCGCGTGGCGTCCTGGCCACTGCCCAGCAGCAGTGGGTCAAGCCGGTGAATACCGTCGATTTCCTCGACGGCCATCACCACCGGCCCGCCTTCGCTGGCCAAAATCAGCATGCGCGGCATCGCCCGGCCGCTGCGTTGCTCGGCAGGGCTGGCCTGCACACCCAGCAAGTCAGCCAGCGACAGGCACGGCACCAGTGCACCGCGCACATTGGCCACCCCTTGCAGCAGGCGCGAGCGCTGGTGCGGCAATGAATGCACGGCCTGCAACGGGGCGATTTCGGCCAGGCACGCGGTCGCCAGCGCCAGCCATTCTTCGCCCAGGCGGAACAGCAGCATGGAGCGGCCGGTGTGCTCCTCGACCGGCGCCACGGCTGCGGCCGGGTGATCCTGCATCAGCGCATAGCGGTCGAGCAGCCGTGTGGCCGCGGCGGCATACACCTCGCAGTTGCGGCAATGCACATGTCGCTCCAGCAGCGGGCATTGCTTGTCGCCATGCACGCCAATACGGTTCCAGCAGTCGTCGATGTGCGCGTCATCCTCAGCCAGCAGCTGCATCGCGGATTCACCGTTCATCGTTCAGGCTCCCGGCCAGCCCGTGCCGCCCGCTCCTGCAGGCGCCGGGCCCCGGCCAGGTCACCCTGCGCCGCCAGCAGGGCCGCCAGGTGCACCAACGCCTCGGGGTGTTGTGGTTGCAGGTACAGCGCTTTGCGGTAGTGCGTCAGCGCCTGCTGCGCATCGCCTTCGGTATCACTGAGCAACCCCAGCCAGTAGTACACCTGCGCCGAGGGCGCGAACTGGCCCAGGTAGCGCTGGCATTCGGCCCGGGCCTGCTCACTGGCACCGGCATTGGCCAACCGGGCAATGCTGGCCAGCATCTCGTTGGCGGCCTCGTGCTTGTGCTCATGGGCCGGCGCTGGCTTGGCCGCCATCGGCAGCACACGCAATGGGCGCGGTGGTGGCGGATTCGGCGGCGGGTAAGCCGGTGCCACCGGCGGCGCCATCGTGCGCCTGGCGGGTGGCGGCGGTGGCGCTGACAATGGCGCGCTGGTGCCTTCCTGACGCACATAGGCAAACGACTGGGCGACCCCCAGCGGGCGCATGCCCAGGCGTGCCAGCAAGCTGCCTTCGGCTGGCCCGATGAACAGCACGCCCTGTGGATGCAGCAGGCGCTTGAGCACTTCGAACACCCGTTGCTGGGTGGGCACGTCGAAATAGATCAACAGGTTGCGGCAAAACACGAAGTCGTACAGGCCGTCACGGCTGCTCAGCGCCGGGTCGAGCACATTGCCCACTTGCAGGCTGACTTGCTGCTGCACCCGGTCATGCAGGCGGTGGCCCTCGTCGAGGGCATCGAAATAGCGCTCGCGAAAGCCCAGGTCGCTGCCACGGAAAGCATTGCGCCCGTATACGGCGTGCCCGGCCTTGGCCACCGAACTGGGGCTGATGTCCATGCCGTCGATCAGGAACGCCGCCGGTGCCATGCCGGCGTCGAGCAAGGCCATGGCCAGCGAATAGGGTTCCTCGCCTGTCGAGCATGGCAAGCTGAGCAGCCGCAGCGGGCGTGCCCCGGCCAGTTCGGCCTGGCGTTTGTGCGCCAGGCTGGCCAGGGCAGTGAAGGATTCGGGGTAACGGAAGAACCAGGTCTCCGGGACGATCACCGCCTCGATCAGTGCCTGTTGCTCGTCGTTCGACTGCTGCAGGCGTAGCCAGTAATCGTCCAGGTCCGTGGCGCCCACGGCCACGCACCGCTGGCGCAACGCACGTTCGACCATAGGCGCGCCCACCGAGTCCACGTCCAGGCCAATGCGCTCGCGCAAGAAGCGGAAGAAACGCTGTTCGATCATGTCGGCATCCCTGTCGGGTCTTGCGTGTACAACAATTCGTGCACGGCGTCGGGTAGCAGGTCATTGACCTCGATGCGCTGCAACAGCCCCTGGGTATCCTGGCGCACCGGGCCCAGGTACGGCGCCTGGCCGCTGTCCACCCCATAAGGCTGAAACTCTTCGGGCTGGCAGCGCAGGGTTTCGGTGGCCTGCTCCAGGATCAGGCCAAGCTGCAGGTCGCCACGGTAATGCACCAGTACCAGGCGCGTGCTGGTGCGCTGCGCCGCTGGCGTGCCAAAACTCAGCGCGGCAAGGTCGATGACCGGCACCAGCAAGCCGCGGTGGGCAAGAATGCCCGCCACCCAGGCCGGTGCCTGGGCAATGGGCTTGAGCGGCCGGCGCGGCAGCACCTCTATGACCTCGTGCACGCTCAAGGCAAAGCGCTGCTCCTTGATACGAAACTGCAGGTACAGCGCCCCCTTGGCGTTTTCCGCCCGCGCGCCGTGCGGTTGCAAGTCGTTCATCGCGGTCAGACTTTGAAGCGCGACACGCCGCCACGCAGGCCGGCGGCCACCTGGCTCAGCTCATCGATGGCAAAACTGGCCTGGCGCAGCGACTCGACGGTCTGGGTGCTGGCATCGCTGAGCTGGGCCAGCGCCTGGTTGATCTGTTCGGCGCCGGTGGCCTGGGCCTGCATACCTTCGTTGACCATCAGCACCCGCGGCGCCAGGGCCTGCACCTGGTGAATGATCTGGCTCAGTTGCTCACCCACCTGCTGCACTTCGAACATGCCGCGGCGCACTTCTTCGGAGAACTTGTCCATGCCCATGACCCCGGCCGACACCGCCGACTGGATCTCGCGCACCATCTGCTCGATGTCGTAGGTGGCCACGGCGGTCTGGTCGGCCAGGCGCCGCACTTCGGTGGCCACCACGGCAAAACCGCGGCCGTATTCGCCGGCCTTTTCCGCTTCGATGGCGGCGTTGAGCGACAGCAGGTTGGTCTGGTCGGCGACCTTGACGATGGTCACCACCATCTGGGTGATGTTGCTGGCCTTCTCGTTGAGGATGCCGAGCTTGGCGTTGACCAGGTCGGCGGCGCCCATCACCTGGTGCATGGTTTCTTCCATGCGCGCCAGGCCCTGCTGGCCGGAACCTGCCAGGCTGGAAGCCTGGTCGGCGGCGGAAGTGACTTCGGTCATGGTGCGCACCAGGTCACGCGAGGTGGCGGCGATTTCCCGCGAGGTGGCGCCGATTTCGGTGGTGGTGGCAGCGGTTTCGGTGGCGGTGGCCTGCTGCTGCTTGGACGTGGCAGCGATTTCGGTCACGGAAGTGGTCACCTGCACCGACGAGCGCTGGGCCTGGGCTACGAGGGTGGCAATGGCCTCGGCCATTTCGTTGAAGCCGCTCTCGATGGCGCCGAATTCGTCCTTGCGGTCCAGGCTCAGGCGCACGCTCAGGTCGCCCGAGCGCAGTTTGTCCAGGGCATGCACGATACGTTGCATGGGCGCGGTGATGGCGCGCATCAGCAGCAGGCCACAGATGCCGGCAGCGACGATGGCCAGCAGCAGCGACACCACCATGCTGCCCTTGGCGGTACTCACTGCACTGACGATGTCGTTGGTGGCCGCGTCAGCGGAAGCACGGTTGTGCTCGATGACTTCGTTCAGGTGCTTGCGACCATCGACCCAAGCGGGGGTCAGCACCTCATTAATCAACCGCTGGGCTTCGTCGTAATTGTGTTGACGGTAGGCGTCCAGCACCTGGCCAACAATCTTCACGTAGTTTTCTTCAAGCTGCACGAAGCTGTCGAAGCGGCCCTGGTCGTCCTTGTCCTGAATCGTGCTCTGGTAGCTGGCCATGTGTTGCTTGAGGCGGTCCTCGAAGCTTTTGAACAGTTCCATGTCGGCCGAGGTGATTTCGCGGTGGTTGGACAGGCCTACCAACTGCTGGCTGGTGACGTAACTGTCGACCCAGGCACTGCGGATCATCGAGCTGTAGTAGACCCCGGGGATACTGTCGGTGCCCACTGCCTCTTCAGCAGTTTCGATGGCCACCAACCGCGAGTAGGCGGCCACGATCATCAGCAGCATGATGGCGATGATCACGGCGAAACTTGCCAGGATCCGTTGGCGCAAGGTCCAGTTCTTCACATTCAGCCCTCAGGAATTCACAACGAGCGGGAAAAATCGCCGAAGTATAGCCTAGAGGCCTTACGGTTTTGCGGGTGAAATGAAGCTCGCGACACAGTAGGCGAATCTTGTTTGTAGGAGCGGCCTTGTGTCGCGATCGGGCCGCATAGCGGCCCCAAGGCTCAGCGCCATGGCAAATATTGCCGGGGCCGCGCTGCGGCCCGATCGCGACGCAAGGCCGCTCCTACACTGGGACCGCGTCGCTTACTGGGCTGCGGCCAACCGCACCTGGCTTTCCAGTTCCTGGCGCAGGCCAGGGTCCAGGCGCAACTGGCGGGCCAGCTCATCCAGGTAGGCACGCTCCATGAAGTTTTCCTGGTCGACCATCATCACGCTGGCCAGGTACATCTCGGCGGCCATTTCCGGCGTTTGCGCGGCGCGGGCCACTTCGGCCGGGTCCAGCGGCTTGTTCAGCTCGGCATGCAGCCAGTGCTGCAATTCGCGGTCATTGTCCAGGCGTGTGAACTCGCCCTCGATCAACGCCCGCTCACGCTCGTCGATATGGCCGTCGGACTTGGCCGCTGCCACCAGCGCACGCAATACCGCCTGGCTGTGCTGCTCGGCCTGGGCCGGTGGCAAACGGTCGAGGGTCTGCGGCTCGGCGGCGGCCACCTGCTGGTTGGCCTGCCAGTTGCCATAGGCTTTGTAGGCCAGCACGCCCAGTGCGGCCAGGCCACCGTAGGTCAATGCCTTGCCGCCATACTTGCGGGCCTTCTTGCTCCCCAGCAACAAGCCCAGGGCACCGCCGCCCAACAGGCCACCACCCACCCCGGAAAGCAGGCCGCCAAGCCCGCTTACGCCCGCCGCGGGCTTGCCCGAAGCAGAGGGCTTGTTCAGCAACTCCTGGCCAGATTTGAGCAGTTGGTCCAGCAGGCCACGGGTGTTCATGTGCAGGTCTCCAGGCAAAGGAAGTCAGCCGCCAGAGTAAGGCCTGCCTGCTCAACGGCCATGCCCGGATTTGCTTCTGGATGTTGCATTGGCTGGCAAAAAGCCAACTAGACTCGACCACTGCCGCGACCACATTCTCCAAGAAGAGGGAACACCATGTCAGTGCACAAGACCGCATTGCTCGGCGCCGCCACCTGCGCCGTGCTGGCCAGCGCCAGCCTGCAGGCCGCCGAGCCGCCCAAGGCCCTGGGCCCCGGCGAGGGGCGTTTGGACATCGTCGCCTGGCCCGGCTACATCGAGCGCGGCGAGAGCGACAAGGCCTACGACTGGGTGACCGGCTTCGAAAAGGAAACCGGCTGCAAGGTCAGCGTGAAAACCGCGGCCACCTCGGACGAAATGGTCAGCCTGATGACCAAGGGCGGCTACGACCTGGTCACCGCCTCGGGCGATGCCTCGCTGCGGTTGATCGTCGGCAAGCGGGTCCAGCCGATCAACACCGCGCTGATCCCCAACTGGAAGAACATCGACCCACGCCTGCAGAACGGTGGCTGGTACGTGGTCGACAAGCAGGTGTACGGCACCCCGTACCAGTGGGGGCCGAACGTACTGCTGTACAACACCAATACCTTCAAGCAGGCACCAACCAGCTGGAACGTGGTGTTCGAGCCGCAGGACCTGCCCGACGGCAAGCCGAACAAAGGCCGCGTGCAGGCCTACGACGGGCCGATCTACATCGCCGACGCGGCGCTGTACCTGAAGTCGGCCAAGCCCGAACTGGGCATCAAGGACCCCTACGAACTGAACGAAGAGCAGTACAAGGCCGTGCTCGAACTGTTGCGTCAGCAGCAGCCGCTGATCCACCGCTACTGGCATGACGCCACGGTGCAGATGAGCGACGTGAAGAACGAAGGCGTGGTTGCCTCCAGTTCGTGGGGCTACATGGTCAATGGCCTGAAGGCCGAGAACCAGCCGGTGGCCTCGACCATACCCAAGGAAGGCGCGACCGGCTGGGCCGACACCACCATGCTGCACGCCGAGGCCAAGCACCCCAACTGCGCCTACAAATGGATGGACTGGTCGCTGCAACCGAAGGTACAGGGTGACGTGGCCGCCTGGTTCGGTTCGTTGCCGGCGGTGCCGGCGGCGTGTACCGGCAGTGAGCTGCTGGGGGCCGAGGGTTGCAAGACCAATGGTTTCGACAACTTCGACAAGATCGCCTTCTGGAAAACCCCGCAGGCCCAAGGGGGCAAGTTCGTGCCGTATAGCCGCTGGACCCAGGATTACATTGCGATCATGGGTGGGCGCTGAGGTTGCCTGAATGCCTGTTGCGGCCTCTTCGCGGGTGAACCCGCTCCTACAGGTTCGTCACCGCCTGTGAGGGTGGCGCTTCCCCTGTAGGAGCGGGTTCACCCGCGAATAGGCCGGCACAGGAGAAACACTGATGCCCGGAGCCCACGCATGCCCCTAGCCGTCCAGTTCACCCAGGTTTCCCGCACCTTCGGCGAGGTCAAGGCCGTCGACCAGGTCAGCATCGACATCATCGATGGCGAGTTCTTCTCCATGCTCGGCCCATCCGGCTCGGGCAAGACCACCTGCCTGCGCCTGATCGCAGGTTTCGAACAACCCTCCAGCGGCTCGATCCGCATCCACGGGGTGGAGGCCGCCGGCGTGCCGCCCTACCAGCGTGACGTCAACACCGTGTTCCAGGACTACGCGCTGTTCCCGCACATGAACGTGCTGGACAACATCGCCTATGGCCTGAAGGTAAAAGGCGTGGCCAAGGCCGAACGCCACAGCCGCGCTGACGAAGCCCTGGCGATGGTCGCCCTGGCCGGCTACGGCGCACGCAAGCCGGCGCAACTGTCTGGTGGCCAGCGCCAGCGCGTGGCCCTGGCCCGGGCACTGGTCAACCGGCCGCGGGTGCTGCTGCTGGACGAACCGCTCGGCGCGCTGGACCTGAAACTGCGCGAACAGATGCAGGGCGAACTGAAAAAGCTGCAGCGCCAACTGGGCATCACCTTCATCTTCGTCACCCACGACCAGACCGAGGCGCTGTCGATGTCCGACCGGGTGGCGGTGTTCAACCGCGGCCGCATCGAGCAGGTCGACACCCCGCGCAACCTGTACATGAAGCCAGCCACCACCTTCGTCGCCGAGTTCGTCGGCACCTCCAACGTGTTGCGTGGCGAACTGGCCATGGCACTCAACGGCAGCCCGGCGCCTTTCTCCATCCGCCCCGAACACATCCGCCTGGGCGACCCGGTGGTAACCAGCCATGAAGTGCAGGTCAGCGGGCTGTTGCGCGACGTTCAGTACCAAGGCAGCGCCACCCGCTACGAACTGCAACTGGACAATGGCCAACTGCTTGCCGTCAGCCAGGCCAACGACCGCTGGCAGGCCCAGGCACAGGCCTGGCAACCCGGCCAACGGGTGCAGGCGCACTGGCCACGCGAGGCGATGACGGTGCTGCAGGAAACCGCTGGGCCGTTGCCATGAGCACCCTGCGCGGCCTGTCCAACGTGCTGTACCGGCGCCCCAACCTGTACCTGGCACTGCTGCTGATTCCGCCGCTGACCTGGTTTGGCGCGATCTACCTGGGCTCGCTGCTGAACCTGTTGTGGCAGGGGTTCTACACCTTCGACGACTTCACCATGGCGGTCACCCCGGACCTCACCCTGGGCAACTTCGCCGCGCTGTTCAACCCGTCGAACTTCGACATCATTCTGCGCACCCTGTGCATGGCAGTGGCGGTGTCGCTGGCCAGCGCCGTGCTGGCCTTCCCCATCGCCTACTACATGGCGCGCTATACCAGCGGCAAGACCAAGGCATTTTTCTACATTGCGGTGATGATGCCTATGTGGGCCAGCTACATCGTCAAGACCTACGCCTGGACCCTGCTGCTGGCCAAGGGCGGGGTAGCCCAGTGGTTCGTCCAGCAGTTGCATCTGGACGGCCTGCTGCAGCTGGTACTGACGGTACCGGGTGTGGGCGGCAGCACCCTGTCCACTTCGCACCTGGGGCGTTTCATGGTGTTCGTGTACATTTGGCTGCTGTTCATGATCCTGCCGATCCAGGCTTCGCTGGAGCGCTTGCCGCCGTCGCTGCTGCAGGCTTCGGCAGACCTCGGCGCACGCCCCGGGCAAACCTTTTGGCAGGTGATCCTGCCGCTGTCGATCCCCGGCATCGCCGCCGGCTCTATCTTTACCTTCTCGCTCACCTTGGGCGACTTCATCGTGCCGCAACTGGTAGGCCCGCCCGGTTACTTCATCGGCAGCATGGTCTATGCCCAGCAAGGGGCGATCGGCAACATGCCGATGGCCGCCGCGTTCACCCTGGTGCCGATCGTGCTGATCGCCGTGTACCTGTCCATCGTCAAGCGCCTGGGGGCCTTCGATGCACTCTGAAAAAGCGTCTACCGGGCTGCGCCTGGCGGCCTGGGGCGGGCTGGTGTTCCTGCACTTCCCGATCCTGATCATCTTCCTGTATGCCTTCAACACCGAAGACGCCGCGTTCAGCTTCCCGCCCAAGGGCTTTACCCTGAAGTGGTTTGCCGTGGCCTTCGCCCGCCCCGATGTACTGGAGGCGATCAAGCTGTCGCTACAAGTAGCCTGCCTGGCTACGCTGATCGCGCTGGTGCTGGGCACGCTGGCCTCGGCTGCGCTGTACCGGCGCAGCTTTTTCGGCAAGGAGAGCATTTCGCTGATGTTGATTTTGCCCATCGCCCTACCCGGTATCATCACCGGTATCGCCCTGCTCTCGGCGTTCAAGGCCTTAGGGATAGAACCCGGGGTGTTTACCATCGTGGTCGGCCACGCCACTTTCTGCGTGGTGATCGTCTACAACAACGTGATCGCCCGCCTGCGGCGGACCTCGCAGAGCCTGATCGAAGCCTCGATGGACCTCGGCGCCGATGGTTGGCAAACCTTCCGCTACATCATCCTGCCCAACCTTGGCTCGGCACTGCTGGCTGGCGGCATGCTGGCTTTTGCCCTGTCGTTCGATGAAATCATTGTCACCACCTTTACCGCCGGCCACGAACGCACCCTGCCGATCTGGCTGCTCAACCAGCTCAGCCGCCCGCGCGACGTGCCGGTGACCAACGTGGTCGCCATGCTGGTGATGCTGGTGACCATGCTGCCGATCCTTGGCGCCTATTACCTGACCCGTGGCGGCGAAAGCGTCGCGGGCAGTGGCAAATGACCCTGGAGGAGTTCCGATGCAAACGCAGATGCTGATCAATGGCCAGCTGGTCGCCGGCCAAGGCCCGACCTGGACCGTGCTCAACCCTGCGCTGGGCACTGCCCTGGCGCAGATCAACGAAGCCACCGAAGCGCAGATGGACAGCGCCGTGCGCGCCGCCGACCAGGCCTTCGACAGCTGGTCGCAAACCAGCCCCAAGGAGCGCTCGCAGGCTTTGCTGGCTCTGGCCGATGCCATCGAAGAGCATGGCGATGAACTGGCCCGTCTGGAGTCGCAGAACTGCGGCAAGCCGCTGAGCGCCGCGCTCAACGATGAGATCCCGGCGATTGCCGACGTGTTTCGCTACTTTGCCGGCGCCGCGCGCTGCCTGGGCGGTTCGGCGGCGGGCGAGTACCTGCCGGGCCACACTTCGATGATCCGCCGTGACCCGCTGGGTGTGGTGGCTTCGATCGCACCGTGGAACTACCCGTTGATGATGCTGGCGTGGAAGATCGCCCCGGCCCTGGCCGCTGGCAACACCGTGGTAATCAAACCTTCGGAATTGACCCCACTGACCGCGCTGCGCCTGGGTGAACTGTCTCAGGACCTGCTGCCACCGGGGGTACTGAACATTCTGTTTGGCCGTGGCCAGACGGTCGGCAACCCGCTGGTCACCCACCCCAAGGTGCGCATGGTGTCACTGACCGGCTCGATCCCCACCGGCGCGCATATCATCAGCGCCACCGCCGACAGCGTGAAGCGCATGCATATGGAACTGGGCGGCAAGGCGCCGGTGCTGGTGTTCGATGATGCCGACATCGACGCGGCCATCGACGGCATTCGCACGTTCGGCTTCTACAACGCCGGCCAGGATTGCACGGCAGCTTGTCGCCTGTATGTGCAGGACGGCATCTACGAGCGTTTTGTCGAGCGCCTGGGTGAAGCGGTCGCTACGCTGAAACCCGGCCTGCAAGACGCCGAGGATACCGAACTGGGACCACTGATCAGTGCCCAGCATCGCGACAAGGTCGCCGGCCTGGTACAGCGGGCCATCGCCCAGCCGCACATCCGCCTGGTGACTGGCGGCAAAGCCATCGACGGTGACGGTTTCTTCTTCCAGCCCACCGTGCTGGCCGATGCCCTGCAGGATGACGAAATCGTGCGCAACGAAGTGTTCGGCCCGGTGGTGTCGGTCACCCGTTTCACCGACGAAGCGCAGGCACTGGAATGGGCCAACGACTCCAACTACGGCCTGGCCTCATCGGTCTGGACCCGTGACACCGGCCGCGCCCACCGCCTGGCGGCGCGGCTGCAGTATGGCTGCACCTGGGTGAATACCCACTTCATGCTGGTGAGCGAAATGCCCCATGGCGGGCAGAAGCACTCGGGGTATGGGAAAGACATGTCGATGTATGGGCTGGAGGATTACACCTGTGTGCGGCATGTGATGATCAAGCATTGAGTGTAAGGCCTGGATTGGGGTCGGCCCCTCAATCCAGTCATTTTCCTACAAACGGCTCAGCCCATTCCCAATGCCACATCCTTTATCTTGCAGTCATCAAAATGGGATGAGCAAAGGGCCAGAGGACATGGAATATCGAGGACAAAGAGCAACGGTGAAATACAGCAAGGAAGACCGCCTATGGGTCGGTCACCTTTGCACAACCCGCGAGATCGTCGGGTTTCATGCTCGTTCACGCAGGATACTGTCTGCCGCGTTCAAGGAGGCAGTGGACGACTATCTGGAAATAGCCAGAGAAACACGAGCAAGTATCAAGTCCTGATAATGCGCGCTCTCCGCGGGAGATCACCCAGCCCTTCAGGCTACGCAGATTCTGTGGGAGCGGGTTCACCCGCGAAGAGGCCAGTACGGGTAGCCTCTAATCGCGCAAATCCGACTCGTGAATCGGGTTGGCCCGACTGGTGGCGCGTTGGTATTGCGCCGGCCAGGTGGCCTTGTTGCCGCCCAAATCGTCGTCGGCATGCAGCGGCCAGTACGGGTCGCGCAGCAGTTCGCGGGCCAGAAAGATGATGTCGGCCTGGCCGGTGCGCAGGATGTGCTCGGCCTGGGCCGGTTCGGTGATCATGCCCACGGTGCCGGTGGCAATTTCCGATTCCTTGCGTACACGCTCGGCGAAGCGGGTCTGGTAGCCGGGCCCGGTGGGGATTTCGGCGTTGACCGAAGTGCCGCCGGAGGAGACGTCGATCAGGTCGACACCCAAGCCGCGCAGGCGCCGGGCCAGTTCGACGGTTTCATCCGGGTTCCAGCCATCTTCCACCCAGTCGGTTGCCGATACCCGCACCAGCAGCGGCAGTTCGGCAGGCCAGACCTTGCGCACAGCCTCGACCACCTGCAAGGTCAGGCGGATGCGGTTTTCGAAGCAGCTGCCGTACTCGTCACGGCGCTGGTTACTGAGCGGCGAGAGGAATTGATGCAGCAGGTAGCCATGCGCGGCGTGGATTTCCACCACCTTGAAACCAGCCTTCAAGGCGCGCTCGGTCGAGGCGACGAAGGCCGCGATCACGCCCTGGATCTCGCCCTGGCTCAGCTCGTGTGGCGGTGTGTGTTGCGGGTCGAAAGCGATCTTCGAAGGGCCAACTGGCTGCCAGCCGCCGTCCTCCAGCTTCACACTGCCCTGTTTGCCCAGCCATGGGCGATAGGTGCTGGCCTTGCGCCCGGCGTGAGCCAGCTGGATGCCGGGCACGGCGCCCTGGGCGGTGATGAAGCGAGTGATGCGTTGCAGCGGGGCGATCTGCGCGTCGTCCCACAGGCCAAGGTCTTCGGCGGTGATACGGCCATCGGCGGTAACCGCCACGGCTTCGGTGATCACCAGGCCCGCGCCACCTACGGCGCGGCTGCCCAGATGAACAAGGTGCCAGTCGTTGGCCAGGCCATCGATGGCGGAATACTGGCACATCGGCGACACGGCGATGCGGTTGGGCAGCGTCAGCTGACGCAGGGTGTAAGGCTCGAGCAGCAGGCTCATGAGGGCACCTCCCAAGGACTCCAATGGTGATCCGGCCCGAGCACTCAATTACACGTCCCTGGCCCGGGTCCGGTCAGTATTCAGACTAGACCAGAATGGTTGGGGGGAAGGTTCCATGGGATTTTGGGGTGGGGGTGCGGGGTGTTTGGCGGAGGCTGCGGTTTTTTTGGTTTGAGCTGCGAGGTGTTTGGCGTGGGGGTGATGTTGCCTGTGAGACCGAGCGCCGAAGCGTTCGCCTCGCCACATTCAGCGCCTGTGAAATCGAGCGCCGCCCGCGCGGCGCTCGATCTCACAGGCGCCAAATGCCTCAA
>NZ_JACVZC010000075.1 GCF_016658545.1 Pseudomonas sp. S37 | reverse complement strand
GCGCCCCCGGGCTTTCGGGGGGGGGGGGGTCCCCCCCGCGAAGAGGCCCTCAAACCCAATCACTGCGGCTGATTCTGGCTCAGGTACTTGTCCACCGTAGCCTTGCCATCCCCCGCATCCCCCGCCACCTGCCACAGCCGCCGCTCAATCCCCTGCGCCAGCAAATGCCCCACCGCCGCCTCGATCGCCGACAGCACGCACAGCTGCGCCGGTTCGTTGGTGGTGTAGCCCACCTCGGCCTCCAGCAGCTTCTTGAACTCGATGAACTTGAACACCCCGGCACTTCGCCCGACCGAGTAGATGGTCTTGCTGGTCATCACGTTGGCCAGCACCTGCCCGGTGCGCACGTCCACCGCGCGCAGGTTCACGGTTACCTGGTCGACGCGGTACTCGCGGGAGATGTCGATCCCCAGGTAACGGGCACCTTCGCCGCCACTGCGTACGTTGGTGTCGTAGGCGATGATGCCGCCCTCAAGCATCAGGTTGGCGGCCTGCAACGGGGGCAGTTCGCCCATGATGTTTTCCGCCACATCAGGCTTTTTCTGCGAAGCACGGATGATCTTACGCTCGGTCAGCAGGTTCTGCAGGCCTTCACGCTCCAGCACCACGAACCAGCCACTGGCGCTCAGGGCGTCCATCAGCATGCTCGCCGCGCCCTGGGTAACGCTGGTGGAAAACGAGCTGGCCGGGGTTGGCTTGTACTGGCCAGTCTGGTCGCGGAAGCCGTACACCACCGCCATCAGCCGGCCCTTGGGCCGGGGCATGTTGATCAGGTCGTAGTAGGTCGAGGCCCGCGGGGTCAGGGTCGGGGTTTCCGAGTCCTGTTCGGCGGGCATCGGTTCGCGCAGGCCACAACCTTGCAGGCCCAGGGCGGTGAGGATCAGCAGCGTGCTCAGCAGACGTTTCATGGTGTTCTCTCCCCAACATAAAAGCCCTTCCCTCTCAGGGGTTCAGGCCGCTGACCTCAATGATCGAAGTTTCTCCTGTGGCGCGATCGGTGACCTTGATGCTCAAGGCCCCGGAGTCGTCGATTACGTCAATCAGGAAGGTGTCGGTGGCCATGCTCCCGGTCTGGCCATTGCTGATGTTGTCCAGCAACTGCGACAACATCCGCGACTGCAACTGGTTGCTGAAGCGCTCCAGGGCCGAGGTGCCGGAAAAGGCCGAGGTGCGGTCCTTGAGGTCGGGGTCGTCGTAGTCGTTCTGCGCCTGGGCGTTGTTCAGCAGCCAGGTGCCGTTCAACGGGTTGCCGCCAAACGCCGGGTTGACCGGGGTGTACACCAGCTCGGTGGCCTGGGCAGCGCAGGCGCTGGCCAGCAGGCAGGCGGCAATGCAACGTGGAATGCGGTGGTTCATAGCTCGTCCCTCTCCAAGTCGGTGGTGTCCTGCAGCAGGCGTTGCAGCTTGCGTTGAATGATTTGCTGCTTGACCAGGTCCGCCGCTGCGACGGCCTCGTCTTTGAGTTCGGTGGTGTTCGGTGGCAGGAAGCGCCGGTACATCACCTCGCGCTCGAACTCCACCGTGACCAGGCTGCCCCAGCGGGCATCCGGGCGTTCGCGTACCACCAGGTTGAAGTCCAGCCGGCTGGTGGCACGCAGGCGGTCGGCGAAGTAGTAGTAAAAGTCGTGACCGATGTGCGAGATGGTGTTGTCGACGATAAAACCCTGCATCTCGTCTTCCTCACCGGCCTTGGCCGACGTGGCCAGCACGGCCAGCAACAGCAGGCCCAGGTACAGCGCGGCCAGGCGGTTCATGGCGTATCTCCCGGGCCGCTGTGGGTCTGTGCGCCGGCGGCGCTTTCGGTAAACGCCTGCTCGGCGACGAACTGCCAGTCGCTGTAGTGCTCCAGCCCTTCGAACCCGCTCCATTCGGTGCGAAAGCCACTGCGCTTGAACGGGGTTTGGTCCGAGCGGCTGTGCACGCCGGTGATGCGGCCGTCGATCGAGCGCAGCAGGCCCCACTCGTCGCTGTTGGTGACGGGGTCGGGGTACAGCCGGCGAATGTGCCGTTTGGCCTGCGGGAAGCGGTTGTCCTGCAGCAGGTCGGCCAGCTCCTGCGGGTACTGGGCCAGCCCAGGGGATGAGCGGTAGTAGCTGCGCAGGGCCTGGGCATACTGGCTGCCCACCCACAGCAGCTGGCGTTCGCGGTCGCGCTGGGCGGCGCTGGCCCAGATCGTGCCGGTGGCGGCCAGGGCCACGCTGCTGACCGCAATCAGCAGCAGCACGCCCAGGTAGGTGAAGCCGCCGTCGGCCTTACCATTCAGCGAAGAGGCTGCCATCACGCGCCCTCCCTGTTGCACCGCTCTTGATATCGGCCACGCCACCGGCCACGCCTTCTGGCGGCGGCACCAGCTGCCAGGCATCGCTGCGTTCGGTGATCGGGTCGATCGGGGTATTGCGCAGGTAGCGCAACTCGACCAGCTGTTCCAGCGAGTCGGGGTAGTGCCCGGTGTCGCCGTAGAAGTGGTCCAGCGACTCACGCAGCACTGCCAGGCTCTGGCGCAAGGTGGCCTCACGGGAGCTTTCCAGGCTGTTGAAGTAGCGCGGCATGGCGATGGTCATCAGCGTGGCGATGATCGCCATCACCACCAGCAGTTCGATCAGGGTGAAGCCTTTGTTGCGTTTCATGGCTGTCACCATTGCCCGTAAGGGATGTTGTTCAGGCCTTTGCCGCGGGCCTTGGAATACACGTCGAATACGTCCTCGCCTTCGCGCGGGCTGTCGGCGCTGCTGTCGTAGGCGCGCAGGCCCCAGCCACCCTGGTCTTCGTCCTTGGCCGCCAGCAGCGGGTCGTGCGGGATGCGCCGTAGGAAGTAGAACTTGGCGCCTTTGGCACTGCGCACATCGCGCACGCCTTCCACCAGCACCTGCAGGTTCGGCGGGTAGCCGCTGGCGTCCAGGCGCTTCTCGATGTAGCCGGCATCGAAGGCGCGCTTGTAGGCGTCGATGGCGTCGCGAATCTGGTACAGCGCCTCGCGCAACTGCTGCTCCTTGCCGCGGCGTACCACGGTTTCGGTCAGCGGCGCGGCCATGCTGGCCAGCAGGCCGAGCAGTGCCAGGGTCAGCACCACCTCGATCAGGCTGAAGCCGTGCATGTGGCGCCGGGCTTTCATGGCCGTGGGCTCCCGTTGACCGGTGCGGCAGCCATCTGGCTCTCTACCACCGGCGCATCGGTGGTGGGCGTATTGCCAGGCACATCGACCGGCGGCAACGGCGCCATCTGCCGTACCTGCATGGCCGATTCGGTACCGGTGGAGAACTCCATGTCCGACGGGCTCTGGTACGGCAGGTTGCGTACGATGCGCGGGGTAATCGCCAGCACCAGTTCGCTCTTGCTCATGTCGTCCTTGTTGCTGCCGAACAGCCGCCCCAGGCCGGGAATGTCGCCAAGCCCGGGGATCTTGTTGCCACTGGCGTTGTGGTCGTTGCGCACCAGGCCGGCCAGCACCTGGGTTTCGCCATCGTGCAGGCGCAGGCTGGTCTGCGCGTTGCGGGTGTCGACCTGGACCGGGATGGTGCCCTGGCGGGTGGCTTCCAGCGGGGTGGCGTTACTGACCTCCAGCGCCACCTTGATCGCCACTTCGTTGTTCAGGTGCACGGTGGGTTGCACTTCAAGCTTCAGGCCGACGTCCAGGTAGGTGACGCTTTCGGTGATCACCGGGCCCTGGGTGGACGGCACCGAGGTGGCGCTGATGATCGGCACCCGCTGGCCGATGTGGATGCGCGCCTGCTCGCGGTTGCTGACACGGATCACCGGGCTGGCCAGGGTGTTGATGTCCTTGTCCTGGGCATTGATCTTGGCCTGCGGCGCCGGCGAAATGCTGATGCGGCTGGAGTCGATGCCGCGCAGCTGGTCGAGCACGCTGACCGACTTGCCCTCGGAGTTCAGCACGCCGAAGGTGTTGGGCCATTGCAGGCCCAGGTCGAGGATGCGCGAAGTGGCCACTTCCATCACCTCCACCTCCAGCACCACCTCGGGGTTGGACTGGTCCTGCGACTGCAGCAGCTTCTCGGCCATGCGCACGGCATCCGGGGTGTCGCGCATGGTCAGGGTGTTCAGGCGTTCGTCAACGAACACGTCGCGGGTCTTGAGCATGGTCTTGACCATGTTCAGCGCGGTGTTGGCGTCGATGCTGGTCAGGTAGAAGGTGCGCATGACCAGTTCCTGGTAGTCCTTGGCCTTCTGCGGCGAGTCGGGGTAGACCATCAGGGTGTTGTCGTTGACGATCTTCTGGCGCAGCTGGTTCTGTTCCAGCAGCAGTGCGATCGCGTCCTCGATACGTACTTCACGCACGAAGATGGTGGCCTTCATGTCCGGGCGCAGGTCCTTGTCGAAGATGAAGTTGATGCCGGCCACCTGCGACAGCACCTCGAAGATGGTCTTCAGGTTGGCGTCGCGAAACTCCAGGGTGACCGGCCGCTCCAGCTTGCTGCGCAGCTGCGGGAACGGCTGCGCGGTGCGCGCCTGGACGTTCTCGATGTCGGTGCGCAGGGCAATGCCCTTCTGGTTCTGCGGGTCCAGGCGCAGCACTTCGCGCATGTAGCGCTCGGCACCAAACAGGTCACCCTGGCGCAGTGCCGCCTGGCCCAGCGCCACACGCTCGTCGAGGGTGCGGATCAGCTCGAGCTGGCGGATACCCTCCTGGGCGCGGCGGTTGTTCGGCTCCAGGGTCAGCACCCGGCCATAGCCCATGCGGGCATTGGCGAAGTCATGGCGAATGCGGTCGCTGTCGGCCTGGGTAATCAGCGCCTCCACCGCCGCCTGGCGGCTGTGGGCCAGGGCGATGTTCAGTTCGGTGTCACGCGGGTCATCGCGCAGGGCTTCTTCCAGGCGGGCAATGCCCGCCTCGTACTGGCCCTCTTTCAACAACTGGTCACTGTCCTTGCGCACGGCGCTGGAGCCGCACCCGGCGATGGCCACGCACAGCGCCACCAGCAGGAACGGAGCAGGTTTGCACAGCTTTGACGACTTCATGGTGCGCTCCCTACAGACAAAGTCTGCGACTGATGCAAAGGCAGGTAGACCAGGCTCAGCTCGCTGGCCGAGACGCGGTCGAGGCGGTAGGTGTCTTCGATGACGTCGCCTTGGCGCACGACGTAGAGTTTCTCGCCGCTCTGCAGGAAGATCTGCAGGTCGTCGCGCTCGCCCATGCGGCCGATGAACTGGAATGGCAGGGCTGGGGCGGTTGGCGCCGGGGGTGCCACCGGGGCGGTGATGACGGGTTGTTCGGTGACGGTGGCCAGGGCTTGGGGTTTGGTCCATTGCTGGGTTGGGAACAGATTGCGGGAGGCCTGTTCCGGCCCTTTCGCGGGTGAACCCGCTCCCACAGATTTGGCGGTGTCCACTGCCCCTGTGGGAGCGGGTTTACCCGCGAACGCCGCGACGCCATCGTCCTGCCCAAACCAATGATCAGGCGCCCAGGCCAGCGCCGCGCTCACGCCAAGAAAACCAACCCAGATCACTGCACGTTGTCTGTTCATCACGACCTCGACAGGTAAAGGGTCATGCGCAGGCGGGCGTTCAGCTCGCTGTCGCCGATGCGTTTGCGTTGCAGCTCCAGGTCTTCCAGCACCAGGGTCGGCAGTTGCTTGAGCAGGCCCTTGAGGAAGCCGCGAATCTGCGGATAGCTGCCGCGTACCGGCAGCACGATCTGGTAGCGCGCCAGCTGGGTCTTGGGATCGACGCCCAGGGCGTACTCACCGCGGGCCAGGCTGATGTGCTCGGCGCTGGCCAGGTGGTACAGGCGTTCGATCAGCTCGCTGGCCTGGGGCTGCCCCGGCAGTTGCTGGCGCAGGCTGTCCAGTGCCTGTTGCTCGGGTTTGACGGCAATCTTCAGCTCGCCGCGCTTGACCCGCTGCACCTGCACGCTGGCGTCTGCTTCGGTAGCACGCAGCTCACGTACGCTCTGCCACTGCGGAAGCACCCCGGCAGCGACCACGCCGATGGCCAGCAAGCCGACGGCGACTGCCGCCAGGCCGACCGGGCCGACACGGCGCAGGCGCTCCTGAAGGATCAGGCTGTTGAGCGAGTCAAGGGCGCGCATGGCCGGTCTCCCAGGTAGCAGTAAGGGTAAAGCGCACCGGGTGCTCGGGCTGCGCTGCCAGCACCTCGTGGTTGAGCAGCGACACATCGCTGAGCTCGTCACTGGCATCCAGGCGCTGGTGGTACTGCAGCATCGCTTCCAGGTTGCGCGCCTCGGCGGTAATGCGGACCTGGCCCTTGCGCGCATCCGGGGTCAGGCCAAGCAGTGCGACGTCGTCCTGTGGCATGGCTTCGAGCATGGCGAACAACTGTTGCCACGGGCGTTGCAACTGCTGCGAAACGCTGCGCATCTGCGCCAGGCGCTCGGCCTGCTCACGGCTGGCGGCGCTGCTCAGCGGCGCTGCAGTGGCCGGGCGGCGGCCCAGTTGCAGCTCCAGGGTATGTACGCTGGCCTCCAGGTCGACCTGCTCGGCCTGCAAGTTGTGTTGCAGCAGCACCAGGCCGGCGACCACGGCGCTGCCCAGGGCGAGCAGCGACCAGGCCAACGGGCTGCTGCGCCGGGGCTGGAATTCCAGGTCGAGGCGGCGCATGTCAGGCCACCGCCCGCCACATGGCGCACAGCGGGTCGGCTTCGCTGGCCGGCTGGCACAGCTGCACCGCCGCCAGTTGCGGCACGTCGCCCCGGCCCGGGGCATGCAGATAGACCCGTGGCAGGTGCTCGCCGTACAGCTCGCAGGTGCGCTCGATCAAGGCCTGCAAGGCCTGGTCGCTGTCGGCGCAGCCTTGCGCCAGCACTTGCTGCCAGGCACCACCGGCGGCCAGCAGCAGCACACTGCGGCGCGGTTCTGCCAGTACGAAAAGGAAATCGCCCTGCTCCAGTTGCGCCGAGCAGCGGTTGTAGGCCGCCATCAGGTACGGTTGCACCGAGCGCAGGTTCAGGCGGCTTTCCCGGCCCAGCGCCTGCAGCCGTTGCAGCAACGCTTCGGGCAGCGCCGTGGCGATGCGCGCAGCGCCCGCTGGCTCTGGCGACAGCACGATGCGCCAGTCGTCCAGCGGCTGCCCGTAGAGGTTTTCGAAGCAAGCCCGGGCGTAGGCATCCAGCTCGCGCGGGTGGCCGATGGCATCGCTCCAGGGCACCAGGCAGAAGCGGCTGTAACGGGCCGACAGCAACACGCGCAACTGGGCACCGCGTACGGCATGCTCGGCCAGCAATGCGGCCAGCGCATCCACTGCGGCTTCCCAGGCCGGTTGGGCGGCATCGCAGCTGAACGCGCGGCTGCCCAGCCATTGGTGGTTGTTCTTGTGCCAGCGACCCAGGCCGACACCTTCGGCGCCGAGTACGGCGGTGTATTTGCAAGAGCAACGATCAGATGAATGTGACACGGTTGATCTCCTCAAGGGTCGTGCGGCCGTCACGGACCAGGTCCAGGGCCGAGGCCCGCAGCAGGCGCAGGCCGCGCTGGCAGGCTGTTGTCTTGATCTGCGACAAGGGGCGGCGCTCGACAATCATCTGCCGCAGGTCGTCGTCCAGGTGCAGCAGTTCGGCGATGGCGCTGCGCCCGCGATAGCCGCTGCCACGGCACTGGCCGCAACCCTGGGCGCGCACGAACTTCCAGCCAGCCACGCCTTCGCGGGTCAGGCCCGAGCCAAACAGGGTGTCGTCGTCGTGTTCGCAAGGCGTGGCACAGTGTGGGCAGGCCAGGCGGATCAGGCGCTGGGCCAGCACCGCGTTCAGGGCAGAAACGAAGCTGTAGGGGTCGACCTGCATCTGGCTGAAGCGGCCGATCACGTCGAACACGTTGTTGGCGTGGATGGTGGTGAACACCAGGTGGCCGGTAAGCGCCGACTGCACGGCAATTTGCGCGGTGTCCGGGTCGCGGATTTCACCGACCAGGATCTTGTCCGGGTCGTGGCGCAGGATCGAACGCAGGCCGCGGGCGAAGGTCAGGCCCTTCTTCTCGTTGACCGGGATCTGCAGCACGCCGGGTAGCTGGTACTCGACCGGGTCTTCGATGGTGATGATCTTGTCCACGCCATGGTTGATCTCGCTGATCATGGCGTACAGCGTGGTGGTCTTGCCGCTGCCGGTGGGGCCGGTGACCAGGATCATGCCGTAGGGCTCAGCGGCCAACCGGCGCAGGGCCCGCAAGGTCTCGTCGGCAAAACCCAGGGCCTGCAGCTGCACGCCGCTGACCCGGTCGGACAGGTCCTGCTTGTCAAGCACCCGCAGCACCGCGTCTTCACCGAAGATGCTGGGCATGATCGAAACGCGGAAGTCGATTTGCCGGTCGCCCACGGCAACCTTGAAACGGCCGTCCTGGGGTACGCGTTTTTCGCCGATGTCCAGCTCGGCCATGACCTTGATACGTGAAATCACCTGGTCGGCGAAGGCGCTGCCGCTGGCTTTGCCGGCGCCGTTGAGCACGCCGTCGATGCGGTACTTGATGGTCAGGCCCTGGCCGGTCATGCCCAGGTGGATGTCGCTGGCGTGCAGCTTGAGGGCGTCGTACAGGGTGGAGTTGACCAGCTTGACCACGCGGCTCTGGTCTTCGCTGATGCTGGCCAGCGAAAGCCGTTGCAGCGGGTCGCTTTCGCTGCTGGCCTCGGCGTCGTGGTCGAGGGCATCGACGGCGTGGAAGCTTTCTTCGTGGCGGGCCAGGAAGGTGGCCAGTTCGGCGGCGTGGGCCAGGTACAGCGGCGCGCCTTGCAGCACGTCGTCGATCCAGGCCAGGCGGGCATGGTCGAAGGGGTCGGCGAATACGCCGAGCAGTTGGCCGCCCTGCTCGATCAGCACGAATTCGCGCTTCAGGCACATGGCCAGGCTGACCTTGTCGAAGCGTGGGCTGCTGGCCAGCAGGGTGTGGCTGTCTAGCACCGGGTAGTGCAGGGTCAGGCCCAGGCGTTTGGTGAAGGTGGCCGGGGTGTCGCAGGCCAGGCGTTCCAGGCAGTTGAGCAGGCGCTCTTCGGTGGCTTGCAGGCGGGCCTGGGCCAGGAGGTCGCGGGGGTAGGCCTGGAATTGTTTTTCCTGTTCCGGCCCTTTCGCGGGTGAACCCGCTCCCACAGGTACATCACAGGTCTGTGGGCTGCAAACATCCTGTGGGAGCGGGTTTACCCGCGAAGAGGCCGGTGCAGGCAGTAAAGCTTCCCGGGTTGCATCGAATGCTTCTGGCATGGCCTGCGACTCCGCTCAGGGGCGCGTCGCAGGCTGGCTCGGCCAGGGGTGCGGGCGCCGCTATTCCCCTGTGAGCAGTTGATCGTCGTCGGGCCCAGGTGGCTTGGCGCCGTTACGGCGGCGGTCGGCCAACACCCAGCTTCCATCGTACAACTGCAGGGGGAACGATTCGTTCCTGTTCTGGCGTCGTTCGACGAACCCTTCTGCCGGGTTGTCCGTGGCCCTGCGCCGGCGCTCGATGCCCAGCAGGTCGAAGATTGCACGGGCCAGTTCCACCAACGGGAACGGCTTGAACAGGACGTGGCTCACACCCAGTTCGGCGGCCCGCTCACGCACCTCGACGGTGGGGTGGGCGGTAATCAGCACGAAGTGGCACTGCCTGTTCTTGCGTACAGCCTCCAGCACCTGAAAACCTTCCATGTCGGGCAAGCGGTAATCCAGCACAACTACTTGCGGTGCCAGGCTTGCAGCCTGTTCGATACCACTGGCACCGTCGTGGGCAACATGAACTTCCAGGCCTTGCGCCTGCAGGTACGCTTGCAGGTTCTGCGCAAGAGTCTGTTCGTCATCGACTACCAATACTCTGTTCACCAAGGTCGACTCCCAAGAACTGCCCGGTTACCCGGTCTGCGAAGTGCGCCCTTGTACAGGCTTGAGCAGGCTTCGTGCCAGGCGTGAATAGTCATGTTGCACCGCTGTAACTTACTGATTTGACTGGGATGCCGGCCAGCACCCAAAAACTGTTGGGCAGGCACACCCCGCCGGTTCCCCACATGCGGGGAAAATGATGGCACATTGCCAAATGCTGATTCCCCAGCTTTGGGGGCAACGCCATCAGGCTCTTCAGTCAGCGACCTCCACTGTAGCGGATTCGCGCAAACGTTGGCGCACGGATTGACGCGCCTGCGCTTGTGTCTGACTGATGAGCAAGGCCCTGGCCAACACCAGGCCCTGTTCGCGTATGACCGAAGGGTTATCACTTTGGTTCTGCGCTCCTTGCAGTCTTTCTTTGTTGGCATCATAAAATGCCTCCACGTCGGCCTGGCTCGGCGCGTCGACTGCGCTAAGCCGGGCATACACCTGCTGGGCCGCCATCTCGTGCCGGGTGTATTCAGTGTACTGTGCCCGATCAAAGCCTGCCTCTGCCAGGCGCTGCTCGAAAATGGCCGGGCTGCCAAAGGCGCTTTCCACCTCACCGACGTGCGCCGCCACTTGCTCATTGCTGATGGCGATGCCTTGGCGCTGCGCTTCCTGCCACAGCAGTTCCTTGTCGATCAGCTCGTTCAGCGCCTGGTCGCGCAGGCGCTTGTACAGGTTCGGGTTGCGGATGCTGGTCAGCGCACGGCCCTGGGCATTCAGGTACTCGGCAAAGTAGCGCTCCAGGCGCATCAGCCCGATCTCTACGCCATTGACCCGCGCGGCAGGCACGTCAGCCCAGCTTGCCCGCGTCATCACCAGCAACAGGCACAACAATACAATACGCATGGCAACCTCCGTTCAAGGGCTGTCCGCTACTGGCTGGTAGGGGGTAACCGAGGTGAACCGCGGCCCTGGCAGGGCCACCGCCACTACATGCGCCCCGGCCATGCCCTGGCGGCGACCGGGGCCAAAGCCCAGTGCCGGGGTCAGGCCGGTGGCCACATCGTGCAGGCCTTCCAGCGCGGCAATCAGTTGCTCGCGGCTGGCATCACGGCCTATCTGCTTCAGGGCTTCGCTCAACAGCCGCAGTGCGCACAGGGTATTGACCTGCAGCGACGCATGGCGTGGGTCAAGGCCCTGACGCTGTTGCAGCCCGGCCAGGGTTGCCAGGCCTTGCGCGGTCCAGTCTTCCGGCACATAGGGGTATGCCAGGAACAGCCGTTGCGACCACTGTTCGGGCAGGCGCGCCACCGCCCCGGCCACCTGGCTGGAGGCGGCGAACAGGTAAGGTTGGCGGCCCACAACCTGCAACGCTGCGGCCAGCTCGGCAAAGGCCTGGGCGCGGCCCAGGAAGACGATGCCCTGCCCGTCCACGGCCTGGCCGTCGAAGGCCTGGATCGCGGGCGGCATCCACCCCTGCTGCAGCAAACGTTCGCGCAGCTGCTCGGCCACAGCTGCCTGTTCGTTGCCGGCATACACCACGCGCAGGTCGCCCGGGGCCAGGCCCAGCGCCGTGCGAGCATGGCCGGCCAGGCTCAGCAACTGCTCGGGCAGGCCGGGTAGCGGGTCAAAAATCTGCGCACTGCCGCCGCTGCGCGGCGTGCTGCCAATCAGCGGCACGTTCTGCGGCGCCAGCAAGGCGGCCAGGCGCTGGTCGAGCATCGGCACCAGTGGTGCGATCAGGGCGAACACCCGCTCCTGTTCCAGCAACTGCTGCACGGCGCGTTCGGCACTGAGCGGGTCGGGGCCTGGGTCGAGCACCACCAGTTGCAGGCGCCGGCCGTGGATACCGCCTTGCTGGTTGAGTTGCGCCACGCCATCTTCCAGTACCGCACGTATCACCTGCCCGGCTTCGGCAAGCGGGCCGCTGGCGGGGAGCAAGGTGCCCAGGCGCAGCACGCCCTCCTCTACACCGGGGTCGCGTTCCTGGGCCAGGCGCTTGAGGTAGGCGGTGAGGTTGCGCTGGTCGGCCAGGGTCAGCTCGAAGCGTGGCATGGCCGGGTCCAGGCGGTTGCCGGCAGGGTCGATGCCCTGCTGGACGGCCCGGGCCAGGCTGCTGTCGGTGTAGGCCGGGTAACTACGCCCATTGACCTCGCGCTTGCCCTGGCCGATTGCCAGGCGTTGCCAGTCGAGGCTGGGCGGGCGCACACCGCCTTCGGCCCGGCCACGGCCATCGCTGCCGTGGCAGCTGGCACAGGGCAGTACGCTGGCGGGGACGGCCATGTCGCTGGCACCGACCCGGGCCTGCAGTTGTGCGTCGCTGCTGGAGAGGCCCTCGCGGTAGAGGCGCTTGCCGGCTTGTTCGTGGTCGGTGAGGTCAAGGGCGAATGCAGCGCTGCTCATGACAAAGCTTAATGCGAATGCCAGATAGCGCACCGCAATTGCAAAACTGGCGCAAATCCCTGTAGGAGCGGCCTTGCGTCGCGATCGGGCGCGCAGCGGCCGCAGAACAGGCGAATGCGTTTCATCAGGTGCACCGCATGTGCCGGTTTTACGGCCGCTGCGCGCCCGATCGCGACGCAAGGCCGCTCCTACAGGGATCTGTGCCAGCCTTGCCGTAATACTGCCCATGGCACTCACCGACCCGCCAGTGGCTGCGTCAGCAACTGCATGCGCTGGGCAATCGCCGCAGGCGGTGCATCCGGGCGAATCTTGCTCCAGCGCTTGCCGGCCACATCACCGGCAATCAGCTGTGTCGAATGCTGCTCGGGGCTGGGCAGAAACTGCCCGATGCGGCCGAGCACCAGGTCGACGCTGGCCTTGTCCCCGGTCAGGAACAGCCAGTTCGGCTCGTCCACACCCTGCTTTTCGGCAAACGCCTTGAGTGCTTCAGGGGTATCGTTCAGCGGGTCGCTGCTGATCGACACGAAGGTCACCTGGCTGGCCAGTTGCGGCCCCATGGCTTCGCGCACCTCGCGCAGCTTGCGAGTAATCAGCGGGCAGGCGTCGGTGCAGTGGGTGAAGATCACGTTGAGCATCACCACCTTGTCCTTGAGCACGTCGCTGTAAAAGCGCAGCTCGCGGCCGTTCTGGTCCTTCAGCACGGTGTCGGTGAACCAGGTCTGGGCATCGCGGGTGCCGCCGCCACTGGTCATCGCCTGCGGGGCCGGTTGTGGCACAGGTGCTTGCTGGCCATGGCCTTCGTGGGCAAATGCCACCGAGGCGAGAATCCACAGGCAGCCGCCCAGTACCAGCCAGTCGAAGCCCCGCATACCCGCGCGACGAGCGCTTGCCGTGCTCATGGTTGCACCTCATGGTGGTCGGCAATTGCCGTGCTCTTGGCATGTACCCGGCGGGCGCTGAGGCGGTTGATCTCCTCGATCAGCACCCCGGGGTCGGTGAAGCCGTAGTAGCGCGTCCAGTGCCCGCTGCGCCCGTCACCCACCAGGATCAGCGGCGGGTGCTGGCTGAGGTCGGCGCTGAAGCTGCCCAGGCCTTTGAGGGTTTCGGTGATGGCGTATGGGGTGCCGGTCAGCCAGCTCCAGCCTGGCCCCTTCTGGAAAGCCTTGGCGTAGTTCTGCAGGCGCTTGGCGTCGTCACGCTGCGGGTCGACGCTGATCGACACCAGGCGGATTTCCTCGCCCACCCGGCCGCCCAGCTGCTGCTGGACCTTGCCCATGATCGACGACACCACCGGGCACACCGTGGTGCAGCTGGTGTAGATAAAGCCCATGACCACCAGGTGGTCGCCGACCAGGTCTTTCTCCAGGCGTACCGGCATGCCGTCCTGATTCAGCAACGACACATCGGCAAAGCGCACGCTGGTCTTTTCCTGACGCGCCGCTGGCGGCTGCTCGGCATGGCCGCTGTGGTCGTGGCCGGAGTGGGCCAGGGTCAGGTTGCTGGCAAGCGCCAGGCTCAGGGCCAACAGTGTGAAAGCATGCTTGGCGTTCATCGCACATTCCTCACGTCAGTCTGGGAAGCGTTGCTTGCTGCGGCCGGCAGGACGCGCAGGCTGGTGTAGTTGTCTTCGGCAAACTTGTGCCCCAGCGAGGGCGACTGCACATGCAGGTACCAGGCGCCGGCCTCTGGCAGGGTCAGCGCCGCCTGGTACACGCCCTCGCCCACTTCCTGCAGCTGCAGGTTGCGCGGCATCGACGACGGTGCCAGGAAGTAGCGCAGGCTCAGGTCGTTCAGGCCCAGGCGTGGCTGGCCGTCGTCACCGACAATACGCACCCGTGCCGTGAAGTTGCTGTGCTGCGGCAGTGGCTGGTCAAGGCCAATGAACTCAGCATGTGCGCCTTTGCGCTTGCTGGCGTTGGGCGCCGCAGCCACTTCGGTGCTGAAGCAGTGGATGATTTGTGGCTGGTTGAGCAGGAAGGCCACGTCAAACTTGCCGGCAGCAGGCAGCTTCACCGTCGAGCCATACACCCCGGGCGCCACTTCACGCAGGCTGCGGTCGACGACAATGGCGGCACGGGCCTGGTGGCCGCGGTTGTTGTAGCCCGACATTGGCGCGTTCATGCCTTCGGCATAGAAGTAGGTGGTGGTGTCCACCGGGTTGACCACGAACACCGAATTGTCATCACGCGACACCGACAGCCCCTGGGCCAGCGGCAGGTTACCGGCCTGGCGCGGTGCCGCCGGGCCTGCCTCGAAGCTTTGCACGATGGGTGTACGGCCTTCGCCCAGGCTGGCCAGGTTGATCATGCTCACCTTCGGCGAAGCCAGGCCACGGATGTAGGCGTAACCCTTGGTAAAGGTCAGCTGGTAGGGTTCGGCCGCCACCGCAATGGTGTGGATCAGCTTGTCGGTGCTGGCGTCGATCACCAGGGCCTGGTTTTCCAGGGTGTTGAGCACGACACCGTAGCGGCCATCGCTGCTGAAGCGCATCGGCCCCAGGCCCTGCGTGGCCTTGACCGTGTGGCGCAACTGCTGGCTACGGGCATCAAACACGCGCACGCTGCCCTCTTCGCCATCCACCACATACACCGCCTGGGACAACGCCGAATAGCTGACCGACAGAGGGTGCGGGCCAACCTTGAGGGTCTTGACCAGGCGCAATTCAGGGATGTCGATGACGCTGAGGGTGCCGCTGTCTCGGTTGCTGACGTAGGCATAGCGCGAGTCAGCGCTGAAGGCGATTTCGTGGTGCCCACTGCCGGTGTTGAAGGTTTTCAGCATGCTGCGGCTGGGCACATCGATGACGGTAACCCCACCCTTGGCCGCATCGCTGCTGTTGTTGCCCACCCACAAGCGCAACTGATCGGGCTGCAAGGCCACGCGCAAGGGCTGCTCGCCAGCGTCCATGTCGGCCACACGGGTGAAGGTTTCGGTGTCGATCAACGCTACCTTGCCGCGCTCGGGTATCGATACGAACACCTGTTTGTCGTCGGCGGTGGCCACCCAGTCCATGGGTCGCCCGGGCAGGTCGATGCGCGCCATGGTGCTGGTCACGCCGCCCACCGACACGGTGGGGTCGATCACCGTCAGGCTGGCGTCGTTGTTCAGCACCAGCAGAAAGTAGCTGTTCAGGTCGAGCAGCGGCCGGGCGCCGATGCTGCTCTTGAGAAACAGTGCGACCCGCGACTTGCAGCTTTGTGCGCGGTCGCCCAGCGGGGCCGACTGCGCCGGGTCGATCCACGCCCCCGGGGCCATGCCCGACAGCGGCTGGCCGCTGGTCTGGTCGCTGACCTTGAAACGGATATTGGCGAAACCGCCTTCCTGCAGCGAGCCCCCGGCCAGTGGCCGGGCCTCGAACTCCACGGTCACGCCGTCCCGGCTGAGCCGGTGCAGGGCCTGCGGGTCGGCAGGTTCCTGCAACAGCTCACGGGGGTCGCACCAGAGCTTTTCATACGCCACGCCCAGGCCGATCAGCGCTACCCCCAACATTACCCCCAGGTAAGCAGGGCGAGTCTTCTTGTTCATGCTCGCGCTCCCCTTCTATTTACTGCGCCGGGGCCGTTGCCGGCGGCGCTTCGTTGGTCACCCGCAAGATCCCCCACAGCCCCGAGAGGTTGCCGTAGGCGGCGTAGTCGCGGAACAGGTAGTCACCCGCCACCGCGTTGGCCCCGCCGGCACTCGGCAGCATGAAGCTGAAGTGCGCCGCTGGCAGCACGCTCTCCTGCGCGCCGATGTACATGGCCATGGGGTTGTAGCCGAAGCGCACCGAACCGATACCGGGCAGGTTCATCGGGTAGCCGTTCACGTCGTTCTTCTCGGCCTGGTAGTTGTGCAGTGGCCACAGGTGGCCGTCCAGCTGGTAAGTGATGCCGCGGCTGCCACCGCTGGGCATCAGCACATGGCTGCGCACGGGCTGGCCAGGCTTGGCATACAGCACCGGCGTTTGCGGGTCGCCCCCGACCAAGGCATTGCTGTAGGCCATGTGCGCGTTGGGCACATCCGCAAAGCCAAAGCCATCGGCATGGCCAAACGGTGCATCCGGTGCCAGGCCAAAGCGCAGCCACAGCGGCTCGGTCTTGTAGTTCATGGCCATGTTGCCGTTGTCTTTCGGGTCACCTGGTACGCCATTGCCTTCAGTGGCAATACCTTCGACAGGGCGGCCGTCTGCCCAGCGCATGTTCATCGAACGCTGCCACACCGTGACCAGGTCACGATAATCGGGCTGCCCGCTGACCTTGACCGTCGCCTGCGCGCGGCTGGCAGTGTCTTCGGTCCAGGTCGCCGTCTGCGGCAAGATGCTCATGCCACCGACCAGGCCTTTTTGTGGCTGCTTGATGAAGTCGGACGGGGTCAGGTTGAGCCCACCGAACTCGATTGCCGTGGTGTTGATGTTGTCCACTGTGCGGCCCAGTTGCAGCATCGGCTTGCCTTCGCGCTCCAGGTGGCCGGCATAGTACTGGTACACCCGGCTTGGGTAAGCGCCGCTGTTACCTGCCCGGGGCGGTACGGTCTGTACCGGGTTGGCACCCACGTTGGCACCGTCGGACTTGGTGATGTCGTAGGCCAGCAGCTGCGCGTGCAGGCCCACATGGCTCGACGGCCGCATCAGGTTGTTGTTGAACGCCGTGGAGCCTTCGCTGCCAAAGCGGTCACGCTTGACCACGTTCTGCATCACGGCCGTGCTGGGCAGGTCGGGCATTACCAGCGGCAGGCGGTTTTCCAGGGTGATGCTGATGCAGTCCCCGGCGTTGGCACGCAGCACCAGCGGCTCCACCGGCACGCCGGCCTTGAGCTTGCCAGTAGTCGCGTCCAGGTCGGCCTTGCGCACGTACAGCACGGCGGTCGGGTCATGCAGCGGTGCGCTGTGGCCGCCTACGGTGAAGGTGGTGCCATCCTCTTCGTCGATTACCGTGACCTGCGGGATGCTGGTCTTGCGGCTGTTGAACACCAGGGTGCCGCCATTGGCCTTCAGCGGGCCGCCCACATGCTGGCCCACACCGGCCGGGTCGTTGATGCTGACGCCATTACGGTTTTCAAGAATGTCGTTGGCCAGTGCCGCGACAATCTCGTAGTTGCGCTTGACCGTGGTGCGGGTACCGATGCCGTTGGCGTTGGCCGTGGTTTTCGGGCAGATGCCGTCAAAGTTCACGGTATTGCGCATGGCCACCGGTTGCGGGTTGTTGGGCAAGGCGAACAGGTCCGCACGCTGTGCGGTGTAGTTGCGCATGACCCCCCAGATGCCGTTCCAGTAACCTTCCAGCGCCGCGTCCATCGAGTACAGGTAATCGCCATTGGTGGCGGCGGAACTGGAAATCATCGACACCGGTGCCATGAAGCCCATCTGTTCGGAGATGCCGATCATCTGCGAGGCCTTCCAGCCCGAGTTGGAGCTGCTGCCGAAGCCAGAACCGTTCTGCAGCCACTTGACGCCATGCAGGGTGACGTTGTGTTCCTCTTCATGACCGCCTGCATGCAGGCGCAGGCGCACGTTGTCCCCGGAATAGGTACGCAGCATTGGGGTGAAGGGGTCGCCTGGTTCGCTGCCAGCCTTGTTGATGTGCGGTGGGAACAGCGTGGTCCCGCCCGTTGGGCCAACCGCCGAGGTAATCGCCGAAGGCGCCATGTTCATGGCCGGGATTGCACGGTCGGTGCGGCTCTGCAAGGCATAGCTCAGGTCACCGCCAAGGCCGTCGGCCTGCATGCCGCGTTTGCCGTCCGGGCCTACCTTGTTCGGGTCGAATACGCGCAGGGCCAGCGGCTCGTTGCGGTAGTTGACGACGAACATGCCAGGGTCATCCACCGAAATCGCCTGCGGGCACGGCCGGCTCGGGCAACCTGGGTTCAGGCCGCCACGCGACTCCACCACCGATTCGAGCAGGCTGGATGCCTTCTGCCGCACGGGCGGGTTGATGGCGTAACGGAAGCTGTCAGCCGTGGCCGGGTAGGCCTGGCCGTTGGGGATGCCGTCAGGGCCTGCGCCCACGTACACGCCGGCTTCATAGGCATGCTGGAAGTCGCTGTACTCTAGGAAGAACTCGCGGTAGCTGTCGTTCTTGCCGTCGCCATCGTGGTCGCCGGTCTGGATCACCGCCTGCCACGAGGTTGGCCCGCCGTCCTGACGCGTGCCCGGGTTGTACAACTGTTCGCCGGTTTCGGCATGGTACCAGGTAGAACCGGCAGGTTCGGCCAGTACAGTGGCATACAGGCCAAGCTGCTGGTGCGTCGATGGGCCGAGGTGGTCGTGGGTGAAGATGGTGCCCAGGCCGCGGTCCACGTTGTGTACGTTCACCAGCGGGTCAGCGAACCAGCGCTGCATGGCCGTGCGTGCGCCCAGCCAGTCGGCCCGGCCAAAGCGGCCAAAGTACGGGTGCTGCCTGGCTTTCGGGCAGGCGGCAGTGCCGTCGCGGGTATCACCTTCGGTGCAGCCGTTGAAGGCACGAATGGCATGCACCCGCTCTACCACACTGCCGGGCGAGAGAATGCCGTCTTCGTAGTTCCAGCCGTTGGCCGAGCCGTCGGCGGCAGTCAGGTCCCACTTGGGCAGGTGGATGTGCTGGCCGATCACGTCGGTCGGGGTGCGCACCTGGTAGTCGTCCATTTCATAGACGTTGGGGATCAGGTTGGTGTGCTGGTACATGGTGCAGTCGAAGGTGTTCATGCGCATCACCAGTGGCTCTGGCGGGCGCTGCTTGGTGATCACCGGCCAGGCGTCTTCCCACAGGGCGATGATGCGCGCTTGCGGGAAGTGGTAGCCGACCTTGTTGTACACCGCGTCGAACTGGATGTTGGCGCCCTTGTAGATGCGTGGGCGGTCGGCGGTAAAGGTAGAGGCGCCGCGGAAATTCATGCCGGTCAGGCTATCGCCGCTGGCATATTCGCCCACTCCCGAAGCCTGGGTCAGGCGCTTGCCACGGTCATCCATGCACGGCTCGTAGAACGGTGCACCGGCAGTTGGCAAGGCGCCGTTGGTGCGGAACGCCTTGGCCACCGGCTGGCTGCCGGGGATCAGCGCATAGCTGGGGTGCTCAGGCATGGCGTGGAACTGCATGGCGGCCTGCTCGACATCGGTACCCTCTTCCGGCAGGTAGATCGGCTTGGCCTTGTGCACCACCTTGGTGAAGTCCAGTTTGGTGGTGATGGTTTCGGCTTCGCCGCCCGCGGACACGCCGTCCAGCGCGTGCCGGCCAAGGCCACCGTCCCAGCCATCGACCTGGTTCGCATCCAGGTTGGCCCACAGGGCTTTGCCGCTGTCTTTCAGCTGCCGGGCCAAGGCCGGGTCAAGCATGTCCAGCGGCGGGGTTGGTGGGCGGTTACCGACGCTGCTTTCCATGCCACCGATCCAGAACGGGTAGCCTGGGTTTTTCAGGGTGCCGTCGGCGTTACGGTTGGCTTCGGTGCGATCGACCAGGGCCAGCGAGCCGATAGCCTTGCGCACCGGGGCCTGGCTGGCGTGGTCGTCATCGCCCTCTTCTTCGTCATCCTCGTCGTGATCGTCGTCATTGGCGGCGACCAGCTCTTCGGACAGTTTCGGCACTACCACAACCTTGCCTGGCATCGGCGCCATGGCCTTGCCGGGCAGCGGCACGATGGCCGGGATAGGCGTGCCAGCGACGATCTCGCCATCGGGCAGCGCCCGGGCGCCTACCGCTGGCTTGCCGCTGCGCAGGGCGAACGGCGTGCTGTGGAAACCACTCTCACCCTGCCCGCTCACTTCCAGGCGGGTGCCTTCTTCGAACACGTCGTGTACCCGCCACATGGCCCACATGCCCTGGGCAAAGTGCGGGTAGAAATGGCAATGGTAAATGGCATCACCCGCTACCCGGTTACGGTTACCCGAACCACCGTTGGCGATTTCGTAGGTGTAGCCGATACCCGGGCCGATGCCTTGGGCATCGATGTAGTCGGAGTTGTCGTCATTGGGGTTGAACAGCCACTGGTGGCCGTGCAGGTGGAAGATGTGCTGTTCATGGCCATTGTGGGTGTTGCGGAACTTGGTGAAGTCACCAATGTAGCTGTGGTGCACGTTGGCAGGTTCGGCCGGGTAAAGCGCCATGTTGGCTTTTACGCCCACGGCGTTCGCGGGGGGCGTTTCACCCGGGCGGATGTTCTCCAGGCCGACGTTGGCCGGTATGTCCACCAGGGTACCGATGTCCCCTACCGTGTGGGCACTGAGGAAGAACTCCTCGTAGGCGCACGACAGGCAGTCATGCATCGGCCCCACGCCCAGGCGGTTGGCGACCACTTCGGCGCCCATGCCGCCAGAGCCGTAGTTGATCATGAACGAGTCGCGCGTCGGCTCCAGCACATGGCCCATCACCGGGTCGGCCCAGTAGCCGGGGAAGGCCTGGGTGGCAGCCACCTCATCGGCAAATTGCGAGGCAAAGTCGCGGAACGCCTCCAGGCGGTTGGGCAGCGCCGGGTTGCGCTTGCCCATGCTTTCCAGCGGGTAGGTGGCTTTGGGGAAACTGCCGTCCGGGTTGGGGCCCATGACGATGGCGTCGGTCTCACTGTTGAGGATTTCATTGCCGTTGACCATGGCAATGATCGGCTTGCCGGCCTTGCCTTCGGCGATCCACGGTTGCAGTTGCGGGTAGCGGGCTTCGTAGTCGATCACCGGCTGACCGGTGGCGGTGCGGCCGGTGGTGGCCAGGCGCATCTCTTCTTCGGTCAGGGTGTTGCGGTAAGTGCGGCCACCTTTTGGCACCACCACCACTTGGCCAAACATGCCATTGGCGACGTTGCCGGCGCCGCCCTGGCCGCCAAAGGTGGCCCCTTGGCTGGTGGCGGCGAAGGCGCCCTCGCGTTCTGCATACAGCGTGTAGCTGCGGGTATTGCCCGGCGAAACCAGGAAGTTGCCGTTGCGGCCGGTGTTGGCAGCGATATCGCCAATGCTGTTCACAGCCTGCATGCCGTTGACCTGGAAGCCGACGTGGCGATCGTTGACCTGCTCATCGGCGACGAAGTTTTCGTTGCCTTCGTTTTCGATTTCCGGCCCCTCTTCTTCACCCTCGGGCTCTTCGGCCTCGATGCCGTGCTTGTTGGGGTTGGCCTTGTAGTCGAGCAGGTTGGTCAGGTTGACGGTAAGGCAGTCACCGGCGGCCACGCGCAGCACGATCGGCCGTGGGCGCTTGTCCGGGCGCAGGGTGACCTTGCCCGGTACCGCGGCCCCGCCAATGCTGAGGGGGACGTTCTTGTCGTCCACCACATCCTCGCGCAGGGCGAACATCATGCCGTTGGCGTTTTGCGCGCCAAGGCGGTTGAACATCAGTGGCTGGTCCAGCGCCACCACGTTGGCGACCAGGGTGCGCTGGCACTGCACGGCCGCCTCGCTGGTCGACTCCCAGCCCAGCAGGGCCAGAACGAGTGATGACAGGATAGGGCCTTTGCGTGGCGTGGGCATGCTACACCTCCGGGGGCACAGGGTCTCTGCGTGGAGCTGGAGCAAGGTGTATGCCAGGTGAGGATTGTGTTTTTAATCAGGGGGTTGCGGTGACAAGCGGAACAGATTGGGGAGGAATCCCCAGTGGTATTCCCCGAATTGGGGGTGGGGGTTGCAGGTGTTCGGCGTGGTGTTTTTTGCGCCTGTGAGATCGAGCGCCGCAGTTGTTCGCCGAAACATTTTCAGCGCCTATGAGATCGAGCGCCGCCCGCGCGGCGCTTCGCGGGTAAACCCGCTCCTACATTTGTTTCGGGCCAGTTATGCCTGTGGCATTTGCGCGCGAACGCCTTGGCGCATGCCTGGATATCGTGCCGTACAAACAGGGCGGTCGCGCGGGTCTGGCACAGGATGGACTGGCCCGAAACAAATGTAGGAGCGGCTTTAGCCGCGAAGCGCCGCGCGGGCGGCGCTCGGTCCCATAGGCGCTGAAAATGTTTCGGCGAACAACTGCGGCGCTCGGTCTCACAGGCGCCGAAGATGTGGCGGCTTACCAACTAGCCCGTGTACGCAGAAATGACGCCGACAATTTCCAACACTTCGCGTCGAACTTTCCTACACGTTTTTCAGAAGCTGGACTACCGACCCGGAACCTTTGCCTCGTTAGTGTCGGGTGGTTGCACCCCGTGCAATGCACCCCATGTGCCGGCATGCGTCAAGTGGCTGCATACCGGCGTTCACCTGCCCGATGGAATGAACAGCAGGAACACTAATGAGCCCTCGACACACGCTAAGCATCACCCCGCACACCACCACTCCAGCCTCAAAGGCTAACCCCTTCACCTGGAGTGCCCGCCATGGATGAGTTATCGGGAGTCGTCGCCCCAACCGCAACCTTCGACAACGACGATGTCAACGCCAGCACCGAATTGTTGGCGCAATGGTTGACCGACCTCACCGGCGATCTGGTCAACTGGCGCACCGTTATCACCGTCGCCGAGGTTTTACCCGTCGCCGGCTCGGTGTTTGCCGCCACTGACGCCATCGGCGACATCATCCAACTCGTTCAGGGCACCCCAGAGTACCGGGCCGACCTGTTAAATTGGGTTGGCCTTGGCATCAACCTGTTCGCCATTGCACCGATACCCGGCATAGGCGCCGCTCGCAAGGTGATGCGGCCGATGTTGAAGTCCGCCCGGGCGTCCACCAAGGATGGCATTGCCCAGGCCCTGCTGATTTCGATGGAGAACGCCCTCGCCGCTGTCAGCCCGGGCGATCTGGAAAACTTCGTCAAGGAAATCGACCGGCAGCTCCAGACAATACTGGCCAGCTTTGTGCAAAAGATCGTGGAGATTTGCCAGTTCCTTGCGAACCTCATCCGCTCGGCTGCAGACGGTACCGCCAAAAGCACTGCCCTGACTGTCATCTTCCCTAGGTTACGCCTGGTTGCCGAAGCCTCCGATTACGCCAAGCGCCAGACCGGTTATGGCTTGAGCCGAGACCAACTTGGCCTCGGCCCGGACCCAAAACTGCTGGCACTGCTCGAACCCATTGCATTGCGCCTGGAAAACCTTGGCCGCATGGCCGGCGACAAGATTGCCCAGATCGGCAACAAGGCCACCCCAGGCAGCCTGGCCGCGATACTGGACACGCTCAAACGGGCCCTGGGCAAGCGCAAGCCCGTGGTGAGGCGTGCCAACGTGAGTAGCGACGGCAAGGTTACCCAAGCGCGGCGGGTGCAAATGCAGAACGGCACCGAAGCAGCCCCTCGGCAACGACCTGCCCGTGCCGACCCCAACTGCCGAAAAGCCGGGGTCGCCGGCGGCACGGGGTGCAGTATCAGTTACGCCCTGGGCAGCGAAACGATCAGCCACACCGACTTCACGCTCCCCGGCGTGTTTCCCATCGACTGGAACAGAACCTATCGCTCCACGCTGGGCGCCTACGATGACGGCCCGTTCGGCGCTCGTTGGGTTACACCCTTCTCCAGCCGTTTCGACCTGACTGACAACCGGCTTGTCTTCCACGGCATTGATGGCCGCAGCCAGCATTACGTGTTGCCCAAGATCAGCAAGTATCACCACGACCCGATCGAGGATGTGCTGATCGTGCGGCCAGACGCTGACAGGCTGGTGCTGGCGCGCGGGCATGTGACACAAGAGTTGTACCTGCGCGACGGCAATCAGTTCCGGCTGGAGCAGATCACGCAACGAGGTGGCGCGCGCATCGCGCTGTTCTACGAGCACCGCCACGCCGACCGTTCCGTGCTGTCCGACCTGGTAACCTTCCAGAACGATGTGCCTCATCAGCATATCCACACGGATATAGATGCACAGGGGCGCATCAGCGCACTCTGGCTGATGCACGAAGGCCAGCCACAACGCCAACTGGCGTCGTACACCTACGATGCGCATGGCGACCTGTGCAGCGCGAAAGATGAGCATGGGGCCGCGTGGACATACCAGTACCAGCACCACCTGGTAACCCGCTACACCGACCGCACCGGTCGCGGCATGAACCTCGAATGGCTGGGCGAAGGCGCAGATGCCAAAGCTGTTCGCGAATGGGGTGATGACGGCAGCCTGGATACCCGCCTGAGCTGGGACCCGAACATCCGCCTGACCCGCATCAAGGATGCCAACGGCAACGAGACCCTGCACTTTTGCGACATTCTCGGTTACCCGTACCGCATCATCCATCCCGACAAGAACGAAGAATGGCTCTACCGGGACGCCGCCAAGAACGTCACCCAGCACATCCACACTGATGGCAGTAGTGATGTCTACGCGTACGACGAGCGAGGCAATCTGCTCCAGCACATTCGCCCGGACGGCTCGTCGATCCACCATGCCTACGACGACCTGGACCAGCGTTTCAAGACTCGCGACGCCGAAGGTGGGCTGTGGAAATACGACTACGATCAGCGCGGCAACATCATCGAAACCCAGGACCCGCTAGAGAACAAAACCCTCTACACCTACAACAGCGACAACCTTCCCATCGGCATCACCGATGCCAACGGTGGCGAGAAGAAACTGGCGTACAACCGCGAAGGCCGGCTGATCAGCTATACCGATTGCTCGGGCAAGACCACGCAATGGAAATACGACGCTGCGGGTCAACTGGTCAAACTGATCAACGCCGCTGGCGAAGTCACCGAGTACCAGTACGAAGCCGGCCAATTGGTACTGCTTGTCCATCCGGACAAAACCACCGAGCGCTTCGAGCGCGATGCCGAAGGCCGCCTGCTCAGCCACACCGATGCCCTGTACCGACGCACTCGCTGGACCTACAACGAAGCCGGGTTGATCTATCAGCGCCATAACGCCAACAGCACCACCCTCACCTACCATTGGGACAAGCTCGGCCAGCTCGAGCGCCTGCACAACGAAAACAACAGTGAAGCCAGTTTCAAGTATGACCCCGTCGGGCGACTGTTAAAGGAAACCGGCTTCGACAAGGAAACCACCCACTACCTGTACGACAACGGCAGCAACTTGCCCACCCGCCGGGTGGATGGCGACAGGACCACACACTTTGAATATGACCCGATGGGCCGCCTCATCCAGCGCAAGGCCGGACGGCGTGGCGGTGAGCATTGGGAGGTTGAGACCTTCGCCTATGATGGCAATGGCAACCTGCTGTCAGCCAACAACGGCACCTGCCGGCTGCATTGGTTCTATGATGCTGCTGGCAACAACACGCGCGAACATCAGTGGCTGGATTATCTGGTCAAGCCACAGGTGGCCGTGTTCAAGCACGAGTACGATGCCCTCAACCAACGCATCGCCACCACCCGCCCCGATGGCCACAGGGTCAGCTGGCTGACCTATGGCAGCGGGCATCTTCTGGCCATCAATCTTGATGACCAGGAGTTGATCAGCTACGAGCGTGATGATCTGCACCGAGAGATCGGCCGCATACAGGGCAATGGCCTGATCCAGCGCCAGACCTGGAGCCCGAATGGTCAGTTGCTGGAACAGACCCTGGCGCGCCAGGGGGAGTCCAAACGCATCGCTGCGCGCAACTACCGCTATGACGAAGCGGGCCAGTTACACCACCTCAACGATTTGAACCGTGGCAATTTGCGTTATCGCTATGACCCGGTGGGCCGCTTGCTTGAAGCCAGGCTCAACTACGAAAAGGAAACGTTCGCCTTCGATCCCGCAGGCAACCTGCTGGACCCCGAGGCCCCACCAGGACCCAATCCGCACTCGCCGCGCAAGCTGATGGACAACGTGCTGCGCAGTTACTGCGGCACGCAGTATCGGTATGACGAACGCGGCAACCTGCTGGAGCGGATTGAGAACGGCAAGACCGGCAAGTTCACCTGGGACCTGTATGACCGGCTGCGACGTTACGAAGATGACCGGCTGGTTGTCGAGTTTGGCTATGACGCGTTAGGCCGCCGGGTTTACAAGGACTCACGCTCGAAATACCGCAACCGGGTACAAGCCGGGCCGGTCTGGAACGAAAACGCCAGACGCGCGCTGGATGAAGAGCTGGGCTGCGATTTGACGTTGTTTGTTTGGGACGGCGATACGCTGGCGTTTGAACAGCGAGGCCGCAATGGTAAGGGGCGTACCACCCACTACGTGTTTGAGCCGGGCACCTTTGTTCCGGTCGCGCAAGGCGTGATGAATCATATTGAGGATATGCTGCATCAGCCGAACTATGAGTTCCCATACAACATTGACCGGGATCCGGTGTGGCAGTACATGCCGGTACCTCAGTCTTTCGACGCATTTGACTGGTTCCAATGCGACCAGCTTGGCACTCCGATCGAGATCACAAGCCAAAGTGGCGAAGTAATCTGGAGAGGCATCTACAACGCATTTGGGGAAATAACAAGGGAGACGCGCCCTCGAACCACTATATCAACAACGTTCAATTCGATTCGCTTTCAAGGGCAACACTTCGACATAGAGACCAACTTACACTACAACAGGTATCGATACTACACCCCATCTACTGGTCGCTTTATCGGCATTGACCCCATTAGATTTTCCGGCGGGTTAAACTTATACTATTACGCCCCAAACACTACAGCCTGGATTGACCCACTCGGATTAGCACGCTGCCCATGCAATCCGTGTTCCGGGTATAATGTAGGCATATATAGCGATCTGAAAACCAGGTCCATGCCCGGTGACAAACTCGACATCCACCATGCGATGCAAGCTCATCCAGCCGCTCAGATCATCCCAAACTACAACTATGTATCTGCACCAGCTATTGCTGTGCCGAGAGCAGAGCACATACGTATACCAACCCGAAAAGGAGTCTATACTGGAAGTGCGAGACAGCTCCTTGCAAAAGACATCAGAGACTTAAGAGCTCACACCAGAGCGCCCAACGAGTGCCTTCAGCACTTGATAAACCTCAATAAAGAAACGTATCCTGCTTCACTGGCCAAATAAATCTTACACGACGGAAAAAAAATGACCAACGAAGACTTTCTCTCACACATAGACACTCACGTCAAAGAAGCAACAGTAAGCGACCTGATACAGATATTCACCTCACCCCCTGGACGAAACCCCGACAAAACATTGAAGGCCATTGCGGCATGGCGCTCCTCTCTCCTAGAAGAAGATGTCGAGATGATAAACACGATCATAGAAGAAACTGTAACCGCAACACTTTTTAGCTTATTCGCAGTACTTGACGGATCAAGAACCATAGATAAAGATATTGAGAAATTCATAATATCCACCAAAGACATGCAGGGCAACATTTTGCCGATAACCAATTCAGAATTTGATCTCCACAGTCACTTCGCCCCTGACTAAATGGCGACATCAACGAGACCACAAGAAGAAAAAATAGTTTCACTTTGACATAGGGTCAGAGGATATCTATATATTGCCGATTCAGATGACATTTTTGAGCATGGGGAAAGGCTATTCAAGCAGTGCGACAAACGGCATCATCCAAAGTTGAGTCGGTCAAATGGACCAGGCGGACAACAGATACTGCAACATCTTGTCTGTTGCCGCCGCTCCCAACTTACGCAGCCACATCAATGCCGATGGCACAATCACCGAGTGCCACTGTGTAGCTGGCAAACTGGTGCCTCCCCATCCCTAAAAAACCAGATGGACGACTGCTATGAGCATAGATAGCTTGCTAATCGCATTAAGCTTGGACTGTTTCTCCACTGGATTCTTCCCGCTGGACAAATCAAATATTTCAGCAAAGATTTCTCAGTGTGCAAAAAATGAAATCGAAACAATATTTGAAACCTCGAATTATTACGAAAGAGACACATCCACTGAAAGATACGCACACTCAGTCACACATTTTCTTGGCGAACTTAAAAAGCGCTCCATACCAGACCCGGCAATTACATACATCAAGCACTTATTGATACTCTTCGAGCACCAAGGCGAAGCGCTTAATGATGTAAACAATATATTCGAAGACAGGATAAATAAGCTTCTTAGACTAGAAGCCAACAAACTTTCTCCAGATTTCATTTGTGCAATTCATAAAGTACATGAGAACAACGTTTTCACTTCAAGTATGACCTGTGACCCTTGGGTGCTCGACACATTCCGCCAAAACACCACAAGCTGGGCAGTAAAATTAAAGGACAAAAAACTATTTGATGGAATAGAAGATGCTACAGAAAACCTACTACTCGAAGTATTCGAGAAATTTTCACTTCTTTCATTTTGCCAGCTAATATCTATTCCATGCAACAAAATCGAAGTCGAAGCAATACTACACAACCTAACTTACAACCTGATCAATGAAAACCCCACAAAAGAAAAAGCTCTACGCCACCTTATAGCAGGACTAACAACAAACTAAGCCGAGCTATTACAATAGAGCAGGCGGACAACAAATAATGCAGCATGATGTCGTTGCCGCCGCTCGCGACTTAAGCAGCCAGATCAATGTCGCTGGGGTGACTACCGTGTTAGCTACGTCCGAGAGCAAAAAGCTAGACTGCACATGTCAGGAGAAGACATCATGCTCAGCAAGGAAGAAAAAACAAATCATACAGAATATGATTGATTTTCTTGCAACAAATTAATACAACTCATTGGAGTTCTCCTAATATACATACCCAGTCAGCATAGATGAAAAAACACATAGGCCTGACGACGTAAAATTGATCGATCTTATGTATCAACCAGTGGAATGGGTGCAGGCGAATAATTTGAATTCTCAAAAAAAGGAAGTTCTTGAAACACTTAAGTCTTATCTAATTTTTATTGATTATAGTCAATCTAGGAGGTGACCTTAGTCACCTCCCCTACAGGCAATCAAAGAGCACGCTCAGTATCCTACAGCGATAGCCCAATGATGAAGAACCTCGTGTTAGACAGGCTATTGCGGCAAATCAAAAAATCCCTGTTGGAATTTTAGAACGCTTAGCCAAAGACGCATCCCCAAACATCAGGGAGATCGCAACTTATAATTCAAGCATGCGGAACAACCAGCAGCGATAGCGTCTATTGGCGTGGCATTCATATTTTGCGCCTATGAGATCGAGCGCCGCCCGCGCGACGCTTCGCGGGACAAGCCCGCTCCCACAACTGTTTCGGGCCAGTTTCTCCTGTGCCTTTGGCGCGCGGCCCTTGGTGCATGGCTGAAGATTGATCAAGAGAAACTGTATCCTCTTCGATATTGAAAGGAACAAACAAAGCGTATAGCGAGAGTAAAGGGTGTTACACAGAGGCAGGAATCCCCCAACCCTTGCGGCTGCCCCTACCTATAACGGAGAGCACGTATGAACCCATCTAAAAAATTACATGAGTTCTTAACATCCATGCTCGAATGGGAAACCACCTTGGACAAGCAGAAAAAAACAAAAGATTACAAAAACAACTCAGAAGTGCGCAGCAATATTCTACAAAAAAAAGGGGAGGAGCTATTGCATATATTCAAAAATCACTTGACCTCACGAGCTTTAAGAACCATTGCAAAAGGCCGACTAGACATTTTAGCCACTGCCCGTCCCCCCCGAGTACGACCAGGACGTTTTAGAGGACACGCTAGAAACCAGCGGCAGCAAAACTCTTATTTGCACGCATAACAAAAAATCTCTCCTACCCCACCGACGGTACACCCTTACAATGAAAGACGGCAAGTCGAGAATCGATAGAGTAGAGGGGCGTATCAGCGCCGACGACGATTGGCGGAAAATTAACAGTATCTAGCCAAATACCATGCAAGTATAACTGACGAAAAGAACTATCTAAAATGCCGCTAATTATTAGACTTGACTATATAATCAACCATGATGGGATAAGCGCCCAATCCACCCGCATACAAACATCAATGGAGAACCAATGGCCGGCAAGGGCAATATGGTCTTCTACCCGCTTTCCCCATTATCGAGGACAGTGCCACCTACCGCGTCAATGCTATCCCAGTGGCGCTCGACGGCATGAAGGCCGCGGGCGGCGCCAGCCTGATCGCCAGCGCAACCCCAATAAGCCTACTTACATCGAATGCGCAGAAAGGCAGTTGAGAAGATGAAAAAATCTTATAAGAAGAAGCCAGTTCCAGGTGACATCTACGCGGTGCCATTGAATAAAAACCAGACAAAGTTTGGCTACGCGAGAATGTACATCGAACCCAACGTCGCAATCTTGTCAACAATATCAATAGACGGCACACTTAAACTTAGTGACATTAGCAGCACTACCAGCCACCTAGACTGCTTATCATTCCGAACAGTCATTGAAAAAACGAGCGGCCCTATATTGGAAACATTCCTTTTAGCGACATCGACTCCGCTTGGCCCGGCCCTAAAAAACAAGTTTCAAAAATTCGCCCGAATCTGCGAATGGTGATATACAAAGGCCGCCTAATATCGGAAAAAGACTTCGGTGACTATGACTCTCTTCCGGTATTCAAAAAATTCAATGATGCACAGCTGATTTCTCAAATCCTAGGCTCTGTCTGAAATCCCAAGAAACTGAAATGTGGCCCCGGAACAGC
>NZ_JACVZC010000074.1 GCF_016658545.1 Pseudomonas sp. S37 | reverse complement strand
ACGTAGGAGCGGCTTTAGCCGCGAAGCGCCGCGCGGGCGGCGCTCGATCTCGCAGGCGCTGAATGTGTGGAGGCGAACGCTTCGGCGCTCGATCTCACAGGCGCAGAAAATGTTGTGGCGGGCACCTGTCAGCCCAACCCCAGTCTCAAGACATGCACCCATAAAAAAAGGAGAGCCAAAGCTCTCCCTTTTCCTTCAACAACCCTCAGCCTCAGCCAATGGTCATCAAACTGGCATTCCCCCCCGCCGCCGCGGTATTCACACTCACCGCGCGCTCGATCACCAGTCGCTCCAGCGCAATCTGATGATCCCCGCTGGACAGCCCGTGCACACCCACGATCGCCCCGGCACGCTTGGCCACCTGCTGGCAAACGCCACGCAACTGGTCCGAGTCGCCATGGTGGATCACAGCGTCGAACGCTACTTCATCCTTGTTCCAGTCCGCCACCAGCTTCACCTTGGCCTGCAGCTCACGCGGCAGGCGATTGCGCAGGGCCTTGCCCGGTTCGCCGTCAGCCCATACCGCCGAGCTGCCGACCGCCAACACCGCAGCGAACTGCGCCAGCAGGTCGGCTTCGTTGTCGGCCAGGCACAGCACGTGCTCGCGCGGCAGAATGGTGTAGCTGTTGCGCTCGCCGGTCGGGCCGGGCAGCAGGCGGGCGATGCCGCTCTGCGACTGGCTGGCGAACTGGTCGCACAGCGCGGCCAAGTCGGCCAGCTGATTGCTCTCGGCCCAGGCTTTCAGGCCGTGCAACGGTTTGACCAGTTGCTCGTGCAGGGCGCGGTCCGGCTTGCCTTCGCCGTCCTGCTGCTGGAAGTGGCGGCCGATCGCGTCGGCCGGGCGGGTCGACAACAGGCGGTACAGGTACAGCGGGCCACCGGCTTTCGGGCCGGTGCCGGACAGGCCTTCACCACCGAACGGCTGTACGCCCACCACCGCACCCACGATGTTGCGGTTGACGTACATGTTGCCGGCGTTGGCGGTTTCCACCACCTTGGCGATGGTCTCGTCGATGCGGGTGTGCACGCCGAGGGTCAGGCCATAGCCGGAGTTGTTGATCTGCTCGATCAGCTGGTCGAGGTTGCGGCGGTTGTAGCGCACTACGTGCAGTACCGGGCCGAAGATTTCGCGCTTCAGCTCGTCGAAGCTGTCCAGTTCGATCAGGGTCGGCATGACGAAGGTGCCGCGCTTGATCTCGGCAGCATCGGCAATGGCAACCTGGTAGACCGAACGGCCTTTTTCACGCATGCCCTGGATATGCTTCTCGATACCGGCCTTGGCTTCGGCGTCGATTACCGGGCCAATGTCCACGGCCAGGCGGTCCGGGCAGCCCAGGCGGCTTTCGGCCATGGCACCCTTGAGCATTTCGATCACGCGGTCGGCGGAGTCTTCCTGCAGGCACAGCACGCGCAGGGCCGAGCAACGCTGGCCAGCACTGTCGAAGGCCGACGACACCACGTCGATCACCACCTGCTCGGTGAGTGCCGAGGAGTCGACGATCATTGCGTTCTGGCCACCGGTTTCGGCGATCAGCGGGATCGGGCGGCCCTGGTTGTCCAGGCGGCCGGCGACGTTGCGCTGCAGCAGGCGGGCCACTTCGGTGGAGCCGGTGAACATCACGCCTTTGACGCGCTCATCACCGACCAGGCCGGCACCGACGGTTTCGCCGCGGCCTGGCAGCAGCTGCAGCACGCCTTCCGGGATGCCGGCTTCCAGCAGCAGGCGCACGGCCTGGGCGGCGATCAGCGGGGTTTGTTCGGCAGGTTTGGCCAGCACCGGGTTACCGGCTGCCAGGGCTGCGGCCACCTGGCCGGAGAAGATCGCCAGCGGGAAGTTCCACGGGCTGATGCACACTACCGGGCCCAATGGGCGGTGGGCGTCGTTGCTGAAGTCGTTGCGCGCCTGCACGGCGTAGTAGCGCAGGAAGTCCACGGCTTCGCGCACTTCGGCGATGGCGTTGGCGAAGGTTTTACCCGCTTCGCGGATCAGCAGCCCCATCAGCGGCTGGATTTCAGCCTCCATCAGGTCGGCGGTGCGCTCCAGAATCGCAGCGCGCTCGGCCGGCGGGGTAGCCTGCCAGATCGGTGCCGCATTGATCGCGCACTGGATGGCATTGTCGACGTCGGCAACGGTCGCTTCCTGCACATGGCCGACCACATCGCGGAGGTCTGCCGGGTTCAATACAGGCACAGCAGCGGACTCGCTGGCAGCGCAGGCCAGCAGCGGGACGGCTTTCCAGTCGTTGTGGGCGGTGGCCAGCATGGCGCAGGACAGCGACGCCAGGCGGTGTTCGTTAGCCATGTCGATGCCGGCCGAGTTGGCCCGCTCAGCGCCATACAGGTCACGCGGCAGCGGGATGCGCGGGTGTGGCAGGCCGAGGCTGCCTTCCTGGGTGCCCATGCGTTCGATGCTGGCGACCGGGTCGGCGACCAGTTCCTGGATGGAGATCGAGTGGTCGGCGATACGGTTGACGAACGAGGTGTTGGCGCCGTTTTCCAGCAGGCGACGCACCAGGTAGGCCAGCAGCGTTTCGTGGGTGCCGACCGGCGCATAAACGCGGCATGGGCGGTTCAGCTTGCCATCGGCAATCTTGCCGACCACTTGCTCGTACAGCGGCTCGCCCATGCCGTGCAGGCACTGGAACTCGTACTGGCCCGGGTAATAGTTCTGCCCGGCAATGTGGTAAATGGCCGACAGGGTGTGGGCGTTGTGGGTGGCGAACTGCGGGTAGATGGCTTCTGGTACGGCCAGCAGCTTGCGGGCGCAGGCAACGTAGGACACGTCGGTGTACACCTTGCGGGTGTACACCGGGTAGCCTTCCAGGCCTTCGACCTGGGCGCGCTTGATCTCGCTGTCCCAGTAGGCGCCTTTGACCAGGCGGATCATCAGGCGGTGGCGGCTGCGCTTGGCCAGGTCGATGACGTAGTCGATTACATACGGGCAGCGCTTCTGGTAAGCCTGGATGACAAAGCCGATGCCGTTCCAGCCGGCCAGCGAAGGCTCGAAGCACAGGCGTTCGAGCAGGTCGAGCGACAGCTCCAGGCGGTCGGCTTCTTCGGCGTCGATGTTCAGGCCGATGTCGTACTGCTTGGCCAGCAAGGTCAGCGACAGCAGCCGCGGGTACAGCTCTTCCATCACGCGCTCGTACTGGGCGCGGCTGTAGCGTGGGTGCAGCGCCGACAGCTTGATCGAGATGCCCGGGCCTTCATAGATGCCGCGGCCATGCGAGGCCTTGCCGATCGAGTGGATGGCCTGCTCGTAGGACGCCAGGTATTTCTGCGCGTCATGCTCGGTCAGTGCCGCTTCACCCAGCATGTCGTAGGAATAGCGGAAGCCCTTGGCCTCGAAGCGGCTGGCGTTGGCCAAGGCTTCGGCGATGGTCTCGCCGGTAACGAATTGTTCGCCCATCAGGCGCATGGCCATGTCGACGCCCTTGCGGATCATCGGCTCGCCGCTCTTGCCGATAATGCGGGTGAGCGAGGAGGTGAGGCCGGATTCATTATGGGTGCTGACGAGCTTGCCGGTCAGCAACAGGCCCCAGGTGGCAGCGTTGACGAACAGTGACGGGCTGTTGCCCAGGTGCGGCTGCCAGTTGCCGGTGCTGATCTTGTCGCGGATCAGCGCGTCGCGGGTGCCCTTGTCGGGGATGCGCAGCAGGGCTTCGGCCAGGCACATCAGCGCCACGCCTTCCTGGGACGACAGCGAGAACTCCTGCAGCAGGCCCTGGACGATGCCGGCGCGGCCGCCAGCGCTCTTCTGGTTGCGCAGTTTTTCGGCGATGCCAGCTGCCAGCTTGTTGGTGGCTTCGGCCAGCGGCGCGCTCAGGCGGGCCTGCTCCAGCAGCATTGGCACCACTTCCTGCTCGGGGCGGCGGTAGGCGGCGGTGATCGCCGAGCGCAGTACCGATTGCGGCAGGATGCTCTCGGCGAACTCGAGGAAGCACTGGTGGCTGTGGTCGGCCTGAACTTCGCCGGCGTCATCGGCCAGGCTGCTGGCATGACCGTTCAGTTCGGTCAGGGTGGCGCCACCCTCGAGCTTCTCCAGGTAGTTGAAGATCGCTTGCTTGATCAACCAGTGCGGCGTGCGGTCAATCGACTGCGCTGCTGCCTTGAGTCGCTCACGGGTAGGGTCATCGAGTTTGACCCCAAGGGTGGTCGTCGCCATTTCTTATCCTCGTTATTGCCACGGCTGTGGCCTAAGCTGACGCCAAGATTAGCCTGTAGGACAATTCGGGTGCAACCAGGTGCAACCCGAATTTTTTGTGTAAAAGGTGCAACTCGTCTGACAGACATTTCCACACCTGACGAAGGGTCGTTTTTGGTGCGAATTTGTCTTAAAAACGACGCCTATGCTCCAAAAAGGAGCAAAAAAGCGGCTTTCTCGAAAAAATGCACGGGCAGGTGCAACTTGCAAATGAAAAATGGTTGCACCCGCTTTGCGTTGTTGCATAGCATTCGTCGCCTGGGTGCAACCGCCATGGCTGCGGTTGTGCATGAGATAAAAACAAACGCCAGGGCACACGCATGGGCAATCCACTAACGATCACCTTCGTGATCTACATCGCGGCAATGGTGCTGATCGGCTTCGCTGCCTATCGCTCCACCAACAACCTTTCCGATTACATTCTGGGCGGTCGCAGCCTGGGTAGCGTGGTGACCGCGCTGTCTGCCGGCGCTTCCGACATGAGTGGCTGGCTGCTGATGGGCCTGCCGGGCGCCATTTACTTCTCCGGCCTGTCGGAAGCCTGGATCGCCATCGGCCTGACCGTTGGTGCCTACCTGAACTGGCTGTTCGTGGCCGGCCGCCTGCGCGTGCAAACCGAGCATAACGGCGACGCACTGACCCTGCCGGACTACTTCTCCAGCCGTTTCGAGGACAGTAGCGGCCTGCTGCGCATCATTTCGGCGATCGTCATCCTGGTGTTCTTCACCATCTACTGCGCTTCCGGCATCGTGGCCGGTGCCCGCCTGTTCGAAAGCACCTTCGGCATGCCGTACGAGACCGCCCTGTGGGCGGGCGCCGCGGCTACCATCGCCTACACCTTTGTCGGTGGTTTCCTGGCGGTGAGCTGGACCGATACCGTGCAGGCCTCGCTGATGATCTTCGCGCTGATCCTGACGCCGATCATCGTGCTGATCTCCACGGGCGGCTTCGACACTACCTTCCTGGCCATCGAAGCGGTCAACCCGGCCAACTTCGACATGCTCAAGGGTGCAACCTTCATCGGCATCATCTCGCTGATGGGCTGGGGCCTGGGCTATTTCGGCCAGCCGCACATCCTGGCGCGCTTCATGGCAGCCGATTCGGTGAAGTCGATCGCCAACGCCCGCCGCATCTCCATGACCTGGATGATCCTGTGCCTGGCCGGTACCTGCGCCGTGGGCTTCTTCGGTATCGCCTACTTCTCGGCCAACCCTGACCTGGCTGGCCCGGTTACCGAGAACCGCGAGCGTGTGTTCATCGAACTGGCGAAGATCCTGTTCAACCCGTGGATCGCCGGTGTACTGCTGTCGGCCATCCTGGCGGCGGTAATGAGTACCCTGAGCTGTCAGCTGCTGGTGTGCTCCAGCGCCCTGACCGAAGACTTCTACAAAGCCTTCCTGCGCAAGAACGCTTCGCAGCTCGAGCTGGTGTGGGTCGGCCGCCTGATGGTGCTGGCCGTGGCCCTGATTGCCATCGCCATGGCGGCCAACCCGGAAAACCGCGTGCTGGGCCTGGTGGCCTATGCCTGGGCCGGCTTCGGTGCCGCCTTCGGTCCGGTGGTGCTGATTTCGGTACTGTGGAAAGGCATGACCCGTAACGGCGCGCTGGCCGGTATCGTGGTCGGTGCACTGACCGTGATCCTGTGGAAGCAGATCGATGTCTGGGGCCTGTACGAAATCATCCCGGGCTTCCTGCTGGCGAGCATTGCCATTTTCGTGGTGAGCAAGCTGGGCAGCCCTTCGCAGGCGATGGTGCAGCGCTTTGAAACGGCTGATGCGGCGTATCACGCTGACAAGTAATACCCGCTGAGTCGGCGGCGCCTGCTTCGCGGGTGAACCCGCTCCCACAGGTACTGCACAGGATTTGAGATCTGTGCGGGCCTCTGTGGGAGGGGGTGAACCCGCTCCTACAGGTGCTGCACAGGATTCGAGATCTGTGCGGGCCTTTGTGGGAGCGGGTTCACCCGCGAAGAAGCCAACACCGACCAGCAGCCAGGCCTGACTCCGCCTGCAAGGCAAGGTAAACTTGCCGCCTTCGCAGGAGTTGCCATGAACTATCGTCACGCCTTCCACGCCGGCAACCACGCCGACGTCCTCAAACACATCGTGCTGACCCGCCTCATCGCCCTGATGTCGCGCAAGGAGCAGCCGTTCGCCTACATCGACACCCACGCAGGGCTTGGTCTGTACGACCTGCACGGCGACCAGGCAAGCCGCACCGGCGAGTACCTGGAAGGCGTCGCCCGCCTGTGGAACTGTGATGACCTGCCGGCCATGGCTGACGACTACCTGCGTATCATCAAGCGCCTGAACGCCGACGGCGAGCTGCGTTATTACCCGGGTTCGCCCGAGTTGGCCCGCCGCCTGATGCGCCAGCAGGACCGTGCCCTGCTCAACGAGAAGCACCCCGAAGACGGGCCGCTGCTCAAAGAGAACATGAAGAAAGACCCGCGCGTAACGGTGCACCTGGGCGAAGGCTGGCATGTGCCGCGCGCCTTGCTGCCAGTACAGGAAAAACGCGCGATCATGCTGATCGACCCGCCGTTCGAGCAGGCCGACGAGCTCAAGCGCTGCACCACTGCCATGAAAGAAGCGATTGGTCGCATGCGCCAGACCGTCGCGGCCATCTGGTACCCGATCAAGGACCAGCGCTCGCTGACCCGCTATTACCAGGACCTGACCAGCACCGGCGCACCGAAACTGCTGCGAGTCGAGCTGTATGTGCATCACCAGGACAGCCCGCAGGGACTCAATGGTTCGGGCCTGGCCATCGCCAACCCGCCGTGGGGGCTGGAAGAAGAGCTCAAAGAGCTGCTGCCGTGGTTGGCCAAGGAGCTGGCGCAGACCGCCGGTAGCTACCGCATGGACTGGCTGATCGCCGAGTAGTCCTGTGGGAGCGGGTTTACCCGCGAACACCGGCAACGCCGGTGCCATCCACCGCGTTGCCTGCTTCGCGGGTGAACCCGCTCCCACAAGGGGGCGGTGTGCCCCCAATGTTTGCGTTATAATCCCGCCCTTTAGTCGCCACCCGCCCAAGCGGCCGCTGGCGCATTTCTACCGAATGAAGAGGCTAATCCCTTGGCATTGACGATTCTTGGCCTGTCCGGCGCCCTTAGCCATGACCCTTCCGCGGCCCTGTACATTGACGGCAAGCTGATTGCCGCCGCCGAAGAAGAGCGCTTCGTGCGTGACAAGCATGCGAAGAACCGCATGCCCTACGAGTCGGCGAAGTTCTGCCTGGAGCAGGCAGGCATCAAGCCATCCGACGTCGACGTGGTAGCCATCCCGTTCGCCCCGATCAGCCTGTTCGGCAAGGCGCGCTGGCACTATGCCAAGCGCTACTGGTACGCCCCGGATCGCGCCCTCGACGCCATCCTGATGGGCAACCGTCGCTACAAGCGCTACCGCAAAAAGATCGTCTGGTGCCTGGAGCAGCTGGGCTTCGACCCGAAAAAGGTCAAGATCGAGCCGGTCGAGCACCACCTGGCCCACGCCTCCAGCGCCTACCACTGCTCGGGCTTCAAGGAAAAAACCGCCATTCTCGGCATCGACGGTAAGGGCGAGTACGCCACCACCTTCTTTGGCTACGGCGAAAACGGCAAGATCCACAAGATCAAGGAATTCTTCGACCCGGACTCGTTGGGCGGCCTGTACGGTGCCATCACCGAGTTCCTCGGCTTCGAGATGCTCGACGGCGAGTTCAAGGTCATGGGCATGGCGCCGTATGGCGACGCCAGCAAATACGATTTCTCGCGCCTGGCCAGCTTCGAAAACGGCGAGCTGGTGATCAACACCGAGTACGCCAACGTCATCGGCCTGCGCCGCTATAAAGAGAAGGGCAAGGGTTTCTACTTCTCGCCGAAGCTGATCGAATGGCTGGGGCCCAAGCGCGAAGGCGACATCGCCGACGAGCCGTACATCCATTACGCGGCCAGCATGCAGGCGCTGTTCGAGAAGCTGGCGCTGCAGATGATCGACCACTACCTGGGCGACACCCTGCGTGAAACCGGCAAGCTGGCTTTCGCGGGCGGTTGCGCGCTGAACGTCAAGCTCAACCAGAAGATCATCGCCCGCCCGGACGTGAAAGAGCTGTTCGTGCAGCCGGCTTCCGGCGACGCCGGCACTGCCGTGGGTGCCGCAGCCTATGTGTCCCACGCCCGTGGCGTGCCGGTCGAGAAGATGGAGCACGTCTACCTCGGCCCTTCGTACTCCAACGAAGACGTGATCGCCGCCTGCGCCCGTCACCCGGACCAGCCGAAGTGGCGCAAGCTCGACAACATGCCAGAGCAAATCGCCAAGATCATGGTCGACGGCAACCCGGTGGCCTGGTTCCAGGGCCGCATGGAGTTCGGCCCGCGTGCCCTCGGTGGCCGTTCGATCATCGGCTGCCCGAGCGTTGAAGGCGTGGCTGACCGCATCAACCACCAGATCAAGTTCCGCGAACGCTGGAGACCGTTCTGCCCGTCGATGCTCGATACCGTCGCCCCGCAGATGATCAAGGTCGACCACCCGGCGCCGTTCATGACCTTCACCTTCGAAGTGGCTGAAGAGTGGAAAACCCGCGTGCCGGAAGTGGTCCACGAGGACGGCACCTCGCGTGCCCAGGTGCTCAAGCGCGAGTACAACCCGCGCTACTACGACATGATGAAGGCGCTGGAAGACCTGACCGGCAACGGCGTGTCGCTGAACACTTCGCTTAACCGCCGTGGCGAGCCGATGATCTGCTCGCCGACCGACGCCCTGAACATGTTCTTCGGCTCGGACCTGCAATACCTGATCATGGAAGACATCCTGGTCGTGAAGGACGGCGCCGCCGCCTATGACCAGCCGCTCTGAACCGCGCATCCTGCAGTTCTGCCATGGCTATGACGGGCCTTTCCTGGATTGCGCCCGTCAGTACGCCAGCCTGTTTCAGGGGCGTGGCTACCAGGTCACCACGGTGTTCCTCACCGGCGCGGCCGACCCGCAGGTAGCGGCCGGCTGTGCATCGGACGAGGTACTGTTCCTGGAGTTCAGCTCCAAGGCCGTGCGTGGCCTCAAGCTTGGGGCGATCCGCGCGTTGCGGCGGATCGCGGCCGAGCGCAATTTCGCCTTCTGCATCGCCCACCGCTTCAAGCCGATCTACGTGGCCTTGCTGGGTACCGGCCTGCCGGTGGTCGGTGTGCACCATGCCTTCGGTGACTACCAGCGCAAGGGGCGGCGCCTCTTCGCCAACCTCTTCAGCAAGCGCCTGAGCCTGCTCGGTGTGTCGGACGCGGTGCGTGACGACATGCGCCGTTGCCTGCCGCAGTGGCCGGCCGAGCGCATCCAGACCCTGTACAACCGCATCGACATCGGCGCCCTGCAAGCGGCCCTGGTGTCGCGTGCCGAGGCGCGCCGGGTGCTGGGCCTGGATGCACAGGCGTGGATCGTCGGCAACGTCGGGCGCCTGCACCCGGACAAGGACCAGGCCACCCTGTTGCGTGGTTTTGCCCAGGCGCTGCCAGGGCTGCCGGCCGGTGCCCGCCTGGCGATCCTCGGCAAGGGCCGCCTTGAAGACAAGCTCAAGGCACTGGCCGCCGAGCTGGGCATTGCCGGGCAGGTGGACTTCCTTGGCCAGGTGCCGGATGCGCGCCGCTACTTCCAGGCCTTCGATGTGTTTGCCCTGAGTTCCGACCACGAGCCGTTCGGCATGGTTCTGCTCGAAGCCATGGTGGCCGGTGTGCCGGTGCTGGCCACGGCCTGTGGCGGCGCCCGTGAAGTGGTCGAGGGCGTGGGTGTGCTGTTCCCGCTCGGCGATGCCGCGCAACTGGCCCAGGGCTTGAAGCACATGGCTGTCCTGAGTGCCGAGCAGCGCGAAGTGTGTGCCCAGCGCATGCTGCAGCGCCTGCACGAGCGCTTCTCTGATCAAGCGGTGCGCGAGGCCTTCTGGCAGCTGCCGCAAGTGCGTGCGCTGGTGGGGCAGGCCTGATGTTCAATCGTATCCAGGCTTTCCGTGAACGCGGTTGGCAAGTTATCGACGCCAAGGCCTATGCCCAGGCGTGGGCCCGCTTTGGCGGCAGCGTCGCCACCCACCCGCTGGTGGTCGAGCAACTGGCTGACCTGGCCCAGATCCCGGTGCGTTACCTGGGCTGGCATCAGGCGGGCGAGCTCAAGGCTGCGATTCCGACCTGGGGCCGCCACCTGGCGCTGTCCAAGGACGTGCTCAAGCGCGCTGGCAAGAAAGCCCTGTTCGACCTTGGCAATGCCGAAATCATCCTGCCGGCGGCGGCCGATGCTGCCGCCCCGTTGCGCCATACCGTGCGCTACCTGTCCGAACTGAACCAAGGCCGTTTCAGTGGCCTCAAGGCGCAGAAGGAACAGCTGGCCATGGCCCGGGCACATGAAGACCTGTCGAAGAAGTTTCGCTACAACCAGCGCCGCGAACTGCGCCTGCTGGAAGAGGCGGGCGGTGTGGTGCGCCCGATCGGCGACTTCAGCGCGCAGGAAATCGCCAGCATGTACTGCGACCTGTTCCAGCGCCGCTGGGGCTTCCCGGCCACTGGTGCCGAGCGCATGGCCGATGTGCTGGAGCGCCTGCGCGAGCTGCTGATTGGTTCGGTATTGCTGCTGGACGGCAAGCCGATTGCCATCCAGCTGGTGTACCGCGTCGAAGCGCCGGAATGGATCAGCGTCGAGTACATCAATGGCGGTGTCGACCCTGAAACCAAGGCCTTCAGCCCGGGCAGCGTGTTGAGCTTCCTCAACACCCAGGCCGCCTGGGAAGACGCCCGTGCGCGCAACAAGCCGCTGCGGTTTTCGTTCGGCCGTGCCGACCGCGAGTACAAGGACCGCTGGTGCAACCCCGTGCCGGTGTATCAGGCGTGAGTCGCAAGCAGCAGTTGCTCAAGCGCCACCGGCGCAACAAGCGCCTGGGCCTGCTGGCAGGCCTGGTAGCGCTGGTCGCCCTGGGCGTATTCAGCTGGTGGTGGTTGCCACTGCTGCTGTTGCCGCTGCTGTGGGCCGCCCATGAAGCCTGGTTCGCCGACCACCTGTTCTATGCGCCAGGCGAAGACTACGCCTACGACTTCGGCGAGCAGGCGCGACCGGCTGCTGCCAGCCTGCACGCCGGTGTGCTCAAGGCCGACTGCACGTTGCAGGGCGATGAAACCCTGATCCTTGAACTGCAGGTAAAAAGCAGCTGGCTGGGGCGTTTCCTCGACCCGCGGGTCGAGCTGCTGGCTGGCGAGCAGGCAGACCGGCAAACCTTCGAGCGAGGCGTCGATGGCCTGCGCTTTCTCAACCTGACAGGCCTGGCAGCGCCGCTGCAGGCGGGCACGTTGCGCCTGCGCGGCCGGCATTGCCGGCTGGCAGGTCAGCCGCGCCTGTGGATAACACCAGCGGTCGAGCTGCAGCGGCGCCGGGTGATGGTGATTGCCCCGCATGCTGACGACGCCGAGCTGGCCGCCTATGGCCTGTACAGCCAGGCTGACGAAACCTGGGTGGTAACCCTGACCGCCGGTGAAATTGAGGCCGAGCACTATCAACAGATGGGCCTGGCCAAGGCCGAGGCTGCCCGCCTGAAAGGCCGTCTGCGCGCCTGGGACAGCATCGCCGTGCCGCGTTGGGCCGGTGTGCCGGAGTCACGCTGCGTGCAGCTGGGCTACTTCTGCCTGCAGTTGCCGGCCATGCAGGCGGCGCCCGACCAGCCTGCGGCGTCCCGCGAGGCCGACATGGCCGATATCCGCCCGTTCCGCCAGTTCAACCCGTTCCCGCTGCCGGCCGATCAGGATGGTGCCCCCACCTGGCACAACCTGCTGGCAGACCTGCGCGCGCTGCTGGAAATGGCCAGGCCCGAGGTGCTGGTGATGCCGCACCCGCAGCTCGACCCGCACCCAGACCACATCTGCGCCCAGGCCGCCGTGCTTGAGGCTTTGCAGGGCCTGGCCTGGCAGCCGAAAACGCTGCTTTGCTATGCCAACCACCTGCACGACAACGACCGCTGGCCGATGGGCGACAGTGGCGATGGCGTGGCCTTGCCACCGCAGTTGAGCGCAGCCCAGGCTTGGGCACCGTGCAGCCTGGTGCTGGACCTGGCCACCCAGCATGACAAGGCCATGGCCCTGGGCATGATGCACGACCTGCAGCCGCCCGCCCCGTTCAAGCGCCGCCTGCGCCGGTTGCTGCAACGCTGGCTGGCCGGGCGCCGCCCGTCGCCTTACGGGGAGAACGAGTTCTTCCGCAAGGCGGTGCGCCGGCACGAGCTGTTCTGGCGGCGTGAGCTGTAAACCTGACCGCGATGGCGCAGAGCGCCCAAGGAACGTAATGAAAGTCCTATTTCTGGTACAGAAGGAGCAGCGGGCGATTCTCGACCGCCTGTACGACGGCGTCGCGGCCAACTGCGAATGCGACCTGCGCTGGCTGACCAGCGAAGACCAGCGCAACCTGCGCCGCTATTTCAAGCGTGAGGTACAGGTCGAGCGCTACGACCGCATCGTGTTCTTCCTGCGCTTCAAGCAGGAGATCCGCCAGGTGGCGTTCATTCGCACTGTGCCGAACCTGGTCATTCTCGAGCACGACGCCTACCAGAACTACATCCCGTGCAAATATACCGGCAAGTTCAGTGCCCATTACCGGCAGTTGCCCTGGGCGCGGGTGATCAGTTCCGGCTACATGGTCAGTGAGCGCCTGCGCCAGGAAGGTTTCGACGCGGTGTTCGTGCCCAAGGGTTATGACGAGCAGTTGCTGGCCGACCAGGGGCGCGAGCGTGATATCGAACTGGCCTTCGTCGGCAGTGTCAACAGCGTGGCCTACAGCGGTCGCAAGGCGCTGCTGGACGAGTTGGGGCAAGTCGAGAATCTGCTGGTAACCCGCACCAAGTCGGGTGAGGACTACTGCAACACGCTCAACCGTATCCGGTTCTTCGTCAGTGCCGATGTCGGCATGGGCGAGTACATGATCAAGAACTTTGAAGCCATGGCTTGTGGCTGTGTATTGCTGGCGTACGACCAGGGCGAAGAAGAAAACCGTGCGCTGGGCCTGCAGGACATGCACAACGTGGTGTTCTATGACACCATCCCGACCCTTCAGGCAAAGCTCCGGCGCTTGCGCGCGGAACCTGAACTGGCGCGGCAGATCGCAGAAAATGGCCGCCACCTGGCGGTTTCCCGTTTCAGTTTCGGCGCAGTTGGACGTAGCATCGTCGACCACATGCGCCCGGCACTCAGGCCCCACCCGCCATTGTCAGCATGGCAGCGGCTGCGCCTGAAGCTGGGCATCTAACATAAGCGCTTTCGCGCCCAGGAGCGGGTGTAGAGAGCCGATAGTCGCAATGCGGAGGGAGTCCGGTGCGCTTTTCAAATGAGAGTGACGTCACGCTCGTCGTGACCAGTTGTGGGCGGTTCGACCTGCTCAAAGACACCCTTGAGAGTTTCGATCGCTACAACACGGCGCCCATCCGCGAGGTATTCATCACTGAAGATTCCGGTGACGATGCTGTGCATGGCGCTGTGCCGGAGCACTGGAAACCGTACTGCAAGGTGTTCGTCAACCGGCCCAAGCTGGGCCAGTTGCCGTCTATCGACCTGGCTTACAGCCACGTCAAGACGCCGTACATCTTCCACTGCGAGGACGACTGGCACTTCTATCGCCAGGGCTTTGTCGAGGATTCGCAGGCCATTCTGGCGGTAAGCCCCAACCTGCTGCAGGTGTGGCTGCGCAGCCATGCCCATGACCTGGCTGTTCACAGCCCATACATCCACTTGGGCGATCGCCAGGTGATTGCTGGCGTGCCGTGCTACCCATTGCTGTCGGACAAGGCGGAATGGCAGGCGTTTTCGTTGAACCCCGGCCTGCGTCGTTTGAGCGATTACCAGCGCTGCGCGCCATTTGCCGCCTATGCTGGAGAGAAGGCGCTTTCCCGACGCTACGCTGAGTTAAATCTGACAGCGGTCACCTTGGAGGGTGATGCAGTATTGCACACTGGATTTGGTAATCACGTGACCTTGCCTATTGAAGTAGAGCGTAAGGCCAAGCGTCGTCAACGTGATCGTATAAAGCTGGCATTGACGCTGGTGACGGGTGCCTTGATCGGCATGGGTATCACCATTTTTGTTCAATGAAGTCGCTGTCCCACCTGACATGAGCGGGAGAGGGCCCATGAACATCGTCAATATGATGTGGGCGGGTGGAACGCCGTATGTGTCCATCCACAAAGTTCATCGGCAGGTATTGTCCAACGCGGGTGCCGATGCCCGAATCAGTAACTGGCTACTGCTGGGAAGCGGGCTCTGCTGTGGGCTTGGCTCGACCCGGGAGTGGCACATGCCGTCGCGTGCACTGAAAGGTCGCCACTTGTGGCGCCTGCTGCGGCCGTGGCTGCGCATGCGCTTGCGCAAGGCGCTGACCGAGGCCAGGGCTGAAGTCGTCCTGCTCGACGGCATTGGCGTTGCACGCCTGGTATTGCCGCTGTTGCAGAGCATTCCCGAGCTGCGGGCCAAGGTGTTGTTCCACGGCAAGACGCGGCTGAACGGCGGCGATATCCGCCTGTTGCGCATGCTTGCGCCTGAGCGCCTGAGTATTGCAGCGGTGTCGCAGACGTTGGCCGAGTCGCTGGAGCGTGACCTGGGCAGGCCGGTGCAAACCTTGCGTATGGCGCTTGACCCGCTGGCGTTCGTCGAGCCGTTGCGCAGCCGGGAGCAGGCCAGAAAGGCGCTGCAGTTGCCTCAGGATGCCGCTGTGATGCTCGGTGCGGTAGGGCGCCTGGTGGAAAGCAAAGGCTTTGAAATGCTGATCGAGGCCTTCGCCAAGGCCAGTGCGCGACAGCCAGGCTTGCAGCTGGCGATCATTGGTGAAGGCCCCCAGCACGCCGTGCTGGAAGCGCGAATCGATGCACTGGGCCTGGCGGGGCGAGTTCATCTGCGCGGTTACCGCGAAGACTTTCAGCAACTGTATCGGGCGTTCGACTGGCTATTGGTGCCTTCGCGTTCAGAAGGCCTGGGGCTGGTGGTGCAAGAGGCGGTGATGGCCGATGTGCCGGTGGTCTGCAGCGACCTGCAGGTGTTTCGCGAGCAATTGCGGGACACCGGCGGCTATCTGCCTGTTGCCGACGAGGGCGCCTGGGCCGAGGCGATTGAGCATTGCGCGGCGCTCAATGCCTCGGCGGTAGCCGCCAGGCAGCGCCAGGCACTGGCGCCGGAACAGGCTTGGCAAGCCTTCTGCAACGGTTCGCAAAGCCTGTTGCGCAACTGACGTTCAGCGTGCCAGCAGGGCCGCCTCGAACGCAGCGAGGGGGAACCGGTCGCCCAGGTTCTCCCGCTCGATGTAGCGCACCATATGCTGCACATTGCGTCGAATCATGCGCGCCGACAGCGGCGGACGCAGGAAGCGCATGTCGGCCACGTCGATCAGGCCCAGGCGTTGGTCGGGGGTGACCACCACGTTGCCCAGGTGCAGCGAACGGAAGTACACACCGCTGCGGTGCAGCTGGCGAATCAGCTCGACCAGGCGCGGCAGGTAAATATCCCAACTGAAACCTTCATCGCGTGACATCTGCAGCAGCGTGCGCCCGGGCAGCGGGCGATAGAGCACGGCGGTGCGCCCTGGCAGGTCGAGCTTGTGCTGGCTGATGACCTCGAGGGTGGGGATGCCCAATTGCGCCAGGCGCGCGGCATTATCGACGAAGCGCTGCGAGTAGGGGCGCAGCAGCGCAGATGAAATCAGCCTTTTCCTACGAAAAACCTTGAGGAAATTTCCATCTGCAAGCAGGTAGACTTTGGCGCCATGGCTATCCGCCTCAAGCACCTGTGCGCCAAGTGTCAGCTGATCGAAGTCGACCTGGGTGAGCCGGGAGCATTGCATGAATAGAGCCTTGTCGTCTGGCGAACAAAATGACCGGCAATAATGCCGAAAATAATGCGGTAGCACCATGGATGGTGTGTTTGATTCATCGGGGAGGAAGGATGTTGTATCAAAAAGACTGGGCGCGGGCCTGGTTGGGGTTCGGTCTGGTCTGGTTCCTGGCGGCGATTGCCCTGGCGCCAAGCAACAAGCTCTATCAGCAAGGCCTGGTGTTGTTCCTGTGGTTGCCGACGCTGGTGTTGGCGTGGTCTGCCCGTAGCGTGCTGGTGCAGGCCTGCAAGCGCCAGCCGGCCTTGTGGGGGAGTGTGCTGTTGCTGATGGTGTGGAGCGGGGTCACCCTGGCCTGGTCGGCGACAGAAGACCCGGGTCGTGAACTCAAGCGCATGCTCTATATCCTGGTGTTCCTGCTGGCGTTCCCGCTGCTGGCCCAGTTGGGCCAGGCTCAGATACGTCGGTTGTTGCGCATGGGCAGCGCACTGTTGGCGCTGGCTGCCTTGATGTCGATCATTTACCTCTACGGTTTCAAGGGCTTCCCGTTGATCGCCCGGCTGACGGGGATCGGCGAAATTGCACACCCGATCCTGGGGGCTTATGTGATCGGCGCGGCGGTGCTGCTGATGCTCTACGACCGGCCAACGCATCGTGCAGCGCAGCTGGGCTGGGCGGCGGCGCTGGCTTGCCTGGGGGCGTTCGTTATCCTCAGCCAGAGCCGTGGTGCGGTGCTGGCGCTGGTGCTCACCGTGGTGATTGCGCCACTGTGGTACCGCGACCGGCACAGCCGGCTGTTTTCGCTGCTGGCGGTGGTCGCCACCGGGCTGGCGTTTTTCGCGATGTACAATGTCATCGCGCAGCGAGGCTCTTCCTTCCGTCCAGAAATTTTCGGCGCCGTCATCAACATGATTTCGCAACACCCCTGGACGGGGTTGGGGATGGGCAGCCCTTATGTCGTGCAGGCCTCAGGCTTGCAGTTTGATCATTCCCACAACATGTTCACCCACGTTGCGCTGGAGGTGGGGTTGCCCGGGATGCTGCTGTGGGTGGCCGTGTGGCTGTATACCCTGGCTGAAATCGTCCGCGCCCGCGGCACGCTGTTCGGCAAGATCCTGCTCGGTTTGTGGGTGTATTCGACCCTGGCCATGCAGTTCGACGCCGCCAGCCTCACCGGTACGCCGCGTGCCGAGTGGTTCATCAGCTGGCTGCCGGTGGGCCTTGCCATGATGCTGCCATGGGGGCGTGCCGAAAATGGCGCCTGTGGTAAAATTTCCGGTTCAACCTGAACAGCGAGCTCGATAATGGCCGAAACACCGCGACCGGCGGAGCACACCTCCAGCCTGAAGATCTACTTCCGGCTGCTGAGCTATGTGAAACCCTATGTCGGCATTTTCCTGCTGAGCATTGTCGGTTTTGTGATCTTTGCCTCGACCCAGCCGATGCTGGCCGGCATTCTCAAGTACTTCGTCGATGGGCTGAGCAACCCCGAAGCGGTGTTGTTCCCCAACGTTCCCTACCTGCGCGACCTGCAATTGCTGCAGGCAGTGCCGCTGCTGATCATCCTGATCGCGGCCTGGCAGGGTCTGGGCTCGTTCCTCGGCAACTACTTCCTGGCCAAGGTTTCCCTGTGCCTGGTGCACGACCTGCGCGTGGAGTTGTTCAACAAGCTGCTGGTGTTGCCTAACCGCTACTTTGACAACCACAACTCCGGGCACCTGATTTCGCGTATTACCTTCAACGTGACCATGGTTACCGGTGCTGCCACCGATGCCATCAAGGTGGTGATCCGCGAAGGCCTGACCGTGGTGTTCCTGTTCGCCTACCTGCTGTGGATGAACTGGCACCTGACCCTGGTGATGGTCGCCATTTTGCCGGTGATCGCGGTAATGGTCAGCGTCGCCAGCAAGAAATTCCGCAAGCAGAGCAAGAAGATCCAGGTGGCCATGGGCGACGTTACCCACGTGGCCTCGGAAACCATCCAGGGTTACCGCGTGGTCCGCAGCTTCGGTGGCGAGGCCTACGAGCAGCAGCGTTTCGGCAAGGCCAGCCAGAGCAACACCGACAAGCAGCTGCGCATGACCAAGACCGGCTCGCTGTACACGCCGATGCTGCAGCTGGTGATCTACAGCGCCATGGCCGCCTTGATGTTCCTGGTGCTGTTCCTGCGAGGCGAGTCCACTGCCGGTGACCTGGTGGCCTATATCACTGCAGCGGGCCTGCTGCCCAAGCCGATTCGCCAGCTTTCGGAAGTCAGCTCGACCATCCAGAAGGGCCTGGCCGGTGCCGAAAGCATCTTCGAGCAACTGGACGAAGCGCCCGAAGTGGATACCGGCACTGTCGAGAAGGAGCGCGTGGACGGGCGCCTGGAGGTACGTAACCTCAGCTTCACCTACCCGGGTACCGAACGTGAAGTGCTGAGTAACATCAGCTTCACCGCCGAACCTGGGCAGATGATCGCCCTTGTTGGCCGTTCCGGCAGCGGCAAGTCGACACTGGCCGCGCTGATCCCGCGCTTCTATCACCACGACCAGGGGCAGATCCTGCTCGACGGCGTGGAGATCGAGAACTACCGCCTGCGCAACCTGCGTCGGCATGTTTCGCAGGTGACCCAGCACGTCACCCTGTTCAACGACACCGTGGCCAACAACATCGCCTATGGCGACCTGGCTGGCGCCCCACGCGCAGACATCGAAGCCGCTGCGGCCGATGCCTATGCCAAGGAGTTCGTCGACCGCCTGCCGAAGGGCTTCGATACCGAGGTGGGTGAAAACGGTGTGTTGCTTTCCGGCGGCCAACGCCAGCGCCTGGCCATTGCCCGCGCGCTTTTGAAAAACGCGCCGCTGCTGATCCTCGACGAAGCCACCTCGGCGCTGGATACCGAGTCCGAGCGGCACATCCAGGCGGCGCTGGACCACGTGATGCAAGGCCGCACCACACTGGTGATCGCCCACCGGCTGTCGACCATCGAGAAGGCCGACCAGATCCTGGTCATGGACCAGGGCCGTCTGGTCGAGCGCGGCACGCATGCCGAGCTACTTGCGGCTAATGGCCATTATGCCCGCCTGCATGCCATGGGCCTGGATGAGCCGACCAAGGCTGATATCACCTGAACCCTCCTTGATCGGGGCCGTCATGGCCCCGATTGTCACGGGAATTTTCCGGGGATGATCTGGCCGTAAAGCCGTCGACTACCCTGTGCTAATATCCTGCCCCTGTTCATTATTTCCATATGGGTTGCCCATGAAGTTGTCCATGCCGCGTTTCGATCAAGCCCCGGTACTGGTGGTCGGCGATGTCATGCTCGACCGCTACTGGCATGGCGGTACTTCGCGTATCTCGCCTGAAGCGCCAGTCCCGGTGGTCAAGGTCGATCAGATCGAGGATCGCCCCGGCGGCGCGGCCAACGTTGCCTTGAACATTGCCGCGCTGGGTGCGCCGGCTTCGCTGGTCGGTGTCACCGGCCAGGACGAAGCTGCCGACAGCCTGGCCAACAGCCTGCAGGCTGCTGGCGTGCGCTCGGTGTTCCAGCGCATCGCGCACCAGCCGACCATCGTCAAGTTGCGGGTCATGAGCCGTCACCAGCAACTGCTGCGCATCGATTTCGAAGAGCCGTTCGCCACCGACCCGCTGTCACTCGCCACTGAAGTCGACAGCCTGCTCGAAGGCGTCAAGGTGCTGGTCCTGTCCGACTACGGCAAGGGCGCACTGAAGAATCACCAGAGCCTGATCCAGACAGCGCGGGCCAAGGGCATTCCGGTGCTGGCCGACCCGAAGGGCAAGGATTTCTCCATCTACCGCGGCGCCAGCCTGATCACCCCTAACCTCAGTGAGTTCGAGACCATTGTCGGCCGGTGCGCCGATGAGGCCGAACTGGTCGCCAAGGGCCTGCAACTGCTGCAGGACCTGGACCTGGGGGCTTTGCTGGTCACCCGTGGCGAGCATGGCATGACCTTGCTGCGCGTTGGCCAGCCGGCGCTGCACCTGCCAGCGCGGGCACGTGAAGTGTTCGATGTGACCGGTGCCGGCGACACCGTCATCTCTACCCTGGCCGCAGCCATTGCCGCTGGCGAGGACCTGCCCCACGCGGTGGCCCTGGCCAACCTGGCAGCGGGCATCGTGGTCGGCAAGCTGGGTACCGCTGCCATCAGCGCCCCTGAGCTGCGCCGTGCCATCCAGCGTGAGGAAGGCTCCGAGCGCGGTGTGCTGGGCCTGGAGCAACTGCTGCTGGCCATTGATGACGCACGGGCGCACAAAGAGAAGATCGTCTTCACCAACGGCTGCTTCGACATCCTGCATGCCGGTCACGTGACCTACCTGGAGCAGGCGCGGGCGCAGGGTGATCGCCTGATCGTCGCGGTCAACGACGATGCTTCGGTCAGCCGCCTGAAAGGGCCGGGCCGGCCGATCAACAGTGTTGACCGGCGCATGGCCGTGCTGGCGGGGCTGGGCGCAGTGGACTGGGTAATCAGCTTCCCGGAAGGCACCCCGGAAAACCTGCTGAGTCAGGTCAAGCCGGATGTGCTGGTAAAGGGTGGCGATTATGGCATCGACCAGGTGGTGGGTGCCGATATCGTCAAGGCCTATGGCGGTACCGTGAAGGTGCTGGGGCTGGTCGAGAACAGCTCGACTACTGCCATTGTCGAGAAGATCCGCAAGCACTGATCGAACGCTTTTTTTTGACCTTCACGGGCCCCTGTAGGAGCGGCCTTGTGTCGCGAAAGGGCTGCACAGCAGCCCCGGCTGTTTGTGCCATCTACGCTGAAGACCTGGGGCTGCTGCGCAGCCCTTTCGCGACACAAGGCCGCTCCTACAGGGGGCGCGCAAGCCCAGGAATATCACTTGTGCAGTGAAGTGCGAGCCCGCTCCAGCAACGCCCGCGCCTTGTCGCCAAAGCGTTGTAAGTGCGACGCCCGCACCGGCTTGCTCTCCACCAGCCCCTGCTGCTTCACCCAGTCCTTCCAGCGTACCCGCTCGTCTGTCACCACCCAGCCTTCCTGCCGGGCAAAGCTTTCGGCCAGGTACAGCCCCCGCGTACTCGCCGGCACCAGCTCGTCCTTCTTCAGCGTGTACAGCTCTGCCAATGGCTGGCCGTCCTTCAACGGCATCAGGTACAGGTCGGGCCGCTTGCGGTTGAGCCGTGCCACCAGTTGGTCGCCCTCCAGCCGCTCATCAACGTGGAACAGGCTGAGCTTCTTGGCCTCCCTTGGCACCTGCAGGCGCATGTCGTAGATCAGTTGCAACGAAGCGGTAGGCAAGTGCACATAGGCCCGTGGCCGCTCCAGCAGCATCAGCTTGCCGCAGTGCACCGGGCGGGCGGCGCCGGACTCTGGGGCCAGCACGAAATGCGGGGTTTCGCGGTAGTGCAGGGCGGCGGCGTACGGCACCGGCAGCCAGGTGTCATTGAAGCGGCCACCCAGCCAGCCCTCTGGGGTTTCCAGCAGGCATTCCTCGGCCACTTCCTGCACCGCCGTATGCAGCGGCAGGTTCAGCTCCTGCGCCGGTACATAACCGGAAATCAGTTTCAGCACCACATCGCCGCGATCTTGCCGGCGCTGGCGCACCAGCACCCAGTAATCGCGGTTCTGCCAATTCAGCGTCAGGCGCACCGACACGCCCAGGTTGGCCAGTTCGACCACAAAGCGCTGCGCGTCGGGCAGCTGGATGGCTTTGCGCCGCTGCTGGGTCTGGGCAAAGTTCAGCGGCATGCCGATACTTTGGTAGATAAGGCCTTCGGGCGTGGCCTCGACATGCAGGGGCAGTGTCTTGAAGTTGCTCGGGTTCTTGCGGATCAGCGTTCGCGCCACGAGGCTCCTCCTTGCGTCGGGTCAGTTTCCTGGCCCTCGGGCCAGGGGTAACTCAGTGCCGGCCCAGGATGCGGGCGACGGTGGCCACGTTGTGGGCCAGGTGCAGCGGGTTGATGGTGCCGACGATAGCACTGCTGACGCCCGGGTGGGCGAACAGCAACTCGAAGCTGGCCTGCACCGGGTCAACGCCCGGCGCCAGGCAGATATGTCCACTGGCCAGGGCCTTCTTCACCAGAATGGCCTTGCCGTGCTCGGCAGCGTAGTCCAGCACCGGGCGTTCTGCCTGCTCATTGAGGTTGTAGGTGACCATGGCGCAGTCGCCTTGCTCCAGCGCCTTGAGGCCGCCGGCGACGGTTTTGCCGGACAGGCCGAAGCCAAGGATCTTGCCCTCCTGCTTGAGTTCGGCCAGGGTCTGGTAGACCTCTTGCTGTTCAAGAATGGCCAGGTCATTGCCGTCGGAATGCACCAGCACCAGTTCGATGCGGTCGGTTTCCAGGCGGCGCAGGCTGCGTTCCACCGAGCGGCGGGTGTGGGCGGCACTGAAATCGAAGTGCGACAGGCCGTTGTCGAACTCTTCGCCGACCTTGCTCACGATCACCCATTCGTCGCGCTGGCCGCGCAGCAGCGGGCCCAGGCGTTCTTCGCTACGGCCGTAGGCCGGGGCGGTGTCGATCAGGTTGATGCCCAGTTCGCGGGCCTGGGCCAGTAGTAGACGGGCGTCTTCATCGTCGGGGATGGTGAAGCCGTTAGGGTATTTGACGCCTTGGTCGCGGCCCAGTTTGACAGTGCCCAGGCCCAGTGGCGAAACCGCGAAGCCAGTGCTGCCCAGCGGCCGGTGGAAGTCGTGCAGGGTCGGCAGGCTCATGGCAACAGTTGCTCCCAGGCCGGTACGCCCAGTGGCGGGCGTGGCAGGCCGGCCAGCTCGGCGTGTGCCTGCGGGCGAATGCCGTCGCGCTCCAGGTGGCTGATCACCCGGTCGCTGAAGTCCGGTGCCAGTGCCAGTTTGGTCGGCCAGCCAACCAGCAGGCGTTGCTGATCGGCAAGGAAGGCGTTGTCCGGGCGCACCAGGCCCGATTGCGCAGGCTCGGCGCGGTCGACCCGCAAGGTCGCCCAATGTATCTGGCTTTGGTCGACCCACGGCAGCAGGCTGGCGATTTCCTTCTGTGCAGCAGCAATTTGCGCCGCCGGTTCGCGGGCAACGCCATCGGCTTCGGCCAGGTCGCCGCCCAGGTACCAGACCCATTGGCCATCGGCGGCCGGGTGGGTGGTAATGGTAACCCGCGGTTTCGGCCCGCCGCCCAGGCAGTGCGCGTACAGCGGCTTTAGGTTGGCACCCTTGGCCAGCACCATGTGCAGCGGGCGGGTTTGCATGGCCGGCTGGTTCAGGCCCAGGGCATGTAGCAGGTCAGCGGTGCCGGCACCGGCGCTGAGGACGATGCGCTGGGCACGGATGTCACGGCCATCGACCCGCAGGCCGACCAGTTCGTCGCCCTCGCGCAGCGGCTCGATGTGTTCACCGGCCAGCAGGCTTTCGCCGGCCAGCTCGGCCAGGTTGGCCAGCAGGCTGGGTACGTCGATGACCAGTTCGGCCAGGCGATAGACCTTGCCCTTGAAGGCGCGGTCTTGCAGCGCGGGAGGCAGTTGCTCGCCTTTCACCTGATCGACCCGGCCGCGCACGGCCTTGCTGGCGAAGAAGCTGGTGAGGTTGCCGGCGAGGGTGCCTGGCGACCACAGGTAGTGGGCATCGGACAGCAGGCGGGTGCGGGTCAACTCCAGCTCACCGCTGCCGCTCAATGCCTCGCGCCAGCGGCGCGGCATGTCGGCGATGGCTTCCGAGGCACCGGTCAGCGCGCCGTGCAAGGCGTACTTGGTACCGCCATGGATGATGCCTTGCGACTTGATGGTCTGCTCGCCGCCAAGGCTGGCGCGCTCTACCAGCACTGTCGAGTAGCCCAGGCGACGCAAGCGGGCATTGAGCCAGAGGCCTGCGACCCCGGCGCCGACGATCAACACGTCAGTGGAAATGGCAGATGGCATGGCGGTACCTCGAAGACTGGGACAGCTGGCAAGTATACAGGGTCAGGCATGGGAGGGATTGTGAGAGGGCTGACAGGTGGCTGCCTTGAGGTTTATTGCGCCTGTGAGATCGCGCGCCGCCCGCGCGGCGCTCGATCTCACAGGCGCTGAAACCTCAAGGCAAACCTCTCAATGCCCAGCGGTCTTCGAAAACAGCTGAATCACCACCACCCCACCCACAATCATCGCCATCCCCAGCATCGCCGGCACATCCAGCTTCTGCCCGTAGACCACCAGCGCCGCCACGCTGATCAGCACAATCCCCAGCCCCGACCAGATGGCATAGGCAATGCCCACCGGAATGCTGCGCACCACCAGGGTCAGCATCCAGAACGCAATGCCATAGCCCACCACCATCAACAGCAGCGGCAATGGCGTGCTGAGGCCTTTTACCGCTTTCATCGAGGCAGTGGCGATGACTTCGGCGCAGATGGCAATGGCGAGATAGGTATAGGCATTCATGGCGGGTTCCTCCGGTTACTGGGCGGGCATTCTAGACCTAACCTGGATGGGGTAAAGTCATTACCTATCAAATACGGAGATAGGCAGATGGCCGAGCAGTGGAACCTTGAACAGCTGCGCACCTTTCTGCGCGTTGCAGAACTGCGCTCGTTCTCTGCTGTGGCCCGCGAGCAGCGCAAGGCGCAGTCGGCGATCAGCAATGCCATCGCCCTGCTGGAAACCGACCTGGGCGTTACCCTGTTCGAGCGCAGCAGTGGCCGGCAGCCGAAACTGACCGAAAACGGCAGCGCGCTGCTGGAGGATGCCCGTGAACTGTTGCGCCAGTGCGAACGCCTGGATGGCCGTGCGCTGGCGCTGATGCGCGGGCAGGAGGCCTTGCTGCGGGTGGCACAGGACGAAGCCATGCCCTACCAGCCGGTCATCGACAGCCTCGATGAGCTGGCCAGCCGCTACCCGTTCCTGGAGGTGCAGTTGGCCAGCGGTGCCCAAGGCGATGTGGCGCGCAAGCTGGTCGAGCGACGCGCCGACCTGGGGCTGTTCTTTCATCACGAAAGCATCCCCGCGTCGCTGGAGCGGCGCGCCCTGGGCAGCGTGGAAATGGTCACAGTGTGCGCGGTCGACCACCCGCTGGCGGGCGAGGGCCGGGTGACGCGTCAGCAGTTGGCCCGCCACCGTCAGTTGTTGATTACCCCGCAACAAAGCGGCTACCCCGGCGGCGAAGCGGTCAGCCCGCAGGTATGGCGTGCCGACAGTTTCTACGCCATGGCCGAACTGCTGATGCGCGGCCTTGGCTGGGCCTGGTTGCCACGGCACGTGGTGCAGTACCCGACTTACCAGGCACACATGGTCGAACTGGACAGCGAATGGCGCCCGCCGGCGCTGGTTGCGGAGCTGGCCTGGCGCCGTGATGAGCCACTGGGCCCTGCCGCGCAGTGGCTGGCCGAGCGCTTTGCAGTGCACCTGCGCGCGATCGGGTAAACTCCGCTGCCATGAACAGAACCCTCTACACCTTGCTGTTTCACTTGGGCCTGCCGCTGGTCGCGCTGCGCCTGTACCTGCGCGCGCGTAAGGCGCCGGCCTATGGCCAGCGCATTGCCGAGCGTTTTGCCTTCAAGCTGCCGGCCATGCGCCAGGGCGGTATCTGGGTGCATGCGGTATCGGTCGGCGAAAGCATTGCCGCTGCACCTATGGTGCGTGCCTTGCTCAAGGCCTACCCCGAGCTGCCGATCACGCTCACCTGCATGACACCCACCGGTTCCGAGCGCATTCGCGCCATGTTCGCTGACGAACCGCGCGTGCAGCATTGCTACCTGCCCTACGATCTGCCTTGGGCGGCGGGGCGTTTTCTCGACCATGTGCAGCCAAAGCTGGGCATCATCATGGAAACCGAGCTGTGGCCCAACCACATCCATCAGTGTGCCAAACGCGGTATTCCAGTGGCGCTGGCCAATGCGCGTTTGTCCGAGCGATCGGCCCGTGGTTATGGGCGCTTCGCCAGGTTGACCCGGCCGATGCTGGCAGAGATGAGCCTGATTGCCGTGCAGACGGAAACCGAGGCGCAGCGCTTCCGTGATCTGGGGGCGCGTCCTGAGTGCGTGCAGGTCACCGGTTCGATCAAGTTCGACCTGAAGATCGATGAGCAACTACTACCCCGTGCCAAGGCGTTGCGTGCGCAGTGGGGAGCGCAGCAGCGACCGGTGTGGATTGCGGCCAGCACCCATGAAGGTGAGGACGCGTTGGTTCTGCAGGCGCACCGGCAGTTGTTGCAGGTGCATGGTGATGCGTTGCTGATCCTGGTACCGCGCCACCCCGAGCGCTTCAACGCGGTGCATGCGCTTTGCAGCGAACAGTTCACGACCGTGCGCCGCTCTGCCAGCGCGCCGGTCGATGCGCAGACGCAGGTACTGCTTGGCGACACCATGGGCGAGTTGCTGTTCCTTTACGCCTTGGCCGACATTGCCTTTGTCGGCGGTAGCCTGGTGGCAACCGGTGGTCACAACCCGCTGGAGCCGGCGGCACTGGCTTTGCCGGTGATCATGGGGCCGCATGTGTTCAACTTCCTTGAAATCAGCGCGATGTTGCGCGAGGCAGGGGCGTTGCAGCAGGTGGACGATGCCGACGGGCTGGCCGGGGAAGTGCGGCGCTTGGTCGAGTTGCCGCAGGATGCGCAGCGCATGGGCGAGGCGGGCAGGGCGGTGATGCAGGCCAATCAGGGGGCGTTGCAGCGCTTGCTCGATGGGCTGGGTGCGCTTATCCGCTGAATGCTGTGTGGCCTTCTTCGCGGGTGAACCCGCTCCCACAGGGATCGCACAGGCCTGAGGGCGCTGATGAACCTGTGGGAGCGCGTTTACCCGCGAAGAAGCCAACATCAATCTCAGGGGCGGCGCTCGAAGTTCTTGGCGGCAGCTGCAGCCAGGTCCGGCGGCAGGAAGTCCTTGTCCGGGTTGTAGTCCGGTTTCAAGTAGCGCTTGAGGTCCTGCAGGTCTTGCGGGCTCAGCGTACCGGCGGCCTGCTTCAGGCTCAGGTTATCGAGGATGTAGTCGTAGCGGCTGTTGTTGTAGTCGCGCACCGAGGTGTACAGCTGGCGCTGGGCATCAAGCACGTCGACGATATTGCGGGTACCGACCTGGTAGCCGATTTCGGTGGCTTCCAGTGCGCTCTGGTTGGAGATGATCGACTGCTTGCGCGCCTGCACCTGCTCCACATCGGTGTTCACTGCACGGTGCAGGTTGCGGGTGTTTTCCACCACCTGGCGGCGCAGGCTTTCACGCTGCTGCTCGCTCTGGCTCAGGCGCTGGTAGGCTTCGCGTACCTGCGAGCTGGTCAGGCCGCCGCTGTAGATCGGGATGTTCAGTTGCAGGCCGACGCTGGTCTGCTCGACATCGCCGCTGTAACGCACACCCAGTTGTGAAGGGTTGGTGAAGCCGAGGCTGTCGTTGTCGCCTTTCTGGTACTTGGCCACCGCATCCAGAGTGGGTGCATGGCCCGCCTTGCGCTGGCGCAGCGTTTCTTCGGCGGCGGACACCGCATAGTTGGTGGCCAGCAGGTTAAGGTTCTGGCGCCCGGCGGTTTCGACCCAGGCCTTGGCGTCGTTGGGCGTAGGTACCAGCACCGGCAAGGTGTGGACCACGCCCTGAATCGAGCTGTACTCGCGGTTGGTCAGGGTTACCAGGGCCTCGAAGGCATCCTGGACCTGGCGCTCGGCGATGATCCGGTTGGCCCGGGCGGTGTCATAGCTGGCCTGGGATTGCAGCACATCGGTCTTGTCGGAAAGGCCCACGTCGAAACGTTCGTTGGACTGGTCCAGCTGGCGCTTGAAGGCCGCTTCTTCGGCTTTGGTTGCCGCCAGGTTGTCCTGCGCCCGCAGCACGGCGAAGTAGTTCTGCGCGGTTTGCAGTATCAGGTTCTGCTCGGTGGCCGACAGTTCAAGTGCCGCTTGTTCATTGACCGCCTCGGCAGCCTGCAACTGGAACCAGCGGTCTGCGCGGAAAATCGGCTGGGCCAGGGTGGCACTCCAGGAATTGCCGCTGCGGTTGGAGGTGATGGACGGCTCATCCAGCTTGGTGCGCGTGTTCATCATCTCGGCACCCGCCGACAGATTGGGCAGTAGCCCGGCCCGGGCCTGCGGCACCACTTCGCGGCGGGCGCCGTAATCGGCACGCGCCGCCGCCAGGTCAGCGTTGTTGTCGACCGCTTCCTGGTAGACGCTGACCAGGTCGGTCTTGACTGTTGGGGGCACGTCCGCTGCCCAGACCACTCCGTTGGACGCACAAGACACGGCTATCGCCAGTGAGAGTTTGCGCAGCATAGAGGCAATCCTTGTACGAAATTGAATTACTGAACTGTTGAGTATCGAGCGATGCGCCAGTGTAGTGCCATGCGCCCCCGGCAACAATCGCTGGGTGTGCCTTTCATCATCCGCGCATTTACCCGCTTGGCTTTGCCGACCACTCCAGTCTAGACTGCGCAGGTTCTTGTCGGGGTGCCTTGAAGCAAAGGCTGAGATCGCAGAGGTGCGGATCCCGTTGAACCTGATCAGGTTAGCGCCTGCGTAGGGAACAAGATTGCTCACCTTCCCGGGGAGCCTCTTGTGCCAGGTCCGGGATTGTCACAGCTGCATGCAGCTTCAGGCACCCCCGTATCCGGCACTGCACTCATCAATGGGTGCGTCCGCGCCATTCAGGTTCACCCCCGACATTCCACTGCTAGGAAGCCGTCTGGAGAGCCTGTGATGACCAAACAAGAAAAAGCGATCAACCTCAGCGAATCGGCACAAGTCGATCAGCAGTCCGTGCAACCGTTCCGCCGTTCGCGCAAGATCTACGTCGAAGGCTCGCGCCCGGACATCCGCGTGCCCATGCGCGAAATCAGCCTGGACGATACCCCGACCGATTTTGGTGGCGAAACCAACGCCCCGGTACTGGTCTACGACACTTCCGGCCCGTACACCGACCCTAACGTGATCATCGACGTGCGCAAGGGCCTGGGCGATGTGCGCTCGGCCTGGATCGAAGCCCGTGGTGACACCGAGCGCCTCGACGGCCTGAGCTCGGACTTCGGCCAGCAGCGCCTGAACGATGCCGAACTGGCCAAGCTGCGCTTTGCCCACGTGCGCAACCCGCGCCGGGCCAAGGCCGGCGCCAACGTCTCGCAGATGCACTACGCCCGCCAGGGCATCATCACTGCCGAGATGGAGTATGTGGCCATCCGCGAAAACATGAAGCTGCAGGAGGCCCGCGCTGCCGGCCTGCTGAATGAGCAGCACGCCGGCCACAGCTTCGGTGCCAACATCCCGAAAGAAATCACCCCCGAGTTCGTCCGCGAGGAAGTCGCCCGTGGCCGCGCGATCATCCCGGCCAACATCAACCACCCGGAAGTGGAGCCGATGATCATCGGCCGCAACTTCCTGGTGAAGATCAACGGCAATATCGGCAACAGCGCCCTGGGCTCCTCGATCGAGGAAGAAGTGGCCAAGCTGACCTGGGGCATCCGCTGGGGTTCGGACACGGTCATGGACCTGTCCACCGGCAAGCACATTCACGAAACCCGCGAGTGGATCATCCGCAACTCGCCGGTGCCGATCGGTACCGTGCCGATCTACCAGGCCCTGGAAAAGGTCAACGGCGTGGCCGAAGACCTGACCTGGGAGCTGTTCCGCGACACCCTGATCGAGCAGGCCGAGCAGGGCGTGGACTATTTCACCATCCACGCCGGGGTGCTGCTGCGCTATGTGCCGCTGACCGCCAAGCGCGTGACCGGCATCGTCAGCCGGGGTGGCTCGATCATGGCCAAGTGGTGCCTGGCGCACCACAAGGAAAACTTCCTGTACACCCACTTCGACGAAATCTGCGAAATCATGAAGGCCTACGACGTCAGCTTCTCGCTGGGTGACGGCCTGCGCCCTGGCTCGATCGCCGACGCCAACGACGCTGCGCAGTTCGGTGAGCTGGAAACCCTCGGCGAGCTGACCAAGATCGCCTGGAAGCACGACGTGCAGTGCATGATCGAAGGCCCTGGCCACGTGCCGATGCAGCTGATCAAAGAGAACATGGACAAGCAGCTGGAGTGCTGCGACGAGGCGCCGTTCTACACCCTCGGCCCACTGACTACCGACATTGCCCCAGGCTATGACCACATTACCTCGGGCATTGGTGCGGCGATGATCGGCTGGTTCGGTTGCGCCATGCTCTGCTATGTCACGCCCAAGGAGCACCTCGGCCTGCCGAACAAGGATGACGTCAAGACCGGCATCATCACCTACAAGATCGCCGCGCATGCGGCCGACCTTGCCAAGGGGCACCCGGGCGCGCAGATCCGCGACAACGCCTTGTCCAAGGCGCGTTTCGAGTTCCGCTGGGAAGACCAGTTCAACCTTGGCCTGGACCCGGACACCGCGCGTGCCTACCACGACGAAACCCTGCCGAAGGAATCGGCCAAGGTCGCGCACTTCTGCTCGATGTGCGGGCCGAAGTTCTGCTCGATGAAGATCACCCAGGAAGTGCGTGAGTACGCCGCCAGGATCGAGACGGTGGACGTGTCGGTCGAAGAGGGCATGCGCGAGCAGGCCGAGCGGTTCCGCCAGGAAGGCAGCCAGCTGTACCACAAGGTGTAAGTGACTTTACATCTGCATTGAACCGGCTGGCCTCTTCGCGGGTAAACCCGCTCCCACAGGAAACCCACCGCCTTCAGCGTTGTGCGGTCCTGTGGGAGCGGGTTTACCC
>NZ_JACVZC010000073.1 GCF_016658545.1 Pseudomonas sp. S37 | reverse complement strand
CATGACCAGCCGTGCGCCGGTCTGCAACGGCCAGAGGAATTCCCACACCGACACATCAAAGCTGAACGGGGTCTTTTGCAGCACCACGTCATCCGCATCCAGCCTGTAGGTGCCCTGCATCCACAACAGCCGGTTGACTACCCCGGCATGCTCGTTCATCACGCCTTTCGGCAACCCGGTCGATCCCGAGGTGTAGATCACGTACGCCAGATGACGCGCTGTCAGCTCCGCCACCACAGGATTGGCGACAGGCAAATCGCCCCAGACCGACTGGTCCAGGTCAATGATATGACCGGCATCCGGAATGTGCCGGGTAGCCCCATGCACCAACACCCCCACCGGTGCGCTGTCACTCAGCATGTGCCGCACACGCTCAGCCGGGTAATCCGGGTCGACCGGCACATACGCACCGCCAGCCTTGAGAATGGCCAGCAAGCCCACCACCATCGACAGCCCACGTTCGACGCAGATCGCCACGCGATCATCCGGTTTCACGCCTAGCCCGATCAAATGATGCGCCAAGCGGTTGGCCTGTTCATTGAGCTGCCCGTAAGTCAGCTCGCCCTCTTCTGCCCGCACCGCCACGGCATCCGGCGTGCGAACTACTTGCGCCTCGATCATGCCGTGCAAGGTCTGTTCAAGGTTGTAGTCAGCGGCTGTGTCGTTGAAGTCGACCAGCACGCGCTGGCGTTCCTCAGCCTGCAGCACCGGCAACTGTTGTACCGGCAGCTGCGGTTGATGCTGCAGGGCCTCAACCATGGCCTGCAGCACCTGGTGCATCTGCCCGCAAACACGTGCGGCACCAATCTCGGCCGAGGTCATCGCCACCAGCCGGAAGCCCAGGCCGGTGTCGTCCACGTTCAGGCCCAGCGGATAGTTGCTGCGTTCCTGGCTTTCCAACGTGTCGATACCCGTCGTCGCCTGCTTCTGGCTGGCCGTGGCCTGGCTGCTGTGGCGGTAGTTGAGCATTGCGCTGAACAGCGGCTGCGGTGCGGCCACGCCGCTGCAGCGTTGGGCCAAGGCCAGCGAGGCATGCTCGTGGGCCAGCAGCGCGCTGAGGCGCTGATGGGTGGCACGGGCACCGTCGCGCAGGCTGACACCGGCCAGGTCGATGCGCAGTGGCAGGGTGTTGATGAACATACCCAGCGCCCGTTCGGCACCTTCACCACCTTGCAGGCGACCCAGCAGTACCGTGCCGAACACCACCTGCGCTTGGCCGCTGGCGGCGCCCAGCAAGCGCGCCCAGGCAAGGTGGAACAGGCTGGCGACGCTGATGCCCAGTTGGCGGGCCTGCAGACGCAGGCGTTGTGCCAGGGCTTCATCCAGCCACAACTGTGCTTCTTCGATGTCGCGGCCATCGCCTTGAACATCGCTGAGACCGAACGGCAAGGTCGGCTCGTCGATATCCGCCAACTGCTCGCGGAAGAACGTCTCGTGCTCGGCCTGGCTGATGCCCAGGCGCGCCTGAGCCACGTAGTTGCGGTATGGCACCGGGGCGTGGGTGGGCTCGGTGTTGCCCTGCAGGTAGCCGATCAGTTCCTCGGCGACCACTTCCATGGCGGTGTGGTCGAGGACGATGTGGTGGAACTGCAGGGTGGCTTCGATCGGGCCGTCGGCGTCGGTGTAGAGCAGGCGGAGCAGCGGGGCCTGGCTCAGGTTGAGGGCGGTGGTGGGTTCTTCGCGGGTGAATCCGCTCCCACACGGGCCTGTTACCACTGCAGGGACGGTGCGCAGGACGACCTGGACGGGTTGCGGCAGGCCTTCCCAGAGGATGGCGGTGCGCAGCACGTCGTGGCGGGCAATGACCTTGTCCAGCGCGGCGGCGAAGCTGGCCAGGTGCTCGCGGCTGGCGAAGGCGAAGCGCGATTGCAGGACGTAGGGGTCGTGCCCGGCCGCACTCAGGTGGTGATAGAGAATGCCCTCCTGCAACGGCGCCAGTGGGTAGATGTCCTGCACGTTGGCGGCGCCGCCCGGCACCTGGGCGACAATGCGCTCGATGGCGGCCTGCTCCAGCGCCACCAATGGCAGCATGGCCGGGGTGATCTGGCTGCAGCCGGCGGGGATCAGGTTGTCGGGCACCTGCACCTCGCGCACCTGGCCCAGGGTGGCGGCCAGGGCGGCGATGCTCGGTTGCCCGAACAGGGTGCGCACATCCACTTGCAACCCTTGCCGGCGCAGGCGTGCGGTCAGGTTGACCGCCAGCAGCGAGTGCCCGCCCAGCTCAAAGAAGTTGTCGTGGCGGCCCACGCGTTCAACCTGCAGCATGTCGGCCCACACCGCCGCCAGTGCGGTTTCGACTGCACCTTGCGGCGCCACGTAGGCCTGGCTGGCGAGCAATGCCGGGTCCGGGTCTGGCAAAGCCTTGCGGTCCAGCTTGCCATGCCGGGTCAGCGGCAATGCCTCCAGCCGGGTAAAGGCCAGCGGCACCAGGTGCGCCGGCAAGCTTGCCTGCAGGGCCTGGCGCAATGCCTCCGGCGCCACCGGCGCGGTGGCGGTGAACCACGCCAGCAGGCGTTCGCCCCGTACCAGTACCACCGCATCGGCAATACCCGGTTGGGCGGCCAGCACGTTCTCGATCTCGCCCAGTTCCACCCGCACACCGCGGATCTTCACCTGGTCATCGTTGCGGCCCAGGTAGTCCAGGGTGCCATCGGCATTCCAGCGCACCAGGTCGCCACTGCGGTACATCCGCGCCTGGGCCTGGCTGCTGAATGGGTCGGCCAGGAAGCGCTCTGCGCTCAGCGCGTCGCGGTTCAGGTAACCGCGGGCAACCCCGGCACCGCCGATGTACAACTCACCTGTCACGCCCACCGGCGCCGGTTGGTGCTGCTCGTCGAGCACATACACGCGGGTGTTGGCGATCGGCTTGCCGATGTGCAACCGGCCGCCAGGGCTCAGCAGCCCGGAGCTGGCCACCACCGTTGTTTCGGTCGGGCCATAGTTGTTGACCACGTTGAAGCCGGGGCCGTGTTCGAACTGGCGCAGGCGGTCACCGCCGACCAGCAGCGTGCGCAGGGTCGGGTGCTGGCGTTCGCGGCGCAGGGCCTGCTCGGCGACCGGGGTCGGCAGGAAGCTCACCGCCAGCGGTTGCTCCAGCCACCAGTCCAGCAATTCGTCGACGTGTTCACCGGCAACCTGCAGCGGCGGCAAGTGCAGCACCGCCCCTGCGCACAGCGCCGGCCAGACTTCCCAGGCCACCGCGTCGAAGCCGAACCCGGCCACGCTGCTGGTATGGCTGCCGGCGCCCAGGGCGAAGGCCTCGCAGTGCCAGTGCACCAGGTTGGCCAGGGTCGCATGCTCGACCATCACCCCCTTGGGCTGGCCGGTCGAGCCGGAGGTGTAGATCACGTAGGCCAGTTGCTGGTGGTCCAGCCCGGCCACCTGCGGGTTGCCCTCTGCCGCGCCTTGCCAGGCATCGCGGTCCAGCGCCACATAGTCTGCATCGCCCACCAGCGCCTGGGTGGCCGACTCGACCAGTATCAGCGCCGGCGCGCTGTCGGCCAGCAGGTAGGCGATACGGTCGGCCGGGTAAGCCGGGTCGACGGGTACATAGGCGGCGCCGGCCTTGAGTACCGCCAACAGGCCGATCTGGCGCTCCAGGCTGCGCGACAGGCACAGGGCAACGCGGTCGCCAACCTGCACGCCGCGTTCGATCAGGTAGTGGGCCAGGCGGTTGGCACTGCGGTTCAGCTCGCCATAGCTCAGCACCCGGCCGTCCTGTACCAGGGCGGCGGCCTGCGGTGTTCGGGCGGCCTGGGCTTCAATCAGGGCATGCACGGTCTGCCCGGTCGGGTAGTCGCGGCGGGTGTTATTGAAACTTTCCAGCAATTGCTGGCGTGCTGCCGGGTCCAGGATCGGCAGCGTGTTCACCGCTGCCTCTGGCGCCTGTGCCAGTGCCTGGGCCAGTTGCTGGAGTGCCTGGTGCATCCAGTGCGCCACCCGTTCGGCACCCACGCCTTGCTGGGCCAATACGCTCAAGGCAAAACCTTCGCCCAGGTCATCGACGCTTAGGGTGAGCGGATAGTTGCTGCGTTCCTCCCCGCCCAGCAGGCGCACGCCTTGCGCACCGCTCTCGGTACCTGTGGCGCTGCTGTGGCGATAGTTGAACAAGGCGCTGAACAGCGGCGCCGCTGCCGCCACACCGCTGCAGCGCTGGGCCAGGGCCAGCGACGCATGCTCGTGTGCCAGCAGCGCCGACAGCCGTTGGTGGGTCAGGCGTACCGCCTGCTGCACGGGCGTCGCCAGGTCGATGCGCAGTGGCAAGGTGTTGATGAACACGCCCAGCGCCCGGTCAGCCCCCTCACCGCCTTGCAGGCGGCCCATCAGCACCGTGCCGAACACCACGTCGGTGCGGTTGGCCAGCACGCCCAGTACCCGCGCCCAGGCCAGGTGCGCCAGGCTCGCGGCGCTGACGCCCAGTTGCCGGGCCTGCTCGCGCAGGCTGCGGGCCAGCGTGGCGTCTACGTTCAGGCGGGCTTCTTCGATGGCATGCCCTTCGCCTTGCACGTCGGCCAGGCCGAATGGCAGGGTCGGTTCGTCCAGGTCGCCGAGCATCTCGCGGAAGAACGCTTCATGGCCGGCATCGTCAGCCGCCAGGCGCGCCTGGGCCACGTAGGTGCGGTAGGGCACCGGGGCTGGCAGTTGCTCGCCCTGCCCCGCCATCAGCGCCTGCATTTCAGCGGCAATCACCTCCATGGCGGTATGGTCCAGGGCCAGGTGGTGGAACTGCAGGATCGCCACCACCCGCTGGTTAACCGGGTCGGCGGCATGCAGCAGGCGCAGCAACGGTGCGCAGGTAAGGTCCAGGCGTTGGTGGCGGGCGTCGTAGCGCGCCTGCAACGCATCGATCACGGCCTCGTCGCCAAGCCCTTCGACCGGCGTGACGGCCATTTGCGCCTTGCGCCAGACCACTTGCACCGCTTGCTCCAGGCCCTCGCTGACCACGGCGGTACGCAGGATGTCGTGGCGGTCGATGACCTGCTGCAGAGCACCAGCCCAGCGCTGCAGGTCGGCCAGGCTGTCGAATGCCAGGCGCGATTGCAGCAGGTACGGGTCGCCCTGTTCGGCGCTCAAGTGGTGATAGAGGATACCCTCCTGCAACGGCGCCAGGGGGTAGATTTCCTGCACGTTGGCCGCGCCGCCCGGCACGCTGGCAACGATACGGTCGATGCTGGCCTGGTCCAGCTCGATCAGGCTGAGCATGGCCGGGTTGATGGCCTTGGTATCTGCCGGCACCCGATTGGCCGGGACCTGCACCTCGCGGCCAGTGCCGATCGCCGCAGCCAGCGCAGCCAGGGTTGGCTGGGCGAACAGCACGCGCACGTCGGCACTGAGGCCGGCCTTGCGCATGCGCTCGACCAGGGTCACCGCCAGCAGCGAATGGCCGCCCAGTTCGAAGAAGTGATCGTGGCGGCCGACCTGCTCGACCTTGAGCACATCTGCCCAGATCGCGGCCAGGGCGGTTTCCACTTCACCTTGCGCCGCCGCGAAGGCGCGGCTGACCACGGCGTCGCTGCTCGGTTGCGGCAGCGCGCGGCGGTCGAGCTTGCCGTTGGCGGTCAATGGCAGTTCGGCCAGGTACACGTAGGCAGCCGGCAGCATGTAGTCCGGCAACTGGCCTTGCAGGTGGCTGTGCAGTTCGGAAAGTGCCGGTGCCGCCGTGTGCGCGGTGAAGTACGCCACCAGGCGCTTGTCGCCCGGGGTATCTTCACGCAGCACCACTGCAGTGTCGCGAATGCCGGCGCACTGCCCCAGGCATGCCTCGATTTCCCCCAGTTCGATGCGGAAGCCGCGCAGCTTGACCTGCTGGTCGGCACGCCCCAGGTAGCGCAGCGTGCCGTCAGCCTGCCAGCTGGCCAGGTCGCCGCTGCGGTACATGCGGGCACCCGGCTGGCGGCTGAACGGGTCGTGGAGGAAGCGTTCGGCGGTGAGTGCCGGCTGGCCAAGGTAACCCAGGGCCACGCCATCGCCACCGATGTACAACTCACCCACGGCACCTACCGGCAGCGGCTGCTGGCGGGCATCGAGCACATAGCAGCGGCCGTTGCCGATCGGCTTGCCAATCGGGATGCTGCCCTCGCCTGCAGCAGTAATTGCATAGGTGGTGCTGAAGGTGGTGGCTTCGGTCGGGCCGTAGCCGTTGAGCAAGTGCTGCGGCGCACCGTTGCGCAGTACCCGGGCGACTACCGCCGGGTCCAGCACGTCGCCGCCCACCATCAGGTAGCGCAGTTTGGCGAAGGCTGGCAGCAAGGCTTCGGCAAACTGGTGGAACAGCCCTGCCGTCAGCCAGAGCACACTCACGCCCTGCGCCAGCAGCACATCACGCAATGCTTCGCGCGACAGCACCTGTTGCTGGTCGATGACCACCACACAAGCGCCGTTGAGCAAAGGCGCCCAGACCTCCAGGGTACTGGCGTCGAACGCCGGGTTGGAGGCAAAGGCGAAGCGGTCCTCGCGGGTGAAATCGGCAAAACCGTTATTGATCACCAGGCGCACGATTGCCCGGTGTGGCACTTGCACGCCTTTCGGGGTGCCGGTGGAGCCTGAGGTGTACATGATGTAGGCCGCGCTTTCGGCGTTAACCGCCAGGTTCAGCGCGTGGCTTGGGTAGGCGGCCAGGTCGCAGCAGTCCAACTCGACCCGCTTGGCCTGACCAGGCTGCGCTTCGCTGGCGAGCGTGAGCAGCAGCTGGGCCTGGCTGTCGTTGACCATGAACGCCTGGCGTTCGACAGGCGCATTGCTGTCCAGCGGCACAAATACCGCCGCGCATTTGCTGACGGCCAATTGCGCAGCCAGCAGTTCGAAGCTGCGCGGCAGCAACAAGGCAACGCGATCACCGGGCTTCACGCCCAGCCCCAGCAGGTGGTGAGCCAGGCGGTTGGCGTGCTGCTCCAGTTGCAGGTAAGTCCACTCACGCGTCCCGTGCACCACGGCGGTCGCCTGCGGGGTGAGCGCGGCGTGGGCACCGACCAGCCGGTGCAGCGCATGGTCCCGCGGGTAGTCGCGGCGGGTGGCGTTGAAGCCTTGCAGCACCAGTTCACGCTCGCTCGGCGCCAGTTGGCTAAGGGCATGCAGCGGCGTGGACGGAGCACGTTGCAGGGCATCGGCCAGTTGTTCCAGGGCTGTAGCAAGCAGGCGGCACACCTGCCCACCGTCGACTTGTGCCAACGCCTGAACGGTCAGGACAAAGCCATCACCCAGGTCGTCGACATTGACCACCAGTGGGTAGTTGCTGCGCTCATGGGCTGCCACCTGCTCGATGCCCTGCCAGGCCTGGCGCAATTCGGCCTTGGCCGGTGCGCTGTGCCGGTAGTTGAGCAGGCTGGTGAACAGCGCCTGGGTCGCCGGCACGCCACTGCACCGCTGGGCCAGGGCCAGCGAGGCTTGCTCGTGGGCCAGCAGCCGCGCCAGGCGCTGGTGGGTCAGCCGTACGCCATCGGCGGCGGCAGCCGCGCTGACACTGACGCGCAATGGCAAGGTGTTGATGAACATCCCCAGCGCCCGCTCGGCACCCTCGCCGCCCTGCAGGCGACCGAGTAGCACGGTACCGAACACCACCTCCTCGCGCCCGGACAACTGGGCCAGCACCTGCGCCCAGGCCTGGTGCACCAGGCTGGCGACACTCACGCCCAGTTGCCGTGCCTGCTCGCGCAGCCGGCCAGACAGCTCGGCATCCAGGGCCTGGCGGCTGTCGTAGACCTCGCTGGCATCGCCTTGTGCATCGTGCAACCCGAACACGACAGTCGGTTCGTCGATGTCACCCAGCAGCTCGCGGAACAGGGCTTCGTCGGCCTGGGTATCGGCGCCCAGGCGGGCCTGGGCCACGTAATTGCGGTAAGGCACGCTGGCCTCGTGCAGTGGCTGGCCTTGCAGCACGGCGGTGATTTCGGCCACCAGCTGCTCGACCGCGGCGTGGTCGAGGATGATGTGGTGGATCAGCAACGTGGCTTGCAGGCCATTGTCGGTTTGCGCAGGCAGCAGACGGATCAGCGGGGCCTGGTTCAGGTCGATTGCGCCGTGGGGTTGTTCGCTGTGCAAGGCGGCGCCAACAGATGGCGTGGTGCGCCATACCACTTGCACCGGCTCATCGAGGGTTTGCCAATGGATGCTGGTGCGCAGGATGTCATGGCGGGCTATGACCTGGTCGAGCGCGGCGGCAAAGGCGTCCAGCTCGGCCTGGCCGGGGAAGGCAAAGCGCGCCTGCAACACGTACGGGTCGGCGCCCTCGCTGGCCAGGTGGTGGTAGAGAATGCCCTGCTGCAGCGGGGCTAGGCCGTAGATGTCCTGGATATTCGCGGTGCCGCCCGGGACCTGCGCTACCACGGTGTCGATGGCAGCTTGCGAAAGGTCGGCCAGCGGCAGCATGGCCGGGGTGATGTGCGTGGCGCCTGGCGCTATGAGGTTGGCCGGCACCACGACCCGGGTTTCCCCGCCCAGCGCAGCGGCCAGCGCGGCCAGGGTCGGCTGGCCGAACAGCACGCGGATATCGGCATGCAGGCCGTGTTCACGCAGGCGTGCCGTGAGGGTGACCGCCAGCAGCGAGTGGCCACCGAGTTCGAAGAAGTTGTCGTGGCGCCCTACCCGCTCCACGCCCAGCAGGTCGGCCCAGAGGGTTGCGAGCAGGTGTTCGGTTTCGCCTTGTGGGGCCTCGAATGGGCGGTCTTGCAGTACGCCAGGTTCTGGCAGCGCCTTGCGGTCGAGCTTGCCGTTGGGGCTGAGTGGCAGCGCCTCGAGGTGCATGAACTGCGCCGGGACCATGAACTCGGGCAGGTGGGCAAGCAGCGCTGTGCGCAAGGTTTCCACCAGTTGTGGCTCACCGGTGTAGTAGGCGATCAGGCGTTGATCCTTGGTGAGTACCACCGCTTCCTTGATGCCGGTAATGGCGGTGAGGCCGGCCTGGATCTCGCCGAGTTCGACGCGCAGGCCGCGCAGCTTGACCTGGTCGTCGTTGCGGCCGAGGTATTCGATGTTGCCGTCGGCCAGGTGGCGGGCCAGGTCGCCGGTGCGGTACAGGCGTGCGCCGGGGGTGAACGGGTCGTCGAGGAAGCGTTCAGCGGTGAGTTCGGCGCGGTTGAGGTAGCCGCGGGCGACCTGGACGCCGCCGATGTACAGCTCGCCGGCGACGCCTTGTGGGACGGGTTGGCGCTGGTCGTCGAGGATGTACAGGGTGGTGTTGGCGATGGGTTTGCCGATCGGGGTGTTGTCGGGGGCGGTGAGGCAGTGCCAGGCGCTGACGTCTACGGCGGCTTCGGTGGGGCCGTAGAGGTTGTGCAGTTCCACTGTCGGAAGCTGGGCATGGAAACGCCGTACCAAGCTCCCCGGCAGCGCCTCGCCCGAGCAGATCACGCGCACCATTTTTGCAAACGGTACACTTTTCGGGGTATGCGCGGTCCCTGTGGGAGCGGGTTTACCCGCGAAGAATTCAACACAGTGTATGGCACCGGCTTCGCCGGTGTTCGCGGGTGAACCCGCTCCCACAGTGCCCACAGGGTCCGCAGGGTCCGCAGGGTCCACAGGGTCCACAGGGTCCACAGGGATCGTGGTGGGGCCAGAGGAAAGGAACACATCCAGCATCGAGGGGACGAAATGCAGGGTGGTGACGTTTTCCCGCACGATCACCTCGCGCAGGTATTCGGGGTCACGGTGCCCGCCAGGGCGGGCCATGACCAGCCTTGCGCCGATCTGCAACGGCCAGAGGAACTCCCACACCGATACGTCGAAGCTGAACGGGGTCTTCTGCAGCACCACGTCATCCGCATCCAGCCCATAAGCGTCCTGCATCCACAACAGCCGGTTGACCACCCCGGCATGCTCGTTCATTACACCTTTCGGCAAACCGGTCGAGCCCGAGGTGTAGATCACGTACGCCAGGTGACGCGGGGTCAACGCGCCAATGACCGGATTACCTGAAGGCAAGTCGCCCCAGATCGGCAAATCCAGGTCAATCAGCAATCCGGCTTCCGGCACATGCCGGGTCGCCCCATGCACCAGCACCGCCGTCGGCGCGCTGTCACTGAGCATGTGCCGCACACGCTCAGCCGGGTAATCCGGGTCGACCGGCACATAGGCGCCACCGGCCTTGAGAATGGCCAGCAAGCCCACCACCATCGACAGCCCACGCTCGACGCAGATCGCCACGCGATCATCCGGTCTCACGCCTAGTCCGATCAAATGATGTGCCAGGCGGTTGGCTTGTTCATTGAGCTGTCCGTAAGTCAGCTCGCCCTCTTCAGCCCGCACCGCCACGGCATCCGGTGTACGTACCACCTGCGCCTCGATCATACCGTGCAAGGTCTGTTCAAGGTTGTAGTCAGCGGCTGTGTCGTTGAAGTCGACCAGCACGCGCTGGCGTTCCTCAGCCTGCAGCACCGGCAACTGTTGTACCGGCAGCTGCGGTTGATGCTGCAGGGCCTCGACCATGGCCTGCAGCACCTGGTGCATCTGCCCGCAAACACGTGCGGCACCGATCTCGGCCGAGGTCATGGCGACCAGGCGGAAGCCTTCTCCCAGGTCATCCACGTTCAGGCTTAACGGGTAGTTGGTACGTTCCTGCCCTTCCAGTACCTCGATACCCTCCCAGCCTTGACGCTGCGCGGCACCCGGCTCGGCGCCATGGCGGTAGTTGAGCATGGCGCTGAACAGCGGCAACGGTGCGGCCACGCCACTGCAACGCTGGGCCAGGGCCAGTGAGGCGTGCTCGTGGGCCAGCAGTGCGCTCAGCCGCTGGTGCACGGCCTGGGCCGCACTGCGCAGGCCGACATCGGCCAGATCGACGCGCAGGGGCAAGGTGTTGATGAACATGCCCAATGCCCGCTCGGCACCCTCGCCGCCCTGCAGACGGCCCAGCAACACGGTACCGAACACCACGCTTTGCCGGCCGCTGGCCGCCGCCAGCACGCGTGCCCAGGCCAGGTGGAACAGGCTGGCGACACTGATGCCCAGCTGGCGGGCCTGTTGGCGCAGGCCGGCGGCCAGTTCAGGCGAGACGGCTGATTTGGCTTCCTGCATGTCGCGGCCGTCGCCTTGCACGTCACTGAGGCCGAACGGCAAGGTTGGTTCGTCGATATCGGCCAGTTGCGTGCGGAAGAAGGCCTCGTGTGCGGCCTGGCTGATGCCCAGGCGGGCCTGGGCCACGTAGTTGCGGTATGGCACGGGTACATGGGTTGGGGCCGGGGCGCCTTGCAGGTGGGCAGTCAGCTCTTCGCCGACCACTTCCAGGGCGGTGTGGTCGAGGACGATGTGGTGGAACTGCAGGGTGGCTTCGATCGGGCCGTCGGCGTCGGTGTAGAGCAGGCAGAGCAGCGGGGCCTGGTTCAGGTTTAGGGCGGCGGTGGGTTCTTCGCGGGTGAACCCGCTCCTACAAGGGGCCGTGACAATCGGGGGGACTTTGCGCAGGACGACCTGGACGGGTTGCGGCAGGCCTTCCCAGAGGATGGCGGTGCGCAGCACGTCGTGGCGGGTGATGACCTTGTCCAGCGCAGCGGCGAAAGCGTGCAGGCGCTCGCGGCTGGCGAAGCGCAGCCTGGAGAACAACACGTAGGGGTCGTGCTCGGCGCTCAGGTGGTGATAGAGGATGCCTTCCTGCAGCGGCGCCAGCGGGTAGATGTCCTGCACGTTGGCAGCACCACCCGGTACCTGGGCGACGATGCGTTCGATGGCAGGCGGGTCGAGGTCGATCAGGCTGAGCAGCGCTGGGGTGATATGCGTGCAACCTGGCGGAATGCGGTTCTCGGGTACCTCCACCTGCTGGTCGGCGCCGAGGGTGGCGGCCAGCGCGGCAATGGTCGGCTGGCCGAACAGGGTGCGTACATCGACCTGCAGGCCCTCCAGGCGCAGGCGTGCGGTCAGGCTGACGGCCAGCAAGGAGTGGCCGCCGAGTTCGAAGAAGTTGTCGTGTCGACCGATCGGGTCAACCCCCAGCAGCTCGCTCCATAGCCGGGCCAGCAAGGTTTCAGTGGTGCCTGCCGGTGCTTCGTAGGGCCGCCCGTGCAGGGCTCCGTCGGGTGCTGGCAAGGCTTTGCGGTCGAGTTTGCCGTTCGGGGTGAGTGGCAACTGGTCCAGGTGGATGTACAGGGCCGGCACCATGTATTCCGGCAGCTGTGTCAGCAATGCCTGGCGCAGGCTATCTGCCGGCTGCGACGTACCGGTGTAATAGGCAACCAGGCGTGCGTCATCGACCGCGAGCACAACGGCGTCGCGCACCCCCGCGACACGGCCCAGGCAGGCTTCGATTTCGCCCGGCTCGATACGCAGGCCACGCAGCTTGATCTGCTGGTCGGTACGGCCAAGGAACATCAGGTTGCCGTGCGGGTCCAGGCGCACCAGGTCACCACTGCGGTACAGGCGGTCACCGGTGACGAAGGGGCTGGCAATGAAGCGTTCGGCCTGCTGCTCAGGCAGGCCGAGGTAGCCACGCGTCACGCCCGCGCCGCCGATGTGCAACTGCCCGGCTACGCCCCACGGTACCAGCTGGTCGTCGCTGTCCAGCACGTAGAGCCGGGTGTTGTCGATGGCCTGGCCGATGGGCAATGCGCCTTGCGGCAGTGCGGCACCCGGCTGCAGCGTCCATACGCTGCAATCCACCGTGGTCTCGGTGGGGCCGTAGACGTTGTGCAGGCGTACCTGCGGCAAGCGCTGGCGCACCTGGGCCGCCAGCGCTGCGCTCAGCTCGCCACCGCCGCAGACAATGTCGGTCAGGCTGTTGCAGTGGCGGCTCTCGGCTTGCTCGATGAACTGCTGGAGCAAGGCTGGGACGAACTGCACCACCCCCACTCGCTGCGCCTGGATCAGCTGCGCCAGGTAGGCCGGATCGCGCTGGCCGTCTGGCCGTGCCAGCACCAGGCGCAAACCGCTGCACAGGGGCCAGAACAGCTCCCAGACCGAGGCATCGAAACTGACCGGGGTCTTGTGCAGCACGCCACCGGCGCCTGCAGCCGGGCACAGGCGCTGGCTCCAGTGCACCAGGTTGACCACGTTGCGGTGCTCGACCATCACGCCCTTGGGCACGCCGGTAGAGCCTGAGGTGTAGATCACATAGGCCAGGTGCTGTGCGCCGAGCCCGGCGATACGCGGGTTGCTGATCGGTTGCTGCTGCCAGCACGGTTGGTCCAGGTCAATCAGTGGCCGTTGCGTGGCCCCCACTACCTCACGGGTGGCGCCGTGCACCAGCACGGCCAGCGGCGCGCTGTCGGCCAGCATGTGGCGGATGCGCTCGGCCGGGTAGCCTGGGTCAACCGGTACATAGGCAGCGCCGGCCTTGAGGATGGCCAGCAGACCAATCACCATGCTTAACCCACGTTCGACGCAGATCGCCACCCGGTCATCGGGTTTAACCCCAAGGCTGATCAGGTGGTGCGCCAGGCGGTTGGCCTGTTCATCAAGTTGGCGATAGCTCAGCTCGCCGTCTTCGGCCACCAGCGCGATGGCATCGGGCGACTGGCGCACCTGCGCCTCGAACAGGCTGTGAAGGGGTTGCTCAAGGTCATGGGGTTGCGGCTCACGTTGGTTCAGCAGCTGTTCGCGCTCCAGCGGCGTCAGCACCGAGAGCTGCTGCAACGGCAAACCGGGCTGATGCTCCAGCGCGTCCAGCAGGCCGATCAGCACCTGCTGCAATTGCTCGCAGATGCGCTGGGCACCCACTTGCGCGGTGACCTGCGCGCTAATGCGCAGCCCATCGCCCAGGTCATCGACGTTAACGCTGATCGGGTAATTGCCATGCCCGCGCGCAGGCAACACTTCGATACCTTCCAGGGCTTGCTCACGCGCCTGCTGCTCGCTGGCGGTGGCGCCGTGGCGATAGTTGAGCATGGCGCTGAACAGCGGCGCCGGTGCTGCCACGCCACTGCAACGCTGGGCCAAGGCCAGCGACGCGTGCTCATGCACCAGCAGCGCAGCCAGCTGCTGATGGGCCTGGCGCACCCCTTCGCGTACGTCCAGCCCGTGCAGGTCAAGGCGCAGGGGCAAGGTGTTGATGAACATGCCCAGGCCACGGTCGGCACCGGCCCCGCCTTGCAGGCGCCCCAGCAGGACCGTGCCGAAGACCACGCTGGACTTGCCACTGGTAGCGGAAACCAGCCGTGCCCAGGCCAGGTGCAGCAAGCTTGCGGCGCTTACGCCCAGTTGCTGGGCCTGGCCTCGCAGGCGCTGGTACTGGCTGGGTTGCAGGGTGACGCTGGCCAGCTCGAACTGGCTGGCTTGCAGTTGCAGGTCGGCCAGGCCATAGGGCAAGGTCGCTTCGTCGATATCGGCGAGCTGTGCACGGAAGAAGGCTTCGTGTTCGGCTTCGCTGATGGCCAGGCGGGCCTGGGCCACGTAGTTGCGGTAGGGCACTGGGGCTTGTGCCGGTTGCAGGCCTTGCAGGTGGTCGCGGATTTCGGCCAGCACCGCTTTCATGGCGGTGTGGTCGAGGATGATGTGGTGGAATTGCAGGGTGGCTTCGATGGGGCCATCTGCTTTGCTGTAGAGCAGGCGGATCAGCGGGGCTTTGCTCAGGTCGAGGACGGCGGTGGATTCTTCGCGGGTGAACCCGCTCCCACAGGGTCCTGTGGCAACCTGAGGTATGGCAACCGGAGGGACTTGGCGCAGGACTACCTGGACGGGTTGCGGCAGGCCGTCCCAGAGGATGGCGGTGCGCAGCACGTCGTGGCGGGCGATGACCTGGTCGAGGGCGCCGGCAAAGGCGTGCAGGCGGGCCTGGCTGTCGAACACGATGGGCCATTGCAGCAGGTAGGGGTCTTCACCGGCCGCGCTCAGGTGGTGGTAGAGAATGCCTTCCTGCAGCGGTGCCAGCGGGTAGATGTCCTGCACGTTGGCGGCGCCGCCGGGCACCGTTGCGACAATGCGCTCGATTACTGCCTGGTCCAGTGCCAGCAGCGGCAGCATGTCGGCGGTGATGTGTGTGCAACCGGGCGGAATACGGTTTTCCGGCACGCTCAGTTGCCGGCCTTGGCCCATGGCGGCAGCCAGGGAAGCTACCGTCGGCTGGCCGAACAGTACGCGCACATCTGTCGGCAAGCCTTGTTGACGCAGGCGCTCGATCAGGCTCACTGCCAGCAGCGAGTGGCCGCCCAGCTCGAAGAAGTTGTCGTGGCGCCCTACCCGGTCCACACCCAGTACCTCGGCCCACACCACTGCCATGGCGGCTTCGGTCTCGCCTTCAGGTGCCTCATAGCCGTGACCGACCAGGTCGGTGGTGTGCGGCTCCGGCAGCGCGCGGCGGTCCAGCTTGCCGTGGCTGGTCAGCGGCAGTTCATCCAGGCGAATGAAGGCTTGCGGCACCATGTGCGCCGGCAGGCAGGCCTGCAGCGCCTGGCGCAGGCCCTCGACCGCTACCGGTGCGCTTTCGCTGAACCAGGCCAGCAGGCGCTCGCCGCGCACCAGCACCACGGCATCGCGGATGCCTGCCTGGGCAGCCAGGGCTGCTTCGATCTCACCCAGTTCCACACGCACACCGCGGACCTTCACCTGGTCATCGTTGCGGCCCAGGTAGTCCAGTGTCCCGTCCGGGTTCCAGCGTACCAGGTCGCCACTGCGGTACATGCGCGCGCCTGGCAGGCGGCTGAACGGGTCGGCAAGGAACCGCTGCTCGGTCAGTTCAGGGCGATTGAAGTAGCCGCGCGCCACCTGCGCGCCGCCAATGTACAGCTCGCCGGTAACGCCGACCGGCACCGGTTGGTGGCGCTCATCCAACACATAAACGCGGGTGTTGGCGATCGGCTTGCCAATGTGCAACGCCGCGCCCGGGTGCAGTACGCCCGAGGTGGCGACCACGGTGGTTTCGGTGGGGCCGTAGTTGTTGACCAGGGCAAAACCCGGATCGCGGTCGAACTGGCGCAGACGGTCGCCACCCACCAGCAAGGTGCGCAGGGTCGGGTGCTGTGTTGGGCGGCGCAACGCCTGTTCGGCCACCGGCGTGGGCAGGAAGCTGACCGCCAATGGCTGCTCCAGCCACCAGTCCAGCAGTTCCTCGACGTGCTCGTTACCGATGTGCGCAGGCGGCAAGTGCAGTGTGGCCCCGGCACACAAGGCCGGCCAGACCTCCCAGGCCATGGCGTCGAAACCGAAGCCGGCCACGCTTGACGTGCGCGTACCCGCCTTCAGGGCGAACGCCTGGCAATGCCAGTGCACCAGGTTGGCCAGGGTGTGGTGTTCGACCATCACCCCTTTGGGTTGGCCAGTGGAGCCAGAGGTGTACACCAGGTAGGCCAGTTGGTGCGCATCCAGGCCTGGCACCTGGGGGTTGTCGGCCAGGCTGAGGAAGGACTCTGGCGAATCCAGGTCGAGCCGTGGGATATCAGCGGGCAGCCCGAGGACCTGCGCGTCGGCCAACACCAACCGCGGGGCACTGTCGGCCAGCAGGTAGGCGATGCGCTCGGCCGGGTACGTCGGGTCTACCGGTACATAGGCGGCGCCGGCCTTGAGCACGGCCAGCAGGCCGATGATGCGTTCGCAGTGGCGGCCAACGCACAAGGCCACGCGATCGCCGCACTGTACGCCCTCGGCGATCAGGCGGTGCGCCAGCTGGTTGGCGCGGCGGTTGAGTTCGGCGTAACTGAGCGCCTGGTCGCCCTGGCTTACCGCGCTGGCGTCCGGTGTGCTGGCCGCTTGGGCTTCGAACAGGGCGTGTACGGTGTGCCCCTGCGGGTAAGCCTGGGCGGTGGCGTTAAAGCTGCCGATCAGTTGCTGATGGGCCTGTTCACCGAGGATCGACAGGCTGTCCAGCGTAGTGGCCGGGCCTTGTTCCAGCGCCTGGACCAGTTGCGCGACGGCGTTGGCCATCCATTCGGCCACCCGTGCGGCGCCTATGCCGGGCACGGCCAGCACGCTGAAGGTAAAGCCGCTGCCCAGGTCGTTGACGCTGAGGGTCAGGGGGTAGTTGCTGCGCTCTTCGCCGCCCAGCAGGCGCACACCCTCCCAGATGCCCTCGCCTTCACGCGGCGCATCGTCGGCGCTGTGCCGGTAATTGAGCAAAGCGCTGAACAACGGTGCCGAGGCAGGCACACCGCTGCAGCGCTGGGCCAGCGCCAACGGCGCGTGCTCGTGGGCCAGCAGCGCCGACAGGCTGCGGTGCGTGGCGCGCACGGCAGCCTGTACCTGCGCGGTCGTGTCGACCCGCAGCGGCAACGTGTTGATGAACATGCCCAGGGCGCGGTCGGCACCTTCGCCGCCTTGCAGGCGGCCCATCAGCACCGTACCGAACACCACATCATTGCGGTTGGCCAACACGCCGAGCACGCGGGCCCAGGCCAGGTGCATCAGGCTGGCGGCACTGACGCCCAGTTGCCGGGCCTGGCTGCGCAGCCGCTGTGCCAGCGGCTCGTCCAGCGCTTGCGTTGCGCCCTGGATGTCACGGCCATCGCCTTGCACGTCACTATGGCCCAGCGGCAAGGTCGGCTCATCGACATCGGCAAGCATTTCCCGGAAGAACGCCTCATGCCCGCCTTGGTCACCAAGGCAGGCCTGGGCCACATAATTGCGGTACGGCACGGCGGCCGGCAGGGTGTGACCCTGGCCAAACAACAGCGCGCGCATTTCTCGGGCGACCACGTCCATGGCGGTATGGTCGAGGGTGAGGTGATGGAACAACAGGATCGCCACCACCTGGTGGTTGGCCGGGTCGAGGCTGTAGTACAGCCGGGTCAGCGGTGCCTGGCCCAGGTCCATGCGGTGATGGCGGGCGTCGAAGCGCGCATGCAGTTGCTCGATGCGGGCCACGCCGGCCTGCTCGGGCAAATCATCGATTTCGCCCACGTACAGCTCAGCCTTGCGCCACACCACTTGCAGCGGCTGTGGCAGGCCCTGCCAAAGTACGGCAGTACGCAGGATGTCGTGACGGTCGATCACCTGTTGCAGGGCCCCGGCCCAGGCCAACAGGCGTTCGACGCTGTCGAAGGCCAGCCGGGTTTGCAGCAGGTACGGGTCGCCATGCTCGGCACTGAGGTGGTGGTAGAGCACCCCTTGTTGCAGCGGCGCCAGCGGGTAGATTTCCTGCACGTTGGCGGCGCCGCCTGGCACGTTGGCAACGACCTGGTCGATGACCGCCTGGTCCAGCTGGACCAGGCTGAGCATGTCCGGTGTGATGCGCTCGGCACCCAGCGGCACCCGGTTGGCCGGCACTTCGACTTCCTGCCCGGCCCCCACCACGGCGGCCAGCGCTGCCAGCGTCGGCTGGGCGAACAAGACCCGCACATCGATGACCAGCTCGGCCTTGCGCAGGCGTTCGACCAGGGTCACGGCCAGCAGTGAATGGCCGCCGAGTTCAAAGAAGTTGTCGTGTCGCCCTACCCGCTCCACGCCCAACACTTCGGCCCAGACCTGCGCCATGGCCGTTTCGGTGGTGCCTTGCGGTGCCTCGTACTGCTGGCCGAACAGTTCGCCAGCGCCTGGATCCGGCAGCGCACGGCGGTCCAGTTTGCCGTGGCTGGTCAGCGGCAATTCGTCCAGGCGCGTGAACGCCAATGGCAGCATATGCGCCGGCAGGCTGGCCTGCAGCGCCTCGCGCAGGGCCTGTGGGTCGAGCGGCGTGGTCTGGGTGTACCAGGCCAACAGCCGTTCGCCACGTACCAGCACCACGGCATCGGCGATGCCCGGTTGCGCAGTGAGGGCGGCTTCGATTTCACCCAGCTCTACCCGTACGCCACGGATCTTCACCTGGTCATCGTTGCGGCCCAGGTAATCGAGGGTGCCGTCGCTGTTCCAGCGCACCAGGTCACCGCTGCGGTACATGCGGGCATTGGCCTGTGCGCTGAACGGGTCGCGCAGGAAGCGCTCTTCGGTCAGCACCGGGCGGTTGAAATAGCCGCGTGCCACTTGCGCCCCGCCAATGAACAGCTCGCCGGTAACCCCGACCGGCACCGGTAGCAGGCCTTCGTCCAGCACGTAGACCCGGGTATTGGCGATCGGCCGGCCGATGTGCAGGGCGCCACCGGGGGTGATCTGCCCCGAGGTTGCCACTACCGTGGTCTCGGTCGGGCCGTAGTTGTTGACCACGGCAAAGCCTGGGTCGCGGTCGAACTGGCGCAGGCGGTCGCCGCCGACCAGCAGGGTGCGCAAGGTCGGGTGCTGGTGTTCGCGACGCAGTGCCTGTTCGGCCACCGGGGTGGGCAGGAAGCTGACCGTCAGCGGCTGTTGCAGCCACCAGTCGAGCAGCTCGTCGACATGTTCATTGCCAATGTGCGCCGGTGGCAGGTGCAAGGTGGCCCCGGCGCTCAGGCTTGGCCACACTTCCCAGGCCATGGCGTCAAAGCCGAAGCCCGCGACGCTCGAAACATGCGCTGCGCTGTCCACGGCAAAGGCCTGGCAGTGCCAGTGCACCAGGTTGGCCAGGGTGTGATGCTCGATCATCACGCCCTTGGGTTGCCCGGTGGACCCGGAGGTGTACACCAGGTAGGCCAGTTGCTGTGCATCCAGCCCAGGCAGCTGCGGGTTGCTGTCGTTGGCGGCATAGGCGTCGGGCTGGTCCAGGTCCAGTCGCGGCAACTCGGCTGGCAAACCTTCGATGCCCGTTTCGGCCAGAACCAGCGCAGGGGCGCTGTCGCTCAACAGGTAGGCAATGCGTTCGGCCGGGTAGCCTGGGTCTATCGGTACGTAGGCGGCCCCGGCCTTTAGCACGCCCAGCAAGCCGACCAGCCGCTGGCCGTTGCGCGGCAGGCACAGGGCCACCCGGTCACCCAGCTGCACGCCACGCGCGAGCAACTGGTGGGCCAGCTGGTTGGCCTGGCGATTCAGCTCGCCATAGCTCAGCGCCTGGCCGCCCTGCAGCACGGCCAGCACGTCAGGTGCACGTGCAGCCTGGGCCTCGACCAGTGCATGCACGGTCTGCCCCTGCGGGTAATGCCGGGTGCTGTCGTTGAACTGCTGCAGGACTTGTTCACGCTCGGCCGGCGGCAGTACTGCCAGTGCCTGCAACGGCGTGTCGGGCGCCTGCTCCAGGGCATCGACCAGGCTGGCCAGCACCTGCTCGAACTGCCCGCACAGGCGCGGCGCATGCCATTCCGGCAGGCTCTGCACGGTCAGGCGCAGGTCGTCACCGAGGTCGTCGACGCTGACCGTCAGCGGGTAATCGGTGCGTTCCTCGGCGCCGACGATATCGATGCCGGGGGCCACGGGGATGATTTCAGCGGCGTCACCGGCATCGCTGTGGCGGTAGTTGAGCATGCTGTTGAACAGCGGCGCCGGCGCTACCACGCCGCTGCAACGCTGGGCCAGGGCCAGCGATGCCTGCTCATGGCCGAGCAAGGCGCTGAGCCGACGGTGGGTGGCCAGCAACCCGTCGCGCACACTGTGCTGGCCCAGGTCGATGCGCAGCGGCAAGGTGTTGATGAACATGCCCAGCGCCTGCTCGCCACCGTCCCCTGTGGTCATGCGCCCCAGCAGGACGCTGCCGAACACCACGGCCTGGCGCGCCGAAAGTTGCCCGATCAGCCGGGCAAAACCCAGGTGCAGCACGCTGGCCGGGCTGACCCCTAGCTGCCGGGCCTGTTGGCGCAGGCGCTGGCTGAGCGCCGCTGGTAGGGTCAGGCGAGCCTGCTGCAGGGGCTGGTCGGCCTTGTCCTGTTGGCCGAAGGCAAGCGTAGGCTCATCGATATCGGCCAGCATCTCGCCGAAGAAGCGTTCGTGGGCCTGTTCGTCGAGGGCCTGGCGGGCGGCCGCCAGCACATTGCGAAACGGCATGGGTGCCGGCAGCTGTGCGCTGGTGCCGGCAAGGTGTGCCTGGATTTCGCGGCGCACGATGTCCAGCGCGGTGTGGTCCATGATCACGTGGTGGAACATCAACAGCGCAACCCACTCATCACCCTCGCCCTGCGCATGCATCAGCTGCATCAGTGGTGCCTGGCGCAGGTCGAGGCGGTAATGGCGCGGGTCGAAGCGCTGGCACAGGCCGGCCAGGGCGCTGCTGCCAGTCAGCGGCAAGGCTTCGCGCACCAGTGCCGCTTCGCGCCACACCACTTGTACCGGGGCATCCAGGTATTCCCAGTGCAGGGCAGTGCGCAGGATGTCATGGCGCTGGATGACCCATTGCAGCGCCTGGGCAAAAGCCTCCAGGTGGGCCTTGCTGGCAAAGCGCAGCTGCACCTGCGACAGGTATGGGTCGCCATCGCTGGCGGACAGGTGGTGGTAAAGCATGCCCTGCTGCAACGGTGCCAAGGGGTAGATGTCCTGCACGTTGGCAGCACCGCCCGGTACGCTGTCGACGATGCGGTCGATGGCAGCCTGGTCCAGCGCTACCAGGGGCAGCATGTCGGGGGTGATGCGAAAGGCCGGGCTGAGCCAGTCGTCATCCTGCGCGGCGAGCATCTCCAGCAAGGCCGGCTTGTGCCGTGACAGCGCCTCCCACAAAGGGTCGTCCAGGGTTTCTTCGTCACCGAGGACGATCAGGTCCTGGTCTTCACGCTGGAGTCGGATTGCACGGGTGGAAAGAGCAGCCATCAATTCGCTGAAGTGCATCGGTAAGCATCCTGCTTTGCCTGGAAATAGGGATGGTGGACACGCTAATGGATCGTGACCGGGCGGTCTGACATGGGAAGTGGGGACAATTGATTTGCAATGGCTGGCACCGGCTTTGCCGGTGTTCGCGGGTGAACCCGCTCCCACAGAATCCTGCACAGTTTTCAGAACCTGTGGTGCACCTGTGGGAGAACCTGTGGGAGCGGCTTCAGCCGCGAACACCGGCGCAGCCGGTGCCATCCACTGCGTCGTCTGCTTCGCGGCGGTTCGACGCCTCGACATACCCGCTCCCACAGGTACGGTGCTGGCTTCGGGTATCAGATACGCCGACGCTTGCCCAGGCTGGGAATGGTGGTTTGCGGGATCACCACGGCAACCTGTTCGCGGCTGGTACTGGCTGCCAGGCCAGCCAGGGTCGGCTGGCTGAACAGTGTTCTGGCATCCACATGCAACCCGGCCTGGCGCATGCGCGCCACCAGGCTGACGGCGAGCAACGAGTGCCCTCCCAGCTCGAAGAAGTTGTCGTCACGGCCAACCTGCTCGATCTTCAACACTTCGGTCCAGATGCCGGCCAAGGCTGTTTCCAGTTCGCCCTGAGGCGCCTGGTACTCACGGCTGATCACCGCCTCTGCCCCAGGTGCCGGCAGTGCCTTGCGCTCGACCTTGCCATTCGGGCTCAACGGCAACTCGGCCAGGGCCACGAACGCCTGTGGCACCATGTACTCGGGCATGCGCGCCAGCAAGTGGCTGCGTAGCGCCTCCAGCGCCGGCGCCGGCTGGCCATCGCTGCAGGTGAAATACGCCACCAGGCGCTCTTCACGCATCAGCACCACCACCTGGCCCACCGCCGGGTGGGCGGCCAGCAAGGCTTCGATTTCGCCCAACTCAACCCGCAAACCGCGCAATTTGACCTGGAAGTCGTTGCGGCCAACGAAGTCCAGTTCGCCGTCAGCACGGTAGCGCACCAAGTCGCCGGTGCGGTACAGGCGGTCGCCTTCGACAAACGGGCTGGCAATGAAGCGCTCGGCCTGCAGCTGCGGTAAACCCAGGTAACCACGGGCCACGCCGACACCGCCGATGTGCAACTGCCCCACCGCACCCAACGGCACCGGCCGGTCATGGGTATCGAGCACGTACAGGCGGGTATTGGCGATCGGCCGGCCAATCGGCGGGGCCTGCATCGGCAGCGGCGCACGCGCCTGCAAGGTCCAGGCAGTGCTGTCCACCGTGGCCTCGGTAGGGCCATAGACATTGTGCAGGCGCACCTTGGGCAGGCGCTGTCGCACACTGTGCACCAGTGCCAGGGTCAGCTCACCGCCGCCGCAGAAGATATCGGTCAGGCTGGTGCACCGCTCGACGCCCGGTTGCTCGAGAAACTGATGCAGCAGCGCCGGCACGAACTTGACGATGCCGACCTGCTGCGCCTGGATCAGCTGCACCATGTAGGCCGGGTCGCGGTGACCATCGGGCCGCGCCAGTACCAGGCGCAAACCGGCGGTCAACGGCCAGAACAACTCCCACACCGAGCCGTCGAAGGTGAACGGTGCCCGTTGCAGCAAGGCATCACCTGCGCGCGGTGGGCAGATGCGCGAACCCCAATGCATCAGGTTGCACAGGCCACGGTGTTCGACCATCACCCCTTTAGGCGTACCGGTGGAGCCCGAGGTGTACATCACGTAGGCCAGTTGCGAAGGCCCCAGCCCCGCCACGTGCGGGTCATTGGCCGGGTTGCCCAGCCAGTCGTCATGGTCAAGGTCGAGCCAGCGGCATTGCAGGGCGGCGAACAGGCCCTGCGTGGCGCCATGCACCAGCACCATGGCCGGGGCACAGTCCTGCAGCATGAAGCGCAGGCGCTCCTGCGGGTAGCCCGGGTCGAGCGGTACATAGGCGCCGCCAGCCTTGAGCACGCCCAGCAAGGCGACCATCAGCGAGACGCCGCGCTCGATGCACACCGCCACCCGGCTATCCGGGCCAACCCCTTGGGCGATCAGGTGATGAGCCAGGCGGTTGGCCTGGGCATTGAGGGTTTCGTAGTCAAGGCTGACGTCGCCTGCCTGCAAGGCAATGGCTTTGGGGGTGCGCCGGGCCTGGGCCTCGAACAATGCTGGCAAGGTGTGCCCAACCGGGCTGTCAGGGTCTTCACTGCCATTGAAGCCCAGCAGCAGCCGCTGCAGCTCGCTTTCAGGCACCGTGCACAAAGTCTGCAAACCCGCACTGCTACCACGGGTGAGCGCATCGCCCAGTTGCTGCAGGGCGCACAGCAGATAGTCCATGACCCGTTGCGCACCGATCGCTTGCGGTGCGCGAATGGCCAGTTGCAACGTATCTGCGCGCTCATCCACGGTCAGTACCAGGCCGTAGCTCTGCACTTCGCTGGCCTCGGCCAGTTCCACGCCTGGCAGCACCTGGCCGAACGGTAAGCTGCCTTGGCGGTAGTTGATCAGGCTGTCGAACAATGCGCTGCCGGCCGGCAAGCCACTGCAACGCTGGGCCAGGATCAGCGGCGCATCTTCATGCGCCAGCAGTGCCGCCAAGCCTGCGTGGGTTTCCTTCAGGGCCTGGCCCGGCGCGCGCTGTGCCAGTGTGATACGCAGCGGCAAGCTGTTGATGAACATGCCCATGGCGCGACCGGCACCCGGGCCGGCCAGGCTGCGCCCCAGCAGCACGGTGCCGAGCACGACTTCATCGCGCCCGCCCAGGCTACCCAGTACCTGCGCCCAGGCCAGGTGCAACAGGCTGGCCAGGCTGGCGCCCTGTTGCCGCGCCTGATGACGAAGCATGGCAACACGTTCGCCGGCCAGGCAATGGTCGTAATTTTCCAGGCATTGCTCGTCGACCGTCGCGCCCCCATACCCGGTGATCGGTGCCTGCGGCTCGATACCGGCAAGCTGCTTGCTGAAGAAGGCCGCATGCCCAGCCTGGCGCTCGGCATCGGTGCTGGCGGCGACATAGTCACGGTAGGCCACTGGCCTGGGCAACTGCTCGCCGTGCCCCGCCATGAAGGCTTCCAGTTCGCCCAACAGCACCTGCAGCGACACGGCATCGTTGACCAGATGGTGGAAGCGCAACAGGCCCAACCAGCACCCCCGCTCGGCATCTTCGGTACACACCAGCGCCATCATCGGCGCCTGGCGCAGGTCGAGTGGCCGTTGCTGCGGGTCGAAATGCTTGCGCAATTGCCCGGCGGGCCCATGCCAGTGTTCGACGGGCAGGCGCGCTTGGCGCCAGACCACCTGCTGGGGGTGCTCCAGCCCCTCCCAGCACAGGCTGGTGCGCAGGATGTCATGGCGATCGATTACCTGCTGCAAGGCATCGGTAAAGGCCTGCAACTGCTCGCGGCTGGCAAAGGTGAACAGTGCCTGCTGCTGGTACGGGTCGCGGGTGTCGGTGACATGGTGATACAGCAGCCCCTGCTGCAGGGGCGCCAGCGGGTAGATTTCCTGCACGTTGCCGGTACCGCCAGGCACCGAGGCGACGATGTGGTCGATTGCAGCCTGGTCCAGTGCGGTGAGTGTCAGCATGCCTGGGGTAATCTGCCGGCAGCCCTGCGCCACCCGGTTTTCCGGCACCCGCGTGCCAACGACCGGTGTTACGCTGGCGGCCAGGCTGGCCAGGGTCGACTGGCCGAACAGCACCTGCACGTCAGCCTGCAAGCCCTGCTGACGCAGGCGCTCGATCAGTTGCACGGCCAGCAGAGAGTGGCCACCCAGCTCGAAGAAATGGTCCTGGCGCCCTACCCGCTCGACCTGCAGCAATTCACCCCATAGCTGCGCCAGTTGCTGTTCGATCGGCCCCACAGGCGCTTCATGCTCACGGCGCACCTTGGCGCTTTCGTCGGCTTGCGGCAAGGCGCGGCGGTCCAGCTTGCCATTGGCGGTCAGCGGCCAGTTGCCCACGCGCACATAGGCCCCCGGCAGCAAGGCCAGCGGCAGGCGTTCGCGCAGGTGCTCGTGCAGCGCTGGCGGGGTCACCGGCTGGTCAGCGATGAACCAGGCCTGCAACTGGCCGTCGCGCAGCATCACCACGCATTCGCGCACGGCTGCATGGCTGGCCAGGGCTGCCTCGATCTCGGCCAGTTCAACGCGCACGCCGCGGATCTTCACCTGGTCGTCGTTGCGCCCGAGGTATTCCAGGGTACCGTCGGGCAGCCAGCGCACCAGGTCGCCGGTGCGGTACATGCGCGCACCGGGTACCTGGCAGAACGGGTCCTGCAGAAAGCGCTCGGCAGTCATCTGTGGCCGGTTCAGGTAGCCCCGGGCAACCCCCTTGCCGCCGATATAAAGCTCACCCGCTGCACCGGGTGGCAGCAACCGGTGCTGCTCGTCGAGCACGTACAGCCGGGTATTGGCCACCGGGCCACCGATATGCAGCGGCCCACCGGCCGTTACCTGGCCGGAGGTGGCAACCACCGTGGCTTCGGTGGGGCCGTAGTTGTTGATTACCCGATAGCGCCGCTCACGTGCCAGCCGGCGCAGGCGGTCGCCGCCGACCAGCAAGGTTTGCAGGGTCGCGTGCAGCTCGCCCTGGGCAAACGCGTGCTCGGCGACCGGGGTTGGCAGGAAGCTGACGTCCAGCGGCTGGCCCCGCCACCAGTCAAGCAAGGCATCGATGTCTTCGGCGCCCTCGCGCACCGGCGCCAGGTGCAAGGTCGCACCGCTGCACAACGCCGGCCAGACCTCCCAGGCCATGGCGTCGAAACCGAAACCGGCCAGGCTCGACTGATGCCGCCCAGGCCCCAGGCCGAAGGCGCTGCAGTGCCAGTCGACCAGATTGCCCAGCATGTGCTGTTCCACCATCACGCCCTTGGGCAAACCGGTGGAGCCAGAGGTATAGATGACATAGGCCAGGTCGCTTGGCGATTGCGCCGCAAACGCGAACGCTGTGGCCGGCGTGGCAGCCCAGTCGAAGCGATCGAGTTCGATCTGCCTCAGGCCAACGGCTGGCAGGCGATCGGCCAGCCGGGAAAGGGTCAGCAGCACGTCAGGTGCGCTGTCTTCCAGCAGGTAGGCCAGGCGCTCGCGGGGGTGGGCCGGGTCGATCGGCACATAGGCGGCGCCGGCCTTGAGCACGGCCAACAGCCCTACCAGGGTGTCTAGCCCACGCTGGGCGACCACCGCCACCCGGCGTTCAGCCCGCACGCCCAAGCCTGCCAGGTGTTGTGCCAGCAGCTCGGCACGCCGCTCAAGCTCGCCATAACTCAGCGCCTGGCCGTCGTGCAGGGCCGCCACCGCTGCCGGCCGGGCCTTGGCCTGGGCGCGGATGCGGTGTTGAATCAGGGCCGCATCCGCCACGGGCGTTTGCGTGGCATTCCACTGCGCCAGTGCGGCATGTTCCTGGCCGGTCAGCAGGTCGAACGCGCCAAGCGATGCGTGTGGCTGCTGCAACCCTTGCTCCAGCACGTGCAGCAGGCGCGCGGCCAACGCCTGCACCTGGTCATCGGCAAACCAGGCCCGGTTGTGTACCAGGTGCAGCGTCGCCGCATCGCTGTGGCTGTTGCAACGCAAGTGGATACTCAACGGCGTCGGTTCGTGGCCGTTGCAGATCATGATCGTATGGCCAGGCGCATCGGCAATCTGCAGCGCGTTGCTGTCTTCTTCGAACGACACCATCAGCTCGAACAACTGCGGCCGTTCTTCACGCAATACGCCCAGGCTGCGGTTGAGTTCGCTGAGGGCAAAGCGCTGGTGGCGATAGTCCTGCTTCAGCGCATCGCCAATACCCTGCACCAGCGCCGCGAACGAGCATTCGCGGCCAAAGCCCATGCGCAGTGCGCTGACCTGGGTAAACAGCCCCAAAGTCGCCTTGAAACGGGCGTTGCCGCGGTTGCGCACTGGCAGCCCGACCACCCACTCATCGCGTTGCCAGGTGCGCACCACGCAGACGTGCAAGGCGGCCAGCAGCACATGCAGCGGCGATGCTTGCAGCCCACTTGCAAAGCGGCGCATGCGCGCCAGCAACTGGCTGTCGAACGCTTGCTCCTGTGCGCCGCTGGGCGAGCCGCTGACCGTCGCGGCGCGCTCGCGCGGGGCCAACAGGGCGTCGGGCAGCTGCTGGTACCTGGCCAGCCAGTAATCACGGTCGCGGGCATGGCGCGTGGACGCCTGATACTGGGCATCGTCTTCAATAAAGGCATGGTAGGACGCTGCCCCGTGCGGCAAAGGCAGGCCCTGTTGCAACAGCTGATAGCAATCGGCGAGTTGCTTGAACCACTGGTCCACCCCCCAGCCATCCAGCACCAGGTGGTGAGCCTGCACGGCCAGCAGGTAACGGTGCTCGGCAATGCGCAGCAACGTTGCGCCCCACAGCGGGCTGGCATCCAGGCGATAGGGTGTGCGCATCTGTGCCTTCAGCAAGCCCAGTGCGGCAGCCAACGGCTCTGGCGCCTGGCGCAGGTCGTGCAAGGCCAGCGGCACGGCCATGTGCGCGGCGAAGTACTGGCGGGCAAGGCCGCCTTCGGTGACCAGCACCGTGCGCAGGCCATCATGCTCGGCCACCAGGTGCTGCAGCGCCTGCTGCAACTGCCCGGCATCCACCCTGCCCTGCAGCTCGACATACGCGCCGATGTTGTACAGCGGCGAGTCGCCATGGCTGATCTGGTCCAGCCAGATGTCACGCTGGGCAACGGTCAGGGCAAAGGTTTCGACGACAGGCATGATTCGGCAGGTCCTTCTGGTTGATCATCCGCGGATTCAAGCATCGCCACCTGCAGCTGTATGGCCCGCTAAACCCGGACAACCGCAGCCCCGGGGCGGGCTGCTGAAAAACGTGTAGGAGATCTGCCACACCACGTGATCCGCAATGGCCTACGGCACACGGTATACGCCGCGATCTGCCTGGATCAGCCATGCTTCTGACGTCAATTAGCTGGCTAAACATTGCATCGCCCAAGCGTCACCTCGTTCTACAGCAACACTGCAGCTGCGAATCGGTGTCATTTTCTGTCCCGGTTTTCCATTACAGACGCCTGCCCGGTAGCGGGCTTGAATACGCCCACCACCCCACCCGGAGCACTCGACCGCGAGACCACCCGCCGCAACACCCTGAACCAAGGAAGACTAGGAAATGATGCTGACCGACAGCCGCGAACACCGCCCCGACCCACAGCTGTACCTGCAATTGGGGGAACTGATCGCCAGCACCGGCGCTGCAGGCTTTGCCGAACAAATGTTACGTCTGGTCGACGTTCAGGTGCCCATCCACCGCATCGAGCTCAGTGAATGGACGCTCGATCTGCACAAGGCGCACGCCAGCCGTATCAAGGTGTTGGGCAACGCTGGGCCACAGCACAGCCAGCACGAGGCTGACAACCTGCGCAAACCCTTGCTGCAACGCATCATGCAGATGAAAGACCCGCTGCTGATCGCGCTCAAGGCGCCGCTTGGCCCCCACCCGTCACGCCAGAATGCGCATCAATGCCACCTGGTTTCCTGCAGTGGCAGCAAACGCTGGGTGATCAGCTTTCATCGTGCGCCTAGCCAGCGCGCGTTCTCCTTGAGCGAACTGTCCCAGCTGAAGAGTTTGTCCGACACCCTGCTGCCGTTGGTCGAGCACCACGGGCAACTGCTTGAGCAAGGGGCTGTGCGGCGCGCCGGTTCGCCACTGGCTGACCTTGAAGCCGGCACGCTGCGCCAGTCGTTTGGTGAGCGGCTGTTGCAGGAAGCCGTGCGCCTGTCGACCCGCGAACAGGAAGTGTGCCTGGGCCTGTTGACCGGCGGCACCGTGCCAGAAATGGCGCAACGGCTGAATGTGAAGAACAGTTCGGTCGAAACCTACCTCAAACGCGCCACTGCCAAGCTGGGGGTCAGTGGCCGCCATGGGCTGGCGAAATGGATGGCCGGTGCCTGACAGCGAGAACCCGCAATGCCCCGACATGCGCTTACCTTGATTGCCGTGCTGTTGTGCGGCTGTACGCTGGCACCCGACTACCAGCGCCCTGCACCACCGGTGAATGAGCAATTCCCCCACGGCGCAGCCTATGCCGGCGATGCCCGGCAATACCAGGCCGCCGAAGACTGGCAGCAGGTGTTCCACGACCCGGTACTGCGCCAGTTGATTGGCAGTGCCCTGAACAACAACCGCGACCTGCGCGTTGCCGCACTCAACGTCGAGGCCTACCAGGCACAGTACCGTATTCAGCGCGCCGACCTGCTACCCAAGGTTTCCGCCGATGGCCAGGGGCAGCGGCAGTACCTGCCCCGCGGCATGACCGGCACTGACCAAGGCGTAATCAGCTCGACCTATGCCGCGACGCTCGGCGTGAGCGCCTACGAGCTTGACCTGTTCGGCCGGGTGCGCAGCCTCAGCGACCAAGCCTTGCTCACCTACCTGGCCAGTGAGGAGGCGCAGCGCAGTACCCGCCTGAGCCTGGTGGCAAGTGTCGCCAGCGGGTACCTGACCTGGCGCGCCGACCAGGAACTGCTGACGCTGGCCAATGAGACCCTGGTGGCCGATGAGCGCAGCCTGCGCCTGACCAGCAACCAGCGCCGCGCCGGTACGGTATCGGCCCTGGACCAGATCCAGGCGCGCACCAGTGTCGACAGTACCCGTGCGGCAGTGGCCCGCTACAAGCGCCTGGTGGCGCAGGACCTCAACCAGCTGACCTTGCTGGTGGGCGCGCCAGTGGCCGCGGACCTGGCTGCCCTGCCCCTGGCAGCCGAGCAGATTGCCGGGCTGCCGGCCGGGTTGCCGTCTGGCCTGCTGCAACGCCGGCCGGACATTCTGCAGGCCGAGTACCAGCTGCGCGCGGCCAATGCCAACATCGGCGCGGCGCGGGCGGCGTTCTTCCCCAGCATCAGCCTTACCGCCAATGCCGGCAGCACCAGCCCCGAGCTCAATGGCCTGTTCGATGGCGGCTCGGGTACCTGGCTGTTCCAGCCGCAGATCAGCCTGCCTATTTTTACTGCAGGCAGCCTGCGCGCGAGCCTGGACTATGCGCAGTTGCAAAAGGACATGCAGGTGGCGCAGTACGAAAAGGCCATCCAGAGCGCTTTCCAGGAGGTGGCCGACGGTTTGGCGGCGCGCAGCACGTACCAGCGGCAACTGCAGGCACAACGTGACCTGGTGGCCTCTAACCAGCGTTACTACGACCTGGCCGAGCACCGCTACCGGATTGGCGTGGACAGCAGCCTCACGTTTCTGGATGCGCAGCGCTCGCTGTTCAGTGCCCAGCAGGGGCTGATCAATGACCGCTTGGCGCAACTGGTGGCGGAGGTGAAGCTGTATGCGGCGTTGGGTGGGGGGTGGAAGGAGGATGCGGGGGGGTAATGTGCTGCTCCGTCGGGGGGGGGGGGGGGGGGGGGGGGGGGGGGGGGGGGGGGGGGGGGGGGGGGGCGGCGAGAGGGGATCCG
>NZ_JACVZC010000072.1 GCF_016658545.1 Pseudomonas sp. S37 | reverse complement strand
TCCCGGGGGGGGTGTTTTACCCCCCGCAATGTGGCCCGCACAGGCAATAACAGACTCAGAACACCTTGTGCCCTTCATCCAGCTGCTGGTCAACCAGCGCCCGGCCATGGGCCAGCGACACATGCTGCGCATTATCAAGATCGGAGAAGAACTTCATCGGCATCGCCATGCGCCTGCTGGTGTGCCCGTCGGGGGCGGTAATCAGGCAGCCGGCTGCATAGGGCAGGGGGGAGTCGGGGTGGGGCATCACGCTGGCGGTGATGGTGTGCTCGCGGTATTCACAGTGAAGAGATTGCATCGTCCTTACCTCGCTGTGGCATGTGAAGCAGTTACCTTCATATACCACAGCAAGGGGCCGGGAGTTCCCGGCCCGACGAGCGAGCCGCGACGAACGCTTAGCCTTTGAGCTCGGTCGGCTGGATCACTTCGACCCAATAGCCGTCCGGGTCCTTGACGAACGCCAGGTGGTTCATGCGCCCGTCCTGCAGGCGTTTCTGGAAGGGCACTTCCAGTTCTTCGAAGCGTGCACAGGCAACACGCACGTCTGGCACCGAAATGCAGATGTGGCCGAAGCCGCGCGGGTCGGTGTTGCCGTTGTGGTAGGCAAATTCGGCATCGTTTTCAGTGCCGTGGTTGTGGGTAAGCTCCAGCACGCCAGGGATCGACTTCATCCACTGGTGACGAGCCGTGTCATCGGCCGGGATTTGCGCCGGGTCGACCAGGGCCAGGAAGTACAGGCTGAAAGCGGCTTCGGGGAAGTCACGCTTGTCTACCAGGCGGAAGCCCAGCACGCGGGTGTAGAAGTCCAGCGACTTCTCGATGTCCTTGACCCGCAGCATGGTGTGGTTGAAGACGAACTGGGCGGTGGCAGCATCGGGTTGCGCGGTAACGCCAGGCAGGGTTTGCAGATCGTGCAGGCTCATGGGAACTCCTGAGACGGGGCCGGGCGCAGGGCACCGGCAAAACAGACAGGCTGGCCATGATACGGCAGTGCGCCGATTGCGCAAATGAAAGCGCCCTGCACAAGGCAGGGCGCTGGAATTAGAGGCCCGCATGTGCGGGCGCGTGATGGGGTCGCTAGTCCTTTAGCTGCCTCGATACTGAGCCAGCTCTTGTGAAAAAAGTGTGAAGCAGGCGTTGATGTTTCATCAGCGAACCCAGCTTTCCACCGTGGCGGCGCCATATTTTTCTTTCCAGGCCTTGAGGCCGCGGTGGTTGCCGCCTTTGGTCTCGATCCGTTCGCCGGTGTCCGGGTGGGTGTAAACCTTCACCACGCGCGGGCGGCGCTGCTGCTTGGGGGCCGCGCTGGAAACGCGCGCCACAGCCTTGGGGTCGAGGATGGCGATGATGTCGCGCAGGCTCTTGTCATAGCTTTTCATCAGGCCGACTAGTTTCTGCTCGAATTCGATTTCGCGTTTGAGGCCGGCATCCTTTTTCAACGCTTCCAGTTGCGCCATCTGTTCCTGGAGCGCTTTTTCGGCAGCACGAAACTCTGCAAGTCTGGACACTGTAATCACTCCTGTACGTCGGTCGTGGCAGGGCGTGACGAACATTGAAGAAGAATGAAAACGCCGGCCACGCGGGTGGGTTACGCTGTTCGCTGATATCGAGTGTAGTCATTCATCGGTACTGGGTAAACCGCTAACTTTTTATAAGTAAGCCGGGAACTTTCCTAGTTTTGCGTGCGGTATTTCGCAGCATTTTCCAGGCGCGCCGGCGACGCGTTTAGACCATGGTCCAATGGCGCGTGCCAGAGCCTTTTCGCGATCATTTCAGATGATGGCCGGCTATTGTTCGGCCTTGTCGCAGTGCCGTGGCCAGTGCGTGCCACAGGTTGTTAACCCGCCTTGATTCTGGATGTTTCCCCGCATGTTTTCCGCTTTCCCCCTCGCCCCCGGGCGCCGTGTTGCCGGCCTGTTCCTGTTGTGTGCCGGCGTCAATGCCCAGGCCGCCGGTTTTCTTGAAGACAGCAGTGCCAAGGTCGAAGCACGCAATGTCTACTTCAACCGGGATTTCCGTGACGGCCACAGCAGTTCCAGCCAGGGTGCGTCCAAGCGCGAAGAGTGGGCGCAAGGCTTTATCCTCAATGTGCAGTCGGGTTATACCCAGGGCCCGGTCGGTTTTGGTGTGGATGCACTGGGCATGGTCGGTTTCAAACTGGATTCCAGCCCGGCCGACAGTAACAGTGGTTTGCTGCCATCTTCCGGCCACGACCCGCGGCACTCGGCCGACCAGTACGCCAAGATGGGCCTGGCAGCCAAGGTCAAGGTTTCCAGCACCGTGCTCAAGTACGGCTCGATGATGCCGGATGTACCGCTGCTCAAGTACAACGATGGTCGCCTGCTGCCGACCATGTTCCATGGCGCGATGCTTACCTCCGAAGAACTGCACGACCTGAAGTTCACCCTGGCACGCCTGGATAAATACACCGCGCGGGACTCCACCGACCGCCAGGACATTCGCGTGCACTGCAAGAACAAGCGCTATGCCTGCGACATCGAAGCCGACCACTTCGACCTGGCCGGTGTCGATTACCGCTTCAACGAGCGCTTCAGTGCCCAGTACCAGGTAGCCAAGCTGGAGAACATCTACCGCCAGCACTTCCTCGGCCTGGTGGCCAGCCAGCCATTGGCGGTGGGCAGCCTGTCGGCCGACCTGCGCCTGATCAAGAGCGACGACGTAGGCAATGCCCGCGCTGGCGCCATCGACCACCGCGCGTTCAGCGGCATGCTCGGCTACAGCCTGGGTGGCCACAAGATCAGTGCCGGCTGGCAACGCATGTATGGCGACAGCGCCATGCCGTACCTGGATGGCAGCAACCCGTACCTGGTCAACTACGCCCAGGTCAACGACTTTGCCGCCGCCCAGGAACGCTCCTGGCAAGTACGTTATGACTACGACTTCAAAGCCCTGGGTGTGCCCGGCCTGACCTTCTTCACCCGTTATATCAACGGTGACAATATCAAGGTGCCGGGCAGCAGCGCCGAAGGCAAGGAATGGGAACGCGACACCGAGTTAAAGTACCAGGTGCAAAGTGGCACTTTCAAGGACGTCAGCGTGCGCCTGCGTAATTCCACGTACCGCAGCAACTATGAACAGTGGGCGCGTGACATGGACGAGACGCGGGTGATTGTCAGCTACAACTTCTCGATCTTCTGACCGGTCGCTTTGCCAAATACCGGCAGCCGCCTGACAATGGCGGCTGGCTTTGGCAAAGAGCAGGGCAAAGGGCAGGGCAATGAAAAACCTGTTGTTGATCGGCATCGGCCCGGGTGACCCGCGTCAGGTCACTTATGAGGCCGTCGATGCGTTGCGCAGTGCCAGTGTGTTCTTCGTGCTCGACAAGGGCGGCGACAAGGACGAGCTGGTGCGCCTGCGCAAGGCCATCCTGCAACGCTATCGCCCCGAGGGCGGCTATCGGCTGGTGCAGGTGGCCGACCCGCTGCGCGATCACCAGGCAGACGACTACCTGGGCGCAGTGCAGGACTGGCACCGCCAGCGGGCTGCGTTGTATGGCCAACTGATCGAGCAGGAACTGGGCGACGGGGAAACCGGCGCTTTTCTGCTGTGGGGCGAGCCCACGCTGTATGACAGTACCTTGCGTATTCTGGACCTGGTCCGCGAACGCGGCGTAGCGCTGCGCCTGCAGGTGATCCCGGGTATCAGCAGCGTGCAGGCACTGGCGGCGCGGCACCAAGTGGCGTTGAACCGCATTGGCGAACCACTGACCGTGCTGCCAGGGCGGCGCCTGGCCGGGCAGGGGGCCATCGACAATGTCGTGGTGATGCTGGATGGGCAATGCGCGTTTGCCCGGCTGGATGACCCAGGGTTGATGATCTACTGGGGCGCTTACCTGGGCACCGAAGATGAAGTGCTGATTGCCGGGCCGTTGGCGATGGTGAAAGCGCAGATCCTGGCGGTGCGTGAACGGGAGCGGGCGCGCAAGGGGTGGATCATGGATACCTACCTGTTGCGCAGGGCGCTGTGAGGTGGGTTCTCTGTGCCGGCCTCTTCGCGGGTGAACCCGCTCCCACAGGTAAATCACTACCTTGAATATTAGGGGAACCCTGTGGGAGCGGGTTCACCCGCGAAGCAGACGCCACGGTCTCAAGGCTTACCCAGAATGGCCACCACCTTGTCCCGCAACTGGTCGATGCTGAACGGCTTGCCGATCAGGTGCATGCCCTCGGGTACATTGAAGCTGTCGGCATAACCGCTGGCAAACAGCACCGGCAACAACGGCCGCAGTTCGCGCGCCTTGCCGGCCAGCGCTTCGCCGCGCATGTCCGGCAGCCCCACATCAGTCATCATCAAGGCCAATGTCTGGCCCGGGTCTTCAAGTATGCGCAATGCTGCGCTGGCATCTTCCGCCTCGATGACCGTATAGCCCAACTCGTCGAGTACTTCGACCATCAGCATACGGACGATGTCGTCATCTTCGACTACCAGAAGGTGCATGGTTCGGATCCTGTGCAAATGAATGTCTTTAATCTGTGCTCCAGGTGGCAGCAGAAGTTCCCGAGGATACCGATACATGCAAATAGATGGAACGATTGGCGCACACCACCTTCAAATACTGGCTAAATGCCCTGCCAGACCCGGTAAAGCTGGTTAGACTCGCTTATCAGGACGGCGCAGTGGCAGATAACAACAATGACTGATCCGCCACTCTTTTCAATGGACTTTTCTTGCTCGGGCGTTTTCACATGATTCAAGCAGCCTCGATGGACCACCGAAGCTTCCGCAAGCTGTTGAGCCGCAACGTCGGCCTTCCCCTGGGTGTGGGCCTGCTGGGCGCCGTCGCCTTTGTCGCGGTGATCAACTACCTGCTCTCGGCCATGCAATGGGTCGAGCACACCGACCGGGTGATCGGCAATGCCAACGAAACGGTCAAGCTGTCGATCGACATGGAAACCGGCATGCGCGGCTTCCTGCTGACCGGTGACGAGCGCTTCCTCGACCCCTACGAGGTGGCCAAGCCGCGTATTCTCAGTAGCCTGCAAAGCCTGCGTGGTATGGTCGAGGACAACCCGCAACAAGTCGACCGCATCGACAGGCTGGTGGCGTTGCAGCAAGCGTGGAACGAATTTGGCAGCAACATGATTACCCTGCGCCGCAATGACGGCGCCTATCGGGAGCTGATCGGCAATGGCCGAGGCAAGCGCCTGACCGATGAGATCCGCAAGGAATTCGACAACCTTATCGGCACCGAGCAGCAATTGCGCATGGCCCGCAACGACAAGGTCAGCACGGTCACCGTCACGGCGATTTCGGCCTTCGTGTTGTTCATCGTCGGCCTCAGCGCCCTGTTGGCCTACCTAGGGCGGCGCGATCTGTTGGCGTTGTCTGGCAGCTACGACGAAAACCTCAAGGCCCAGCAGCGTTCGGCCGAGCGCTTGGAGCACCAGGGTTGGCTGCGCAACGGGCAGACCCAGCTGGCCGAACAGGTGCTGGGCCAGTTGACCCTGCCCATGCTCGGCGACAACATCCTGCGCTTCTTCGCCGGCTACCTGGGCAGTGTGGTCGGGGCGCTGTACGTACGTGACGAGCATGGCCGGCTGGTGCGCGTGGCCAGCTATGGCCTGGATGCCGAGCAAATGGCCCGCGAGCAGGTAGTGGGCGATCACGAAGGCCTGCTGGCCCAGGCAGTGCGCGAAGGGCGCCTGCTGCGCCTGGATGACCTGCCGGAAAGCTACTTCCACCTGAGTTCCGGCCTGGGCAAGGGCTTGCCGCGCAGCGCCCTGCTGATGCCGGCCAGCGATGGCGGGCAGGTCAACGGCGTGTTGGAGCTGGGCTTCCTGCGCCCGTTGCAGGACCGCGACGGCGAACTGCTGCAGCGGGTGGAGGATAACGTCGGTATTGCCATCGAAAGCGCCCGCTACCGCCAGCGCCTGCAGGAAGTGCTGGCCGAAACCCAGCAACTGAACGAAGAGCTGCAAGTGCAGCAGGAAGAACTGAAAACCGCCAACGAAGAGCTGGAAGAGCAGTCCCGCGTGTTGAAGGAGTCCCAGGCCCACCTGGAAACCCAGCAGGCGGAACTGGAACAGACCAACGAGCAGCTGTCCGAACGCACCGACGCGCTGGACCGCAAGAACGACGAACTGGTCCAGGCCCAGGAAGAACTGCAGGCCCGCGCGGATGAACTGCAGCGTTCGAGCAAGTACAAGTCCGAGTTCCTCGCCAACATGTCCCACGAGTTGCGCACGCCGCTGAACAGCTCGCTGATTCTGGCCAAGCTGCTGGCGGAGAACGCCGAAGGCAACCTCAGCGGCGAACAGGTGAAGTTCGCCGAGTCGATCTACTCGGCCGGCAACGACCTGCTCAACCTGATCAACGATATCCTCGACATCGCCAAGGTCGAGGCCGGCAAGCTCGAAGTGCGGCCCGAGACGACCCAGCTGGCCCGCCTGGTAGAAGGCCTGCGTGGCATGTTCGAGCCGTTGGCCGGGCACAAGGGCCTGGCCTTCGAGGTGACGGCCCAGGCGCAGGTGCCGGCTACCCTGTTCACCGACCGCCAGCGCCTGGAGCAGATCCTCAAGAACCTGCTGTCCAACGCCATCAAGTTCACCGAACGTGGCCAGGTCAGCCTGAACATCGGCTACCAGCCGGGCAGCGGCATCGTGTTTGCCGTGCGTGATTCCGGCATTGGTATTGCCGCCGACCAGCAGCAGGCCATTTTCGGTGCCTTCCACCAGGTCGATGGCACCAGCAACCGCCGCTATGGCGGTACCGGCCTGGGCCTGTCGATTTCCCGCGACCTCGCCCATTTGCTGGGCGGGCACATCAGCGTCGACAGCAGCCCGGGGCAGGGCAGCGTGTTCAGCCTGGTATTGCCGGAGCGCTACGAAAACCTGGCGCAGGACGTCGAACCCCTTAGCCTGCGCCCGGCCGTCGATGCACTGCCGCCGGTGCCGCAAGTGGCGGCGGTGGCTGCGCCGAAGCGCCCTGTGCAGGCCTTTGCCGATGACCGTGAACGGGCGCCATTCGGCAATCGTTGCATTCTGGTGATCGAGGACGAACCGAACTTCGCCCGCATTCTCTTCGACCTGGCCCATGAGCTGGGCTACAGCTGCCTGGTGGCGCACGGGGCCGACGAAGGCTTCGAACTGGCCGCCCAGTACATCCCCGACGCTATCCTGCTGGACATGCGCCTGCCGGATCATTCCGGCCTCACCGTGCTGCAACGCCTCAAGGAGCAGGCCAGTACCCGGCATATCCCGGTGCACATCATTTCTGTCGAGGACCGCGTCGAAGCCGCCATGCACATGGGCGCCGTCGGCTATGCGGTCAAACCCACCAGCCGCGAGGAACTGAAAGAAGTGTTCGCCCGCCTGGAGGCCAAGCTGACGCAGAAGCTCAAGCACATTCTGCTGGTGGAAGACGACGACCTGCAGCGCGAGAGCATCGCCCGCCTGATCGGTGACGACGACGTCGAGATCACCGCCGTGGGCATGGCCCAGGATGCCCTGGCGCTGCTGCGTGAAAACATCTACGACTGCATGATCATCGACCTCAAGCTGCCGGACATGCTCGGCAACGAGCTGCTCAAGCGCATGACTGCCGAAGACATCCGCGCCTTCCCGCCGGTGATCGTGTATACCGGGCGCAACCTGACCCGCGAGGAAGAAGCCGACCTGCTCAAGTACTCGCGCTCGATCATCATCAAGGGCGCCCGCTCGCCCGAGCGCCTGCTCGACGAAGTGACGCTGTTCTTGCACAAGGTCGAATCGCAGTTGTCCAACGAACGCCAACGCATGCTCAAGACCGCGCGCAGCCGCGACAAGGTGTTCGAAGGGCGCAAGGTGCTGCTGGTGGACGACGATGTGCGCAATATCTTTGCCCTGACCAGCGCGCTGGAGCACAAGGGCGCGATCGTCGAAATCGGCCGCAACGGCCGCGAGGCCATCGAGCGCCTGGAGCAGCACGACGACATCGACCTGGTGCTGATGGACGTGATGATGCCGGAAATGGACGGCTTTGAAGCCACCCGGCTGATTCGCCAGCAAGCGCGCTGGCGCAAGCTGCCGATCATTGCCGTAACCGCCAAGGCGATGAAGGATGACCAGCAGCGTTGCTTGCAGGCCGGTGCCAATGATTACCTGGCCAAACCGATCGACCTGGACCGCTTGTTCTCGCTGATCCGTGTATGGCTGCCGCAACTGGAGCGAATTTGACTAGCGAACGTAACACCGACATCGAAATCCGCTTGCTGATCGAGGCCATCTACCTCAAGTACAGCTACGATTTCCGCAACTATTCCGGCGCTTCTATCAAGCGCCGGATCCTGCATGCGCTGCGCCAGTTCGACTGCCTGACGGTATCGGCGCTGCAGGAGCGTGTGCTGCACGACCCAGGCATGTTCATGCAGCTGCTGCAGTACCTGACGATCCCGGTCAGCGAGATGTTCCGCGACCCGGGGCACTTCCTGGCGCTGCGCAACGAGGTGGTGCCGTTGTTGCGCACCTGGCCGTCGATCAAGGTATGGATTGCCGGCTGCAGCACGGGCGAAGAGGTGTACTCGATGGCCATCCTGCTGCGCGAGGAAGGCCTGCTGGAGCGCACCATCATCTATGCCACCGACATCAACCCGCACTCGCTGGACAAGGCCAAGCAGGGCATCTACTCGATGCAGAGCATGCGCGAGTACGCCGAAAACTACCGCATCGCCGGCGGGCGCCGGGACTTTGCCGAGTACTACACGGCAGCCTACGGCAACGCGATCATGGACAGCACCCTGCGCGACAACGTGACCTTTGCCGACCACAGCCTGGCCACCGATAGCGTGTTTTCCGAAACCCAGCTGGTGTCGTGCCGCAATGTGCTGATCTACTTCAACAAGGAGCTGCAAGACCGTGCCTTTGGCCTGTTCCATGAGTCGCTGTGCCATCGCGGCTTCCTGGTGCTGGGCAGCAAGGAGTCGGTGGACTTTTCCGCTTACAGCGAGCGTTTCGAGCCGCTGGTCAAGCCCGAACGGATCTACCGCAAATCATGAACGGCGTGCAGGCGGTGGTGATCGGCGCATCGGCTGGCGGCGTGACGGCGCTGTTTACCGTGCTGGGCGGGTTGCCGGAAAGCTTTGCCATCCCGGTGCTGTGTGTGCTGCACCTGCCGGATGACCGCCACAGCCAGCTGGCCGAGGTGCTGCAGCGGCGCCTGCACCGTCCGGTGAGCGAGGCGCGGGACAAACAGCCGGTAGAAGCCGGGCAGATCTACGTGGCCGGGCCGGGTTACCACCTGTCGGTGGAGCGTGACTTCACCCTGTCGTTGAGCCAGGAGCCGCCGGTGCATTTTTCCCGGCCGGCCATCGACTACCTGTTCATCTCCGCGGCCGATGCCTATGGCGCCGGCCTGCTTGGCGTGCTGCTCACCGGTGCCAACGAAGACGGCGCCCAAGGGCTTGCCTATATCAAGAACAGCGGCGGCCGGACCATCGTCCAGGACCCCCGCGACGCACAGGTTGCGCTGATGCCCGAGGCCGCCCTGGCCCTGCATCAACCTGACCATATTCTTACCCTGAGTGGCATCGGGCAGTTGCTCGCTGCCCTGGAGCCTAGCGCATGCTAAGCCACACCATCGCCAAACTGCTGATCGTCGACGACCTGCCGGAAAACCTGCTGGCCCTCGACGCCCTGATCCAGGGCGAAGACCGCGAGGTGCACCAGGCCCAGTCTGCCGAGGCCGCCTTGTCGCTGTTGCTCGAACACGAGTTTGCCTTGGCCATTCTCGATGTGCAGATGCCGGGCATGAACGGCTTCGAGCTGGCTGAACTGATGCGCGGCACGGAAAAGACCCGCAATATCCCGATCGTTTTCGTCACCGCCGCCGGGCGCGAGATGAACTATGCCTTCAAGGGTTACGAAAGCGGGGCGGTGGACTTTCTGCACAAGCCGCTCGACACCCTGGCGGTGAAGAGCAAGGTCTCGGTGTTCGTCGACCTGTACCGCCAGCGCAAGGTGCTCGACCGCCAGTTGCAGGCGCTGGAGCGCAGCCGCCAGGAGCAGGAAGTGCTGCTGGCCCAGTTGCAGACGGCGCGCGGTGAGCTGGAACACGCGGTGCGCATGCGCGATGACTTCATGTCGATCGTCTCCCACGAGGTGCGCACCCCGCTCAATGGCCTGATCCTGGAAACCCAGCTGCGCAAGCTGCACCTGGCACGTGGCAACCTGGCCGCGTTCAGTGGCGACAAACTGCAGGCCATGGTCGAGCGCGACGAGCGCCAGATCAACAGCCTGATCCGCCTGATCGAAGACATGCTCGATGTGTCGCGCATTCGCACCGGCAAACTGTCGCTGCGGCCCAGGGCCTTTGACCTGAGCCAGCTGGTGCGTGGCCTGGTGGAAAACTTTGCCGCCCAGGCCACGGCGCTGGACACGCATATCGAGTTGCAGTGCTGCCAGCCACTGCAGGGTGAGTGGGACGAATTCCGGATTGAACAAGTACTGGCCAACCTGTTGTCCAATGCCTTGCGATACGGTGAACGCAAACCGGTTCAGGTGCGGGTTTTCGAGGCGGACGGCCTGGCGTGCGTGCAGGTGCAGGACCATGGCATCGGTATTTGCATGGCCAACCAGCAGCGGATTTTCCAGCAGTTCGAGCGGGTGGCCAGCCAGCATGCCAGCGGTGGCCTGGGCCTGGGGCTGTATATCTCGGAACAGATCGTGCATGCCCATGGCGGGCGTATTCTGGTGGAAAGTGAAGAGGGCAAAGGCGCTACCTTCACCTTGCAATTGCCACTGGCTACATTCGAACAACAAAACGACCAGGCGCGGGCAACCTCTGCGTGAGCCTGGGGTCTGATGGCCAACTGTAAGCATTTCAAGGCGTTAACATGAGTGAAGATGCACAAGACGTGGTGCTGGTGGTTGAGGATGAACCGGCGATCCGCATGATTTTGCGTGACTACCTGGCGGGTGAGGGCTACCACGTGCTGGTGGCCGAAGATGGTGAACAGGCGTTCGCCATATTGGCGAGCAAGCCGCACCTGGACCTGATGGTGACCGACTTCCGCTTGCCGGGCGGGATCTCCGGGGTGGAGATTGCCGAGCCGGCGGTGAAGCTGCGGCCGGACCTGAAGGTGATCTTCATCAGTGGTTACCCGGCAGAAATCCTCGAATCCGGCAGCCCGATCACCCGCAAGGCACCGATCCTGGCCAAACCGTTCGACCTGGATACCCTGCACGAGCAGATCCAGTCGCTCCTGCGTTAACCTGCAGTGGCCTCTTCGCGGGTGAACCCGCTCCCACAGGTACATCACAGATTTCAGATTTTGTGAGTTCCCTGTGGGAGCGGGTTCACCCGCGAAGAGGCCCTGACAGGTCAACCCAAGGTCCGCTCCAACCCACCCACCAACATGCTCTCCATCAACCCCACCCCCTGTGCTTCGGGCAGCCCCTGCAACATCCCCGGCAACTGGTTGAGCAAGGTCGCCACCACATGCGCCGTGGCCACCAGGGCTTGCCCCTGCAACTTCGCCTGCGGCGCAATCAGCCTCAGCAGCCCCGCCTCATACCGCCCGCGCAACTGCGCCAGGCGGGCCTGCTGCTCGTCGCTCAGGCAACAGAAATCCCGCTCTGCCAAGCGAAACTGCAACGGCCGCTCGGCATGCAACTGCCAGTGCGCGGCAATCAGGCAGCTCAACGCCGAAGCCCCCCGAGCCATGGCTCTGCGGCCCTGGTCCAGGGTGGCCTGCAGTTCCTCGTACAGCTCCTCGATCAGATCGAACAGCAGGTCTTGCTTGCTGGGAAAGTGATGGTACAGCGAGCCGGCCGTCAGCCCGACATGGGCCGCCAGCTCGCGCATGCTGACCTGGCCAAAGCCCTTTTCGGCAAACAGCGCCATGGCCCGGTCACGTCGCTCTTCAAAGTTGGCACAGCGCATCGCGGCATTGATCGGGGGCATGGCGCCTGTTCCTCAGTAAGTGAAGAAGCCGCGGCCGCTCTTGCGCCCCAGCCAACCGGCCGCGACCATTTCCTTGAGCAGCGGGGCAGGGCGGTACTTGCTGTCGTTGAAGCCTTCATGGAAGGCCTCCATGATTGCCAGCAAGGTGTCCAGGCCGATCAGGTCGGCCAGGGCCAGCGGGCCGATCGGCTGGTTGCAGCCCAGGCGCATGCCGGTGTCGATGTCCTCGGCACTGGCCAGGCCTTCCTGGCGCACGAAGATCGCTTCGTTGATCATCGGCACCAGGATGCGGTTGACCACAAAGCCTGGGCGGTTGCCGGCGCTGATCGGGGTCTTGCCCACCTTTTCCGTTACCAGCAGCGCCTGGGCGTAGGTGCTGTCGCTGGTCTGCAGCCCACGAATGATCTCGACCAGCGCCATCATCGGCACCGGGTTGAAGAAGTGCACGCCAATAAAGCGCTCGGGGTGCTCGATGCTGGCGGCGAGCTGCGTCACCGACAGCGACGAGGTGTTGGTAGCGATCAGGCAGTCGGCAGCGACGTTGGCCACCACCTGCTGCAGGATGCGCTGCTTGAGCTGCAGGTTTTCGGTGGCGGCTTCGATCACCATCTGCGCAGTGCCGAGCTGGCTGTAGTCGGTGCTGGTGCGGATACGCGTTTTTGCGGCTGCCGCCTTGTCGGCGTCAAGCGTGCCTTTGCTGACCTGGCGTTCGAGGTTCTTGCTCAAGGTGGCCACGCCGCGCTCCAGCGCCGCGTCGGAAACATCCACCAGCAACACCTGGTAGCCAGCCACTGCGCACACCTGGGCAATGCCGTTGCCCATGGTGCCGGCGCCGATCACGGCGATCTGTTCAATGCTCATGCCTCAGGCCCCCTCACACGCGCTCGAAGACGATGGCGATGCCTTGGCCGCCGCCGATACACATGGTGGCCAGGGCATAGCGGCCCTGGATGCGCTGCAGTTCATGGATGGCCTTGGTGGCGATGATCGCGCCGGTGGCACCTACCGGGTGGCCGAGGGAAATGCCCGAACCGTTGGGGTTGACCTTTTCCGGGTCGAAGCCCAGCTCGCTGGCCACGGCGCAGGCCTGGGCGGCGAAGGCTTCGTTGGACTCGATTACGTCCAGGTCCTGGACCTTCAGGCCGGTCTTTTCCAGCACCTTGCGGGTGGCGGGGATCGGCCCCAGGCCCATCAGCTCAGGCTCTACCCCGGCATGCGCGTAGCCGACCAAGCGGGCCAGCGGCTTCAGGCCCAGGCGGCGCACGGCGTCACCGCTTGCCAGTACCAGGCCGGCGGCGCCGTCGTTGATGCCGCTGGCGTTGCCGGCGGTGACGGTGCCGTCTTTCTTGAACACCGGCTTCATGCCGGCCAGTTGCTCGGCGGTCACGTCACCACGCACATGTTCATCGACGCTGAACTGCACGCTGCCTTTGCGGGTTTTCAGCTCCACCGGCACGATCTGGCTGGCGAAGCGGCCTTCGGCAATGGCGCGGGCGGCGCGGCGCTGGCTGGTCAGGGCCAGTTCGTCCTGCATTTCGCGGGTAATGCCGTGTTTGGCCGCGACGTTTTCGGCGGTGATGCCCATGTGGAAGTGCTCGAACGGGTCGTGCAGCACGCCAACGGTGTAGTCGATGCCTTGCAGGTCACCCATGCGCGCGCCCCAGCGCGCCTGCGGCAGCAGGTAAGGGCCGCGGCTCATGGATTCGGCGCCCGCGGCAATGGCCACGTCGGTATCACCCAGCAGCAGGCCCTGGGCCGCCGAGACGATGGCCTGCAGGCCCGAGCCGCACAGGCGGTTGACGTTGAAGGCCGGGGTTTCCTTGGGGATGCCGGCGTTCATGGCCGCTACCCGCGCCAGGTAGGCGTCACGCGGTTCGGTAGGGATCACGGTGCCCATCACCAGGTGGCCGACTTGCTCGGCGGCCAGGCCCGAGCGCTCGATGGCGGCGCGGGTGATGGCGCTGGCCAGGTCGGCCAGCGGCAGGTCCTTGAGGGAACCGCCAAAGCCACCAATGGCTGAACGGACGGCACTGACGACGTAGATTTCTGCGCTGCTCATAGAGGCTCCGATTGCGAAGGCATGGCGGGACCGGGCCTGGCTCTGCGAGAATGGCCGGTACGGTCCCGGAGTGGGTCCGAGTCTAGGCAAAGGCTCTGTTGCAGCCTATGCCGGAACTGTTCAAACAACCTGGCACTTTTTGCCACTCAGCATAGACAGCGAAAACCGCCATGCGCGATAGCGATTCGGTCGCCGTGTACTTTCTCAATGCCATGCTCCACGCCCTGCGCAACAGCCCCGCCGAGCGAGATGCACAGTTGCGTGCGGTGGGCATCGACCCGCAACTGCTCGATCAGCCCCAGGCGCGGGTGCCGGCCAAGGCGTTCGCGCAACTGTGGCTGGCGCTGATCCAGCGCCTGGGCGATGAGTTCTTCCGCCTCGACAGCCACGGCATGCCGCTGGGCAGTTTTGCCTTGATCTGCAGGGGGCTGATTCTCGAGCCCAACCTGGAAAAGGCCCTGCGCCAGTGCATGGGCGGCTTTGGCCTGTTCCTGCGTGACCTGCGCGGCAGCCTGACATTGCGCGGTGGGCGGGCGCTGATCAGTGTGCAGTCGAACATCGCCGACCCGCTGACCCGGGTGTACGCCGAGGAAACCTACCTGGTGCTGATGGTCGGCATCCTGTGTTGGCTGGGCGGGCGGCGGATTGCCATCGACCGCACCGAGCTGGCGGTGTCGCGCCCGGCCCAGGAGGACGACCTGCTGTTGTGGGGGCCAGATCTGCGCCTGGGCAGCGGGCGCACCGAGGTGGAGTTCGACAGTGCCTGCCTGCGCCTGCCGGTGGTGCAGGACGTGGCGGCCTTGAAGACGTTCTTGCGCAGTGCGCCACAAGGGCTGGTGATCCGCTTTCGCAACCAGAACGGGTTGGTGGCCGAGGTGTACCGGCACCTGCGGGCACGCCGTTATGGGCAATGGCCGACCTTGGCGGCGCTGGCACAGCAGCAGGGGGTGAGTGCCAGTACGTTCCGCCGGCAACTGGAGCGCGAGGGGCGGTCGTACCAGCAGATCAAGGATGAGGTGCGCCGGGCGATGGCCTTCGAGCGCTTGCGCGAAGGCGCGTTGAGCATTGCCGAAATTGCCGAACAGGCGGGGTTTCAGGAGCCCAGTGCGTTTCACCGGGCGTTCAAGAAATGGACCGGGCAAAGCCCTGGCAGCTATCGGGCGAGGTTGTCTGGGCGTTGATGTGTTGCCTGTGCCGGCCCTTTCGCGGGTAAACCCGCTCCTACATCGGGCCGCGTACGGATGTAGGAGCGGGTTTACCCGCGAAGAGGCCGGCGCAGGTTAGCGATCAATAATCAGGCCGGCACCATGGCAAACCCGACCCCGAAGCGGTTCCAGGCATTGATGGTGGCAATGGCCAAGGTCAGGTTGGCCACTTCGGCCGGCTCGAAGTGCGCTTGCAGGGCCTCGTACTTCCCCTGTGGCGCACCCTGTTCAGGCAAGCGGGTCAGGCTTTCGACCCAGGCCAGCGCCGCACGTTCGCGCGGGGTGAAGTAGGCGGTTTCCTGCCACACGCACAAGGTTTGCAGGCGCGCTTCGGTCTCACCGGCCTTGCGCGCATCGTTGGCGTGCAGGTTGACGCAGTAGGCACAGCCGTTGATCTGCGAGGCACGCAGGCGCACCAACTCCAGCAACGAACTCTCCAGGCCGCTCTTGGCCAGGGCCTGTTCCAGGCCGACCATGGCTTTGTAGGCTTCGGGGGCGTGTTTGGCCCATTCGATACGGTTGTGCATGGCAGTCTCCAAAAGGTGTGGGGTGGCAATGACGCTACTGTAGCGCTGTGCGTGGGCCTCCCCGATAGCCAATTGCGGCCATAAGCGGGAGGCCAATCGTGCATTCGTGTGGCCACTGACAAGCATCCAATCTCTTCATTTCTGCCAGCCCGGCCAAGCCGGGATAATGGCGTGGTCTTGCGAGAAGAGAACCGATTCACAATGAGAGCTGCACTGAACCTGTTGCTGGTGATCCTGCTGGCACTGAACCTGCGACCGATCCTGACCAGTATCGGCCCGTTACTCGAACCCATGCGCGCCAGCACCGGCCTGGGCTACCAGCAGGCGGCCCTGCTGACCGCGCTGCCGGTGCTGTGCATGGGCCTGGTGCCGTTGCTGCAGCCGTGGCTACGGCGCTGGATCAGCGAGCATGGCGGCATGCTCGGCGGCCTGGCAGCGATTGCCCTGGCCTGCCTGTGGCGCCTGCAACTGGACAGCGCCTGGGCGCTGATTGCCAGTGCGGTAGTCGCCGGCCTGGGCGTGGCGGTGGTGCAAGGCATGATGCCGGGGCTGGTCAACCGCTGGTTCCCCGGGCGCCTGGCCGGGGCCATGGGCCTGTATTCGGCGGCACTGATGAGTGGCGGCGGCCTGGCGGCAGTGCTTGGGCCACACATCAGTGGCCACTTCGGTCATTGGCAGGCCGGCCTGGGGCTGTGGGCGATTCCGGCCGTGCTGGCGGTGCTGGCCTGGGCCGTGCTGCGGCCGTGCCACGATACGCCGAAGCTGGCTGGGGCCACAGGCGGGCACTGGTTCGGCACTCGCCGGGCGTGGTTGCTGGCGCTGTACTTCGGCCTGATCAATGGCGGCTACACCAGCATGGTGGCCTGGTTGCCGGCCTACCACATCGAACACGGCGGCAGTGCCCAGGGCGGCGCCGACCTGGTCGGCCTGATGACCATCTTCCAGGTGGCCGGCGCGCTGGGCCTGCCGCTGTTGCTGCGGCGCTGGGCAGACCGGCGGCCGGGCCTGTGGCTGGCGCTGGCGATCCAGCTGGCCGGTTTCCTTGGCCTGCTGCTGGCGCCGACGGTGGCTTCGGGGCTGTGGGTGGCGATGATCGGTTTTGGCCTGGGCGCCTGCTTCAGCCAGAGCCTGACGCTAACCCTGGAGCACCTGAAAACGCCCGCCGAAGCGGGCAGCCTGGCGGCATTCGTGCAGGGTATCGGCTTTATCATCACCGGCATCGTGCCGTATATCACCGGCTGGCTGCGCGATGTCAGTGGCGACTTCCAGGCATCGTGGACGCTGCTGACCGTGACGGTGTTGGCGATGTTGCTGGTGACCGCCTGTTTCAACCCGCGTGGCTATGCGGCGGCCATCGCCCGCCCGACAGCCACGGGCAAGGCGGCGCCGGTCAGCTGAGGCGCTGCAGGGTATCGCGCACCCGGTCAAGCGCCGGGTCGATATCCAGCAATTCGATGGCGCCGAAGCCCAGTAACAGCCCTGGGCGTACCGGCGCTTCGCTGAAGAACGGCGCCAGCGAATACAGGCCGACTTCAACCTTGCGGGCGAGGTTGGCCAGCAGTTCCACATCGACCCCGGGTTTGGCCAAGGCGCTGAGGTGGAAGCCGGCGCTGGCGGGAATGGCGTCGAACCACGGCGCCAGGTCGCCGCCCAGGCGTGCCAGGATGCGCTCGCGGCGGGCACTGTAGACTTCGTGACAACGGCGTATGTGCTTGTTCAGGTGGCCTTCGCCAAGGAAACGCGCCAGCGCCCATTGCAGCAGGGTCGGGCTGTGCCAGTCGCTGAGGTGCTTGGCCACGCAAGCGGCCTGCAGTACCGCAGGCGGCAGCACGGCATAACCCAGGCGCAGCTCGGGCAGCAAGGTCTTGGAGAACGTCCCCACATAAGCCACCAGGCCATGCCGGTCGAGGCGCTGCAGCGCATCCGAGGCAGGCCCGTGGTAGCGGAATTCGCAGTCGTAGTCGTCCTCGATGATCAACGCCCCCAGCTCGGCAGCCCGCGCCAGCAGGGCGTGCCGGCGCGGCTCGCTCATCGGCATGCCCAACGGGAACTGGTGCGAAGGCGTTACGTAGATCAGCCGGGTACCGTCGGCGATCTGCTCTACGCACAGGCCTTCAGCGTCCACCGGTACCGACTGCAGGCGTGCACCCAGGGCCAGGAACAGTTGCCGTGCCGGCGGGTAGCCGGGGTCTTCCATGGCCACCTGGCAACCTGGTTCGACCAGCACCCGGGCGATCAGGTCCAGTGCCTGCTGGGCACCGTTGCACACCAGCAGGTCGGTGGCGCTGCAATGCACGCCACGGGCGTAGGCGACGTGGTGGGCAACGGCCTCGCGCAGCTCCGGCAGGCCCTGGGCCGCGAACTGCCGCTCGGGGTGGCGCTGGCTGCGGCGCAGGGCGTAGTTCAGGCAACTGCGCCACTGGTCGAAGGGGAACTGTGCCTTGCTTGAAGCACCGCCGATAAAGTCGTAGCGCGAGGGTGCCTGCAACTGGCGTTGCGCGAGCACCGTGGCGCGCTGTTGCCAGCGTTCGAGGGACGCGGCACCGGCCAGGGGGATGCTGGCTGCTTCGCTGTTGCGTAGCGGCTGGCGCGGGGTGATGAAGGTGCCACGGCCGACCACGCCGCTGAGCAGGTTATCGTAGGTCAGGCGTGAATAGGCCTCGGCCACGGTCTTGCGTGAAACGCCCAGTTGTTCGGCCAGCAGGCGGGTAGGCGGAAGCTGGGTGCCGGCAGCCAGGTGGCCGCTGTCGATACCGGCGCGCAGTTGCTGGTAAAGCTGGTCGGCCAGGCCTTTGCGGCCCTCCAGGCGGATGTGCAGTTCCATGAGGCGGTCCGGAGCGGGGGAGTGCACAGGATAGCGGATTGGCAGGGGAACGGCAGGGGCCGCAAAGCAGCCCCGGAAAAACTATCAGAGCCGTGCGGTGCTCACGGTGATGTAGCCCTTGTCCGCCAGCGCTATGCGTATGACTGTTTCGTCCGCTGGCGCCTTGCGGTTGCGTTTGATGCACACGCCATCCACTGCGGCCGCCCGCATATGCTCGGTAATGGCCCGCCCGTTCAGGTCGAAGAACACTTCGCTGGCCAGCAACTCGATGCGCTCGATCAACAAGCGGGTCGGCTCATCCGTCGCACAGAAGAACATCACCCCCGACAGGTGCGGGTCTTCATCGGGGTTGTTGATGTCACGGGCGAGCATTTCGCGCAGGCTGCTGCGCAGTTCGGCAATGGAGCGGGCGTACACGTGCATGCGGAGTTTTCCCTGAACAGTCATCCCATGCCGATCTTGTTTTCTTCAGGTTGAGGGGACAAGTAGGACGCTTCTGAGGATTTTGTGGGAAATTTCTGGTTTTCCTCTGGTTGGGTGGCGTGGTCTGTTCGCCTCGCGTTTGGTCTGCTGGAAATATGTTGCCTGTGGTGGCCTATTCGCGGGTAAACCCGCTCCTACATGGACCCCACAGTTCCAGGGAGGGGCGCGATCCTTGTAGGAGCGGGTTTACCCGCGAATAGGCCACCACAGGACTCAGAGGGCTGCAGCCCCGGCCTTGGCTACCTGGGCATCCTGCTCGGACTTGACCCCGGACACGCCAATGGCGCCCACCACCTGGCCCTCCACCTTCAGCGGCACGCCGCCCTCCAGGCTGGTCAGCAGCGGCGCAGTAACGAACGCGGTACGGCCACCGTTGACCATTTCCTCGTAATCGCGGGTTTCCTTGCGCCCCAGCGCTGAGGTACGGGCCTTCTCCAGGGCAATGTAGGCACTGGCGGGCGCACAACCGTCCAGGCGCTCCAGGGCCAACGGGTGCCCGCCGTCATCAACCACGGCGATGGTCACGTTCCAGTTCTGGGCCAGCGCTTCCTGGCGCGCGGCGTTGAGCACGCGGGCAACATCGGCCTGGCCGATCACGAACTTGCTATGCATGGGAGGTCTCCGGGTTCAAGGCTGCTTCGACGATTTCGATCCAGTGCCGTACCGGCGTGCGCCCAGCCCCGTCGAGGTGGGTCTGGCAGCCGATGTTGGCCGTGGCGATGACTTGCGGTTTTCCGCTTTCCAGCGCGCTCAGACGATTATCGCGCAGTTGCAGGGACAGTTCAGGCTGGGTCAGCGAATAGGTGCCCGCCGAGCCGCAACACAGGTGGCCATCGGGCACCGCAGTCAGCGTAAAGCCCAGGCGCGTCAGCAATGCCTCCACCGCACCGCCCAGTTTCAGCGCATGCTGCAGGGTGCACGGGCAGTGGAAGGCCAGGCGCTGCTCGGCGCACAGGCCCAACTGCTCGACCGGCTCATCGCGCAGTACTTCTACCAGATCGCGGGACAAGCTGCTTACCCGCGCAGCCTTGTCGGCGTACTGGGGGTCTTTTTCCAGCAGGTGGCCGTAATCACGCACGAACGCGCCGCAGCCACTGGCCGTTTGCACAATGGCCTCGGCCCCGGCTTCGATGGCCGGCCACCAGGCGTCGATATTGCGCCGCGCCCGTTGCAGGCCTTGTTCCTGGGCGTTGAGGTGGTAGTCCACGGCGCCACAGCAACCCGCCTGGCGAACCGGTTGCACGCTGATCCCAAGGCGGTCGAGCAGGCGCGCGGCGGCGGCATTGGTGTTGGGTGACAGGGCCGGCTGCACGCAGCCCTCGAGCATCAGCACCCGGCGCGCATGGCGCGGTGTGGGGCGCTGGCCAGGTGGCGTGACGTGGGCCGGCAGCTTGCGCTTGAGCGTGGCCGGCAGCAGCGGGCGCAGGGCCTGGCCGCTGCGGGTCAGCGCCTTGAACAGTGCCGGGCGCGGTACCACTGCACGCAGGCCCTGGCGCAGCAGGCGCTGGCCGAGCGGGCGCGCTACCTGCTGCTCGACCACGGCGCGGCCGATGTCCAGCAGGTCGTGGTATTTCACCCCGGATGGGCAGGTGGTTTCGCAGTTGCGGCAGGTCAGGCAGCGGTCCAGGTGGAGCTGGGTACTGGCGGTGATCGGCTCGCCTTCGAGCACCTGCTTGATCAGGTAAATGCGCCCGCGCGGCCCGTCCAGTTCATCGCCCAGCAACTGGTAGGTGGGGCAGGTTGCGGTGCAGAAGCCACAGTGCACGCAGGAACGCAGGATGCTTTCGGCTTCGTCGGCGCGGGCCAGGCGGCGGGAGGTTTCGCTGAGGTTGGTTTGCATGGTCTGGCCTCACAGGTCCGGGTACAGGCGGCCAGGGTTGAAGATGCCCTGGGGGTCGAGCTGCTGTTTCAGCGCGCGGTGATAGCGCATCAGTGCAGCCGGCAGCGGTGGGCTGCTGGTTGCGCCCTGCGCGTAGCACGTGGCGTGGCCGCCCACCTTGGCGACCCGTTGGCGAATGGCGTGTGCCTCTGCGCCTGACTTGAGCCAGCGCTGGGCGCCGCCCCAGTCGAGCAACTGCTGGCCGGGTAACGCCAGCTCGCCGCAGGCGTTGGGCACGGACAGGCGCCACAGGGGGGCAGGGCCACTGAAGAAGGCCAGGCGCTGTTCACGCAGGTCGCTCCAGAAGCGGCTATCGAGGGTTTCACCACCCAACCGTTGGCGTGCCGACTGCACCGAGCCTTCGCCGCCTTCCAGGCGTAGGTACAGCGCTTCGCCGTCATGGCAGGCGGCACTGATCGGCAGCGGCTGCTGGCCCCATTCGGCCAGCTCGGCCAGCGCTTCGTGGCGGCCCATCGGCAGGCGCAGGCTCAGGCACTGGCGCGGGCGTGGCAGCACTTTCAACGACACTTCGGTCAGCAGCCCCAGGCAACCGAAGCTGCCTGCCATCAACCGTGATACGTCGTAGCCGGCGACGTTCTTCATGACTTCGCCACCAAAGCGCAGCAGCTTGCCGTGGCCGGTGATCACCCGCGTGCCAAGTACATAGTCGCGCACCGAACCGGACCACGGCCGGCGGGGGCCGCTCAACCCCGCCGCGACCATGCCGCCCAAAGTTGACTCGGGGCCCAGGTGCGGTGGCTCACAGGGCAGCATCTGCCCGGCTTCGTGCAGCGCCGCCTCGATTTCGCGTAGCGGTGTGCCTGCGCGGGCAGTGAGCACCAGCTCGGTCGGGTCGTAGCTTACGATGCCGCAGTGGCTGCGGGTGTCGAGCACCTCGCCCTCCACCGGATTACCGAGCATGGCCTTGCTGTTGCTGCCCTGAATGCGCAGCGGCGTACCTTGGTTCAAGGCCTGGTTGACCTGTTCCAGCAGGGCCTGGCTGTTATCGCGGTCCATGCTCATCAGAAGCGCTCCAGCTCGGGGAAGGGCAGTTGCCCATGATGCACATGCAAGGCGCCGAATTCGGCGCAGCGGTGCAGGGTGGGGATGTTCTTGCCCGGGTTGAGCAGGCCCTGCGGGTCGAAAGCGGCCTTTACCGCATGGAACAGGGTGATTTCGTCGCTGTTGAATTGCGCGCACATCTGGTTGATCTTCTCGCGGCCCACGCCGTGCTCGCCGGTGATGCTGCCGCCCACCGCCACGCACAGTTCAAGGATCTTGCCGCCGATGGCTTCGGCGCGCTCCAGTTCGCCCGGCAGGTTGGCATCGAACAGGATCAGCGGGTGCATGTTGCCGTCGCCGGCATGGAACACGTTGGCCACGCGCAGGCCGTATTCGCTGGACAGGTTGCTGATGCCTTTGAGCACGCGCGGCAGTTCGCGGCGCGGGATGGTGCCGTCCATGCAGTAGTAGTCCGGGGAAATGCGCCCCACGGCCGGGAAGGCATTCTTGCGCCCGGCCCAGAAGCGCACGCGTTCGGCCTCGTCGCAGGCCAGCCGTACCTCACGGGCGCCCGCCTGGGTCAGTACTGCGGCGACCCGTTCGCAGTCGTCGTGCACGTCGGCCTCGACGCCATCCAGTTCGCATAGCAGGATCGCCGCAGCGTCCACCGGGTAGCCTGCGTGGATGAAGTCTTCGGCGGCGCGGATTGCCAGGTTGTCCATCATTTCCAGGCCGCCGGGGATGATGCCGGCGGCGATGATTTCGGCCACTGCCCGGCCGGCATCCTCGACGCTGTCGAAGCTGGCCAGCAGCACCCGCGCCACTTGCGGCCTGGGCAGCAGCTTGACGGTGACTTCGGTGACGATGCCAAGTATGCCTTCGGAACCGGTGAACAGGGCCAACAGGTCGAAACCGGGACTGTCCAGCGCATCGCTGCCCAACGTCAGGCATTCGCCCTCGATGGTGAGGATTTCTACCTTGAGCAGGTTGTGCACGGTCAGGCCGTACTTCAGGCAGTGCACGCCCCCGGCGTTTTCAGCGACATTGCCGCCAATGGAGCAGGCAATTTGCGAGGAGGGGTCGGGGGCGTAGTACATACCATGGGGCGCAGCGGCCTGGGAAATGGCCAGGTTGCGCACACCGGGCTGTACGCGGGCGAAGCGCCCCTGCGGGTTCACTTCAAGGATGCGGTTGAAACGCGCCATCACCAGCAAAATGCCTTTGGCCAGCGGCAGGGCGCCGCCCGACAGGCCGGTGCCAGCGCCACGTGCGACAACCGGTATGCCGTGTTGGTGGCACAGCTTCAGCAGGGTCTGCACCTGCTCCAGGCGTTCGGGCAGCGCCACCAGCAGCGGCACTGTGCGGTAGGCCGACAGGCCATCGCATTCGTAGGGTTTGAGGTCTTCTTCGCGGTGCAGGATTTCGAGATCGGGCAGGGCAGTGCGCAACGCCTGCAACACCTGCGCCCGGTCCACGCTGGGCAACGCGCCATCGACGCGTTCGTCGTAGAGGATATTCATGGGCTCACTCGGCAACGGTTTTTGTTGTTGTTGGCAAAGCGGTCACTGTTGCAGCCTGCGCGTGGCGGTGGCCCAGGTCGAGTGCAGGGGTGGCTGGTCCTACCAGTTTTTGCAGCGGGTACTGGTTATTGACCGCTTAGCCCGGCTAGATTGGAACCAATGGTCGAAGTGGTCCTACCAGTGGGAGGGTGCGCAGTGGGTACGGAAGGCAAGGCCAAGGTCGCCGACCAGGTGGCCGAGCGGGTCGAACGGCTGATCGTCGAAGGCGTGCTCAAGGTAGGCCAGGCGCTGCCGTCGGAACGGCGCCTGGTGGAAAAACTGGGTTGTTCGCGTTCCGCGCTGCGCGAAGGCCTGCGCATCTTGCGCGGGCGCGGCATCATCGACACCGAGCAGGGGCGCGGTTCGTTCGTCGCCGACCTGACCGGGCAGGCCGGCGTCACGCCATTGATGCACCTGTTCAGCTCGCAGCCGCGCACGCTGTTCGACCTGCTGGAGGTGCGGGCGTTGCTGGAGGCCGAAGCGGCGCGGCTGGCGGCGTTGCGCGCCACCGAGGTCGACCGCTTGCTGATTCGCCGGCGCTATGAAGAAATGCTGGCGGCGCACGAGGCCGACGAGGCGCTCGATGCCCGTGGGCATGCCCGTCGTGACCATGCCTTCCACCGGGCGATCAGCGAGGCTTCGCACAACCCGGTGCTGGTGCATACCCTGCAATCGCTCAGTGACCTGACCTTGAGCACGGTGTTTGCCTCGGTCAACAACCTGTATTGCCGGCCGGCGCAGAAGCGCCAGATCGATCGCCAGCATGCACGGTTGTATCACGCGGTCATGGAGCAGTTGCCGGAGCAGGCGCAGCGGGCGGCGCGCGAGCATATCAACGGGATTCGTGACAGTTTGCGGGAGATCGAGCAGGAAGAGCAGCGCCTGGTCAGGGCGACCATGCGTATGGATGGTTGGGGGTGATACAAGCCTGAACGGGCCTCTTCGCGGGTAAACCCGCTCCTACAGGGGTTGCGGTCCGTGTAGGAGCGGGTTTACCCGCGAAAGGGCCGGTACAGGTCTACTTCAATGATCAGCGATGCGGTCATCCTGAGAAAGAATGGCCCGGGCCAACTCTTCATCATTGGCCTGCAGCCCTGGATGGTCTTTACGAGCCTGCTCCAGCGCCGCTTCCACATAGGCGCCGCGGATCGCACCGCCACTGGCGACGAAGGCAGAAAGCTCGTCACGGGCCGGGATGATCCGTTTGTCATCCTTGAAGGTGGAGTAAAGCGAAGCGGAAACACCGGCCGAGGTGGCGACGTCGCCCGCATCGACGCGGGCCAGGGCGGCACCGGCGGGCAGCAGGAGCAGCAGCGCAGGGGCGAGGAGTAGGTGGCGCATGTCGTGTTCTCCAGTAGCGTGAAGCACAGGGAAATAAACCACTCAGTGTTTAAGAAAGCGCCAAAGGGCTGGTAGTTCCCTTTTCTGTGCTGGAGATTGCAGGGGGCTGCTGCGCAGCCCGATCGCGACACAAGGCCGCTCCTACACCGGGCCGCGTCAGCCCGGGGCTGTATGCGATCCCTTGTAGGAGCGGCCTTGCGTCGCGATGGGCCGCAAAGCGGCCCCAAGGCCCTGTCAGGCGAGTTGGTAAGTTGTCTTCACCCGGGTAAAGAACTGCCGCGCATGCGTCCCTTGCTCACGCGAACCCAGGCTCGATGCGCCATTCCCGCCAAACGGCACGTGATAATCCACCCCGGCTGTAGGCAGGTTGACCATCACCATCCCCGCCGAACTGTTGCGCTTGAAGTGTTCGGCATGCCGCAGCGAGGTGGTCACGATACCGGCAGACAAGCCAAACGCCGTATCCTCGGCCGCCGCAAACGCTTCGTCATAATCACGCACCTTGAGCACGCTCAACACCGGGCCAAAGATTTCCTCGCGGTAGATGCGCATGTCCCCTGTCACCTCGGTAAACAGCGCCGGGGTAAAGAAAAACGCCCCGGCCTGGTTGTCGATGCGCTCGCCACCACACACCAGCTTCGCACCCTGCTCCAGGCCCGCAGCCACGTACGACAGGTTCTGCTCCAGCTGCCGGCTATCGACCACCGGGCCAATGTCGGTGCTGGCCTGCAGTGCATCGCCCACCTTCAGCGCACGCGTACGCTCAGCCAGGCGCGCAACGAAAGCGTCATGAATACCTGCGGTCACAATAACCCGCGAACTGGCCGTGCAACGCTGGCCGGTGCTGTAGAACGAGCCGTTCAGTGCCACTTCCACGGCCTGTTCCAGGTCGGCGTCATCCAGCACGATCAGCGGGTTCTTGCCGCCCATTTCCAGCTGCACCTTCTTCATGCCTTCGGCCGCCAGGCGGGCGATCTGCCGGCCAGTGTGTTCGGAGCCGGTGAAGCTGATACCGTCGACCAGCGGCGAGCGGATGAGCGTGTCACCGACACTGCGCCCCGGGCCGATCAGCATGTTGAACACACCCGCCGGCAAACCGGCGCGGGAGATGATCTCGGCCAGCGCCCAGGCCGAGGACGGCACCAGTTCGGCGGGCTTGAACACCACGCAGTTGCCGAAGCACAGCGCCGGGGCGATCTTCCAGGCCGGAATGGCAATAGGGAAGTTCCACGGCGCGATAATGCCGACCACGCCCAACGGCTGGGTGAACACGTCGATGCCCACGTCCTGGCGCACCGACTGGTACTTCTCGCCTTCGGCGCGCAGGGCTTCCTGGGCGTAGAACTTGAACGAGCGCCCGGCGCGGTCCACTTCGCCCAACGCTTCGCGCACCACTTTGCCCTCTTCACGGGCCAGCAGCGTGGCCAGTTCTTCGCGGCGGGCGAGGATTTCCGTACCGATGAAGTCCAGCGCGTCGGCGCGCTGTTGCGGGTTGCTGCGCGCCCAGGCCGGCTGTGCGCGGCGGGCAGCGACGATGGCCTGTTCGGTCAGGCGCTGGTCGGCGCGCTCGAAGCGTTCGACCACTTCACCCGGGTTGGACGGGTTGCGGTTTTCCAGGATGTCGGTGCTGCTGCCGAGCGCAACAAAGGCGCCGTCGACGTAGCTGCTCTTGGTAACGAGGGTCATGCGCTGCGGATCCTTTTGGCAGAAAGCTGGCGGGCGACGAAGTCGCTGATGTTGTCCACGGCGCTGTCCATCAGCTGTTGCATGGCGTCTTCGCTGCTCCAGGCGATGTGCGGGTTGAGCAGGAAGTCGTCGCGGTCGATCAGCTGGAACAGCGGGTTGCTCGGGTGCAGCGGCTCCACTTCCACCACATCCAGTGCCACGCCACCCAGGCGGCCGGCCTGCAGTGCCTTGATCAGCGCCGCCTCGTTGACCACGCCACCGCGGCCCGTGTTGACCACCACGGCATCGGGCTTCATCAGGGCCAGTTGTTCGGCATCGATCAGGTTGTGGGTTTCGGCCGTGAGCGGGCAGTTGATCGACAGCACGTCGCAGCTTTGCAGCAGCTCGGCCAGCGGCCGGCAGTCAGGGCCTTTGCGCTTGCCGCAGCGGTCCTCGAACAGCACCTGCATGCCGAACGCCCGGGCCAGGTGGGCCAGGCGCAGGGCGATCGGGCCGCTGCCGATAATCGCCAGTTGCTTGTCACGCACGTCGCGGATGCGGTGGTTGAAGTAGATGTTCTGGTGCGGCTTCTCGCCGGCATGCACCTCGCGCATCAGCCGGGTGAACGCGGCCGGGCGGCGGAACAGTTCAAGGATCATCGCCAGGCTGTGCTCGGCCACGGTATTGGCGGCATAGCCCGGTACGCTCGCCACTTCGATGCCGTGCGCCTCGCAGTAGTCGACATCGACGATGTCGCGGCCGGTCAGGGCCAGCGAGATCATTTTCAGCTTGGGCAACTGGCGCAGGTGCTCTTCACGCAGCGGCACGCTGCAGGTCAGGGCCACGCTGGCGTCCTTCAGGTGCTCCAGCACCTGGTCGGGGTGGGTGTAGGCGAACTGCTGCCAGCTGTGCTTGCAGTCAGGGCGCTTGAGGCGGGTGGAAGGCGCCAGGCCTTCGTCGTCGAGGAAGACAATATGTTCGCTCATGCTGCGGTCCTTATTTCTTCTGCGCCGGCACGTAACCGGCCGGGGCCATGCCGACCAGCTGGCGGGTGATGAAGCCGGCGTCCTGGTCGTGGTCTTCCAGCGACTCCTTGCGCACCAGCGCATCGCGCACCAGGTGGGCGCCGAAGAAGCGGAACGGCTCTGGCGGCAGCAATTTCATCTTCTGGTTGACCAGGCCACAGTTGGCCCACTCGTCGTTGGCATGGGTAGCCAGCGACTTGATGATGCGGCTGGCGAACACCGTGGTCGCCACGCCATTGCCCGAGAAGCCGATGCCATAGCTGACGGTCTGGTGCTGGTCGAGGTAGCCGAAGTTGGGCAGGCCTTTCATGGCCCGGTCGATCGGCCCGGTCCAGCTGCTGACCACCGGTACGTCCTGCAGTTGCGGGTATAGCCGGCGCAGTTCGGCGGCCACCTTGTCGGCGGCTGGCGAGGGCTTTTCATACAGGTTGCCGATGCGCCCGGCGTAGGCGAACTGGCCCAGCGGCTTGCCGAACACCACGCGGCCGTCCGGGGTGTTGCGCCAGTAGTTGAGCACGGTGCGCGAATCGGTCATGCATTCGCCCCCGCTGAAGCCGATGGCGTCGAGCTTGGCCTTGACCGGCGCGGTGGCGACCATGTCGCTGGACATGATTGCGATCATCCGCCGCAGCTCGGGGAACTGCGCGCCCCAGGCGTTCAGCGCCAGCACTACGTGGTTGGCCTTCACATGGCCCTTGGCGGTGTGCACGACCGGGTGTTTGCCGCGCTCCAGGTGGGTGAACGGCGACTTTTCGAAGATTTGCACACCCAGTTTCAGAGCCACCCGGCGCAGGCCGCGGGCGAGCATGGCCGGCTGCACGGTGGCAGCGTTGGGGTCGAAGATGCCGCCCAGCACCAGCGGTGAGCCGACGCGGCCACGAATGGTCTGGCGGTCGAGTTCCTGAAACGGGTTGACGTCGAGCTTTTGCAGGCCGTCGGTAAGCACGCGCCAGGAGTTCATCTGCCGCTGGTTGGTGGCGGTCCACAGCCAGCCGTCCTTGCGGTACTGGGCGTCGATGCCGTGTTCCTGGCAGAAACTGCCGATTTCGTCGATGGCCGACTCGGCCGCCTCGCAGATGCGCCGCGCTTCGACGTCGCCGCAGATGGTGCGCACCGACAGGTACTTGCCCCACCAGTTGGTGGCCACGCCACCGTTACGGCCACTGGCGCCAGAGCCGCAGCGGTCGCGCTCGACGATGACGATGGTTTTTTCCGGGTGCGCCTGCTTCAGGCGGATGGCCGACCACAGGCCAAGGAAGCCACCGCCGACGATGCACACATCGGCTTGAATCGAGTCCTGCAGGGCAGGGGCCAGGTCACTGTCCAGGTCGAGCGCCTGGGCATACCAGAATCCACGGTACATGAGGGGTGCCTCTGAGCATGTTTGTCTTGTGCATACATGATGCTCAGCGTGGCAGTGGGGCTGATATTACAGTCATGACAATTGATAGAACGGCACCGCCTTTTGTCACGGATTTACTATTTGTGGGGATGCATATGATATGACGGACGCAGGGCGCGCCTTAGAATGGCGCTATTGCGGATGTCATGAGGCCAGCCTCCATGGTTGCTCAACAACAAATAGAACAACAGATTGCACCGGCTCACGCCCCCGTCATTGCCGCCCAGGTAAAGCCCGAGTTGCGGGTGGGCTTCGTGCTGATGAACCATTTCACCCTGGTACCGGTGGCCGGTTTGGTGGACTCGCTACGCTTCGCCGCCGACAAGTCATTCCGCAGCCAGCAGGTGCTCTGCCAGTGGGACTGGATGACCCTCGACGACCAGCCGATCAGCGCCAGCTGCGGCATGCCGATTTCGCCGACCAAACCGTTGAACCTGTTTGCCCAGTACGACTACATCGTGCTGGCCGGTGGCCTGCTGGATGAAACCCGCAACCCGCCGGACTGGCTGCTGGATGCCCTGCGCGAAGTGCATGCGGCGGGTATCCCGATCATTGCCCTGTGTTCAGGTTCGTTCGTGTTGGGCAAGGCCGGGCTACTCGATGGTCGGCGCTGTGCGCTGCATTTCACCTTGCGCGATGAGTTCAAGGAACGCTTTCCGCAGTCCACGGCGGTGATCGACAAAAGCTATGTGGACGACCGCGGCATCATCACCTGCCCGGGCGGAACGGCCATCGACCTGGCGGCCAACCTGATCCGCCGCCATTGTGGCGCGGTGCGCGCGCAAAAGGGGCTGGAGTATCTGCTGGTGGACGAGCGTGCCGACGAGCAACAGGACAAGGCCGCGAGCGACAGCGTGTACCAGAACGACCGGGTGCAACGGGCAATCAGCTTCATGCGCGCCAACCTGGATGCGTCGATGACGCTCAAGGCCGTAGCCGAAGCAGTGGGCACCCATCCCCGGCAGTTGCACCGTGAGTTCGTTGCCAACACCCAGGAGCCGCCGGCCAACTATTGGCGCAAGTTGCGTTTGGACCATGCCAGGCGGTTATTGGTGAACACCAGCCAGAACATCACCACCATCGCTTTGGCGTGCGGGTTTTCCGATGCTTCGCACTTTATCCTGTGGTTTCGCAAGCAGTATGGCGAGACGCCGTACAGTTTCCGTAAGCGCCGGCATGAAGTGGAGCGGTTTGACTGGCATGGCGACAAGGTGGGGCTGGACCCGGAGTTGTAACCAGCCGCCGCTGTTCTTGCCGTTTGTGGGGCAACTGCCTTGTTCAATCTGTAAAAGCTGGCACGGTCCCTGTGGGAGCGGGCTTGCCCGCGAACACGGGCGAAGCCCGTGCCATCCACCGCGGTGCTTGCTTCGCGGGTAAACCCGCTCCCACAGGGACCGCGCTGAGTTCAAGGAGGGTATTCAGAGCTGGCCGAAGGCCTGGATCTCGATGCGGTAGTCCGGCGTCGCCAACGCCGCCCCAACGCAGGCCCGCACCGGCGGCTGGTCACCGACCCAGGCGTCATACACCTCATTCATCGCGGCAAACTCGCCCATGTCGGCCAGCCAGATCTGCATGCGGGTCAGGTTGCCCTTGCCTGCGCCAATCTGCGCCAGCCACTGCTCCAGTTGAGCCAGCACGCAGCGGGTCTGCGCAGCGATATCGCCCGGCTCCAGGGCAACAATGCCGGAGGTTTCGATTCGGCCGCCCACCAGCACCATCTGGCTGGCCCGTGGACCGCGGTTGATGCGTTCGATCATCGACGGTTTCCTTAGAACAGTACGTAGGTCTTGCGTAGCGTCTCGCGAATGTCCCACACACCCTCGCAATTTTCCGGAAACAGCACCGCATCACCTGCGCGCAGCTCCACCGGCTCGCCACCGTCGGGGGTAAAGGTGCACCAGCCGCTGACGATATGGCTGAATTCACGGTTTTTAAGGTGACGGCGGAATACGCCCGGGCTGCTTTCCCACACGCCGATGCTGGCGCCGATGGCCTCGTCGGTCTGGTCCTGGGCGGTGGCGGCCTGGGCGATGGGTTCGCCGATGGGCAGGCGGGCCGGGGCGGGGGTGCACAG
>NZ_JACVZC010000071.1 GCF_016658545.1 Pseudomonas sp. S37 | reverse complement strand
ACTCGGCTACGAACCGAGCGGTCGCAGGTTCGAATCCTGCTGAGTCCGCCATACCCCATCAAAAAGCCCGCTCGATTGAGCGGGCTTTTTGTTTTTCTGCGGCGCAGAATTGTTGGCCGTGTCAATCTAAGCTCTCCTGTAGGTGTGGCGTGTACCCTTGGGGCTGCAAAGCAGCCCCCAAATCGCCCAGGCGCCACAAACACATCCAGGCACACATCAAATGTGCTTTAACCGCCAGACCCACCGTCGCACTGTTAGCTTCACGCGTTGTCATAGCTTTATCGCGCAAACGATTGTTCTGGCCAAAAATTTAAGCGATCTGACAGCTTTAGCAGTGTATGATTGCGCCCGTCAGCCCCGCCGGGGCTTGTGGAAAACCACCATGGACTTACCCAGTAGTTACTCGCTAACACGATTCATACAGATAGATCTGACTGATTGATTCTCCCGGCGTGCTCCGCTGCTGGGAGTGGAGTTCGCCTATGACTGAAGTAGAAGTAAAAAAAGCGCAAGACAGCCTGCAGGATCGCCTGGCCCAGGTGATCGAATTGCTGCAACGCCAGCGCGTGGTCGAAGACCTGACCCACCGCCAGGAGGGCGCGCACAACGACCTGGTCGAAAACCTGGTCCACCGGCAGAACCTCGTCGAGTTGCAACGCAAGCTCGATGACCTGCACCCCGCCGACATCGCCTACATCCTCGAAGCCTTGCCCCTGGAAGACCGCCTGACGGTCTGGCAACTGGTGCGCTCGGATCGCGATGGCGACATCCTGCTCGAAGTGTCTGACTCGGTTCGCCAATCCCTGATCGCCGACATGGACGATCACGAGCTGCTCGCCGCCGCCAAGGAAATGGACGCCGACGAACTGGCCGACCTTGCCCCTGAGCTGCCGCGTGACGTTGTTCACGAGCTGATGGAAACCCTCGATGCCCAGCAGCGCGAGCGCGTGCGTTCGGCGCTGAGCTACGACGAGGAGCAGGTCGGTGCACTGATGGACTTCGAGATGGTCACCATCCGCGAAGACGTCAGCCTGGAAGTGGTGTTGCGCTACCTGCGCCGCCTGAAAGAACTGCCCAACCACACCGACAAACTGTTTGTGGTCGATTACGACGGCATCCTCAAGGGGGTGCTGCCGATCAAGCGCCTGCTGGTCAACGACCCGGAGAAGAAGGTGGCGGAGGTCATGGCCACCGACCCTGTGTCCTTCCAGCCCGAGGAAGATGCCTACGATGCGGCGCAAGCGTTTGAACGTTACGACCTGGTATCGGCCCCGGTAGTCGACAAGGCCGAGCGCCTGATCGGCCGTCTGACCATTGACGAGATGGTCGACCTGATTCGTGAAGAAAGCGAGAGTGAAGTGCTCAACATGGCCGGTCTGCGCGAGGAAGAAGACATCTTCGCCTCGGTCTGGCGCTCGTTCCGCAACCGTTGGGCATGGTTGGCGATCAACCTTATTACCGCCTTCCTTGCTTCGCGGGTGATCGGCGTGTTCGAGGGTTCGATTGAGAAGCTGGTGGCGTTGGCTGCACTGATGCCGATCGTGGCGGGGATTGGTGGTAACTCGGGTAACCAGACCATCACCATGATCGTACGCGCCATGGCGCTGGACCAGGTATCGCCGGGCAATACCAGCCGCTTGATGCGCAAGGAACTGGCAGTATCGCTGATCAACGGCCTGGTCTGGGGCGGGGTGATTGGTGCGGTGGCGTTCTGGCTGTACGGCAGCTGGTCATTGGGCGTGGTGATGACCGCGGCGATGACCTTGAACCTGTTGCTGGCGGCGCTGATGGGCGTGCTCATTCCGATGACCCTGGCCCGCCTGGGGCGCGACCCGGCGATGGGTGCGAGTGTGATGATCACTGCCGTGACCGACAGTGGCGGCTTCTTTATCTTCCTGGGGCTGGCTACGTTGTTCCTGCTTTGAGCCCCTACACAATCCCTGTGGGAGCGGGTTTACCCGCGAAGAATGCAACGCGGTGCATGGCACCGGCATAGCCGGTGTTCGCGGGTAAACCCGCTCCCACAGAGGGCTGCGTTTGCTTCAGATAGACATAAAAAAAGCCAGCTTACGCTGGCTTTTTTGCATCCGTTTGCAACCCTCAGGAAGCGTCGGCGGCCATTTCCACATCGTGAGCGATGAGGGCGACCAGGGCGTTCTGCTGGCGGTGGGACAGTTGGCGGAAGCGCTGCAACAGCTCGCGCTCATGCAGGGACAGCTCCGGGCTGTCCAGGCGCATGCTCAGCTCTTCACCCAGCGCGCCTTCCTGGATAAGGCTCTGCTCCAGGCGTGCGATGATCTCGGAGTTCATGCTGCGGTGATGGTTGCGCGCTACCTCGGCAATGCGCTCACGCATCCCGTCTGGCAGGCGGACGACGAACTTGTCAGCGGTGCGGCTCGAATAAATAGCCTGTTTCATTGGGCGCATATAAATTGACCGGATTTTGGTTCAGGGGGAGCGGTTCTCAAATTGGCCGCACGGGGTGGAAATACGACCGTGGCGACGACAAAATGTTCAACCGTCTGTGAAAAATGGATGCTCATCTTGCCTCATGGTCGCCGTTTCCTTGGCGTCAATTCTGTGACAAATAGTGAGCCGGATAAAGGCTTTGTGCCAGTACCAATTATCAGAAATGAGTACTGGTTTGAAAAGTTTTACATACTCCGGCTTACCTGACCGTCAGTCTTTTGCCGTCAAAAACTGGTAAAACGCAGCAAACGACCTGGAAAACCCCTAGAATGCGCCGGTTTCCCTCCATAGAGCATAGTGGCTATGCAACATGACGCAAGCGACCGCCGATCAGGGACAGGGCGGCTGATATTTCTGATAGGACCGTCGGGGTCGGGGAAAGATTCCCTGATCGACGCTTCGCGTGAACAACTCGCGGCAGCTGGGGTAGAAATTGCCCGTCGGGTCATTACCCGTTCGGCCGAAGCCAAGGGCGAAGCCGCCCATGGTGTTACCACCGAGCAGTTTGCAACCCTGCTTGCACGAGGCGCGTTTGCCATGCACTGGCAGGCCAACGGCCTGGACTACGGCATTCCGCTTCAGGTGGACCAATGGCTACAGGCGGGCAGGGCAGTGCTGGTGAATGGCTCGCGGGCTTACCTGGCGCAGGCACGCCGGCGTTATCCAGATTTGTTGGCAGTGTTGGTCGAGGTCAGGCCCGAGGTGCTGCGTCAGCGCTTGCTGGCCCGTGGCCGGGAAACCGCTGAAGAAGTCGAACAGCGACTGGCCCGCAACGCAGGCCTGCAAACGACAACCGACCCGTCAGTGCGTGTGCTGGACAACTCCGCAGGCCTTGAGGTTGCTGTCGCAGGCTTGTTTACACTGCTGCGGGAAGAGGGTGTGTTGCCGCAGGCTTAACACAGCCAGAAAAGGATTACGCGAAAAAGCCCGGTGCAGACATGACAAACGCCAGCTGGCTGGTTAACATGCTTGCCGTCCCGCTGTGCAGCGCTCGCTGCCGGTGCTTGCGTCTCAGTAGCTCAATTGGATAGAGCATCCCCCTCCTAAGGGGAAGGTTGCAGGTTCAATTCCTGCCTGGGACGCCATTTCATCTCCTCCCTTGTTCCCCACCTCATCATTGCAACGCGCGATGTTGTGGCGCGCATGCCGTTTGCCAAGGTTCGACGCTTTTCTTGCCGGCACAGCCCGTTGCGGGCGCGTGACCGAGATCTCGCATTCTTTGGAGTAATCCTTACATCACCCCAGGTCATGTGAGTTTACTGTCTGCGCCATGAGCTTCATGGACGGCTCAGCAGTGATCGATTGCATTCCAATAATAATCGGATCGCCCCGCAGGCCACGGCTGGCGGGCGGTCTGCGTCGAGCAGCAACAAAGGCCAAACCCATGACCAATAAACATAATATTTCCCTGGAAGACGCCCCGCTCAACAGCTTCCACAAGAGGCTTGCCCTTTACTCCTCGGGGGCGCCGTTTCTGGATGGCTACATCCTGAGCATCATTGGTGTCGTGCTGGTGCAACTCAGCCAGGCACTGCAACTGTCAGTGCTGGAAGAAGGCATGGTGGCGGCAGCGTCACTGGTGGGAATGTTCTTCGGCGGGTTTGTCGGGGGCCTGTTTACCGACAAGTTGGGCCGCAAGACGCTGTACGTGCTGGTGCTGGTTGCATTGGCGCTGTTCTCCCTTGGCCAGTTCTGGGTCACTTCGGCGGCGGCGTTGATTGCCCTGCGCTTTGCGCTGGGCGTCGCCATTGGTGCCGACCACCCACTGGCGACGTCGCTGCTGGCTGAGTTTTTGCCGCGCAAGCAGCGAGGCTCAATCCTCGCCAGCCTGGTGATGATGTGGTTCGTGGGTGCTGCGGTGGCCTATGTCGCCGGTGAGTTCATCCTGCGTAGCATGGGCCCGGATGCCTGGCGTTGGGCTTTGGCCAGTGCTGCGGTACCTGGCGTGCTGTTCCTGATCATGCGCGCAGGCACCCCTGAATCTGCCCGCTGGTTGTTGAGCAAGGGCCGTGTCGCCGAGGCTGACCAGGTGGTGAAAAGGGTATATGGCGACAGTTTTTCCATCACTGACCTGGCTGAAGCGCCTTCGCAGCGCAAGGTGTCGGTGTGGTCGCTGTTCCACTCCAGCTACGGCAAGCGCATTTTCTTCGTCAGCATGTTCTGGACCTGCTCGATCATCCCGCAATTCGCCATCTATGCCTTTGCCCCGAAAATCCTCGCGGCCATGGGCCTGACCGGTGACCTGGCAGCCTGGGGGGCGGTGGCGATTACGGTGATCTTCGTATTCGGTTGCTTGCTGGGGGTGAAGCTGATCAACCCGATGGGCCGGCGCAACATGCTGATCCATAGCTTCCTGTGGTCGGGCCTGGCCTTGCTGTTGCTGGGGTTGTTCCCGGACGGTGCAGGGGTAGTGACCCTGGCTTTGTTTGGTAGCTACGCCTTGTTCATTGGCGGCGCGCAGGTGTTGCAGTACGTGTACCCGAATGAGCTGTTCCCGACCGAGATCCGCGGTTCGGCGGTGGGCCTGGCGACTTCCCTGTCGCGCATCGGTGCGGCGATCGGCACTTACCTGGTGCCCATGTCGCTGTCGTCTATCGGCATCGCCAACACCATGATCGCCGCATTCGGCATCTCGATGGTCGGGCTGCTGTGCACCTGGTTGATGGCGCCGGAAACGCGCTCGCTGGACCTGGCCAAGGCCAGTGCGGTCTGATTGCTTGTGCAACTGACGCGGTCGGTGTAGGACCGCGTACAGTTCGCCGGGTCAGTTGGTTGCCAGCTTGCCGGCCATGCGCTGACGCATCACAAAATACCCCGCCACCACCAGCAGTACCGTCAGCACCGTGAACCAGAACTGGAAGCGCGAAGCCGGCTCGAAGGCCTGGGTGCCGATCACCGCCAGCAAGGCGATCAGCGCCACGAGGTTGGCATACGGGAACAGCCAGGCGCGGAAGGCGTTCGGGTCGACCGGTTCGTGGCGGGTTTTCCAGCGCATGGCCACGTGGGCGACGATGATGAAGATCCATACCACCATCACCAGGCTGCCGGTGCTTTTGGCCAGGGTCATGAACAGGTCGCCGCCACTGATGAAGTGCACGGTCAGGATCATCGTGCAGATCGACAGGCTTAGCAGCAGGGCATTGATCGGCACACCCTTGGCGCTGGTGCGCGAGAACAGCTTGGGCGCGTGCCCGCGCTGGCTCAGCGAGAACAGCATGCGCGAGTTGGAGAACATGAACGAGTTCATCACCGACATGAACGAGACGAACAGCACCAGTTTCATCGCCACCGCAGCACCGCCAAAGCCCGCCAGGCTGAACAGCGACACGTAGGGCGAGGCCAGGTTGGCCTTGTCGGTCCATGGCAGGCAGAGGATCAGGATCGACACCGAGCCGACGTAGAACAACATCACCCGCAGGATCACGCTTTTGATTGCGCGGATCACGTTCTGCCGCGGGTTCTCCGACTCACCTGCGGCCACGGCGGCAATTTCGCTGCCGCCCAGCGAGAAGATCACCACGATAACGCCGGCCATTACCGGCGACAGGCCATTGGGCATGAAGCCGTCGTGGGCGGTGAGGTTGACCAGGCCGGGGGAGGGAATGTCGCTGTGCAGGCCGAGCAGGATCGAGATGCCCAGCAGCATGAAGATGAGGATGGTGGCGACCTTCATTGCAGCTAGCCAATATTCCACCTCGGCAAAGGAGCGCACCGAGTAGGCGTTGCTGGCCATCAGTGTCACCAGCATGAGGAAGGCGCCTGCCCAGATCGGCAGCCATGGCAGGAAGTCATGCAGGATGGCACCCAGCAGCACCGCTTCCAGGGTGATGGTCATCATCGACTTGAACCAGTACAGCCAACCGACCGCAAACCCCGCCCAGTCGCCGAGGTAGGTGTTGGCGTAGGTCGAGAACGAACCGGCATCGGGGTTGCGGCAGGCCATTTCGCCCAGCATGAACATGACCAGGGTCACCACCAGGCCACCGATGAAGTACGACAGGATCGCTGCAGGCCCTGCCGAGGCGATCAGTGAGCCCGAGCCCATGAACAGCCCTGCACCGATCACCCCGCCCAGTGCGATCATGGTGATATGCCGTTGCTTCAGGCTTTGCTTCAAACTGTTGGAATGCATTTCCTTGTCCTCTCTTATTATTGGGGGGATCCGACAACGTCCCCCAACGCAGGCATCGTCATGCGCCTGCGTCCACGCGCGGCAGCCTTTTACAGGCAATAGCTATCAGCCTGCCACCATGGACAATAAGGCCAAGGACCTCAAACGAATTCTGAGCACAACATCCTGCCGATTTTTCCTGAGGGCTGTCATGCCTCAGGGCGAACTGCAAAACCTGTGGGAGCGGGTTCACCCGCGAAAAATGCAACGCGGTGCATGGCACCGGCTGTGCCGGTGTTCGCGGGTGAACCCGCTCCTACAGGGGATTTGGCAAATGCCTACATCCCCCAGTGCTTCAACGCCCACAACACCCCCATCCCCACCACCAGCGTCAGCAGCGTACTGCGCGTGCGCCATGCTACCAGCGCGGCCAGCACCGCCGCCGGGATCTGCGGGTTCATCCAGTCAAACCCGGCATGCCGGTCGGGGAACACCACTGCCGGCAATACCAGTGCTGCCAGTACGCTGGCCGGCACATACGCCAGCGCACGGCGAAACAGCGGGGGGATGCGCAACACCGTGTGCAGTTCAATGAACGACAGGCGTATGGCAAAGGTACCCAGGCCGATCAGGGCGAAGGTTATCCATTGGGTCGTTTCGCTCATGATGCTTCCTGCTCGCTGTTGGCTTCAGGCATTGCCTGCGGTTTTTTCCAGCTCTCGATGGCCAGCCCGGCGCTGATGCCGCCCAGCGCGCCGGCCATCAGGCCGAGGTTGTAGGGCAGGTCGGCAGCCAGCACGGCGAGTACACCACCGGTCAGTGCCGCGCCAAGCGTGGGCGCATTGCGAATGCCGGGTATCAGCAGGGCCAGGAACGACAACGGGATGGCAAAGCCCAGCGACCAGTCTTCGGGGATGCTGGCGCCCAGGTACATGCCCGCCAGCACCGAGAGGTTCCAGCCAAAGAACATGGTGATGGCGGTACCGGCATAGTAAGGGTAGGCATGCTGGCCGAGCCCGTCCGAACCTGCCTTCAGCGTACACAAGGCAAACGACTGGTCAGACAACAAGTAGGCCATCGGCCATTTGTGCCGGCGTGGCAGCTGGCCCAGGTGCGGGGCCAGGCTGGCGCTGTACATCAGGAAGCGCAGGTTGATTACCAGCGCGGTCACCACCATGGTCACCGGCAGTGCGGCGTTCTGCATCAGCTGCATGACCACCATCTGCGCCGACCCGGAGTAGAACAGCAAGGTCATGCCGATGGCATCGGCCGGCGACAGGCCCATGCCGATTGCAGTGACCCCGGTAATCAGGCCGAAGGGCACGATGCCGGAGGTCAGGGGCATGGCGCTGTGGACACCTTGCCTGAATGCATGGGGCCCGCTTGGAGAGTGCATTTGAGTTCCTTGAAAATGTGCAGTGATGCGCGTTGGACAGCTTCACGGTACTGCGCGTGACAGCTGGCTACAACGTCAGATTTCTGGAATAGTAGGCCTAAAAAAAATAGGCCTGACATCGTGTATCTCGACAGCCCCACGCGGCACTCGCTGCAACTCAATGCCTTGCGCGCCTTCGAAGCATCCGCCCGCCTGGGTGGCTTTGCCCGTGCTGCCCTTGAACTCAAGGTGACCCCGGGTGCTATCGCCGCCCTGGTCAAGACCCTGGAAAGCGAATACGGCGCTGCCTTGTTCGAGCGCCATGCCAAGGGTGTGCGCCTGACGCCCTTGGGCGAAAGCGTGAAAGCCCAGTTCACCGAAGCCTTCGACGCCGTGGAAGCGGCGGCACGCACGCTGCGGCGCCTGGCTGCACCGCAAAGGGTGCATATCGTGACTTCGCCGGCGCTGGCGCAGTTGTGGATCGGGCCCCGCCTGCCGGAGCTGACCCGCCTGCTGGCACCCATCGAAATCTCTGTGACCGCTGTGGATGAGCCGCCCAACCTGAAACGCAGCCCCTTTGACCTGTGCCTGTTCTACACCGAGAAGCCTGAACGCTGGCAGCGCCGGATTGCCACGGAGGAAATTTTGCCCGTGTGCGTACCGGCATTGGCGGCCGGCCTCACCAGGCCCGAGGACCTTGCCGACGCGCGCTGCATCGCCGACGTGGGCTGGAACGACTGGGCGGTGTGGAGCAATGCGGTGATACCCGGGCATAAGTTTGTCGCCCGTGGGCCGGGCTTTTCCCTGTACTCGATCGCCCTGCAACAGGCGCTGCTGGCAGCCGGGGTGCTGATGGGGCGCAGAAGCCTGGTGCAGCGTTACCTGGACAGCGGCGAGCTGGTTGCACCGGTTGATTGTGCGGTGCCCTTGGGCATGAGCATCGTCGCCTGGCGGCTGCCGGGGGCCAAGGGCAACCAGGTGGTGGCTGCGGTGGAAGAGGCGTTGTTGCATCTGGCTTGACCTGCTGGCACCTCCGAACAGTTGACGCAAGCCATGTAGGAGCGGCCTTGTGTCGCGATCGGGCTGCGCAGCAGCCCCGGCAATTCATGCGTCTGCGCGAAAATCCCGGGGCTGCTGCGCAGCCCTTTCGCGACGCAAGGCCGCTCCTACAAGAGTCCGCGCAGGGCAGAATCAGGCCAGGTTCTGCTCGGCCGACCAGCTGGCGTACCAGCTGCGGAACAGCCCGTACTGCTGCTCGGCATAGTTGCGCTGGGCATCCGTCAGTGCGTCGGTTTCGTTGAAGTGCAGGCTGTACTCGGTATCGCCGTTGAGCACCATCAGGTGCTTGTAGTACAGCACCAGGTCGCAGCCTTCATCGAACGACGACAGCACCGCCAGCGCCGCTTCCAGCTCGCGCGCCAGGCGCCGGGCACGGGCGTCGCCCTTGGCGGCCTGCTTGCTCAGGCTCACCAGTTGCAGCACTTCGCGTGGCAGGGCGTTGCCGATGCCGGTGATGGCGCCGGTGGCGTTGCAGTTGACGAAGCCATGCACCACTTGGGTGTCGACGCCGACCATCAGGGTCACGTCATCATCCTTGGAGGTGATGTGCTCGGCGGCGTAGCGCAGGTCGGCACCGCCGCCGAATTCCTTGAAGCCGATCAGGTTGGGGAACGCGCTGCGCAGTTCGAAGAACAGGTCGGCGCGGGTGGCGAAGCCGTAGTAAGGGCTGTTGTAGATCACCGCCGGCAGCTTCGGCGCTGCGGCGAGGATGGCCGAGAAGTGGTGCTTCTGGGCGATCAGCGAGGCGCCGCGGCTGAGTACGCGGGGGATGACCATCAGGCCGGCGGCGCCAACCTTGGCGGCGTGGGCGGCGTGCGAAACGGCTTCACGGGTGTTCACCGCGCCGGTGCCGACGATGGTCGGGATGCCGGCGGCGACCAGGCGCGCCACGCCCTCCTGGCGCTCGGCCTCGGTCAGCAGCGGCCAGTCGCCCATCGAGCCGCAGTACACCACCGCGCTCATGCCGGCCTCGATCAGTTCGCGGCCCTTGCGCACCAGGGCTTCGAAGTCCGGCTTGCGCTCGGCGGTGCACGGGGTCATCAGGGCGGGCATGGTGCCGGTGAAGATGTTGTTGGTCATGTTCGTTACCTCGGGATTTGTCGTTGTTGTAGGTTGCTTAGCGGCCGGCGTTGCGGGCCACGGATTCTTCGTCAACCGCGCGCAGCGACTTGCCGCGGGTTTCCTTGGCGGCCGCCACGGCCACGATCGAGATGGCCGCCGCCGCGACCAGGTACCAGGCGATGGGGGTGGAGCTGTTGTATTCCTTGAGCAGGGTCACGGCGATCAGCGGCGCCAGCGAGCCGGCCAGGATCGGCGCAACCTGGTAGCACAGCGACAGTGCGGTGTAGCGCACGTGGGTGGGGAACAGTTCGGCCATCAGCGCAGAGTAGGGCGCGTAGGTCATCGATTCGATGGCCAGGCCCAGGGTGATTGCTGCCATGATCAGCCAGTCATTGCCGGTGTCCATCATCGGGAAACCGACAAAGCCCCAGAACGCGGTGAGCACGGCGCCGATCAGGTACACCGGCTTGCGGCCGATGATGTCCGACAGGTAGCCCATGGCCGGGATCATGAAGAAGTGCAGCAGGTGGGCGCCGAACATCAGCAGCAGGATCTGCGAAGTGTCTTTGTGCACCACCAGTTTCAGGTAGGTGATGGAGAAGGTGACGACGGTGTAATAGAGGATGTTTTCGGCGAAGCGTGCGCCAATGCCGATCAGCACTTCGCGCCAGTATTTGGTAACCACTTCCACCACGCCCAGTTGCTGGCTTTCCAGCTTCTGCTGCTTGGCCTGGGCCTCTTTGAAGATCGGTGCATCGTCAACCCGGGTGCGGATCCAGTAGCCGATCAGCACCACCACTGCCGAGAACCAGAACGCCACACGCCAGCCCCAGTCAAGGAACTGTGCCTCGCTCAGGTTGGACGACAACAGCAGCAGGATGATGGTGGCGATCAGGTTGCCGGCCGGTACCCCCGCCTGCGGCCAACTGGCCCAGAAGCCGCGGCGGTTGTCCGGGCTGTGTTCGGACACCAGCAGCACCGCGCCGCCCCATTCGCCACCGAAGGCAAAGCCCTGGATCAGGCGCAGCACCACCAGCAGGATGGGCGCGGCATAGCCGATGCGTTCGAAGGTGGGCAGGCAGCCCATCAGAAAGGTGGTTATCCCCACCACGATCAGGCTGATCTGCAGCAGGTACTTGCGGCCAACCTTGTCGCCGTAGTGGCCGAACACCAGGCCACCGATGGGGCGGGCCAGAAAGCCCACGGCGTAGAGGGCAAAGGCGGCGATGATGCCGTCCATGGCACTGCCAGTCTGGCGGAAGAACAACTGGCCGAAGACCAGCGCCGAGGCGGTGCCGTACAGGAAAAACTCATACCACTCGGCGACTGCGCCGGCCATGGCCGCAGCTACCACACGCTTGATGCCCGCAGGGGCTTTGTCTGCTGCTTTTGCGACATTCACCGATGCCGCCGAAGAGGGTGTGGCCATGGTTTTGCACTCCGATACGTAATTATTGGAAGAAGGAGTAGGCAGCGCGGCGCAGGCAAAACCGGCGCCGCTGATTCCTTATATGGTATTTCGTATACGATATCTAGATAAGCAAGAACGAAGCCAAGCATGCTGTGCCGCGGTGGTAATCAGTGCGAGGGAGTAAGGGGCTGCTCAGTTTTGGGGCAGGTGCTCGTAAAGGCTCTGGCACACCCCATTGATGTGCTCTTCGATCAACCGTGCCGCCAGCTCCACATCACGCGCGCGGCAGGCAGCAACGATGTCGCGGTGTTCGTGATCGGCGCGCTGCTTGCCCGCCGACAGGCTCATCTGCATGCGCAGGTAACGTTCCACCTTGTCGTGGATCGAACGGATCAGGCCAAGCAGATAGGGCCGGCGCGCCGGTTCGTACAGGCAGGCATGCAGCGCCCAGTTGAGGTCGGCCCAGCGGCCAACATCATCCTCGCCAATGAACTCCGCGCAAATGGCTTCGGCGCGGGCAAAGTGCTGTTCGGTCATGTTGGGGATCGCCAGGCGAATTGCCTTTACCTCCAGCAACACTCGAACCTCGAACATCTGCGCCAGCTCCGGCTCCGAAATACGGGTGACCAGCGCGCCACGGTTGCGATGGAAGTCCACCAGCCCTTCCGCCTCCAGGCGTTTCAGGGCTTCGCGCACCGGGATCTTGCTGACGTTGAAGGCCTGTGCCACTTCGTCCTGGCGCACCGGTTCGCCTTCAGCGAGCTGGCCCGAGATGATGGCCTCGCGCAGGTGCTTGGCAATGATTTCCGACATCGAGGGCGTTGCACCCAGGTCGGTGGCTTTGAAAGACGGCAGCGGCACGGGAAATTCCAGCAATAGGCAATGCGGATATCTTATACGAAACGCCTTGCCAGCCCAGACGCATTTAAAAAATGAACACTAGGGCGCTGGAGCTATTCCGGTCGTGACACGCTGGGCATATGCTTGCCCCGTCAGAGGCATGATCTTGCCGCCTGCGGCAAATTACACATTGTCGGCAGCCCCTTGATGGGAGCGCAGTTGCTGGGCATCAGGGAGAGCGTCCATGAATCAGGAAACCAGGCCGGCCCCAGCCGGCTTCAGTGAACAGCAGTTGCACACCTTGTTCGAGTTGATCAGCGATGGCATCTGGGACTGGAATGCCAACACCGGCTACGTCTACCGCAACCCCGGCTGGTACGCCATGCTCGGCTACTCCAGCCACTCCATGGCCAATTCGGTCTTCACCTGGGAGAGTGTCATTCACCCTGAGGACTACCCACGGGTGATGGCGCATTTCGAGGCCTACATTGGCCAGCGCAATGAGCGCTACCGCATCGAATACCGTTGCCGCTGCCAGGATGGCAGTTACCTGTGGATCGAAGACAGCGGCCATATCATCGCCCATAACGAAGACGGCTCGGTGGCGCGCATGCTTGGCGCGCACCGCAATATCGACCCGGGCAAGCGCCTGGTGGCGCAGCTGGAACAGAAGAACCAGTCCCTGGAAAGCCAGGTGGCCGATCGCACCCGCGAGCTGTCCTGGGTGAACCAGCAGTTGCAGCGGCAGCTGGACGAAAACCGTGAACTGGCCGAACGTGATGCCTTGACCCGTATCGCCAACCGTTACCGGCTGGAGAAGGTGTTGCAGCTGGAATGCCAACGCGCCCAGCGTTTCCGTCAGCCGTTGTCGCTGATCGCCATGGACATGGATGATTTCAAGCCGATCAACGACCGCTATGGCCATGCCCGTGGCGATGCGGCGCTGGTGCGGGTGGCGGAAAACCTGCGCACCTGCCTGCGTGAGCTGGACCTGCTGGCGCGCTGGGGCGGTGACGAGTTTGTGATCGTGCTGCCGCAGACCACCTTGGGCGAGGCAATGGATGTTGCTGGGCGCTTGCGCCAGGTGATGGAGCAGCTGGAGCCGGTGGGTGAATGCCGGCTGACCATGAGCTACGGCGTGGTGCAGCGGGAAGAGGGGGAGGACCAGCATGCACTGCTGGGGCGGGCGGACAAGGCGCTGTACCGGGCCAAGGGTAATGGCAAGAACGTCATAGCCGAGTAGCCTGTGCCGGCCTCTTCGCGGGTGAACCCGCTCCCACAGGGACACCACAGTTTTTGAATACTGTGTTCTACCTGTGGGAGCGGGTTCACCCGCGAAGAGGCCGGCACTGACTCATGAATAAAAAAGACCCGCGGCGCCTCACGGCGCAGCGGGCCAAATCGGCCTTGGCCGCTTCAGTGTCAGATATGCAGGGCGTGGCCCAAGGCGCGCAATGCCGCTTCCTGTACCGCCTCACCCAGCGTTGGGTGGGCATGGATGGTACCGGCCACATCCTCCAGGCACGCGCCCATCTCCAGTGACTGGGCAAACGCGGTGGACAGCTCGGAAACCGCCACGCCCACCGCCTGCCACCCCAGGATCAGGTGGTTGTCCCGGCGCGCCACCACGCGCACGAAACCGCTTTTCGCTTCCAGGCTCATGGCCCGCCCGTTAGCGGCGAACGGGAACTGCGCGACGATGCAGTCCAGGCCTTGCTGGCTGGCCTGCTCCGGGGTCTTGCCGACCACTACCACTTCCGGGTCGGTGAAACACACCGCAGCTATTGCCGCAGGCTCGAAACGGCGGGCCTTGCCGGCGATGATTTCGGCCACCATTTCGCCCTGGGCCATGGCCCGGTGCGCCAGCATCGGCTCGCCGGCCACGTCGCCAATGGCCCAGACGTTGTGCATGCTGGTCTGGCAGCGCTCGTCGATGGCGATGGCCGCGCCGTTCATCTTCAGGTCCAGGCATTCCAGGTTGAAGCCTTTGGTGCGTGGGCGGCGGCCTACCGCAACCAGTACCTGGTCGGCCTCTAAGCGCAGTTGCCCGCCATTGCCGTCATTGGCCAGCAGGCAGCCATTTTCGTACCCCTCGACGCTATGGCCCAGGTGCAGGGCGATGCCCAGCTTCTTCAGCGACTCGGCCACCGGCGCGGTCAGCTCGCTGTCGTAGGTCGGCAGGATGCGCTCGCGCGCTTCCACCACGCTGACCCGCGCGCCCAGCTTGCGGTAGGCAATGCCCAGCTCCAGGCCGATATAGCCACCGCCCACCACCACCAGGTGTTGCGGCAGGGCTTTCGGTGCCAGGGCTTCGGTTGAGGAAATTACCGGCCCGCCCAGCGGCAGCATCGGCAGCTCGACGCTGCTGGAGCCAGTGGCCAGCAACAGGTGTTCGCACTGGATGCGCTGGCCATCGACCTCGACCTGCTTGCCATCGAGCACCTTGGCCCAGCCATGCACCACTTTCACCCCGTGCTTTTTCAGCAGGGCCGCAACACCGGTGGTCAGGCGGTCGACAATGCCGTCCTTCCACGCCACGCTCTGGCCAATGTCCAGGCGCGGCGAAGCCACACTGATGCCCAGCGGCGAGGGTTGGGTAAAGCGCGAAGCCTGGTGGAACTGCTCGGCCACGTGGATCAGTGCCTTGGACGGGATGCAGCCGATGTTCAGGCAGGTACCGCCCAGCGCCTGGCCTTCCACCAGCACGGTCGGAATGCCCAGTTGCCCGGCGCGGATGGCGGCCACGTAGCCGCCAGGGCCGCCGCCGATAATCAGCAGGGTAGTCTGGATAGTCTGTTGCATGCTCACTCCACGAACAGGCAGGCGGGTTGTTCGAGCAGGCCACGCACGGCCTGGATGAACAGTGCGGCGTCCATGCCATCGACCACGCGGTGGTCGAACGAGCTGGACAGGTTCATCATCTTGCGCACGACGATCTGGCCGTCGATCACCACCGGCCGCTCGACCATGCGGTTGACGCCGACGATCGCCACTTCCGGGGTGTTGACCACCGGTGTGCTGACGATACCGCCCAGCGCGCCAAGGCTGGTCAGGGTTATGGTCGAGCCAGACAGCTCTTCGCGGCCGGCCTTGTTGTTGCGCGCAGCGTGCGCCAGGCGCGAGATCTCGCCAGCGTTGCTCCACAGGCTGCCGGCTTCGGCATGGCGCAGCACCGGTACCATCAGGCCGTTGTCACCCTGGGTGGCGATGCCCACATGCACCGCGCCATGGCGGGTGATGATCTGCGCTTCGTCGTCATAGGTGGCGTTGATCTGCGGGAAGTCACGCAAAGCCACGACCAGTGCGCGCACCAGGAACGGCAGCAGGGTCAGCTTGCCACGGCTGTCGCCATGCTTGCTGTTGAGTTGCTGGCGCAGGGCTTCCAGGGCGGTGACGTCGATTTCTTCCACGTAGCTGAAGTGTGCGACCCGGCGCTTGGCGTCCTGCATGCGCTGGGCGATCTTGCGGCGCAGGCCGATTACCGGTACCTGCTGGCTGTCGGTGCGCTTGGCATAGCCATTCGAAGCCTGCCCGCCACTGCTTTGCGGCTTGCTCATGAAGGCGTCGAGGTCTTCATGCAGGATGCGCCCGGCCGGGCCGCTGCCATGCACGTAACGCAGTTCGATACCGGCATCCAGGGCGCGCTTGCGCACGGCGGGCGAGGCCAGTGGCTTGTCGCCCGGCTGGCGCGGCACGATCGGGGCTGCCTCGTGGTTGGCAGGCGCCTGGTACGCTGCGGGTTTTACTTCCTGCTGTGGCGCTGGCTTTGCCGCCACAGGGGCAGCAGCGGCCTCGACCGCTTTGGCCGTTGGCACATCCACATGGTTGCCGCTGCCTTCCACTTCGATGCGGATCAGCTCGCTGCCGACCGCCATCACTTCACCCGGCTGGCCACCCAGGGCCAGCACCTTGCCGCTGACCGGCGAAGGGATTTCCACGGTGGCCTTGTCGGTCATGACGTCGGCCACCACCTGGTCCTCGGCGATGATGTCGCCGACCTTGACGAACCATTCCACCAACTCGACCTGCGCGATGCCTTCGCCAATGTCCGGCATCTTGATGACGTGCGTGCCCATTCAGACCTCCATGACCTTTTTCAGTGCCGCACCTACCCGCGAAGGCCCTGGGAAGTAAGCCCATTCCTGTGCGTGAGGGTAGGGGGTGTCCCAGCCGGTGACGCGCTCGATCGGCGCCTCCAGGTGGTGGAAGCAGTGCTCCTGCACCAGCGACACCAGTTCGGCGCCGAAGCCGCAGGTACGGGTGGCCTCGTGCACCACCACGCAACGGCCGGTCTTTTTCACCGACTCGACGATGGTGTCCAGGTCCAGCGGCCACAGGCTGCGCAGGTCGATCACTTCGGCATCCACGCCGCTTTCTTCGGCGGCCACCTGGGCCACGTACACGGTGGTGCCGTAGGTGAGCACGGTCACGTCATTGCCTGGGCGGGTAATGGCGGCCTTGTCCAGCGGTACGGTGTAGTAACCGTCGGGCACGGCACTGTGCGGGTGCTTCGACCACGGGGTAACCGGGCGGTCGTGGTGGCCGTCGAACGGGCCGTTGTACAGGCGCTTGGGCTCCAGGAAGATCACCGGGTCGTCGCATTCGATCGAGGCAATCAGCAAGCCTTTGGCGTCATACGGGTTGGACGGCATGACCGTGCGCAGGCCGCACACCTGAGTGAACATCGCTTCTGGGCTCTGGCTGTGGGTCTGGCCGCCATAGATGCCGCCACCGCAAGGCATGCGCAGGGTCAGCGGGGCGATGAACTCACCGGCCGAACGGTAACGCAGGCGCGCCATCTCGGAGACGATCTGGTCGGAAGCCGGGTAGAAGTAGTCGGCGAACTGGATTTCCACCACCGGGCGCAGGCCGTAGGCGCCCATGCCTACGGCGGTGCCGACGATGCCGCTCTCGGAGATCGGTGCGTCGAACACACGCGACTTGCCGTACTTGGTCTGCAGGCCCTCGGTGCAGCGGAACACGCCGCCGAAGTAACCGACATCCTGGCCGTACACCACTACATTGTCGTCGCGCTCAAGCATGACATCCATGGCCGAGCGCAGGGCCTGGATCATGGTCATGGTGGTGGTGGCCATGGCGGTTTCCGGGTTGATGCTGTTGTTGTGGTCGTTCATCTCAAACCCCCAGTTCCTGGCGCTGACGGCGCAGGTGGTCGGGCATTTCCTTGTACACGTCCTCGAACATCGAGGCGGCGCTCGGGATGTGGCCGTTGGCCAGGGTGCCGTACTGTTCGGCTTCCTTCTGCGCGGCAATGACCGCGGCTTCGAACTCGGCCGTGGTGGCCTGGTGTTCTTCCTCGGACCAGTGGCCGATCTTGATCAGGTGTTGCTTCAGGCGGGCGATCGGGTCGCCCAGCGGGAAGTGGCTCCAGTCATCGGCGGGGCGGTACTTGGACGGGTCGTCGGAGGTCGAGTGCGGGCCGGCACGGTAGGTGACCCACTCGATCAGGCTTGGGCCAAGGCCACGGCGGGCACGTTCGGCGGCCCAGCGCGAAGCGGCGTACACAGCGACGAAGTCGTTGCCGTCAACCCGCAGCGAAGCAATGCCACAACCCACGCCACGGCCGGCGAAGGTGGTCGACTCGCCACCGGCAATGGCCTGGAAAGTGGAGATGGCCCATTGGTTGTTGACCACGTTGAGGATCACCGGGGCGCGGTACACGTGGGCGAAGGTGAGGGCGGTGTGGAAGTCCGATTCGGCGGTGGCGCCGTCGCCGATCCACGCCGAGGCAATCTTGGTATCGCCCTTGATGGCCGACGCCATGGCCCAACCGACGGCCTGCACGAACTGGGTCGCCAGGTTACCGCTGATGGTGAAGAAGCCGGCCTCGCGCACCGAGTACATGATCGGCAGCTGGCGGCCCTTGAGCGGGTCACGCTCGTTGGACAGCAACTGGCAGATCATTTCGACCAGCGACACGTCGCGGGCCATCAGGATGCTTTGCTGGCGGTAGGTCGGGAAGCACATGTCGGTGCGGTTAAGCGCCAGTGCCTGACCGCTGCCGATGGCTTCTTCGCCCAGGCTCTGCATGTAGAAGGACATTTTCTTCTGGCGCTGGGCAACCACCATGCGGCTGTCGAAAATGCGCGTCTTGAGCATGGCGCGCATGCCCTGGCGGAGAACTTGCGGGTCGATGTCTTCGGCCCATGGGCCTTGTGCGTTGCCTTGCTCATCGAGCACGCGGACCAGGCTGTAGGACAGGTCGGCGGTGTCGGCAGCATCGACATCGACTGGGGGTTTACGGGCTTGACCTGCGTCGTTCAGGCGCAGGTAGGAGAAATCGGTCTGGCAGCCTGGCCGGCCGGTAGGCTCGGGCACATGCAAACGCAGGGGGGCGTACTCGTTCATGCTTTTTACGCTCGCTCGGGGTATTTGTTTTTGTGAGCTCTGAAGCGGCCGCCGCTGAGTACCGGCTTGTGACTGGTAAGTCAGCGTCCCCTACATCTTAGTGGCCCGGCAGGAGAATTTTTCTCTCAAGTTGATTGCCTTTGCTGTGCGGGGCAGATAAACATTCCGCATAAACATAAAAAACCGGTGATTTTGTCTCATGCGCAAACTCGATCGTACCGATATCGGCATTCTCAACAGCCTGCAGGAGAACGCCCGCATCACCAACGCCGAGCTGGCACGCTCGGTAAACCTGTCGCCCACGCCCTGTTTCAACCGGGTGCGGGCCATGGAGGAACTGGGGGTGATCCGCCAGCAGGTGACCTTGCTGTCGCCCGAAGTGCTGGGGCTGGATGTGAATGTGTTCATACATGTCAGCCTGGAAAAACAGGTGGAGCAGTCGCTGCACCGTTTCGAGGAAGAAATTGCCGAGCGGCCCGAGGTGATGGAGTGCTACCTGATGACGGGGGACCCGGACTACCTGCTGCGGGTGCTGTTGCCGAGCATTCAGGCGCTGGAGCGGTTTCTCGACTACCTGACGCGGTTGCCGGGGGTGGCCAACATTCGGTCGAGCTTTGCCTTGAAGCAGGTACGCTACAAGACGGCCTTGCCGTTGCCGGCCAATGGCATGACTTTGCGGGAATAAGGGTTGCCTGTGCCGGCCTCTTCGCGGGTAAACCCGCTCCCACATGTACAACACAATGTTCAAAACCTGTGCGGTCCCTGTGGGAGCGGGTTCACCCGCGAAGAGGCCGGCACAGGTAATAAAACGGCTGCTTGATATTTTAAACACCCCCAGCCTATGTTGTTGTCAGCCTACAACAACAAGGACAAGCGTCATGAGCACCGCTCAGCTCCAGGGCATCGATGAAATCGAATGCGTCACCCCCGACCTCAATGGCGTCCCGCGCGGCAAGGTGATGACCGCTGAAGGTTTCCTCGAAGGCCGCCGCCTGCAGATGGCCCGGGGTGTACTGCTGCAATGCATCATGGGCGGCTACCCGCCGGCAAAATTCTACGGCAGCGACGACGGTGACCTGGCGCTGGTGGCCGAACCCAGCCAGGTCCATCGCCTGCCCTGGAGCAGTGACGGCCGTGCCCTGGCCATTTGCGATGCCAACGAGCTGGATGGCCGGCCTTCGGCGTTGTCCACCCGTGGCCAGCTCAAGGCGGTAATCGCCCGCTATGCAGCGCTGGGCCTGGCGCCGGTGGTGGCGACCGAGCTGGAGTTCTTCGTCTTTGCCCCCAACAGCGACCCGCTGCAGCCGTTCCAGCCACCGCTGGGTATCGACGGCCGCCGCGAGCTGGGCCATTCGGCATTCAGCGTCAGCTCCAACAATGGCCTGCGCCCGTTCTTCAACGAGGTCTACCAGTGCATGGCCGCGCTGGGCCTGCCGCGCGATACCTTCATGCACGAAATGGGCGTCAGCCAGTTCGAGATCAACTTGCTGCACGGCGACCCGCTGCTGCTCGCCGACCAGACCTTCCTGTTCAAGCACCTGCTCAAGGAAGTGGCACTCAAGCACGGCTTGATCGTGGTATGCATGGCCAAGCCGCTGGCGCACACGCCCGGCAGCTCCATGCACATTCACCAGAGCCTGGTGGAGGTGGCCAGCGGGCGTAACGTGTTCAGCGACGAGCAAGGCCTGGCGACCGACACCTTCCACCACTTCATTGGCGGTTTGCAGGCGTGCCTGGCCGACTTCACCGCGCTGTTCGCGCCCAACGTCAACTCCTACCAGCGCCTGTGCCACCCCTACGCCTCACCGAACAACGCCTGTTGGTCCGAAGACAACCGCGCCGCTGGCCTGCGTATCCCGGCCAGTGCGCCGGTGGCGCGGCGGGTGGAAAACCGCCTGCCCGGCGCCGATGCCAACCCGTACCTGGCCATCGCCGCCAGCCTGGCCGCCGGGCTGCACGGCATTGAACAGCGCCTGCAGCCGTCGCCAGCGATTCAGGGCGAGTTCGAAGTGCCGGAGCACCTGAGCCTGCCGTGCACCTTGCATGCAGCGCTCGAACGCCTCAAACGCAGCGTGCTGGCGCGGGAACTGTTCGGCAGCGAGTTCATCGAAGGCTACATCGCCAGCAAGACCCTGGAGCTGACGGATTTCTTCGACGAGATCACCCCGTGGGAGCGCCGGGTGCTGGCGGCACAGGCCTGATCGCGACACGACCTGCACCGGACACGCCCCCGCAGCGGCAATTCGCTTGAGGGGGCCTGCGCCGGGATGTTTTTGCCCTTATGCTGCTAGCACCCCCGCCACCTGATCAAGGGAGCTTCACGGGACCTATGCGAAATATATGGAAGCCGTTTCAGTCGTTGTATTTCGCCGCGCTGATGATGTTGATCGGCTCGGGCCTGCTCAGTACCTACCTGGCCCTGCGCCTGGCCGCCGACCATGTCGACAGCCTGTGGATTGGTGCGCTGATGGCCGCCAACTACTTCGGCCTGGCGCTGGGCGGCAAGGTTGGCCACCGGTTGATCGGCCGGGTCGGGCACATACGCGCTTATGCCACCTGCGCCGGGATCGTCGGCGCGGCGGTGCTCGGCCATGGCCTGACCAGCTGGTTGCCGGCCTGGGTCGGGCTGCGCATGATCGTCGGCCTGGGCATGATGTGCCAGTACATGGTCATCGAGAGCTGGCTTAACGAGCAGGCTGATGTGAAGCACCGCGGCGCGGTGTTCAGCGGCTATATGATTGCCTCGTACCTGGGCCTGGTGCTTGGCCAACTGATCCTGGTCGTGCACCCGGCGCTTGGCCCGGAGCTGCTGATGCTGGTAGCGATGTGCTTTGCCCTGTGCCTGGTGCCGGTGGCGATGACCCGGCGCATTCACCCGGCGCCGTTGCGCCCGGCCCCCATGGAGCCGAAGTTCTTCATCAAGCGGGTGCCGCAGTCGCTTAGCACGGTATTGGGTTCCGGGCTGATCGTCGGCTCGTTCTACGGCCTGGCGCCGTTGTATGCCTCCAGCCAGGGCATGACCACCGAGCAGATCGGTCTGTTCATGGGTAGCTGCATCTTTGCCGGCCTGCTGGTGCAATGGCCGCTGGGCTGGTTGTCGGACCGCTATGACCGCGCGGTGCTGATCCGCAGCGTGGCGGTAGGCCTGGCGCTAGCGGCTGCGCCGCTGGCGATATTACCCAGCGTGCCGCTGGAATTGCTGTTCGGCATCGGCTTCCTGATTTCCTTGCTGCAGTTCTGCCTGTACCCGCTGGCGGTGGCGTTTTCCAACGACCATGTGGAAAGCGAGCGGCGGGTCTCGTTGACCGCGATGCTGCTGGTGACCTACGGCGTGGGCGCCTGTATCGGGCCATTGGCGGCTGGCGTGCTGATGAAGGTGCTGGGGCCGCAGATGCTGTATGCCTTCTTTGTGTTCTTTGCGCTGGTGCTGGTGTGGCGCATCCGGCCGAAGGCGGTTACCGGGCTGCACCAGGTGCAGGACGCGCCGTTGGGCCACGTGGCAATGCCGGCGGCCGGTTCGCCGTTGTCGGCTGCGCTGGACCCACGGGTGGATGAGCAGACGGTGCAGGATGTGATGCAGGCACCGGTGGCGGCGGAGGATACCGAGGCGGAAGAGAAGGGGGCCGAGCAACAGGCGCCCGAGCCTGAAGAAGTGAGCAAGTCGGTGTAAGCCTATGCCGGCCTATTCGCGGGTAAACCCGCTCCCACAGGTACGGGGCTGCTCTCAGGCCTGATGCGATCCCTGTGGGAGCGGGTTTACCCGCGAATAGGCCAGCACTGGAGAGCACAAATGAAAACGCCACCTCAAAAGGTGGCGTTTCTGCTTTACAAGCCAACGATCAATAGTCGTCCTTGTCAAACCGCCGCGCCTCACGCTGCAGCTGGTACACAAAGCTCTCGATCTTGCGCTGTGCCTGCCCGCTGAGGTTGTGGAAGCGCACCCCGGCAAAGGTGGTGTTGATGCGCTCTTCATAGTGCAGGTGGCGCAGCTCGACCATGGTATCGACCAGGCCCAGCGGGTTGCCTGCCTTGAAGCGCTCATACACCTGGCCCAGTTGCAGGCGGTCTTCGACATTGCCCTCGAAGCGCAGCTTGCAGCCGGTGGCGGAGATATCCAGCAACTTGCCACGCAGGGCGCCGTTGCCCTTGAGGTGGGTGCCATCAAGGATGATGTCGACCAGCTGCGACAGCTTCAGCGCGGCGCGGAAGGCGTTGCGGCGCTGGTGGTAGGTCATCTCGAGCGGCAGGGCCCCGCTGTAGCAGCGGTGGCCGTTGACTTCGCTGACCTTCAGTTCGTGGTCGCACTCCCAGGCGATGCGCACGCCATCGTGGAAGCCTTCGACGCGAAAGTGCTCGCCGTTCTCGATGAACTTCTCGCCGTCACGGGGGATCATCTCGTCCAGCGCCAGGGTGTTGCTTTCACGGTCCACGTGCACCACGTAGCTCTGGAAGCGCTGGCTGCGGTCATGGAAGGTGATGATCAGGGGGTCGTGGCTTTCCTGCAGTTGCCGCAAGTTGGCCGCAATCTCCAGGGGGGTGCTCAGCACCTTTGGCGGTTGCGGGGCATCGGATTCATTGAACACGGCTTATCGTTCTCCAGGCAAAAGCAACACACGCAAGTAACGGCATTTTGCCAGTATGTTCCGTGCCTTGACAGAAAAATCAGACTTGGCTGAGGGCCCTTGGCTTGGCCAGCAGCGAGGTACCGCCGCGGCTGTCGTACAGTGACGGCGAATCGCCGCCCTGAAGGATGCGAATCTGGTTGTTGGTGACGTGTTGTTGCACCTGGATGATGCGGCCATTGGTCTCGTTGACTTGTTGGCATGCCTGCATCAATTGGCTGATGACATCGAGTTGCTGCAGCAGCAGTTCACCATTCGGCGATTGGGCCGCCACTGCCTCCACGCCGGCACGATCGGGGCTCAGGCCAAGGCTGGTAAGCAGGTTATTGCGCCGCAGGCCTTGCTGTTCCAGCAGCACGATCAATGACTGCTTGCGGGCCAGGATGTTTTCCAGTGGCGCCATATCGCGGCCATGAAGCGCAACGGCCTCTCTCTGCAGGATATCGAGCAGCTCCTGCAGGGGTGCAATGTCATCTTCGATCAGTTGCAGCAAGGTGGTGTCGTGCATGGCTAACTCTTGGCTTTTCTAGCGTCCGTGAAGTCAGCGCGCCGTACGGTCAGCGCTGGGCTTCGAAATCGAGCAGTTTGCTGGCGACCCGGCCGGCATCGACCTGGTAGCTGCCGTCGGCGATTGCCTGTTTCAACTGGGCCACGCGGGCGCTGTTGACTACCGGCTCGTCGCGCAGCTTGTCGCTGATCTTTTGCAACTGCTGGGCCTCTTGGCTGAGGTGTACCGCTTCTCCGCTGGCGCCGGTGTCTTTCACCGCTTCCTGGCTGGCTGCCGGTTTTTCGGCGCTGCCGGGCGCGGTGTTGCCGCGCACGCCGCCCGTGACGGACGGAGAGTTATTCAAACGACTGAAGTCGATGACCATGATCAGAAACCTCTGGGTATTTGGACGCTTGCCTTGTTTTCGGCCAACCCGAAAGAAACTTTAGGCACAAATGCATAGCCGCCTGTCAGCAAGCTCGCGAACCCGTGTTCTGACACAGTTTAGAAAAAGCCGTTCCTCACCGCCAGCGCATTCTGGCGGCCGGCTTACATACTGACCTCGACCTGGCCCGGGCCGGTAACCCTGGCCTTGACCACCCGTTTGGAATTGAGGTTGCGTACCCTTATCTGCTCGCTCAGGCCGCCTTTGCTCAGGGCCTCGCCGGGCATGCGCACGCTCAGGCTGCCGCTGCGGGCGATGATCACCACCTGGTCACCTTTGCGCACCACCTCGGCCTGTTCCAGGTGCTGCGGGGTGAGCACCTGGTCGATCACCGTGGGGCGCAGCATCTTCATGCCCACCGCCTGGTCCAGTTCGCTGAGGAAGCCCTGGCCCAGTGTGCCCACATCACGCTCGCGCAGCGCCACGTCGCCTTCGCCCACTTCGTTGCCGCGTTTGAGCGGGCGGGTGACCACTACCACATCGCGGAACAGCCGCACGGTGGCCGGCACGAATACCGTCCACGGGGCGCTACCGTCGCAGCGGACCCGCACCGTCACCCGGCCCAGCGGCTGAGAGGGGCTTTCCAGCGAGGCGTCCAGTTGCTGGCTGCACAACGGCATGCGCAGGCGTGGGTCCAGCGAGTTGACCTGGATTTCATAACGGCCGGCGGTCTGGGTGGTGGCCAGGTAATCTTCGACGGTGAATTCAAGAAACCCTTGGGTGACACCGATAAGCTGTTCAGGCAAGGTAAACGCGTCCGCTACCGTGCGCACGCCGGGCAGCAGCAGGCACAGCGTGGCCAGCGAGCCAGTCAGCAGGCGCGTCAATCGTCGGAAAAATGTCGTTTTCGTGTGCATGACGCTCAAAAAAGCAAAGCCCGTGCCGACTCGCTACCTGAGTTGCAACGAAAGGCTGAAAAGTAAAGGAGTCTGGCATGGCGGGTGTTATGGATTCGGTCAACCAGCGCACGCAGCTGGTGGGGCAGAATCGCCTGGAGTTGCTGCTGTTCCGCCTCAATGGCGAACAGCTATACGGCATCAACGTATTCAAGGTCAGGGAAGTGCTGCAATGCCCTGCGCTGACCCTGCTGCCCAAGGCGCACCCGGTGGTGCGTGGGGTTGCCAACATTCGCGGGGCGACCATCCCGATCCTCGACTTGTCGATGGCTACCGGGTTGCGTCCGCTGCAGGAAGACACGCGCAAGAGCTTCGTGATCATCACCGAGTACAACACCAAGACCCAGGGTTTCCTGGTGCACTCGGTGGAGCGCATCGTCAACATGAACTGGGAAGAGATCCATCCGCCACCCAAGGGCACTGGCCGTGACCATTACCTGACGGCGGTCACCCGGGTGGACAACCGCATGGTCGAAATCATCGACGTGGAGAAAGTGCTGGCCGAAGTGTCGCCGTCGTCCGAATCGGTGTCGGCCGGGGTGATCGATGCCGAGGTGCAGGACAAGGCCGTGCTGATGCGGGTGCTGACCGTCGACGACTCGTCGGTGGCGCGCAAGCAGGTCAGCCGTTGCCTGCAGACCGTAGGTGTGGAAGTGGTGGCGCTCAATGACGGCCGTCAGGCCCTGAACTACCTGCGCCAGCTGGTGGACGAGGGCAAAAAGCCGGAAGAAGAGTTCCTGATGATGATCTCGGACATTGAGATGCCGGAAATGGACGGCTATACGCTAACGGCGGAGATCCGCAGCGACCCGCACATGCAAAAATTGCACATCTGCCTGCATACTTCGCTTTCCGGGGTGTTCAACCAGGCAATGGTCAAGAAGGTCGGCGCCGATGACTTCCTGGCCAAGTTCAAGCCGGACGACCTGGCCCAGCGGGTGGTCGACCGGATCAAGGCAGCGCATTGAAGCAGCCGGGGAAGCCCCCCGGCACCAGTGATTGAAAAGAGGCGGCAGTAGTGTCTACGGGTAATTTGGATTTCGAACAGTTCCGGGTCTTCCTGGAAAAAGCCTGTGGCATCTTGCTGGGCGAGAATAAGCAGTACCTGGTTTCCAGCCGTCTCAACAAGCTGATGGAACAACAGGGCATCAAGAGCCTGGGCGAGCTGGTGCAGCGCATCCAGGCCCAGCCGCGTGGCGGTTTGCGCGAGCAGGTGGTCGATGCGATGACCACCAACGAGACCTTGTGGTTCCGCGACACCTACCCGTTCGAAGTGCTGAAGAACAAGGTCATCCCCGAGTTCATCCGCAACAACCCTGGCCAGCGCCTGCGCATGTGGTCGGCGGCCTGCTCGTCGGGGCAGGAGCCTTACTCCATCTCGATGGCCATCGACGAGTTCGAGCGCAGCAACCTCGGCCAGCTGAAGATGGGCGCGCAGATCGTTGCCACCGACTTGTCCGGCACCATGCTGAACAACTGCAAGACCGGTGAGTACGACAGCCTGGCGATTGCCCGCGGGTTGTCGCAGGAGCGCCTGCAGCGCTACTTCGACCCCAAGGGGCCGGGGCGCTGGGCGGTCAAGCCGGCGATACGCAGCCGCGTCGAGTTCCGCTCGTTCAACCTGCTCGACAGCTACGCCAGCCTGGGCAAGTTCGACATCGTGTTCTGCCGCAACGTGCTGATCTATTTTTCGGCGCAGGTGAAGCGGGACATCCTGCTGCGCATTCACAGCACCTTGAAGCCGGGGGGCTACCTGTTCCTTGGTGCCTCGGAGGCATTGAACGGGTTGCCGGACCATTACCAGATGGTGCAGTGCAGCCCGGGGATTATCTACCAGGCCAAGTGAACCAGAAGCCGGCAGCGAAAGTTGCCGGTTTTTTGTTTGCCTGTGCGGGCCTCTTCGCGGGTAAACCCGCTCCCACAGGTTATGCACCACCCTTGAGGGCAGCGCTGCACCGCTCCCACAGGTTATGCACCACCCCTGAGGGCAGCGGTGTCCCTGTGGGAGCGGGTTTACCCGCGAAGAGGCCCGCCCAGGCAACAACACGGACGTCAATTTTTTGTTTTGCCGCTTTTGCCACCCGGCAATTGCCGCTTTCGCCGCCCAAGGCGGAAGGGCTTTGCCGCTTTTCTGGCATCACGCTGACAGTACCCTACCGCTAAAGCCCATAAACACGGGCTTTGCAGTGGTTGGCACAGCCCTTGCTATACCTTGCTCAACGAAATTCCGGTCAACCTCTGAAGGTTTCCCCGACATGAGCATCAGCTTCGACAAGGCGCTTGGTATCCACGAAAAGGCCCTGGGCTTCCGCGCCCAGCGCGCCGAAGTGCTGGCCAACAACATCGCCAACGCCGACACGCCCAACTACAAGGCGCGTGACATGGACTTCTCTTCGGTGCTGGCCGCCGAAACCAGCAAGCAGCAAGGCGGCCGCTTCGCCATGGACCGTACCAACAGCCGGCACATCGAAGCCGAAGGCCTGGCCATCGCCGCTGACGATACGCTCAAGTACCGCACGCCGCTGCAGCCTTCGATCGACCAGAACACCGTTGACGCGCAGATCGAGCAATCGAACTACACCGAAAACGCCATTGGCTTCCAGGCCAGCTTCACGTTGCTCAACAGTAAATTCAAAGGGCTGGTTTCCGCCCTGCGGGGAGAATGACCATGTCCCTTTCCAGCGTTTTCAACATTGCCGGTAGCGGCATGAGTGCGCAGAACACGCGCCTGAACACCGTGGCCTCGAACATCGCCAACGCCGAGACCGTGTCGTCGAGCATCGACCAGACCTACCGTGCCCGCCACCCGGTATTCGCCACCACCTTCCAGGCTGCGCAGGCCGGCACCAGCCAGTCGCTGTTCGAGGACCAGGGCGAAGCAGGGCAGGGCGTGCAGGTAAAAGGCATCGTCGAAGACCAGAGCACCCTCGAGGCCCGCTACGAGCCGAACCACCCGGCAGCGAACAAGGACGGCTACGTCTACTACCCGAACGTCAACGTGGTCGAGGAGATGGCTGACATGATCTCTGCCAGCCGCGCGTTCCAGACCAACGCCGAGCTGATGAATACGGCCAAGAGCATGATGCAGAAAGTGCTGACCCTCGGGCAGTGATAAGGAATCCGAACCATGGCAATCGACACCAACGGTGTGAACCTTAACGACGTGCTGTCCGCCTCGGGCGTAGGTACCAACACCAAGAAGACCACCGATACGGCATCCAAAACCGGCAACGATGCGCTCGGCAAAGATGCGTTCCTGCAGTTGCTGGTGACTCAGATGCAGCACCAGAACCCGCTTGATCCGCAGGACAACAGCGAGTTCGTTGCCCAGTTGGCGCAGTTCAGCAGCCTGGAAGGCATTACCTCGCTGAACGAATCGGTCACCAGCATCACCAATGCCATGGCCTCGTCCCAAGCACTGCAGGCGTCGTCGCTGGTGGGCAGGTCGGTGGTGGTGCAGAACGACAAAGCCGTGGTCGACACTGCCGAAAGCTTCAATGCGCAGTTTGTGGTGCCGCAAGCAATCAGCGAAGCGAAGATCACCATCAAGGACAAGGACGGCAACACCGTCAAGACCATCGAAGTGGGTGAGCAGAAAGCGGGTTATGCAGATTTCATCTGGGACGGCACCAACGACAGCGGCGAGAAGGTCGACCCGGGCACTTATACCTTCGCCGCCAGCACCACGGTGGATGGCAAGACGGTGCAGATGAACACCTTGCTGCCGGCCAAGGTAACCAGCGTCAGCTTCAACGCCACCGGCGAAATGGTCCTCAACCTTGCCGGTGTTGGCAAAGTATCCCTCTCCGACGTGCAAACCATCGGTATCTAAGGCCCGCTAGAGCGGCAAAAGGAGCGAATTCATGTCTTTCAATATCGGCCTTAGCGGTCTGTACGCAGCCAACAAACAGCTGGACGTTACCGGCAACAACATTGCCAACGTCAATACCACTGGCTTCAAGTCGTCGCGCGCCGAGTTCGCCGACGTCTACTCGGGCGCCAACCGCTTGGGCGTAGGCAAGAACCAGGTGGGGGGTGGTGTGCGTCTGGCCAACATTTCCCAGCAGTTCAAGCAAGGCGACATCAACACCACGGGCAACGTGCTGGACATGGGCATCCAGGGGCAGGGTTTCTTCGTGCTGTCTGACAATGGCTCGCGCGTGTACACCCGTGCCGGTGCTTTCCAGCCTGACAAAAACAATTTCGTGGTCACCTCGGACGGGCTGCGCTTGCAGGGCTATGCGGCCGATGGCACCGGGAAGATTCAAAAGGGTGTATTGACTGACCTGAAGATCGACACGTCGGCACTGCAGCCCAAGGCGACCTCGCTGATTGATCAGGGCATCAACCTGAACTCGTCTGCAACGTCGATCCCGTTCCAGGTGTACGACAACACCACGCCGCCAACCATGGCGGCGTTCGACCCGGCTGACCCGAGCACTTATCAGCGTGCCACCACCAGCACGGTGCAGGATGCCGATGGTGTCGATCACACCATGCAGCAGTTCTACCGCAAGACCGGCACCAACGAATGGACCATGTATACCTTGATCGATGGGCGCAACCCGTACGATCCAGGTAGCACTACGCCGCTTTCCGGCACTGTCGATTACAACAGCGATGGCACCATCAGCGCCATGACGGCGAGCACGACCGGTGTGCCTGCAGGTGCGTCCTATACCGTCAAGAACGGTGGTTTCAGCATTGATGGATGGGTGCCGGCAACCCAGGACCCTGTCAGTGGTGACTGGGTAGCCAGTGGTGCGGCAGGCACTGTTCAGGACCAGGGTGTGACCTCGCCGGCATTGGTGGCGAACAAGCCTTTCGATCCGTCCGATGAATCTACCTACACCCGCTCGTTCCCTACCAAGGTGTATGACAGCCAGGGTAACGAGCACACGATGGAGCAGTTCTACCGCAAGACCGGGACCAATGAGTGGACCATGTATACCCTGGTGGACGGGCGTAATCCGTTCGACCCGGCTAGCACTCAGCCATTGACCGGTACCATCAATTTCAACAGTGATGGCTCGGTCAACTCAATGACTGCGGACAACACGGGTCACCCGGCGGGTTCGTCGTTCACCGTCGTCAATAATACGTTCAGCATGATTGGATGGGTGCCGGCGGCCGAGGATGCATCGGGCAACTGGAGCTCCAATGGTGCGGTGGGTGATGAGGCGGGCATGAAAATGTCGATGGCCAGCACCACCTCCTACAACACCGAAACTGCGCGCATGTCGCAGTCGCAGGATGGGTATGCCACCGGTATTCTGTCCAACCTGAGCATCGATGCCACGGGCGTATTGTTTGCAACCTTCAGTAATGGGCAATCCCGGGCTGTTGGCCAGGTTGCGCTGGCCAGCTTTGCCAACGAGCAAGGTTTGCAGCAGATCGGTGGTACCCGCTGGACCGAAACCTACAACTCGGGCATTCCTGGTATCGACTCGCCTAAAACAGGCACGTTGGGTGCTATCGAGTCCAACTCGCTGGAAGGCTCGAACGTCAACCTGACCCAAGAGCTGGTCGAGCTGATCAAGGCGCAAAGCAACTACCAGGCGAACGCCAAGACCATTTCGACTGAAAGCACCATCATGCAAACCATCATTCAGATGGCGTGATGCCCGCTGATTGATCGTGTGCAAGCGAACCCCTTTCTCGTGAAGGGGTTCGTCGTTTTTGCAGGAGGTACCATGCGTAAGCTGTTAGCGGCATTACTGGCCCTGCTTTGCCTGTGCCAGGCACACGCGGGGCCCGCGCCCTACTGGCGTTGGGAGAGCAAAGTCGATGGGCGCCTGATATGTGCGCAGGTGTCACCGGGTGATGGATGGAAGCGCTTCAACGGGCCTTACAACAATGCCCGGTGTCGCGATCACCTGTAGGTGATTCCTCGCAAGCGGTTCGCATACCCTATGGGAGCAACTGTCTTGCATATCTCTCCTGGCCAGGGCTGGCCCTTGTAGGAGCGGCCTTGTGTCGCGATGGGCTGCGCAGCAGCCCC
>NZ_JACVZC010000070.1 GCF_016658545.1 Pseudomonas sp. S37 | reverse complement strand
GCCACCACCGTATTCGCGGGTAAACCCGCTCCTACATTGGTCGGTGGTGTAAACACACATCGGTGGCTCGACAGGGCTGAGTGATCAGTGGTCAAACCGGCAATTCAGTGGTCAGCTTGATCTTCTCCATCGGCACTTCGGTCTTCACGTTCTGCACCACACTCAAACTGGTCAGGTGCTTCACCTGAAAGCGGCGATAGGCCTCCAGGTCCGCCGCCACCACCCGCAGCATCAAGTCGCAATCGCCCGCCATCACATGGCACTCCACCACTTCCGGCAACTGGCGCACCGCCTCGACGAACTCATCCGTCGTATCCTGGTCCTGACGCTTGAGCCACACCCGCACGAACAGGGTCAGCCCCAGCGCCACCTTCGCCGGGTCGAGCAACGCCACGTAGCGCTCGATCACCCCCGCCTCTTCCAGCAAACGCACCCGCCGCAGGCACGGCGAGGCGGACAGCCCCACCTGTTTGGCCAGTTCCTGGTTCTGCAACCTGCCGTCACGCTGCAGCGCCCGCAGGATGCGCCTGTCGATGGCATCCAGTTTGATTGGCATCAAAAAACCTCTTTTTGCATATTTTCAGTAGCAGATGCCAAATACTCTGATCAACCATGCAACTACGCAAGCCAATTTCAGCGGTTCATTGGAATAATTTTCCTCCACTGGAGGTGACCATGAATACCCTTGAACCTGTACTGAACGATCCCCCCGCCACCACGCCGCCCAGCGAATTGCGCCGTGGCGCCATCGCCGCCTTGCCGGTACTGCTGGGCTTCATCCCCTTCGCCCTGGTACTCGGCGCGCAGGCGTCCCAGCACCAGCTTTCTGCCGGCGAAGTGGCACTGATGACCGGGCTCAACTTCGGTGGTGGCTCGGAATTCGCCGCCATCGAACTGTGGACCTCACCGCCGGCAATCCTGGTAATCGTCGCCATGACCCTGCTGGTCAACAGCCGCCACCTGCTGATGGGCGCAACCCTGGCGCCGTACCTGCGCCACCTGCCGCTACCCAAGGCACTGGGGGCGCTGTTCTTCATGTGTGACGAGAGCTGGGCCATGGGCCTGGCAGATGCTCGCCAGCGCGGTGGCTTCAGCCTGCGCTATTTCATGGGTGTTTCATTGTGCCTGTGGACCACCTGGGTCACCTTCACCAGCCTTGGCGCGCAAGCCGGGCCGCTGCTCGGCGACCTGCGCAGCTATGGCTTCGACATGGCCTTCGCCGCGGTCTTCCTGGTGCTGCTCAAAGGCATGTGGAAAGGTGTGCACGCCGCCGTGCCGTGGTTGTTCAGCCTGCTCACCGCGGCCCTGTTTTACCTGCTGATCCCCGGCGGCTGGTATGTGCTGGCAGGCACCGTGGCAGGCCTGGTGAGCGCTTACCTGTGGGCCAAGCCATGATCGACATCGCAACGCTGAGCACCATCGCCGGCATGGCCGTGGCTACCTACCTGACCCGTGCGCTGGGCTTTGTCCTGCTGCGCAAGCACACCCTGGGGCCGCAGCTGGCCCAGGTACTGAACGCCGCGCCCGGCTGTGTGCTGATTGCCGTGATCGCACCCAAGTTCGTCACCGGGCAGCCGGCCGACCTGATAGCCCTGGGGCTGACCGTGTACGCCGCCACCCGGTATTCGATCCTGCCGGTCGTGCTGTTTGCCATTGTCATTACCGGCATGCTGCGCTTGCTGTTACCGGCGTGACCCTGCGCAGCACCTACACTCCTTTGACCCAGGTCAAGCCCTTGCCGCCAGTTCGCGCGACGATGGCTGCGAGGAAGGAACGAATCACGCACCGCCAGGCGCATCGCGCTCAAGGCTTGCCTTCGAGCGCGATGCGCGGCCTTGGATAAGGAGCCCGCCATGAGTCCCCTGAAACACGTACTGGTTGCCACCGATCTGTCCCCCTACGCCCGTAACGCTGCAGAGCGCGCGGCCTACCTGAGCAAGGCGCAATCGGCCGCACTGGACTTGCTCTACGTGGCTAACCCAGCGCCCTTCGAGCGCCTCAAGCAGTTGGTGGTACCTGATGACGACCTGTTGAAACGGGTACTGGACAGCGCCGGGGAAAAAATCCGCGCGCTGGCCGCCATGCTGTTCCAGCGCTACGACATTTCAGCAGGTGTGCAGGTTGCCAATGGCTCGGTGGTCACTGAAATCAACCGCGTGGTGCAGGACAAGCACAGCAACCTGCTGGTCTGCGGCGCCAGGGGGCAAAGCCTGACGCGGCGCCTGCTGCTGGGCTCTACCGTGCAGAAAATGCTCAACCGCATGCCCTGCCCTTTACTGGTGGTCAAACCAGCCCCGCGCGATGCCTACCGCACCGTGCTGGTACCCGTCGACTTTTCGCCCGTGTCGCTACGCGCCATCGCGCTGGCCAGAACCATTGCCCCCCAGGCCGAAATCATTCTGATGCATGTGTATGAGGCGCCGTTCGAAGGCAGCATGCGCTTCGCCCACATCGACCACGACACCCTCACCCACTATCGCAACGTCATCCGCAAGGATGCCGTGGCCCAGCTTACCGCCTTGAGCGAGGCTGCCGGCGTGCCCGAAGCACGGCAGATTCTGGTACACGGCGACCCTGGCTGGCGCATCAGCGAGCAGGAGCTGGAACTGGAGTGCGACCTGATCGTGGTCGGCAAACAGGGGGCGAGCGCGCTGGAAGAGCTGTTGGTTGGCAGCGTGACCAAGCATGTGCTCAACGAATCGCAGTGTGATGTGCTGGTTTCGCCATAGCCGACCTGCGGAACCGAGAAAGCGAAACCCCGGTCTGGCGCTTGAAATAGCGGCACAGATAGGACGCGTCGGCGAAATTGAGCGCATCTGCAATTTGGCCGACCGACTGCTTGCTATAGGAGAGCAGCGCTTTGATTTCAAGCGTCACCTGACGGTCAATCAAGCCTTTGGGGCTGGCATTGAAGTACACCTTCGTCAGCTGCGACAGATAGAACGGGGTGATGCTGAGCGCGTCGGCATAGAACTTCACCTCGCGCTTGCGGGTGCAGTGCTTGCCAACCAACTCCCAGAAGCGCCAGCTAAGTGTTTCCTTGCGGCTGAACGCCCTGCCTGTTGCCGGCAGCCTTGGAAGCTGCTCGGCAATTTTCAAGAACAGGTTCTGCAGCTGGTTGCGCAGCATGGTGTGCTGGTACGTGCTACAGCACTGCACAATGTCCCGCATCTGCGCCAACCAGCCCTCCAACAGCGGCCGCTCGCACTCCGCAGGAATGCAGTGTGGGTGGTCATGCAAAAAAACAAACAACGCATTGGGCAGTGGGTAGGCGACCTCGGCCGCCAGCGCTTGCGGTACCAGGCAGAAAAACACCTTGAAGCACCGTGAGCGGCGCTTGAGCAAGGCAATGGTGTCCTCGGCCAGCACCAGCACATCCCCACGCCTGACCGCATGCTCTTTGAAGTTCAGGGTAAAGCGGGCTGCGCCGGACAGGCACACCAGAACTGTCACATAGGCCTGGCCAAACGACAGCGGCACCCCAAGCCCTTCGGCCAGACTGCTTTCACCTGCCTGCAGCAAATCGCCAGCCGCGCAGAGTTTCGGAATGTGATGCATCGCGCTCGATACCGCTGCCAGATAGGGGGAACAGCCTACCACCCTGCACAGGCTCAGTTTCGAAAAGTACCGATAGTACCGAGTTCGTGACGTTTCCCCTGAAGCCCCCCCTACGTACGCTGTTGTGGCCGAATCACCAGACACGAGTACCCCACATGAAGCTTGAAACCGAACGCTTGCTGCTGCGCCCCTGGCAGGAAAGCGATGCTGCCGACTTGTTCGCCTATGCCAAGGACGAGCGCGTCGGCCCCATTGCCGGCTGGCCCCCGCACACCAGCGTGGAACACAGCCGCGAGGTCATTCGCGATGTGTTCGACCACCCCGAGGTGTACGCCCTTGAGCTGAAACAGAACCACCGCGCTGTCGGCTGCGTCGGCCTGCTGATCGGCGGCAACAGCAACTTCGACATCAGCGAGCACGAAGGTGAAATCGCCTACTGGATCGGGGTGCCCTACTGGGGCCAGGGCCTGGTACCGGAGGCAGTGCGAGAGGTGATGCGCCACGCCTTCGAAACCTTGGGGCTGCAGGCCCTGTGGTGTGGCTACTACCCGCACAACAATCAGTCGCAGGCCGCCCAGGCGAAGTGTGGCTTCCGTCATCATCACACCGAGGCAAACACGTACAACCGCTTCCTCGACGACTACCGCACCGAACACATCAGCCGCATCACCTACCAAGAGTGGCTGGAGTACGTACAACAGCAACGCTAACCAACACGCAACATACGCTGCGCGCCGCGACCTGGCTGATTGCGGCGCTATCGGCGGCTGTCGCCCGCCTGATGGAAAACTACATGGGTCTGGCCCCGTAGGAGATGGCTGCCTTGCAACGCCTGGAGAAAAGCATGACACTCGCTATATACATTTCTATACACCGAAGCCTGAAAGACCAGATGAGCCGTGATGTACGCCCAAACCGACACGCCGAACGCTACCAACGCTGAAGCTGCTGCCCTTGCAGGCGCGCTCGATCAATCGCTTGGCAACCCCGGTATACGACGCAGGAACCTCAAGCTGATCCTGAGGGCTGCCAGCGAAGCGTTTTCCGTGAGTGGGTTCACCGCCACCCATTCGCACGACATTGCCGAACGCGCCGGTTTGCCCAAGGCCAATCTGTACTACTACTTCCAGAGCAAGGAAAACCTCTACATCCAGGTGCTGATGAGCTTTCTCGAGCCGTTGCTGAAAGCCTCGGCAGCGCTGCGCCACAGCGACGACCCGGTGCTGGGCCTGCAGGCCTATATCAAGGCCCGCATCCGCATCATTCGCGAACACCCGTTCGCCGCCACCGTGTTCAGCCAGGAGTTGCTGTCAGGGGGCAAACGCCTGCCCGAGGCGGGCAAGCACATGCTGCAGGAAGAGGCCCGGCGCAACGTGGCCTGGCTGCGCGGCTGGATCGAGCTTGGCCGGCTGGCGCCTTGCGACCCTGAACACCTCATGATCTTCATCTGGTCGGCAACCCGCACCTACAGCAACCTGGCCTGGCAAATGGCGCAGGTCAGGGGCATACCCGCCCCTGACAAGTCGGACTACGATCGCGCCACCCGCACAGTCACCCAGATGGTGCTGGGCGGGGTCGTGCCTGCGTAGCCAACAGGCTTGGCACGCGCATGCCGTTGCCGTGGCTCCGTTCCCTATGACCAAATGCATATAGACACTATATGCCCGTAACCATGGGCGGGGCTGCATTGGCTCTCTAGCATGGATTCGGCAGCGGGAACGCGCCTGCGAACGCTCCCGACGCTGCTATCATGACAAGGAGAACAATAACGTGACCATGAACGCCATCGCCTGCCGTGATGTAACCTGGAACCCGATCACCCAGCAAAGCACATTCACCGCGCAAGACCGGGAGATACTCTGCCAGCACTGGCACCCCGTCGCCTTTTCAAGCCCTATGCCGCCACGCTGCTTGACGAGCCTGTCGTGCTGTACCGGGCTGGCGGCAAGGTGAATGCCGCACGTGACATCTGCAGCCATCGCGGCGCCCCGCTGAGCAAAGGCTGGGTACAGGGCGAGAACATCATCTGCCCTTATCATGGCCTGCATTTCGGCACTGACGGGCGCTGCACCCGCATCCCTTCAGAGCCCAACGCCAACCTCACCGAACGCCATCGCATCCAGATGTATGCGACCCGCGAAGACTTCGGCCTGATCTGGGTGCTGATGTCCGGCAGTAGCGCGCCGTTTGCCGAAATGCCCTCCTGGCACGATGAAGGCTTCCAGCGCATCCTGCCACCGTCGATTGACATTGCCGCATCGGCCGGGCGCCAGGTCGAAGGGTTCATCGACGTTGCCCACTTCGCCTGGATTCACCATGAAGCCTTCGCTGAACGGGACAACCCCGTAGTACCGACCTACAAGGCAGAACTCACCCCTTATGGGGTACACGCCGAATACGTCAGCAATGTCAGCAATTTCCCGAAGAGCATGCAACATCGTGCGCCCGGCGATTTCCTCTGGACCAGGACCTTCGATGTCTTCACGCCATTTACCGCGCGCCTGACGGTCAACTTCCCCACCCCGCAGCACCGCCTGGTGATCCTCAACGCCGCCAGCCCGATCTCGGCGCGCAAAACCCGCATGTTCTGCGCCATCACGCGCAACTTCGACCAGCAGATGCCGCTGGAAGATGTGTATGCCTTCAATCAGCAGGTGTTCGAAGAGGACCGCGACATCGTCGAATTGTGCCGCCCCGAAGACCTGCCGCTGGACCTGGCGCTGGAAATCCATATTCCTGCGGACCGCTCCTCCACCGCCTACCGCCGCGCCTTACGGGCACTGGGCCTGGGCCAGGCGTTCACCCGCTGAAGCGCTGAGTGCAAACCGATCAAGGAGTACCAACCATGTTCAAGTGGGAATGTCTGGTCTGCGGCTTCATCTATGACGAGGCCGCAGGCATGCCTGAGCACGATATCCCGGCGGGCACCCGCTGGGAGGATGTGCCGGACAGCTGGTTTTGCCCGGAGTGCGGTGTCGGCAAGGCTGACTTTGAAATGGTCAGGCTGCCGGCTGATGCCGAGGCAAGCCAGCCAAGCACGGCGCCAGACCCGGTCATCATCCTCGGTTCGGGGCTGGCCGGGTACACCGTGGCGCGCGAACTGCGCAAGCTGGACAGCACTGTGGCAATCCGGATCGTGACCCGTGACGGCGGTGAGTTCTACTCCAAGCCGGCTTTGTCCAATGCGTTTCAAAGCGGCCGTTTGCCGGAACAACTGGTCACATTCAGTGCCGGGCAGATGGCCGAACAATTGAACGCCCGCATAGACGCCTATACCTCGGTAGAACGCATCGACACCGCCGCGCAACAGGTTTACATCAACGGTTCGCCGCAGCGTTACAGCGCACTGGTACTGGCCTTGGGTGCCGATGCCAGGCGGCCACCGCTGGAGGGTGATGGCGTTGATGCAATCATTACCGTGAACGACCTGGACGATTACCGCCAGCTTCGCCAACAGCTCGGCACAAGCAGCAACGTCGCCATCCTCGGTGGCGGGCTGATTGGCTGCGAATTTGCCAACGACCTGTGTCATGCCGGGCACCAGGTGAGTATTGTCGACCGCGCGCCTGGCCTGTTGAGTCGCCTGCTACCTGCCAAGGCGGCAGAAGAGATGGCCAATGCGCTGCTGTCCATCGGCGTGCGCCTGCAGCTGGGCAACGCCCCCGTCGCGGTTCACCGCAAGCACACCGGCCTGGAGGTGCAGTTGGCTGACGGTCAGCGGCTTGCGGTAGACCATGTGCTGAGCGCGATCGGCCTGGCACCCCGGGTCGAACTGGTGCGCGCAGCTGGCATTGCGGTGTCCAGCGGTGTCGTGACTGATGCCTGCCTGCAGACCAGCGCCAGCAATGTCTACGCCGTGGGCGACTGCGCCCAGGTGCATGAACGGGTATTGCCCTATGTGATGCCGATCATGCTCCAGGCCCGGGCACTGGCGAGGACACTGGCCGGGGAGCCCACGGCGGTGGCTTACCCCGCCATGCCGGTGACCATCAAGACCAGCGTGCTGCCCACGGTCGTTGCCTCGCCCATGGCCGATTCAGGCAAATGGTCGACCGAGTTGGCAGGCCGCTGCGAGAAGGGAATCGCCAGTGTGCGGTCCGTCTACCGGGACCAGCTCGACCAGCTGCACGGGTTTGTACTGATGGGCGCCAGCACCCAGGAGAAGGCTGAGCTGTTGAAAGCGTTGCCCGCCTGGAACTAGCCAGCCGCACGGCGGTAGCGGCGTGGACGCCCTCAGGCTAGCGCTATATTATTTAATATATAGCGATAGCCCGTGCCGGGCCATGCCGCACCATCGCCGTGCAGACGGCTCCGAGACATTCGAGGCTTCTGTGTCCAAGTCCATGCCGAACTGCGATGCCCAGTTGATCCGTACGCTCTACACCCTGCTCACCGAATGCAGTGTTTCGCGTACCGCCGAAATGCTGGGGCAGAGTCAGCCAGCCATCAGTGTTGCCTTGCGTCGGCTGCGTGAGCTAACGGGTGACCCTTTGCTTGTGCGTAGCGGCAGCCACATGGTGCTCACCGCACATGGCCAGGCATTGATCGAGCCTGTTTCGCAGACGCTGGCCGGCTTCGAGCAGATCCTGCACCCGGTGGACAGCTTTGACCCCGCCACTACCCGGCAGACGTTTCGCATCAGCACCCCTGATTATCTGAGCGTGTTCTTTGTACCGGCCATCATCGAGCGCTTTCACGCGCAGGCCCCTTTCGCCACCCTGGAACTCAAGCACCTGCACGCCGAAGGTGGTTACTCGCGCGGGCTGGAGGACGGTTATCTGGACCTGGTGATAGGCAACTGGAGAGCGCCTGCCGAGCACCTGCACCTGCAGCCGCTTTGTGACGACGACCTGGTGTGCCTGATGCGCGACGGGCACCCCATCGAGCCTGGCAGGCTCACTGCCGAAGCCTATGCCATTGCCGACCATCTCGATGTCATGACCCACAATGCGTCCGGCCAAGGCACGATTGGCCTGGAGCTGGCCAAAAGTGGCCTGGCCAGGCGGGTTACCACCACCTTGCCGTACTTTTGCCTTGCGCCGTATGCACTGGTCAAATCAAACCTGTTGTTCACCACCACGCGCTCGTTCGCCAAGCACTACACCGAGTTGTTGCCGCTGCGTATCGAGCCATTTCCGGTGCCAGCACAGCCATTGCGGTATTACCAGCTGTGGCATGCGCGCAAGCATCGGTCGGCCGCCTCCAGGTGGCTACGCAGCCTTGTGCTGGCCGCAGCGAGTAATATCGGCCTGCCGACCCGGGCAGCAAACCTGGCGCAACGTCAAAATGGAACAGACAAGCCCACCTTGACCTTGTCCAGTACAATCAGTGTGCGGTAGGTAAGAATGTCTTCGTTATCGGCAAAGTGCAGCCTGACCAGTTTTTCGAAATGCGCCACGTCACGCGCCAGCATGACGATGATGAATGACACCCCACCGTTGACGAAGTAGCACTGCTGGATCTCCGGCACATTGGCGAAATAGCGCTTGGCCCGGTCCATCACCCGCGAGCGGTCGTCGCGCAGGCGCGATTCGACGATGGCGGTAATCATCTGGCCGACGCTTTCGGGGGCAATCACTGCGGTGTTGGCCGCAATCACCCCGCTTGCCTCCATTTGCGCAACGCGCCGCTGCACGGCAGGCGTGGACAGGCCGATGTCTTCGGCGATGGCGCGCTGCGAGGTCTTGTTGTCTTGCTGCAGCAGCCGCAGGATCGCGTGATCGAAGCCGTCCAGCGGCCGATTGGTGGTGTCACTCATTTTTGGTTTCCAAAGCAAGCAGTTCACTCATCAGAAGGCCATTTTCACAGCAATTGCTTCGCACGCCGAGCACTAAAATGGCGCCTTGACTGCTGCTGGAGCCACGTGTGGACGCAAAAAATGCTGGAACCCTCGCCCCGGTCGGTGCTGCCATCGCGGCACTGGTGTCGGTACAGACCGGTGCCGCCTTGGCCAAGACCCTGTTTCCACTGGTTGGCCCCGAGGGTGTGGTTGCCTTGCGGCTGGGCCTGTCAGCGGTAATCCTGCTGGTGCTGCTGCGGCCGTGGCGTATCTGGCGCCAGGCCAACAGGTTGCACCTGTTGGGCTATGGCCTGATGATGGGGCTGATGAACATCCTGATTTATCGTGCCTTCCTGTACATACCGGTGGGTATCGCGGTTTCCATCGAAGTCATCGGCCCGCTGGGCGCCGCGTTGCTGACTTCGCGGCGGCGTATCGACCTGCTGTGGATCGCCCTGGCACTTGCCGGGCTGACGTTACTGCCGTGGGGTACGGACAGCCACGGCCTGGACCCGCGCGGGGTCATGTATTCGCTCGCCGCAGCCCTGGCCTGGGGGCTGTATGTGTTGCTCGGCAGCAAGGTGGCAGTGCACGGCAAACAGGCGGTCGCCAGCGGCATGCTGTTCGCTGCATTGCTGGGCGTACCACTGGGCGTCAGCCATGCCGGGGTCGATTTGCTGGCCCCCTGGGTGCTCATGGCTGGCCTGGGCGTCGCCCTGCTGTCCAGCACTATCCCCTTCCTGCTCGACATGTATGCAATGCGCCACCTGCCGCCCAGCATTTTCGGTGTACTGCTCAGTGCCTCGCCGGCTGCCGGGGCAATCGCAGGCTGGCTGATCCTCGATGAAGTGCTGGCTGTGACCCAGTGGCTGGGCATTGCCGCCATCGCCATGGCCTGCGCAGGGGCGGCGCTGGTGGGGCGCGGCCGATAGCGGCCGCTCTGCGCAGGGCCTTTCATCGATTGCGCTGATGTTTACTATCAAGCGGGCCGCCTGTCGGCCCGCCAGGCCCGCCGCCTATAATCGCCGGCAAATCCCCCCTCCTGCGCCTGCTACAGGCGACATCCCTCCTTGGAATCCGACACCATGCCAAGTGCCAGCCAGGCCCCACGGGGCCGTCCCGAACATAATCAACAGAGCGTCACCCAGCAGTGGCTGGCGATTCTTTCGGTCGCCGTCGGCGCCTTTGCCCTGGTCACCAGCGAGTTCCTGCCGGTGGGCGTGCTCAACGATGTGGCCAGCGACCTTGGCATCAGTGCCGGCCTCGCCGGCCTGATGGTGACCCTGCCCGGCATCATGGCCGCGCTGGCCGCGCCGATCATTTCCGTGGGCGTCGGTGCGCTGGACCGGCGTTACCTGCTGATCGGCCTGACCCTGATCATGATCATCGCCAACGCCATTGTCGCCTACGCCGGCGACTTCAACCTGCTGTTGATCGGCCGCGTGCTGCTGGGCGTGAGTATCGGCGGTTTCTGGGCCACCGCCATCGCCCTCAGCGGGCGCCTGGCACCGGATGGGGTTGGCGTGGCCAAGGCCAACTCGATCATCATGGCCGGGGTCACCCTGGCGACGGTGGTGGGCGTGCCGGTAGGCACCTGGCTGAGCGGCCTGATGGGCTGGCGCATGACCTTCCTGGTTACCGCGCTGGTGGGTGTACCTGTGCTGCTGGCCCAGGTATTCCTGCTGCCAAGGCTGATGCCCGAAAAGGCCATTCGCGTGCGCGACCTGCCGGCCTTGTTCATCAACCCGCAGGCGCGGGTCGGCCTGATTGCCGTGCTGCTGATCGGCCTGGCGCACTTTGCCGCGTACACCTATGTGGCGCCGTTCTTCAAGCAGAACGCCGGCTTCGATGGGCCAACCATTGGGTCCTTGTTGCTGCTGTATGGCGTGGCCGGGTTCATGGGTAACATTTTCGCCGGTTATGCGGCCAACCGCAGCGTGCGGCATACCCTGATGCTGGTCGCGCTGATGATCGCTGTCAGCACCGCCCTGTTCCCGCACTTCGCCACCGGCATGACCGGTGCAGCGATGCTGATCGCGCTGTGGGGCTTTGCCTTTGGTGCGTTCCCGGCCTGCGCCAATATCTGGATGTTTGTCGTGGCGCCCAAGGATGTCGAACGTGGCATGCCGCTGTTCGTGGCCTTGTTCCAGGTGATCATTGCCGTGGGCTCGTTCTTTGGCGGACAGGTGGTCGACCATATGGGCACGGCGGTGCTGCTGAGCCTGGCCACGGCGCTGGTGGGCTGCGGCTTTGTCACGGTGCTGGTGCTGGGGCGCAACGTCAGCAATAGCCTGGCTGCGCAGCCAGGCTAAGCCGTAGGCGATCGCCCAGCTTTCGATCTCGCCGCCCAGGTACTGGCTGCCACAACGGATCAATACCCGGATCGGCCGCTGACGCTGGACATCGTCCAGCGCCTTGCGGCAGCGCCCGGTGTCGGCGTAGTTGCGGCCGGCACAGATCAGTACGCGCATGCTCTGCTCTCCCTGCATGACTCAGAACCACTGCCCGAAGCGGCGAATGTAAAGGGTCTTCATGGCCTGGGCGACCACGCAGTAACCCAGCAAGGTGGCAACCAGCCAAGGGAAGTACGCCCACGGCAACGGCACCAGGCCAACCATCGCCCCCACCGGCGAGAACGGAATGTAGATACCCAACGCCATCACCAGGCCGGTTGCCAGCACCACCGGCAAAGCTGCCGTGCTCTGGAAGAACGGCACCTTGCGGGTGCGCAGCATGTGCACCACCAGGGTCTGTGACAACAACCCCTCGATGAACCAGCCAGACTGGAACAGCGCCTGCATCTCGACACTGTTGGCGGCAAACACATACCACATCAGGGCAAAGGTAGTGATGTCGAAGATCGACGAAGTAGGGCCGATCCACAGCATGAAACGGCCAATGTTGCGCGCATCCCACTTGCGTGGCTGGCGCAGGAACTCCTTGTCCATGCGGTCCCACGGCAGCGACAACTGGGAAAAGTCGTACATCAGGTTCTGCAGCAGCAGGTGAATCGCCAGCATCGGCAGAAACGGTATGAACGCGCTGGCCACCAGCACCGAGAACACGTTGCCGAAGTTGGAACTGGCCGTCATGCACAGGTACTTCATGATGTTGCCGAAGGTTTCACGGCCCTTGAGCACCCCCTCCTCCAGCACCATCAGGCTCTTTTCCAGCAGGATGATATCCGCCGACTCCTTGGCGATATCGGTGCCGCTGTCTACCGAAATCCCCACATCGGCATCACGCAGGGCGGCGGCGTCGTTGATACCGTCGCCCAGGAAGCCCACCGTGTGACCATTGGCCTGCAGCGCTTTGAGCACGCGCGATTTCTGCAAGGGGGTGAGCTTGGCAAAGACGCTGCGCGCCTCGACCTGCCGCTTGAGGCTGGCATCATCCATGCGCTCGATGTCCTCGCCGAGCAACGGCAGGCCAGGCTCCAGGCCCACTTCACGGCAGACCTTGCAGGTGACCACCGGGTTGTCACCGGTCAACACCTTGACCCGCACGCCCATGTCGCGCAGGGCGGCAATGGCCGGGCCGGCGGTTTCCTTGGGCGGGTCGAGGAACGTCAGAAACCCCTGCACCACCAGATCACGCTCATCGTCAGTGTGGTACTGCGCCTTGCCGTCGGCTGCCGGCATGTGGCGCGTGGCAACCACCAGCACGCGAAAACCATCCCGGTTGAAGGCTTCGGCGCAGGCCAGCAGGCGCTGGCGACGTTGCGGGTCCAGGGCAGCGACACTGTCGCCTTCCTGCACATGGGTGGCAATCGCGAGCATCTCTTCGACTGCGCCCTTGCTGACCAGCAGGTGATCGCCCAGTGCGTCTTTCACCACCACGGACAACCGCCGGCGGATGAAATCGAACGGCAGCTCGTCGACCTTGGCATAGGCATAGGGCGCCTGGAAGTCGCTGTCCTGGCCGGCAAAATGCAGCACCGCCTGGTCCATCAGGTTGCGGATGCCGCTCTGGTGGTGGCTGTTGAGCCAGGCCAGTTCAAGGATGCGATTGTCGCGTTGGCCATCGATGCGCACGTGGTGTTCGAGGATGATCCGGTCCTGGGTGAGGGTACCGGTCTTGTCGGTGCACAGTACGTCCATCGAGCCCAAGTTCTGGATGGCGTTCAGGCGCTTGACCACTACCTTGCGCCGGGCCATGGCCACCGCGCCCTTGGCCAGGTTGGCGCTGACGATCATGGGCAGCATTTCCGGGGTCAGGCCCACGGCGACGGCAAGGGCGAAGAGGAAGGCATCGCCCCAATCGCCCTTGACCACCCCGTTGATCATGAACACCACCGGCACCATCACCAGCATGAAGCGGATCAACAAGCTGCTGACGCTGTTCACCCCGCGGTCAAAGGCGGTCTGGCTGCGCGAGCCGGCGATGGCCTTGGCCAGTGAACCGAAGTAGGTACGCCGGCCAGTGGCAACCACCACGGCCCGGGCGCGGCCGCTCACCACGTTGGTGCCCATGAAGCAGATGTTGGGCAGCTCGAGCAGGTTGCCCTGGGCGCCACTGTCGTCGGTGGCCGACTTCTGCGCCACATTGCCCAGGGTGTCGTACTTTTCTACCGGCAACGCTTCACCGGTCAGCACCGCCTGGCTGATGAACAGGTCGCGCGATTCGAGCAGGCGGATGTCGGCGGGGATCATGTCACCGGCAGACAGCTGCACGATATCGCCGGCCACCAGCGCTTCCATGGGCACTTCACGCAGGCGTGGTGCCTGTGCGAACTGCTCGCGGCGCAGCACGGTGGCCGTGGTGCGCACCATGGCCTTGAGCGCGTCGGCGGCCTTGTTCGAGCGATATTCCTGCCAGAAACGCAACAGGCTGCTGAGGCCGACCATGGTCATGATGATGATGACCTTGGTCAGGTCGGCATCGTCCGCTTCGCCCGCGCTGAGCGGCAGCCAGTAATCGGTGACGAAGCTGATGCCGGCCAGGGCCAGCAGTACGTAGATGAAGGGGTTGTGCAGGGCCTTGAGCAGCTGCATCAGGGCATGTGGCTGCTGGTCGTGGGCAACCTGGTTGGCGCCGTCGCGCTGCAGGCGCTTGGCCGCTTCGTGTTCGGTCAGGCCCTGTTCGCTGGCATCGAGGTTGGCCAGGGTAACGGCCAGGCCATTGCGCGCTTCACGGGCGGCGCGGGTAGACAGGCGGGTTTCGCGTTCGGCCTTGGCCGAAGAGGTAGTGCGGTGTTTGACAGTCATGTTGCTGTGCTCCTGCCGCTGTGGCGGCACGACACACAGACGTTTCACTCAAGCAGTGAACGAAGGCATGTCGGGTCGCAAAAAGTACAGTTTCTTTTCCGACAGTTGTTTGTCCGCGGCCGAGGGTCGGAGGTTGTTTCGGCAGCGAACTTTCTACTCGCGCAATCCATGTTCTTATTCCTGTTCTAAAACACCGGGCAATAACTATCCTGCAAACTTTCAATATGGAAAGTCTGGCTGTATAGCTAGCGTTAGCTGCTTTTATTCAATGAAAACAGTGCGGGCTCGGGCATGCACGAAGGCCTGCCAACGGCCCGCGTCTACCTGGGGGTTCCTGCCGCTCGGCATGCTGCCGGTACGGGCGCTGCAGCCGGGCGCGCGGCCGCCGCAGCACGCGGCAAGCGTGCTGGCGAGGTGAAACGGATGAAGTGAATTTCATGAGCTTGCCTCCAACCGGCGGACACCGGCGGCGGCAAGTCACGGCGGAGCATCAGGCTCTGGCGCGGCTTGCCCGACCAGGGTGTCGGGACCGGTGTTCCGGTTCAAGTACCTGACCCGGCCATGCGGCGAGGGTCAGGCAGCGACTAGATACTGTGTCCATTGAATTCTTCAGTGATGGGAAAAAAGGCCCTTTTGTTAGGGCGAGCAAACCTTATGCAAGCGTAGTATCAAAGTCAACCTCCCGAACAAGGTTTAAATAAGTTTCATCTTGTCTTGATACACACTTTGTTTGCCGGGCGCGCTTCAAACCCTGAACTTTCCTACCAACGCCGTCATCTCGCCCACCAACCCCGACAATGCCCTGCTCGCCTCGCTGGTCTGTTGCGCCCCGGCCGCCGAATGGTTCGACAACTCGCGGATGTTCAACAGGTTGCGGTCCACCTCCCGTGCCACCTGAGCCTGCTCTTCGGCCGCACTGGCGATGACCAGGTTGCGCTCGTTGATTTCGCCGATCGCACTGTAGATGCCCTCCAGCACCTGCCCCGAGGCCAGGGTCACGTCCAGGGTCGACTGGGCGCGGTTGGTGCTGGCTTGCATTGAGGCCACTGCCGCTTCAGTACCGGCCTGCACGCGGCCGATCATCTGTTCGATCTCCTGGGTCGACTGTTGCGTGCGGTAGGCCAGCGTGCGCACCTCATCGGCCACCACCGCAAAGCCGCGCCCGGCCTCACCGGCACGGGCAGCCTCGATGGCGGCATTGAGTGCCAGCAGGTTGGTCTGCTCGGACACCGAGCGGATCACTTCCAGCACTTTGCCGATATCCCGCACCTGCCCCACCAACTGCTGCAGATGGGTACTGCTGGTCTGGATCTCGCGGGTCATGGCCTCGGTGCCATCGATGTTGTCGCTGACCTGGCGACGGCTTTGCGCGGCCAGCTGGTTCGATTCGCTGGTGGTCTGCGAGGTGGTGATGGCGTTACGTGCAACCTCTTCCACGGCGGTGGTCATTTCGGTCACGGCAGTGGCTGCCTGCTCCAGTTCCAGGCCCTGCTGGCGCAGGTTGTTGGCGCTTTCTTCTGTCACCGTGTTCAACGCGGTGGCGGCTGCGTCCAGCTGCCGGGCACAGCTGCTGATCTGGCCCAAGGTATCGCGCTGGCTGTGCTGCATGCGCTGCAACTCATGGAACAGTTGGCCGATCTCGTTGCTGCCTTGCGCGTGCACCGGCACGCTCAGGTCGCCACTGGCAATGCGCTGGAAGTGCTTACCAGCCTCGCGCAACGGATGCAGCACACGCTGGGCAATGAAGGCCCAGCACAACACCGCCAGGGCCAAGGTCACAGCCAGCAGGCCCAGGCTGAGCAATTGCGCCCGGGCCAGGCGGCGGTCGGACTCCAGCATAATCTGCTGGCCGCGCTCGCCCAGTTGGCCAACCAGTTGCTGGCGCAGCGCCTGCAACCGGCCCATGGCATTGCCGGCATCGCCGTTGACCTTGAAGTACTGTTCCAGCGAGCGCTGGCGGGTGGCCTCACGCTGCCCCGCTACTGCCCTGGCATACTCGGAGAAGGTAGCCTGCAACTCGGTAGCCAAGTTGCGCAGGGCTGGCTCGCGGGCGTTTTCGACAAACTCGGCGACCAGTTGCTGGCTCTTGTCGTTCAGCTCGACCGACAGCGCCATGCGCTTGGCTGCGCTGTCGTCATGGCCGCCCAGTTGCTCGATGAAGCCCGAGGACACGTTGGCGCTGGCACGAATGGCCATCAGCAACGCATTGTTCAACCGGTCCGACTGGTGTGCGGTCTGGTCCAGTTCGGTGATCTGCTGGTCGCTGCCCACGGCTGCCCGCCAGGCACTGAAGGTGGAAAACAGCAAGGTCAGGCTGAACAGCGACAACACCCAGAACATTCCGGTGCGGATCTTGAGGTTGGCAAGCATGCGGGCAGTACTCCTTGTTGGCACCACTTCTGGTCGATGATTCGACGGTGGGTGTGCTGCTATCGGAGGGGCTGGCGCAGGCTTGAGGTGGCGGATAGTGCTTGTGGGCGGTTACCGCACGGATGTTGCCGAATGTAGGAGCGGGTTTACCCGCGAAACAGGCGACGCGGTGGATGGCACCGGCTGCGCCGGTGTTCGCGGCTAAAGCCGCTCCTACAAGGACCAGGGTAATGTCATCGCTCAAGGAACTCGGTAACCGCCTCGGCGAACGCCTGCGGCTGGTCCAGCATGACGAAATGGAAGCTGCCATCGACACGCTTGAACCGGATATCCGGCGTACCGGTATAAGCGCCACGGAAGGTCGTATCAACGCTGGCAGGGGGCATGCCATACAAAGGGTCATAGGCATACACGACCTCTACTGGCACCTGGATACGGCCAAGCTCCGGGCGCAGGTCGGTGGTCATCAGTTCATAGGTGGCATCGGCGACCGTCCTGCGGTCCGAACGCAGGGCCGCTTCTACCAGGGCAGGCCTGGCCGCTGCAGTCTTGGCCAGCCGGTCGATGGCCGTGCGCTGCATCGCTTCGGCCTGCTCGGCCGGCGCGGCCAGCATTGCATCACGGAACTGCGCAGCGTGCGGTGCCGCGGCTTCGGCAGTGGCCGCAGGGTTGATCAGCAAGGTGTAGAACGGCAGCGCATCGACCACCATCAGCCGCCCTGCCCGCTGCGGATGGCGTGCACCCAGCATCAGCGCCACCTCGCCGCCCAGCGAGTGGCCGATGATGGCTGGCGCCTTCAGGTGCTGGCTTTGGATATAGTCCGCGACCGCCTCGGCCACCGGGGCAACCACGCGCCCGTCCACTGCGGGCACGGCAGGTGCACCGGCAAAGCCGGCGACCTGCACCAGGTGCAGGCGGTGCTGCTGGCGCAGGGTGCTGGCAAGCCCTGCCCATACCTGCGGTGATGAGGCCAGCCCGGGGATCAGGATCACGTCCGGCCCGGTGCCCTCGACCGTTACCGAAATACGCTCACCCGCCACAGGCGCTGGCTGGCTTGGCGCGGCCAAGGCCGCCGTCAGCGACAAACTGGTACTGATGGCTGCAAGCAGGGTACGTACGCGCATGCGGGTCATTCCTTTGACTTCAATGGAGTAAAGCCCGCCACTATAAGGCGCCGGGCAGCCCATGGGAAAACTATCGTTTGCAACCCGGGGCGCTGCACCGTTAAAGTCGGGGCCTGGGTGCTGGCTGCGCCTGCGGTCCGCGCGAAGGGGTTGCCCGAGCCATGCGACAACACATTTTCATACCAGCTCCCGGCTTGTCGGCGGACCGAGCCCCAAAGGAGTTGGCATGCCCGCCATCAATGCATCCCGCCACCACGGCCTGCTCGATCTGCCCGCCTTGCGCAAACGCGCCAAGCGTTTGCTGAGTGCCCTGAAAAACCACCAGGCCGATGACGCCCGCGAACAACTGCGCACCCTTGGCCTGCCCGGCCCCGATTACCGGCTTGCCGACACCCAATGGCTGGTGGCCCGCGAGGCCGGCTTTGCCAGTTGGCCGAGGCTGAAGGCGCATGCCGATGCCGTGGCGTTTGCCGCACGCCACCCCGGGTTCGCCGCCGACGGCGAGGCGGCCGTGCAGCATTGGCGTTGCGGCAACGACATCGCCCACAGCTTGCGCACTGCCGGCTTTGCCGGCGCCTTCCAGACGTTCGACGACCCCATGGTCATGGGCCCGGTACCGGCGCTGCCCGAGCAACAGTACTGGCAAGTACGCGGGGCCTATGTACAGCAGGCGTTCAACCTTGACGCCGCAGAAGTTGCCGCTCGCCAGACAGCACAGCAGGAGGCACTGGCCAGCTTGAATGGCGACAGCCAGCTGGTGCTGTGGTGCGAGGCCGACGCTTACGACCAGTTGTTCCTGATCCGCGTGCTCGCCAGCCTGCCCAGCCTGCCGCGCCGGCTGGAGCTGATCGAAATTGACCAGGTACCGGGTATCGAGCGCTTCATCGGCATCGGCCAACTGGCCCCCGACCTGCTGGCCTGGCTGTGGCCGCAGCGTCGCGCACTGGGCGAGGATGCACTGGCCCTGGCACGCCAGGCATGGGCAGCCTACACCGCAGCCGATCCGCAGGCCTGGGCTGACCTTGCTGGCCGCCAGCACCCGGCGTTGCCGCTGCTGGGGCGGGCACTGGCGCGTCAGTTGCAGGAGTTGCCTGGCGCTAACGATGGCCTGAGCCTGACCGAGCGCCTGCTATTGCGCGTGCTGGCCTCACGCGGTGAGCTGCCGGCCGGGCGAGTGTTTGGCCAGCTGATGATGCAGGACGACCCGCTGCCTTGTCTGGGCGACATGATGTTCCGTGTCCTGCTGCAGCCGTTGATCCATGCGCCGCAGCCACTGCTGTTGGAAGGCGCAGGTGAGGCCTGGGCGCAACGGCCGTTGCGGCTGACCGCACTGGCTGAACAGGTGTTGGCAGGCGAGCAGCACTGGCTTGATCACCGCCCGGCACAGCGTTGGGTGGGTGGGGTGCTGGTCGATGCGGCTGACAGGCCTTGGGTGGTCAGCGAGCAAGGCCAGGTGTGGCGCCGCTAATACTGTTGCGGCGCTATGTGCGAGCAACTGTCTTGTTCAAAATTTGAAGGGTCGCACAATCCCTGTGGGAGCGGGCGCGCCCGCGAAACAGACGACGCAGAGGATGGCACCGGCGTTGCCGGTGTTCGCGGGCCTGCCCGCTCCCACAGGGACTGCGCTGGCTTCGAGTCAACACTGTACCTGTGGGAGCGGCTTTAGCCGCGAACACCGGCGCAGCCGGTGCCATGCACCGCGTTGGATTCTTCGCGGCTGAAGCCGCTCCCACAGGGCCACCGCTTGGCTGGGAGCTTCTATTTCACCCCGAACATACCGCCCGCGCCGCAAGCGCCAGGCGCTGGGTTGCCTGGCGGATCTCATCCGTATCCAGCGAAGCAAAGCCCAGGCGCAAGGCATTCTCGGCATGACCGAACGGTGAAAACTGCCGCCCACTGCGCACCACCAGGTCCAGCGCCAAGGCGTTATCGACCAGCAGATCCACATTGATCGAATCGGCGAACCTCACCCACAACGCCAGCCCGCCTTCCGGCTCACGCACGCTGATCTGCTCGCCAAACGCCTCATGCAAACACGCCAGCAAGGTCTCGCGGCGCCGCCGGTACTCGCGGTTGACCCGGCGCAAGTGCTTCTTCAGTTCACCCTCATTGATCAAGTCGGCGAGCATTCGCTGCATCACCGCATCCCCCTGCCCCAGGGTCAGCGTTGCCCGGCGCTCCAGCACCGCTATCACCTCCGGCGGTGCCACGATATAGCTGCAGCGAAAGGTACTGCCCAAGGGCTTGGACATTGTGCCGATGTAAATCACATGCCGCTGCTGGCGGTCGCTGGCCAGCGGCAGATAGGGCCGCCCGGCAAAGTGGTACTCGTAGTCGTAGTCTTCCTCGACCACGCAGAACCCATGCTGGCGCGCCAGCTCCAGCAACTGCTGCCGGCGCCCGGCGGGCAGGCTGACCGTGGTCGGGAACTGGTGATGTGGCGTGATGTACATCATCCGTACCTTGTGCTGCCGGCACAGGGCCGCGATGTGATCGACCCGGCAGCCCTCGTGGTCCAGGTCCACGGTGACCAGCGTGGCACCCGACTGGCGGAAGATCTCCCATGCCGGCGGATAGCTCAGGCGCTCAACCAGCACCACATCACCCGGCTTTAGCAACACGCTGGCAACCAGCGACAGCGACATCTGCACCCCTTGGGTCAGGCAGATATGCTCGGCGCCAATGTTCAGGCTGCGGTTGTGCCGCAACATGTCAGCCAAGGCCGTGCGCAGGTAATGGCTGCTGCATTCGCTGCCGTGGCGCACGCTGTTGCTGGTGAAACTGCTGCGCAAGGCGTTGCGGTAATAGCGGTGCAGCACGGTTTGGGGCAACAGCCGGTGGTCACAGGCGCCGTTGTCGAAAAACAATGCACCCGGGCGACCTTGCCAGGCTGCCGCCTGCTCGTTCGCCGCGAAGTAGGCCACGGCGGGTTCTTCTGGCAGGGCCAGGGCGAAGGGCCGCACGGTCGCTGGCGCAGCCTGGCTACCCGGCGCCAGTTGCTGGCTGACGAAGGTGCCGCGGAGCTGCACGCTTTGCAGCCAGCCTTTGGTTTCGGCTTCCTCGTAGGCCAGGATCACCGTCTTGCGATTGACGTTCAGCAGCTGGGCCATTTCCCTTGTACCCGGCAACGGCGTGCCGGGGCGCAGGCGACCCTCGGTGATCGCCGCCACCAACGCTTCGACAATCTGCCGGTACGACGCCTGCGTGCCCTCAAGCCTGAGCAGCGGTTGCCATTTGCGTAGCTGGACCATGTGAAGTATCCAAAACTGGAGGTTCTGCTGGTCCTGGACTATAGCAACAATCGAACCTCCAATCGCCCCGAGGTGTTCATGCAAAGCCGCCATGTCATTGAGTTGTCGCCTTCGGGCAAAACCTTCCACGCCAGCCAGCAATTGCTGCTCGATGCCATGCTCGCCAGTGGCCTGCCGGTTCCGTTCTCTTGCCGCCGCGGCGCCTGCGGCTCGTGCAAGGTCAAGGTGGTGTCGGGGCAGTACCAGGACAAGCAGCGCGATGCCGACACGCCAGCGCCCTCCTACCCCTTGGCCGCCGATGAAATGCTGCTGTGCCAGAGCCACGCCTGCAGCGACATGCGCCTGGAGATACCCGGCTGGTCACTGGATGCCCCGGCCCTGCAGTTCGAAGCGCAGGTACACAGCAAGCGCGCGCTGAGTGCAGATATCGTCGAACTGGTGCTGCAGCCTGCCCAGCCGCTGGACGTACGCGCCGGGCAATACGTCCGCTTCCTGCTCGGCAAGGGTGACAGCCGCTGCTTCTCTGTTGCCAACCTGCCGGCACAGGACCAGGGGCGGCTGGTGTTTCATATTCGCACGGTCAGCGGCGGCCTGTTCAGCGAAGGCGTGCTGCCTGCCCTGCAAGCAGGCGACTCGGTACAACTCGAAGGCCCGCTGGGTGCCTGTACCTGGCAGCACGAAGCCCCGCGCCCGCTGGTGTTGTTCGCCACCGGCACTGGCTATGCCGGCATCAAGCCCTTGCTGCTGACGGCCCTGGCCGGCGATGCCGAGGTCACGTTGTACTGGGGCGGCTCGACAACCGCAGACTGGTATGACAGTGCGTTCCTCGACCAGGCCAGCCTTACGCACCCGCGCTTTCGCTGGCACCCGGTGCTCTCAGCTCAGGCTCGCGTGCAGCACGTGGCGCTGGCCCAGGTACATCAATGGGCCGATACGCAGGTCTACGCCTGCGGCAATGCCAGCATGATCACTCAGGTGCGCGAGCAGTGCCTGGCAGCCGGTGTGCAACCGCACCGTTTTGTCGCCGAGGCCTTCGTGGCCAGCGGCGCCCTCACACCACACGCTGCCACTGCCAGCCCCTTGCACCCCGAGCTGGAAAAGGTCGGCCCCCGTTACTCGCTGGATGGCATGCTCGCGGCCCGCGAACAGTCGGTGCGCGCCGTGGCCGCGATCGCCAGCCAGCTACAGGTCGGCATGACCACCGCCCAGGCGCTGGAGATGGCTGCCCACACCTTGCAGGCAATGGGTGCGTCGCACACCTGGCACCCGACCTACATCCGCTTTGGCGACGACACCGTGCGTACACCGCGGCAAGGTATTGATCTGCAGCGTGTATTACGTACTACAGATATTGTCGTGGTCGACGTTGGCCCGGTCTGGGATGGCTATGAAGGCGACTACGGTGACACCTTCGTGTTTGGCCAGCACCCCCTGCATCACGCCTGCGTCAAGGCCCTGCATGAAGTGTTCGACGAAACCCGCCAGGCCTGGAGCCGAGGGCTGACCGGGCGCGAGCTGTATGACTTTGCCGAGCGCAGCGCCCAGGACCGGGGCTGGCAGCTGGAGCGCAACCTGGCCGGGCATCGCATCGCCGATTTCCCGCATGTGCTGTACAGCCAGGAGAAACTGGCCGAGGTGGAGTTTGTTCCGAGCGAGGTGGTGTGGGTGCTGGAAGTACAGCTGTGCCACCCGAGCGAGCCGGTCGGGGCGTTTTTTGAAGACATCCTGATCGGAGAAGCCAAGGCCGCGTGATTGTTGTAGGAGCGGGTTTACCCGCGAATGCGGCGGTTGAATCACCATCGCATTCGCGGGTGAACCCGCTCCTACATTGGGCCAGGTTAGCGCTGCACTATCACCTCATTCAGGGCCTGCTCGAGCGTGCTGACCGTGCGCTCGATGTTGTGCAACTTTTCCAGCCCGAACAGACCGATGCGGAACGTCTGGAAGTCGGCCGGCTCGTCACATTGCAACGGCACGCCGGCAGCAATCTGCAGGCCGTGTTCGGCAAATTTTCTGCCGGTCTTGATGTCGGCATCATCGGTGTAGCTCACCACCACGCCCGGGGCCTGAAAGCCGGCTGCGGCCACGCTCTTGATGCCTTTGCCGGTCAGCATGGCGCGCACCTGATCACCCAGGGCCTGTTGTTCGCTGCGGACTTTGTCGAAGCCGTAGGCCTGCATCTCGTTCATTACGTCGTTGAAACGCGCCAGCGCATCGCTGGGCATGGTCGCATGGTAGGCATGCCCGCCCTGCTCGTAGGCCTGCATGATCTGCAGCCACTTTTTCAGGTCGCAGGCAAAGCTGCTGCTGTGCGTGTGCTCGATGCGCTCCAGGGCCAGGGCGCTGAACATCACCAGGGCGCAGCAAGGGGAAGCGCTCCAGCCCTTCTGTGGTGCGCTGATCAGCAGGTCGACCGCGCACTTGTGCATGTCGACCCACAGCGTGCCCGAGGCGATGCAGTCGAGCACGAACAGGCCGCCCACCGCATGCACCGCGTCGCCCACGGCGCGCAGGTAATCGTCGGGCAGGATGATCCCGGATGAGGTTTCCACATGGGGGGCGAAGACGATCTGCGGTTTGTGTGCCTGAATGGCCGCCAGCACTTCATCCAGAGGGGGTGGCGCGTAGGCCGCCTGGCGCCCGGCTTCGACCGGTCGCGCTTTCAGCACCGTGGTGGCGGCCGGGATATTGCCCATTTCGAGGATCTGGCTCCAGCGGTAACTGAACCAGCCGTTGCGGATCACCAGGCACTGCTGGCCGGTGGCAAACTGCCGCGCCACTGCCTCCATACCGAACGTACCGCTGCCAGGCACCACCGCAACAGCCTGGGCGTTGTAGACCTGTTTCAGGGTGCTGGAGATGTTCCTCATTACCCCCTGAAATGCCTGCGACATGTGGTTGAGCGAGCGGTCGGTGTAGACCACCGAGTACTCGATCAGGCCCTCAGGATCAATACCGGGATAGAGCTTCGACATGGGGTGATTCCTTCGCCAGGGATGTCTGTGGTATCGACCCTGCCTCAAGCCTGCGCAAATGACAAGCCAGCCTCTTGTGCATTCGCGCCCGTCAAGCGGTGCCCCTGGCCTGCTGCTCCAGGTGCACCTGCAACGTCGGGTCGATTTGCAGTGCACTGGCCAGTTCGTCAAGGTAAGCCCGCTCGGCGTCCTGCTGGTCATCCACCAACATGACGCTGGCCAGGTACATTTCCGCAGCCATCGCCGGGTCCCGGGCCGACTGCGCCACTTCGGCAGCATCGAGGGGCTTGCTGACCTCTTCATCCAGCCATTGCTGCAGTTGCGGGTCGCCGGCGTGGCGCTTGATTTCTGCGTAGATCAACTGCTCTTCCTGCGGGTCGATGCGCCCGTCAGCCTTGGCGGCGGCAATCAGCGCACGCAAGATGGCATGGCTGTGGTCTTCAGCCTCGGGGCCGGACAATTGATCGACTGTACGCAGCGCCTGTTGCGGGGCTGCTGCCTGGCTGCGCTGCCAGCTTTGATAGGCCTGGAACGCCATCATGCCCAGCGACGCCAGCGCCGCATAATTGATGCCACCTGCGGTGCGCCCCTGGCCAGGGCGGGCGGCGCTGCCACTGCCACCCGCCCCCAGCAGGCCGCCCAGCAAGCCACCAAGGCCATTGCCGCCGCCCGCTGCACTCCCCCCACCGAGCAGGCCGCCCAACAAGCCGCCCAAACCACGCAGGCCATCTTGCGGGGGCATACCGCCGCTGCCTTGTTGCGCTTGCGAACGCTGACCGGCGCGAAGTAGCTGTTCGAGTAAGTCACTGGTGTTCATGGCTCTACCCTCGATCGGTAGTCGTTGCCCAGACAGGCAACGATAGCCCTCCCCAGGCAAATAGCCATGACCGTTTGGCTGACGGCCGTGCGATGTCATTGTCTGCGTTCCACCTGTATCGGCCGTCAAGCACCCGGACACCCGTTCAGCCCAAATCACCCTCGATAATGAGCACCTCACGACGATAGGCGCGCAATGCCACCGCTTTCGCTTGCGAATACGCCGGGTCGGCATAGCACGCCTTGGCCTGGGCGTAACTGTCGAACTCGACCGCCAGCACACGCGTGCTGGTATGCGCCTCCACTAGCGCCGCCGAATCCAGGACTTTAAGCCTGGCGCCATACTGCTCGGCGATTGGCGCCCACAACCGGCCATACTCCTGCTGAGCCTCATGGTCGGTTACAGCAGTGCCCAGAATAATCCAGTAACCTTTCATTGAAGCCCCTTGTATGTGCATGTTCGAACGCGCTTTCAAGCTCGACCCTTCATTGCCGCGTCAAATGCGGATGCAGACGCTTCGAATGTCTGATCTGCATGTGGATTCCACTGCACGCCGGAGCGGGCCAATACACCTGGCTTGAGCTGCTGATGCGCGTCGTAGTCCTGCCGTGGGTGGAAATACAACGGCTCGATGTCGTTCAGCTGATAGAGCCGCTTCGCATAGTCTTGCAGGTACTGCTCACGCTGCTCGGCCGTAACCACGGCCGGCATCCATGCCGTAAAAGGCGGTAACACTGTAAAACCGGTGTACGCCAGGATGCCATTATGAATCGGCCAAAGAATGTGATGCAGGTCGCCATCAATGCCATTGGGGCTGTACAGAGAGCTCGCCGTGCCCGTGGTCAGGCTGAGCATCGCTCGCTTGCCAGCCATGAGGCCGGTGTCGTATTTGCGCCCCGCCGCATAGGCAAAGCCCCGGCTGAAAACACGGTCTACCCAACCTTTCAGAATGGCCGGCATCGAGAACCACCAAAGCGGGAACTGGAAGATGATCAGGTCTGCTTCCTTGACCTTGTTCTGTTCCAGCGCCACTTCATGGCTCGTCGTGCCCGCCTTGTGAGCCTGCTCCTGCGCTTTGGCTGGGTCGAAGAAGCCGTCTTCGGGCAGCTCCGCAAATGCGCTTGCATCCAGTACAGGGCTCCAGCCCAAGGCATAAAGGTCACTGACTTGCACCTGGTACCCCAGGCCTTCCAGGGTGCTCACAGCCAATGACGTCAGCGCCCCGTTGAATGAGCGTGGTTCTGGGTGAGCATGAACGATCAGTGTTTTCATGGTGATGGGGCCTCTTGGGGAATGTGCTCAGGTGGCATTCACCGTAACAGCAGCCCCAGTGGCGAGGGAGACAGCTAACCTTTACTGTGCCAGTAGGTTAGCTATCGGCAGCTTGTTGCTTGAGCCAATTCTGGACAACGCCTAATGATTCAGACTGTTTCATCTTGCGCGGCCAAACCAGGTAAAACGATTTGTCGAGCCTGAGCTGTTGGGTAAACACCTGAATCAGCCGGCCTGCGGCGATGTCGGCACCGACAAACGCGAGGCTGGCCAGGGCAATGCCTTGACCACTGATGGCTGCATCAATGGCCAGTGAGGTCTGGTTGAAGCGCAGGTTTCTGGCCGTAGGTTGCGCGTGCTGCGGGAATAGGTCTGCAAGAAACTGAGGCCAGAAGTTATGGGCATCGTGAAGCATGATGAAATCCTGAAGCTGCTCAAAGCTGGCAGGCATTTCGCCTCCTTCAAACAACCGTGGGCTGGCAACAGCAACGATGCGCTGCTCCATCAGCAACTCGCTGTTCAAACCCGCGCCGAAGTCGGGTTTGCCGTAGCGAACAGCGATGTCTACACCATCGGTGCTGAAGTGAGATAGCCGGTCGGTTGCCAGCACACGCAAATCGATATCTGGATAACGCTGCGCAAAGCTGCCGAGCCTGGGAATCAGCCATTTCGAAGCAAAGGAAGGCGTCACGCTGACCGTCAGGTGGGCAGCCTGCGGCCTGAGCAGGCGTGTTGCCTCGTCGATCATGGCGAGTGCACTGCGAATGCTGCCACTGTAGCTGTGCCCTGCATCGGTCAACGCCAGGCCACGGGGTAGACGTTCGAACAAACGCAAATCCAGGCTCGCTTCCAGCCCGCGTATCTGCTGGGCAACTGCCGCCTGGGTCACGCCCAGTTCCTCGGCCGCCACACGGAAGTTCAGGTGACGGGCCACCACTTCAAAAACTCGCAACGCATTTAGCGAGGGTAAATCAGCGAAACCGTCTGACATGGCAATGGAAATTCTATTGGATAGTGTGCCGAGGCTACTCCCTGAGCATCCCTAAAGAAACCCGTGCCAGTAGAAAAGCACAGTTCACTACCCATAAGCCCGCCGCATTCGGTGCGCAAGCAGGCTTGCCGACGATGGGCTGCGCAGCGGCCCCAGAGTCTTGAGTCCATTACAGTCCATTTGAAGGGTGTGGCCTGCATGGCGCTCGCGTTTAACCGCCCAGTGCACGCTTCAACACTTCGTAGATTCGGGCGTCACCCGATTGAGCCACGTTGAAACGGAGGAAATCTCCCGCCGTCATGGACCGGCTAAAGGCATTCCCGGGCGCCAGCACTACACCTTCATTCAGGCACGCCCTGGCCAGCGTTGCCGCCTCCTTGCCCTGAGGGAGCTGGCACCACACGTACATGCCCGCCTGGGGAATCATCCAGGGCTTGATACCTATCGCCCGAAGCCTCGCGACCGTGCGCTCCATTTCCTCGGCTAACCGAAGGCGCACACTTTCCATGTGCTTTCGGTAGCCGCTATCAGTAATCGCCAAATGGATGACATCCGCAGCCAAGCGACCGCCCCCGAAAGTCGTCGCAATCTTCAGGTCGACCAGGCTCTCGATCCATTCACTACGCGCAGCGATGTAGCCGCAGCGAATCGAAGCGGAGATGGTCTTGGAGAAGCTGCCTATCTGGATGACACGCGACAGGCCATCGAAGGCGGACAACCGTGGCGCGGGCGTAGTCTCGAAATCCCCGAAGATATCGTCCTCTACAATCACCAGGCTGGAGCTGTCGGCCAGCTTCAGCAACCTGTGTGCCGTGACCGGGGACAAACTGGCGCCGGTCGGGTTGTGGATGCCGGAATTGGTTATGTACAAGCGAGGCGCATGCTCGCGCAGGGCAGCGCCGAACGCCTCGATATCCGGCCCCGTCGGCGTGTAGGGTACGCTCACGATGTTCACCCGGTGTGCTTTCAACAGGGCGTGAAAGTTGAAATAGCAGGGGTCGTCGACCAGCACCGTGTCCCCTGGCTCCAGCAAAAAACGGCAAATCAGGTCGATGGCGTGGGTGCCGGACTCTGTCAGCATGATCTGCTCGAGAGGCGCTTCGATCCCGGTTCCTGCCAGGCGTCGCGACAGGAACTGCCGCAGGGGCGGATACCCAAGCGGTGAAGCATACTCCGTCAGTTTCACCGTTTCGGAGCGGGCGATGGTTCGCAGCGCTTTGCGCATGCCTGCTTCATACATCCAGGAGGCAGGTAGCCACCCGCACCCGGGTTTCAACGCATCGCTGGAGGTTTCCAGAGACTGGCGCGAGATCCACAACGGGTCGACGGCCCGATCAAGCCTGGGGCCAAGTTCAGTCAACACCAACGGCGCCACCGGCCCGGCCACGTAAAAACCGGAGCCGGGGCGTGAACTGAGGACACCCTCTGCCATCAGCCGCTCATAGGCCTCAAGAACGGTTGAAACCGATACTTGCATGGTCTGCGCCATGGCGCGGACCGAGGGAACCCTCGCACCAGGGGTGTAGGTTCGAGAGGCAATCCTCGACTGGATTTCGCCCATGACCGTTCCGATTCGCGTTCCGCTGCGTTTCATGCCACCCTCAACTGTGCTGGACTCATATACATAACAGTTCGGTTTAACTGTACTGGATTGTACATGGCCTTGGTAAGCCTGTCGGTGGTGTACTGACCTCCGACCAATCAAGGAGTGACCGATGGAAAGATCAACAAGCGGGTGGATCAACGGTTTCATGGGCGTTGCAATCTTTGCGGGCTCGTTGCCGGCAACCCGTGTGGCTGTGTCGGCTTTCGAGCCGACGTTTCTGACCTGCGCCAGGGCCACCATCGCCGCGCTGTTGGGTGCGCTTTTCCTGGTCGTGCTGCGGCAACCGCGGCCCGGGCGTGGTGACTTGACGTCACTGGCTGTGACAGCGCTTGGCGTTGTTATCGGGTTTCCGCTGCTGACGGCTCTGGCCCTGCAGCATGTCACCTCTGCTCACTCCATTGTCTTTGTCGGGCTCCTGCCGCTGTGTACCGCTGGGTTCGCGGTGCTGCGCGGCGGTGAGCGCCCCCGGCCACTGTTCTGGTTGTTCTCGCTGACAGGAGCCGGGCTGGTCGCTGGCTATGCATTGATGAATGGCGGCGAAGGGTCGGCGCTGGGCGACCTGCTGATGATGGCTGCGGTTGTTGTTTGCGGGTTGGGGTATGCAGAAGGGGCGCGCCTTTCGCGGACATTGGGGGGGTGGCAAGTGATCAGCTGGGCATTGCTGGTAGCGTTGCCGTTGATGCTGCTGCTGACGATCATCAACTTCCCGGCGCCTGAGGCCTTCGCCAACGTCAGCGCCCCAGCGTGGTTCAGCTTCGGCTACGTGTCATTGTTCAGCATGCTGATCGGCTTTGTGTTCTGGTACCGAGGGCTCGTGCAGGGTGGCATTGCGGCAGTGGGCCAACTGCAGCTGCTGCAGCCGTTCATGGGGCTTGGGCTGGCAGCGCTGCTTCTGCACGAGCAGGTCAGCTGGATGATGCTGGCCGTTACGCTGGGGGCTGTCATCTGTGTGGCCGGGGCCAGGAAACACGCCCTGTAGATGACGCGTCAGGTGCCGAGTGTGGCCAGCACGCCTTGCAGCTTGCTACGGGTTGCCTGCGTGCACGCCTGCATGGGCTCGCGCAGCTCGTCGCCGATCAGGTCTTGCAGCTGCAACGCCGCCTTGACCACGGCCGGATTGGGCTCGGCGAAGGCCATTTTTATCCACGGCAGCAATTGGTAGAACGTGCCTCGCGCTGCTGCCCAATCGCCGCTGTCGACCTGGCGCAACATACGCACGTAAAGGTCGGCCCGCACATGCGCAGAAGCCGAAATGGCCCCCGCACCACCCAGGCACAGGTTATTGAAGATCTGCAGGTCTTCACCGGCCAGCACCTGGGCGTGGCCGTCCTGGATCAGCGCCATCGTGGTCTCGCTGTCGCCGCTGCAGTCCTTCACGGCAGCAATGCGCGGGTGGCGCACGATACGCCGCAAGGTGTCCCGCTCGATGCGCACGCCAGTGCGGTAGGGAATGTCGTAGACGATCACCGGCACGCGGGCCGCATCGGCGATGGTGGCGAAGAAGGCTTCGATGCCAGTCTGTGATGGGCGGATGTAGCAAGGTGCCGGGACCAGCAGCCCACCAATCTCACGCTGCTGAATTTGCGCCTGGAAGGCCAGCAGCTCATTCAGGTTATAACCCGACAGGCCCATCACCACCCTGCCCGGCTCAACCCAGGCCAGCACTGCGTCCAGCACGGCCAGTTGCTCGGTCTTGGACAGCGCTGCGGCTTCCCCCGTGGTACCACACACCACAAAGCCGGCCACGCCGTCTTCGAGCAGCTGCTTCACCAGCTTTTCCAGGCCCGGGAAGTCGATTTCATTGGCGCGCATGGGCGTGACGAGGGCGATCCAGATACCACGGAAATTCGACATGCAATAACTCCTGATGTTGACCGAAAGTCAGCGTCAGCAGGGTGAAGAGTCGAAGTGGTCGGGCAGGGATACCTGGCGCCTTCTGTCTCGTCAGCCCACCTGACGAGACAGCGCGCCTCGGTCAGATGAGCGGCTGTTTCTTGGATTTCTTGGCAACGGCAACGCACACGCCTGCCTGGGCAATGAAGCCCGAAGCGAAAATGGCGTGGTTGGTCATGGACATGCTGGCAAGCCCGTTGCGTGGATATGGCTGGATAATGCTGGGGCGGTGCGGCCACTGTCAAGGCGCGAATGCCTCTGTGGATTTGCCGACGCATTCGCGGGTGAACCCGCTCCTACACTGGGCCGCGTGAAGGCAAACGGGGCCATACGCCGCGTCGGCCTCTTGCACATGGCTTCAGGCCAATACGG